>NZ_CCDG010000007.1 GCF_000723885.1 Paenibacillus camerounensis
CGTAAGGGTGGGGCGCTATTGCTGCTGGGTGTGGGGTCGGTGGGGGTGGAGCTGGAGCGGATGGATGAGTATTCAGATTTGGATTTTTTTGTTATTGTGGAAGCAGGGCAGAAGGACAGATATATTGACCACCTGGATTGGCTGGAGGAGACGTACCCGCTTGCGTATGCTTTTCAAAACTCTGATGCGGGCTGCAAAATCCTGTTCGAGGATGGGATTTACGGCGAATACGCGATATTTGAGGAGCGGGAGCTGACGGATGCCTCCTATACGGAGGGCCGGGTGGTGTGGAAGGCTCCGCTGTACAGCAACACGGCCATAGCCAAACCGCGCAGACCGCTGCCGAGTCAAAAGTGTAATTCCCTGGACTTTCCGCTGAACGAAGCGTTGACCAATCTGTATGTGGGGCTGGGCCGGTATGCCAGGGGAGAGCGTCTGTCGGCTGCGCGGTTTATTCAGGGGCATGCGATCGACCGGATTTTGTCGGTGCTTCATCTGCTGGAGCCTGAGGTGGATTATTTTCCCGATCCCTTCGGGAATGAGCGCCGTTTAGAGAAGAGGTACCCCGGTTTTGCCGAAAAGCTTGGCGGTATGCTGCAGGGATATGATCGTGTACCGGAATCGGCACTATGCATTTTAGAGTTTATTGAAGAGGTGTATCCTGCCAATCCAAGACTAAGTACGGAGATACGAAACATGGCTAACAAGCTTACTGCCAGATAAGGAGGAACACACAATGTTACAAAAAGCAGACCTAGAGCAGCTGCTCGGCCCAGACAACGATTCTGACAAGCCACTTATTGTGCTGATGTGCGGGATTGCGGGCTCAGGTAAAACGACCTTTTCGCAGCAAATAGAGCCGTACGGCTTCACGCGCCTGTCTATTGATGAAGAGGTGTGGGCGGTCCATGGACGTTATGGGATTGATTATCCTGTGGAAAAGTACCGGGAGTATCTGAATGAGGCGCATCTCAGTCTGCATAACCAGATTGTAAACTGCATTAAAGAGCACAAGCCGGCTGTGGTGGACTCCAGCTTCTGGAACAGGGCGGAAAGAGACAGGTATAAGAGGCTGATTGAAGAGGCGGGGGGCCGGTGGAAGCTGATCTACCTGAAGGTGCACCCGGAGGAGCTGCGGAGGCGGCTGAAGGTACGGAGTGAGCGCTTTGATGCAAATGCTGCTTTTACGATTACGGAGGAGCTGTTAAATACCTTTCTTAACGGCTTCGAGGAGCCAAAGGGCGAAGGAGAATGGGTTATCGGGAATTAAAAAATAGGTTTAACTTAAATATTGGAGGCTGAAGGATTTGAAGAAGTGTCTGGCGTTATTATTAGGATTATCGTTATGTTTGCCGGCGATAAGTACAACCGCATTTGCGGACAGTAAGGGTATAAAGGTCAACGTTGAAGGGGAATCAGTCCAATTTGATCAGCCCCCTGTTATTTTTGAAGGCCGGACCCTGGTTCCCATTCGTGCGGTTTGTGAGAAGATCGGCGCAACCATCAAGTGGGATGTAAGTACCCAGACTACGACTGTAATTAAAGGTAATAAAACGCTAAGCTTACAAATTGACAGCCAGCTAATGCAAGTGAGCGGAGGAGCTCCGGTGCAATTGGATGTTCCGCCACAGATTTATAACGGACGTACATTATTGCCCATACGTGCAGTAGTTGAGAATCTGGGGTATGAAGTAACCTGGAACGCAGCTAAGCAGATCCTTTCCATTGAACAAGAGGGCGCTATTATCGTGGATGATCTGAAGAATACACAAGCGTATGGAGTAGCTAATTGGGCACAAATTTCCTCAGTCCATCAATTTTCCTATAAAGGGGAGGGTCTTGCTTACGCCTATACCGATAATAATCAGCTTAAGATAACCACTCCCGGCAAAACGTTAACCTTAGGAGTGAAGTATCCTATTCTGGGGGACGTTATTTCAGATGACGACGGTAACTTTTATGTCGTTTGGGGAAAAGCAAATGATACACAAAATGCTGCAATTGAAACGGTCTTTATTTCAAAATATTCGCCAGAAGGACAAGAGCTGAAAACAACCGGGTTTGTAGGAAAATCCACACCATGGCGCGATGCGGATTCAGCAAAAACGAAGATTCCTTTTGATAGCGGCAACTCCGTATCTGTTATATCAGATGGCATATTGGTCAATTATCATTCCAAAGAGAGATACGACGGGCATCAGAGTGATAATGTCATTGCTGTAAAGATAGCCGATATGTCGGCATATTCATTGCCTAATGATACCTATAGCGGACATTCTTTTAACCAAAGCCTGATTTACAGCAAGAAATCATCGGGTTTTCTGTTTGCCAGTCATGGTGATGCGTACGCCCGCGGGTTCAGAGTTAATAATAGCTCCGGAAAATATGGCGATGACTCAGAAATACTGTTCCATTTCTATCTTGAAGCAAATTCAAACTATGATATGTATATAGTGAATACAACGTTTGCCCAGCTTGGAGGGCTTGCAGAGACAAGTAAAGGTGTCGCTTTGGTTGGCGCATCTGCTAAGTCAATAAGCGAAAAGGCAAAGAGTGAGAAACAAAATTTATTTGTACAACTATTTGACCCGCAAGCAGATCAGGTCTCTGCTTCTATGTTCATAGGTGGAGAAGTTCGCAGCGGTGCTCTTTCAACAGATATTAATGACAGGGATAATTCACCGCTCGAAAGTGTAACGGACTACGGTGTGCACTGGCTTACTAATTATAACGATACAGATGTTATTGCCCCGCAGGTTGTATCAGCTAATGACCGCATTGTTATATTATGGTCTACCGATGAGGATACCTTCTACATGGTGTTATCTGAAGATGGAACAGTGATCACCCCTGCAACCTCGCTAGGCGGACAACCGCTCAACTCATTTGAGCGTCCGGTATATTATGATGGAGCTGTGTATTGGGCGGCTGTCAAAAACGGGCGGTTAAAAATCATGAGCCTTAGACCTTAAACGTTCTGCTGGAGAGCCTAACGGCGAAGGCGAATAGAATATTGAGCATTAGAAAAAAGGGCCTCAATCCCCGCTGTAGAGCGGAATTGAGGTCCTTTTAGCCTTACAGCAGTTTGTTGCCCGAAGCCGCGGACCTTACTGTGGCACCCCCTGCGTCACCCCATGCACATAAGTCTGCCAAGGGGAGTCGAGTGCTCCCTGACCCGGGTTGTAGGTGAAGAAGTACTCTACCGTGTCGCCCTGCTGCAGGTTCAGCACAGGGTAGGTGAAGTTGCCGTTGCCGGTGGAGGTCATGGCTACATTAAGCTGGCCGCCGCCGTTGATTTTGTAATGCAGATCGGCAAAGGTTGCGCCGTTGACGTAGAATTGCAGGTTGTTGCCGGTCTTTTTCAGGCCGCGCACGCTGTCGCCGATGACGACGGTTACGGGCGGCGGAGTTACGACGGTGATGGTGCTGGAGGCGGTTTTGCCGCCGTCTGCGGTTGTGGCGGTTACTGTAACGGTGCCCGCCGCAAGTCCGGTTACGCTGCCGCTGGCATTAACGGAAGCAACCGCCGGGTTGGAGACGGACCAGCTGACTGCTTTGTTGGTAGCATTTGAAGGTGCAACATTAGCCGATAACTGAACGTTCTGCCCGACTTCAATCTGCGAGGAGGCCGGTGTCACCGTGACTCCGCTGACCGCAACGTTGCCGGGGTTACCCGGATTACCGCCGGTGCCTTCCTTATACACACGTACGTAATCCACTTGCATTGTAGCCGGAATATCGGATGCTGCCGGCGTACGTCCGCCGTCAAAATGCCCGCCGACGGCCAGGTTCATGATCAGGTAGAACGGCTGGTCGAATGGTGCATTCGGATTGTTCGGTGCGGCTACCGAATACCACTGCTCGCGGGTGACCTTGAAGAAGAACTGGCCGTCCACATACCATTTCATGTTGTCCTCTTCCCATACCATTGTATAGACGTGGTAATCGTTCGCGAACGTCTGCCCTTGCGGGAAATGATACTCTCCTGCAATATACCGGTTTACCGGCCACTGGCCGCCAAAGTGGATCGCGCCGCTGGTTGTACCTGGAAGCCGTCCCTTGGCTTCCATAATGTCAATTTCACCGGAAGCAGCCCAGGCGCCGTAGGCGGCATCTTCAGGCAGCATCCAGAGCGCCGGCCAGATACCGTCTCCGGTAGGCAGCTTGGCGCGGATATCTACCCGGCCGTACTGGAGGGACAGGTTATCTTTGGTGTTGATTTTGCCGGAGGAATATTCCGCATACCGGTTAGGGTCCTGCGGGAACGAACGGTGGTCGTTCAAGGCGCGGATATTCAGCTGGCCGCCGGAGACGAACACGTTCTGCGTGCTGCCCGTATAATGCTGCAGCTCGGCGTTGCCCCAGCCCCAGCTGTTAACGTCATTGCTGATGTAATAGCCGGTCTCGTAATTCCATTTGCTTGTATCAAGGGCGGTGCCGCTGAATTCATCCTGCCAGATGAGGTTCATGCCGGCGATGGCCGGGTCGCTTGGCGTACCGATAGCGATGTCCTCCTGGTCAGATTCATCCGGACGGGGAGCGTTAGGATTGCCGATAAAGTTGTAATAGACATAGTTGCTGCCGACATTGCCGCCGGTCTGTCCATTCAGCGGATAGCCGATGCGGATTTCCATGTTCTCCTGGATGGGCTGGAACCACAGGCCGTAGATATAGTCAGCCCAGTAGCCCCACTGGTTGGCGGCGGACATGTTATTGTATCCGTTGCCTGCATAGACAAAGCCGCTCTGGGCGGAGCTGCTGAGATCGACCCATACACCGGCTTTTTTAATCTGATAGACGAACTTGCCCAGCTCGCTGCCAATTGGCGCGCCTCCGTCAATTTTGGGGAGCGGGAAGCCGATGGAGCCGCTGTTGTCGGCGGTGTAAGTCGTATTATTGTCGTAAGCGGACAGTACATAGGAATTACGGACAGGCTGATTGAAGGTAATGGTGTAGACCAGGCTGGCCCCGGAGGTTTTGGATTCCAGCTTCACGTTGATGGATTCCGTTACGGTGAACCAGTAGCCGCCGCCTCCTTCAGTGAACTGGCCGAAGTTGCTGTCGTAGATCCAGCCGCTGGCCGCATTGTTGTCGATGTTAACCCACTGGCTGCTGCTGACCGGCTTGACGGACAGCTTCAGATCCTGGGCTACAGCGGCATAGATGAGATTCGGATCATTGTTGAACACCGGATACGTAAAGCCCGCACTTCCGGTAAAGCCTGCAGTAAGCGCCGGCCCCTGTGTGGCAGCCATCGACGTAATGGTCGCCGTGTTGACGTTCTGGAACGCCAGTGTGTAATTCAGTGTAACGCTGCTGTTGGCTTTGGAGTAGAGCTGAATTTCAGTGGTTGCGCTGAGAGTGAACCAGTAGCCGTTCGCACCGCTGTCGCTCCAGTGCCCCCAGTTCTGGTTATAGACGAAGCCGCCTGCGCTGTCGATGTCTACCCAGTTGCCATTTTTCTTCACTTTGACACCGACATCGCCGGATACATCGTTCCAGGTTGCTGCTCCGCCATTGAATATTGGCATAACAAACCCGTAGCTGGCTTGTCCCACACCCGATTTGGAGATGACCGGCCCGTCTGCCGCCGAGAAATAAGCCATGGACGATACCGTAGTCGCTGCCGCCTGAACCTTAGAAGCCGGCAGCAGCCCAATGCCCGATAACATTACGAGTGCGAGAAATAGACTCCATACCTTGCGCGAGAACCGGGGCTCAGCCTTATACATTCGTTTCATACTTGCCCTCCTTTAGAATAGTCTGGCATTATGGAAACCGCTTACAATATAGTACATCTTCATTCTAGCGAATGGGCTGGACTGGTAAAAGGTGCAGAATTTTATATAACGGCCCAATATTTTGGTTTTATATAGATTGAACATAAAAAGTATAGTATGGGAAAAGTGGCGGAGGGGAATTTTGGAACTGGAGGAGCGGGAGCGTCCGCCTTTGTCTGCGGATTTCAACCGCGAGTAGCGGTTCTAATCAAGAAATCTGCAGACAACAGCGGCCGGAAGTCCAAACATTCTCTGGAGTCACATTTAATCCCAACATAGAAAAACTAGTTCAATCTGTATAAAGGAGCTATAGCCCCTCGCTATAACCAGATATGACATTTAGGTGTTATCGGCCGGCCTCAGCCGCATGCTACAATCACAGCACGAAGAACTTGATGCGAGCATAAATGAGGAGGTTTTTATCATGTGTAATAAATTTCAAATTGTAGGCAGCCTGCTGCGGCCGTCTGAACTGTTAAAATATAAAACACAGATTGAGCACCGCGATGATATCAGCTATCCGTTTTATCAGGATTTTGCGGGCTATGAGAGCTGTGAGGCTACAGCGATTAAGGATGTAGTGAACAAGGAAATCGAGCACGGTCTGTCGGTAATCACGGACGGTGAGTATTCCAAGTCGATGTGGCATCTGGATTTTGTCTGGGGCTTTGAAGGAGTTGAGCGTTATATCGCGGATCACGGGTACTTTTTCCGGGATACAGACGGCACTTCTAAATATGAGACACGCAAGGATATCGGCCTGAGGATTACAGGCGGGCTGAGCGGGAAGAATCATCATTTTATCAAAATATTCAAGGAATTCCAGGAGCATGCCGGTGACCGTGAGACGAAGCTGTGTGTTCCATCCCCGTCGCATATTTTCGGAGAGCTGTCTTGGTCTGACAACATTGGCGGCAAGGATGCCGTTTACAAGAACAGACAGGAACTGAAGGATGGCCTCGTTAAGGCCTATAAGGAATTTGTAGGCGAATTTGCGGCTACAGGCGGCAAAATTATTCAGTTCGACGACTGCCTGTGGGAGCTTTTTGCAGACGATAACCCGAACTCCCCGTATACCGGCGAAAATATCAATCAGGAGGAAGTACAGGCGCTTGCTACTGAATTCATTGATATTAACAACACCGTGATTGATTACGGCCATAGTCTGGGCCTTAAGGTGTGGACGCACAACTGCCGCGGCAATTATGATTCCCGTAACATGGGCGGGGGCTCGTACGTTAAGATTGCCAACCTGTTCCTGAAGCAGCTGAAGTATGACCGCTTTTTCCTGGAGTGGGATGATGAGCGTGCGGGTTCGCTTGAAGCTCTCGCTGTCTTCAAGGATCGCCCGGACACCGAGATTGTACTCGGCCTGCTGTCCTCCAAGACGAGTACACTGGATGATGAAGAGCGCGTAGTCAGACTATTGAATGAAGCATCGGCGATTATTGATAAAGACCGGCTGTTCCTCTCCCATCAGTGCGGATTTGCCTCCTGCGACGGCGGTAATGAGCTGACGGAAGTCGAGCAATGGGCGAAGATCAATCAAGGGCAGCGGATTGCCAAGCAATATTGGCAGACCCAGTCTGTATAAAAAAAGATGGCCTTAGCCCAGCATTTCGCTGGATTAAGGCCTTTTTTTCTGCGCAAACCGTGCGCTACCCCTGCTTGCGCCGCACCATCTGCCGGTACTCCGTGGGCTGCATGCCCATGACCTCGCGGAAGGCGCGGGTGAAGCTTTTGTAGCTTTCGTAGCCGACCAGCGGCGTAATTTCAACGATTTTGTACTCCGTTTCGGCCAGGAGACGGCGCGCCTTATCCAGTCTCACATCGCGCAGGTATTCCGCGAAGCCCTTGCCGACGTTTTTCTTGAACAGGTTGGAGAAGTAAGCATAGTTCAGCGACACATGGTTGGACACCATCGCAAGATCCAGCGGCTTGTGGTAATTCTCGTGGATGAAGCGGATCGCCTCGTTCAGGTCCTGGGAGTTGCGGTAGCTGCACTTGAATTCGTGATAGAACTGGCTCAGACGCAGCATCTGCTGCTGGAGCGCCTGAATATATTCGCGGATACCCGGATGATCATAGAGGTTGCGCAGCGGATCGAGATCCAGCGCAGCCTCGCCCATGTAGGGGCGGATCACCCATTCGTACTCCTCCAGCATCTGCACTACCGCCCGGCACAGCCGTTCCGTATAGCCGATGTGATAGCGCTGCAGTACATTTTTATGAAAAAGCATAGAGATGCCTTCGGCGATCCGGCTGCCGCTATCCGCTCCGATGAACCGGAACAGGGCGTACAGCTCCTCATGGGGGAGCTGCCACTGCTGCACCAGCCCGGCCGTTTTCTCCGGCAGAATGCAGCGCAGCTCAGGAAAAAGATAGCTGTGCTTATGCAGCTCCTGCACCTCGGTGTAGGCAGCGGGCAGCGCCTTTAAGCCCTGCTGCGGCCCGGTTATGGCTGCTGCCGCCGTGATCTGCGCAGCCTTAAGCGCCTCGGGCAGCTTCCCCGTATCTGCGGCGGCGTCCACCGCCAGAATCAGATGCGGGCGGCGCTGCAGGCAGAGGCAGCCCTCGCTGCCGTACACGCTGTAGGCAAGCGACTCCATGCTGTGGGCGCTGCTCGCGCCCGGCTGGTTGATCCGCCGCTCCTCGCTGAGCAGGCACAGCCGGTAGCTGGCCCACAGCTCCGGATGCTGCTGCTCCGTCCCGAAAGTCCACGCTTCGTCGTAGGCCGAGCCCTGCATGTACAGGCTCAGCTCCTTGCGGTCCGTCTCCCGGGCCATCCGGGAGAGCTGCTCCCTATCGCGGGACAGCGCCTGCCGGGTCATGATCTCCTGCCATACATGCTCCACCGAGGCCTGCAGGTCCTCGCGGTTCACAGGCTTGAGCAGGTAACCCTTTGCTCCCAGGCCGATCGCCTTCTGGGCATAAGCAAAATCGCCGTAGCCGCTGATAATCAGGTAATCGACGGTCAGCTGCTCTTCCCGGGTCCGGGCCATCAGCTCAAGACCATCCATATCGGGCATGCGGATGTCGGTAATGACAAGCTGGATGCTGTACTGGCGGAGCAGCTGCAGCGCTTCAATGCCGTTGGCTGCGCTATAGATACTGTCCGGCTGCTGCGGGAACTGGCTCACCATCGCCTGCAGCCCGTCGCGGATATGCTTCTGGTCGTCCACAATCAGCAGGTTCATTAGCTTCTACCATCCTCCCAGATTGACTTGCTCCCAAGGCAAACGTATGGTGACACTGGTGTAGGCATCCTGTACACTTTCAATCGAAAGCCCGCTGCCTTTGCCGTAATGCAGCTGCAGCCGTTTATGCACATTCGCCAGCCCCAGCCCGTTACGGCTGGCGACAATCGGCCGGTCGGACTCATCGGCCATCTCCTCCTGCAGGCGGCTGAGCGTCTGCGGATCCATGCCGGTGCCGTTGTCACGGATCTCAATCAGCAGCATGAAGCTGTTCTCCACGCTTACGTTCATTTCAATGGCTACGCCCCCTCCCGGCTGCGCCGCATGATGTACGGCGTTCTCGACAATGGGCTGCATGCACATTTTGGGGATCGGGTAGCGCAGTACCTCAGGCAGAAGCTCGGCCCGCAGCTCGAAGCTGCTTCCCTCCATAAAGTTAATGAAGCGGATGTAGCTGTGAATATTGGCCAGCTCATCGCCCAGGCTGACAGTGTCCCCGCGCCACTGCATGCTGTAGCGCAGCAGTGAGCCCAGCGATACCAGCGCTCCGGCGATGGCCGGCTGCCGTTCTACCTCCGCGCGCATCCGGATCGATTCCAGCGCGTTGTACAGGAAGTGGGAGTTGATCTGCGAATGCAGCGAATGGAGCTGCGCATTCTTGGCGATCAGCTGCTTATCAACCACCTGGGTCATCAGCCGCTGGATTTCGTCCAGCATGCTGTTATAGCTGACAGCGACATAATCAATTTCATCACCGGAATCACTATCGCTGAGTCCGGTATGAATCTTGGCATCCAACTGGCCCTGACGCACCTTGCGCATAGAGGCCAGCACCATCTCCAGCCGGCGGAAGATCCGCCGGGTCATATAGGAGATCATGACCATCATCATCAGCAGGACGCATAGCGTAATAGCCACCACAAGAAAATACCAGTTCCGCGGCCCCTTCATCAGCTCCTGATGGGAGGCAATGTCCACAATATAGGCATCCAGCGGTGCGATGTACCGGTACAATGCATAGTAAGTCTGATCGCCGGAAGTGATCTGAACGGGTTCATCATGCTGCAGCACATCCAGCCGGCTGTGGACGCGGGTAAGGATATCGTCCAGTTGCCCGTCTGCGACGAGAGCCGACGCATGCACGGCATTATATACGCTGCGGGAAGGCTGGCTTCCATCCATAACGACGGAGAAAAAGCTGCCGTCCCTCTCCTCCAGTAAATCGCTGAAAATCGCGCTGTGCCGGGCCCGGATTTCCATAATGGTCGGCCGCTCATTCTGCTTGCCCTGAAGCCGGACCAGCCTATAGTAAGATAAAGTGTGTTCTCCCTCCTGCAGGGAAAATAGGCGGAACGCCGCCCCGTTCTCCTCGCGCAGCGTTATCCAGTAATCCTGAGGCCAGAACCGGTCATAGCGGTAGATTTCCGGCCATATTTCGTGCAGGCCGGGGTTATCGACATAGAAGCTGAGCTGGCTGACCAGATCGTAGCTTTGGATGATATTATGCATCTGCTCATACTGGTTCTGCCGGAACTTTACCAGCTGCAGACCGTCAGCCTGCATGTCAGAGTGGATGAAATCTACGAAGCCTTTCTGCGTCAGCGCAGTTGAGGAAGCGTTCTCAAGCATCGTCAGCCGGCTGCGCAGCTGCCCCTCCAGGCGGGACACATGACTGCTGCCCTCGGCCATGGCATCCTTATACAGCTGGGCTTCCTGTGTGCGGATGAACAAAAAGGATATCACAATGGCCGGGATCGCAATCATCAGGCTGAAGGCCAGAAACAGCTTCTGCGAGATCCGTGAATTGCGGTAAAGCTTCTTTATTGTTGTTTGTACGGCCTTCATTCCCATACCTCCCTATATTTGTAATATACCATGTATTACAAAAATACAGGCAGGTAATCAGCAAAATGCACCTATACAAAGGAAGCACAATAACAGGCGCTACAAAAAGCTCTGCATAAGCAGGCAATACCGGCCGCCCTCGGGCAGCCGGTATCTCTATCAATTAATTCGCCATTTTGGTCTTCCGCGCATCCAGCCCGGCCTGGCGGAATTCCACGACCTGCTGGAAGCCGTAATCGTCACGGCGCTCCAGGAAGCTTGCAAACACCTTGTCAAAAGCAGCCTCATCCTTGGCTGTAATCAGCTCCGGCAGCACTTCTTCCCAGTTCTGCGAGATCCGTGACCAGGCTACCGCAACCTCGGAATCGCCCAGCGGGTCTAGGCCTTTATAAATGCCGCTGTCAATATCAGCCTGGCTATTAGCAAAGTCCTCCATCTGTTTGATTACCGGTGCCTTCTCCGGTCTCCACTGGTTCACGATAACCGGGTTACGCATCATCCAGTACGTATCCAGCACACCGTATTGCTTCTCCAGTGTTTCGATATCACTTGCAATCAGGTTCACCATATCCGCCTTCAGCTGAGGCTTGCCGTCCACAGTCTCCCATGTTTCGCCTTCCTTGCCGAGGAACAGATCCTGCTGCCCCTCTTCGCTGGCGAGATAGCTGAGGAAGCGGATCGCCCGCTCCGGGTTTTTGGTCGATTTGCTGATCATCGTGACCATCCAGCCGTCCATGTTGCCGGGGAACAGCTTGGCGCTGTCGCCTTTGCTGTTCTGCGGGCCGTCTACAGCGATATAGTAGGAATCCGGGTTGGCGCTTGCAGCCAGCAGCGGATTCACCGCTGTCATACCGGTCCATTCACGGATCATCATGAAATAGCGGGCGTTGTTCGTTTTCTCCTCCACCTGTGTATCGGAATCCACGAGGAAGTCGACATTGATCAGTCCGCGCTCATAAGCGGTGCGGAAGGTTTTCAGCCAGGTGAGGTATTCAGGATCGGTAACACGGTCATATACCTTGCCGTCTTTTTCATGCGGGACGGCGAGCAGATTCTGCAGATATTCAGTCATCCCGTAAGGCACATTCCCCTGGGCAAAAAACGGGCTCATCGGCTGTCCCTTATATTCAGGATACTTATCCTTCAGCAGCTGTAATGCGCCAAGGAAGCCTTCCGGTGTGCTGAGGTCCGGGCTGCCCATTTCCTCATACAGGTCCTTCCGCACCAGGAAGGTCTGATTGGCCGCTGTCATGCCGGTCTCATGCATCAGATTCGGGCTGTAGGAGTCATTGGGTACCCCGTAGGTGTTGCCGTTCTCCTGGCGGTACCATTTCAGCGTGCCGTCGCCGGCTACTTTGTAGAAATAAGGATCGTACTGGTCGGCCAGCTCATTCAGGGCGAAGACGTGATCGCCTTCCCAGAGCTTTTTAACAGCGGTTTCCCAGGAGCCCATGGAGATGAGGTCAGGCAACTGGCCGGAGGTCATCATCAGGGTGATATGCTCATTCGCTTCACCGGAAGGCACTTCAAGCTTGACGTTGACGCCGGTTTTTTCCGTAACGTATTTCGAGGTCAGACTCTCCCCCCAGGAATGGGCGTACCAGTTGGCTCCGACGAACCAGGTCAGGTCAATCGGGCTGGTGTCCAGCTTCCATGCCGGCTCATCGGGATTCAGTGTGGCTTCTTCCTGCGGTGCAGCAGTAGCGTCAGCCGGAGGTGCCGCCGTCGGTGCGCTTTCGTTATTGGCGGAATTGCCGCTGCAGGCGGCCAGGGACAGCGAGAGCATTGCCGTCAGCAGCAGGGTCAGACTTCTTTTAACGGAGTTACGCTTCATTAGAAAATCATCCTTTCGGTTTGGTTATCCCTTGATTGCGCCGATCATAACCCCTTTGACCAGATAACGCTGAATGAAGGGGTAGAACAGCAGGATCGGCAGTGTGGCTACCATCATGGAGGCGAACTTGATCGAGTTGCCGGGCAGCCTTGCCCCGAACTGGGCCATCGCCTGCTGCTGCATGAACGACATGGAGTTTTCGGCAATGATTTTGTACAGGATCGTCTGCAGCGGTAGAATGTCCTGTGAACGGATATAAATAACACCCTGATAATAGTCATTCCAGTGATAGACGGCCGAGAACAGCGAGATGGTAGCGATTACAGCCATACTGTTGGGCAGTACAATCCGGAACAGCACACCATAGTCCGATGCCCCGTCCACCTTGGCCGACTCCTCCAGACTATCAGGAATGGTGCGGAAGAAGCTCATAAAGATCACCATATTGAAAAAGCTGTACATACCGGGAATGACGAACACCCAGAAGTTATCATACAGCCCCAGCTTCGTCATCAGAATAAACGTAGGGATGAGTCCGCCTGAGAACAGCATCGTCACCAGGGCCACCTTCATGTACACCTTGCGTCCGATCAGCGTCGTCTTACTCAGGCCATAGGCGATAATGGCGGTGAACAGCACATGTGCCGCCGAGCCGATTAGGGTACGCAGCGTGGTAATCAGGAACCCGTTCATCATCGTTTTATCATTAAAAACAACACTGTAGCTGGCCAGCGACAGCTGCTCCGGGAACCAGTTGACGGTGCCCAGCAGCGCCTGCTCCGGCGCGTTAAGCGAGTTAATCAGCACGAACCACATCGGGTACAGCGTCAGAAAGCATACCCCCAGCATCAGCAGGGTGTTGCAGACTTCAAATACGCCGATGCTCCTTAAGCCTGTGCGTCTTTTCACCGGTCTGCCCCCTTTCTAGAAGATACTGTCCCCGGTCAGTTTTTTGGATGTCTGATTCGCCATGAACAGCAGCCCCAGCGACACGATGGAACGGGCAAACAGTACAGCTGTGGAGAAGGAATGCCGCCCTGACACAAGCCCCATGTTATAAATGTACAGGTCGAGGCTTTCCGCCATTTTCATGTTCATATTGTTTTTCAGCATAAAAATCTGTTCAAAATTACTGCCCAGAATACCGCTCACCGCGAGAATGAACAGGATGGCGATCGTCGGACGGATGCTCTGTACGGTAATATGCCACATCCGCTGCCAGCGTCCTGCACCATCAAGCTCCGCAGCTTCATATAATCCGGGATCAATGCCCGAGATGGCCGCAATGTAGATAATGGCACTCCAGCCCGTTTCCTTCAGCGTATCCGTAAAAAAGGTAATCCACCAGAAATATTTGGCATCACTGTTAAAAAGAATTTCGCGGTCCTGCAGCCCGATAGCCATCATCAGCTGATTGATCACCCCGCCTTCGCCGAGCCAGTTGAGCGCAATCCCGCCGAAGATCGTCCACGCGATAAAATGCGGCAGATACGATATGGTCTGCACCGTACGCTTGAAGCGCAAACTGCGGATTTCATTAAGCAGCAGCGCGAACAGAATCGGAATCGGAAAGCCTAAGATCAGCTTGATGCTGCTCATCCCCAGCGTATTGCGGATTGAGCGCCAGAACCGGTCATCACTCACGAAGGCCTCAAAGTGCTTCAGCCCGACAAATGGTGACTCGAGCATGGGCTTCGCGATACTGTAGTCCATAAAGGCGATAACGAGCCAGAACATCGGAAGATAACAAAAAATAACCATCCAGACAATGCCCGGAATAACCATGCTTTGCAGCTGCCACTGTCTAAAAAACGCTTTCATTTGTTCCCCCCGGAATCGAACCATGTCTTATGTCCCCCCCTTTCCTCTTCATCGTAAGAAAAAAGACGCAGGAAAAAAAGGCCACCGTTTTTGCCGCCATCCCAATTTTTTGGATTCCGATATGCGTGTTCCGAAATGCAGTATGCTGTGTTTACATGAGAGGAGTGTGCCAAGCGATGAGCAGGCTGGTGTGGGAGCAGGATTTTGTAAAGAACGGAGGCGATCTCAGCCTCTGGAACATCCGGACGGGCAATGATCTGCTCGATCTGAATGATAAGCCCGTCTATCCGGGCTGGGGCAATAATGAGCAGCAGTTTTATACAGGCCGTGCCGATAATCTGTACTTTGATGAGCAAGGGCTGAACCTTCGGGCATGCCGTGAACAAATAGAGCAGGACGGGCGGAGCTTCGGCTACACCTCGGCCCGCCTTGATACAAGAAACCATTTCTCCTTCTGCTACGGCAAATTGGTTATCCGGGCCAAGCTGCCTGTCGGCCAGGGCCTGTGGCCGGCAATCTGGCTGATGCCGCAGGATTACGCTTACGGTCCGTGGCCGGCGTCCGGCGAGCTGGACATGCTGGAGGCCAAGGGCCGCCTGCCCCGGGAGATTGCCGGTACGCTGCACTATGGCAAGGATATGGACAGCAAGGTGGTCGAGGAGTTTACTTACGAGCTTGCGGACGGCACCATTAACCAGTTCCGTGATTACGGCCTGGAGTGGAGCGCCGACTCCATCCGCTGGCTGGTGGACGGCCACTGCTTCGCCGAGCGCCGGCTGGAGCCCGGCATGCCGTTCGACCAGCCGTTTTATCTGATCCTCAACATGGCCTTGGGCGGCTGGTACGACAATAATGCAGCGGTGGATGAGGACAGCCTGCCGGGGGTGATGACGGTGGCGGGGATTTGGCTGTATGAATGAGGCCGGTGGCCGAAAGGAAAGGCAAAAGTGCCTCTGAATTCGGCCCAGAAGGCCAAACGGCCGAAAGGAAAGGCAAAAGGGCCTCTGATTTCGGCTCAGAAGGCCAAATAGCCGAAAGGAGAGGCAAAAGTGCCTCTGATTTCGGCCCAGACGGCCAAACGGCCGAAAGGAAAGGCAAAAGTGCCTCTGATTTCGGCTCAGACAGCCAAATAGCCGAAAGGAAAGGCAAAAGTGCCTCTGATTTCGGCCCGGAAGGCCAAATAGCTGAAAGGAGAGGCAAAAGTGCCTCTGATTTTGGCCCATACGGCCAAATAGCCGAAAGGAGAGGCAAAAGTGCCTCCGATTTCGGCTCATACGGCCAAATAGCCGAAATGAAGGTCAAAAGTGCCTCTGATTTCGGCTATACCATCCCCCGGCTTGCACGGCCCAACCAAAAAGGTACCCCTCCGGGTACCTTTTACACTCCACACATCAAACCCTCACCCCAACTCCCGCACCGTCTCCCCCTCCACCAGCACCGGCTGATAGTAGGTGCTGTTCCGCAGATCCTTCTTGCCCTGCAGCTTCTTGATCACCCATTCTGCGGCGTCGCGGCCCATCTGCTCCTGAGGGTGGGTCAGGGTCGTCAGCTTGATGTTGGCGTTCTTGGCAATGTAGGAATTGTCCTGGCCGATGATCGACAGCTCCCCCGGAACGGAGATGTCCAGCTGTCGGCATACATTTACGGCTTCCAGCCCAACTTCATCGTTGTAGCAGACGATGGCTGTCAGCATGTCTCTATTGTCGCTCAGGAATGTCTTGAGGCTGGCGGACAGCTCCTGCTTCGTCTCGGTATCGAAGGACAATACCTGCTCGGGATGGAACCGCAGCTTCGCTTCGCCGAGCGCCTTAATGTAGCCCTTCATCCGGTATTTGCCCTGCAGGTCATCCATTTTAGCAATGATGCCAATCTGGGTATGGCCCTTGGAGATCAGCTCTTTGGTCGCCAGATAACTGGACTGCACATCATCGAGGCAGAAGAACGGCACCTCCAGCTCCTCATAATACGCATTGATCATGATGAACGGCACGTCCTGCTCCTTAAAGGACAGGTAGTAGGCGATGTTGGGGTTGTACAGGTTACTCTTGGTTGGCTCCACAATCAGGCCGTCGACCCCGAAGGACAGCATCATCTCCAGCGCCTTCTTCTCCTGGGCTACATCATTATTGGTGCTGGCCAGCAGCAGCGAATAATTATCCTCATTCAGCCGGCCCTCAATCCCGCGGATAATAGAAGGAAAGATATAATCCGAGAGATACGTAGTAATCACGCCGATCGTCCGCTTGCTGGAGCCGCCTGCCGCTTTGGAGCGGAACTGGCTGCTGACATAGGTGCCCGAGCCCTTTTCGCTGCGCAAAAAACCCTCATTAGATAGCTCCAGAATCGCCTTGCGCACCGTCTGCCGGCTGACGTTATAAGTCTCCTGCAAGGCCAGCTCGGTCGGAATCTGCTCCCCCACACTGTAGGCACCCGAAAGGATGTTGCTTTTTATATCATCAAAAATAATCTGGTATTTCGTCTTCATAGGACTCACTTCTTTCGAGGTAGTTCAGAACGGAATGTAAAGCTTATGTTAAAGTTGTACGTACATATTGTAACACAGATATTAGCTTATTATAATCTAGCGGCGCATATGTATGAATATAAAGCTAATTTGTATGTATATCTTACAAGTTGTATTGACAAATGTACGAACAAAAAATTATACTGGAGCTGTTAATAGGGAAGCGCCTTCTTTTTATTATTGCAATTATAACAGGTTGGCTAGGGAGGAGTAACGTGGGCATGGATCAGAACATCAGGCAAGCGATACTTGAGGGAGGAACCTCACTGGGTATCGAATTTGGGTCCACACGTATCAAGGCGGTACTGATTGACCAGAAGTTTGAGACAGTTGCCTCCGGCAGCTACGAGTGGGAGAACCAGCTGGTTGACGGATATTGGACGTACGATTTGAACGAGATCATCAAGGGCCTGCAGACTGCCTACAGTGAATTGAAGCAGGAAGTGCAGCAGAAATACGAAGTCACCCTGAGCAAGGTGGGGTCGATCGGATTCTCGGCCATGATGCACGGATATATGGCTTTTGACAGCAAGGGAGAGCTGCTGGTTCCGTTCCGGACCTGGCGTAATGCGACAACAGGAGCTGCGGCCAAGGAGCTTACTGAGGCATTCCAGTTCAACATCCCTGAGCGGTGGAGCATTGCCCATCTGTATCAGGCGGTTCTTAACAAGGAAGAACATGTGCCGAACATTGATTTTATAACGACGCTGGGCGGGTATATTCACTGGCTGCTGACCGGAACGAAAGCGATCGGCATCGGCGATGCTTCGGGGATTTTCCCGATTGATGAGGCGGCGCAGGATTACAATCCGGCAATGGTTAAGCAGTTCGACGAGCTGACAGCAGCCAAGGGTTACTCTTTGAAGCTGGGTGAGCTTTTGCCAAAGGTGTATCATGCAGGCGAGCAGGCAGGCGTGTTAACTGAAGACGGGGCTAAGCTCCTGGACGTGTCCGGGGATCTGCAGGCAGGTATTCCGCTCTGTCCTCCTGAGGGCGATGCCGGAACAGGCATGGTCGCTACCAATAGTGTAAGAAAACGCACCGGTAACATCTCGGTAGGTACCTCCGTATTCGCGATGATCGTGCTTGAGAACGATCTGTCCGCGGTATATCCGGAGATTGATATGGTTACCACGCCGGACGGTAGTCCGGTAGGGATGGTGCATGCGAATAACTGCTCCAGTGACATCAACGCATGGGTCGGCCTGTTCCGCGAGTTTGCGGAGGCTATGGGCATCGAGGCAGATTCCGGCAAGCTGTTCAGCGTGCTGTTTGGTAAGGCGCTTGAGGCGGATGCCGACGGCGGCGGTCTGCTGAGCTACGGATATTTTTCAGGAGAAAATATTACAGGCATCGAGAAGGGACGCCCGCTGTTCGTCCGCTCGCCTGAGAGCCGCTTCAATCTGGCTAACTTTATGCGCACGCACCTGTTTACCGCTTTTGCCGCGCTGAAGATCGGGATGGACATCCTCACCAAGAAGGAGAATGTCGCAATCGACAGCATTCTGGCGCACGGCGGATTATTCAAAACACCTGTAGTCGGTCAAAAAATCGTGGCTGCCTCGATGAACGTACCGGTCTCCGTAATGGCAACAGCCAGCGAGGGCGGGGCCTGGGGGATGGCGATTCTGGCTGCGTTCATGCAGAACAGGGAGCAGCAGGAGCGTCTGGACGATTTTCTCGATAACAAGGTATTTAAGGATACAGAAGGACAGGTCATTCATCCGGATGCAGCTGACGTCAAGGGCTTTGAGCTCTTCATGGAGCGGTATGTGGAAGGACTGGCGATTGAGCAGGCTGCTGTAGATCATCTGGTAGAGAACGGGAGGGGTTAATGTGTTAGAGCAATTGAAGGAAGAGGTATTCCAGGCCAATCTGGATCTGCCTAAGCAAGGACTCATCAAGTACACCTGGGGTAATGTCAGCGCGGTTGACCGTGAGAAGGGCCTGTTCGTCATTAAACCAAGCGGAGTCAGCTATGAGAAAATGAAAGCCAGCGATATGGTCGTTGTCGATTTTGACGGTAACGTGGTTGAAGGCGAGCTTAGACCTTCCTCGGATACACCGACTCACGCAGTGTTGTATAAGCATTACAAGGAAATCGGCGGCATTGTGCATACGCACTCCATGTGGGCTACGGTCTGGGCGCAGGCGGGCCTTGATGTTCCGGTTATGGGAACTACACATGCTGACACCTTCTACGGCGCTGTACCTTGTACCCGGTTCCTCACACAGGAGGAGATTGACCGCGGGTATGAAGCAGAGACAGGACATGTGATCATCGAGACGTTTGAGCAGCGGGGCATTGATATTATGGCAGTTCCCGGTGTACTGCTGAAGGGTCATGGACCGTTCACCTGGGGCAAGGATGCCCATTCCGCAGTCATGAACAGTGTGGTGCTGGAGGAAGTGGCTAAGATGAACCATTTTGCCCGTGAGCTGAATCATTTCGCCGAGGAGCTGCCGCAGCGGATTCTGGATAAGCACTATCTGCGCAAGCACGGCAAGGATGCCTACTACGGCCAGAAGTAATATTGGGTAAGGATTAGCCTATTACCACAATTCAAGAGAAGAGGATGAATATAAATGACAACAGTTAGTGACAAGCAGTTCTGGTTCGTTGTTGGATCGCAGCATCTGTATGGAGAAGTGGCTCTCGGAGAAGTGAAAGCCCACGCCCAGGAAATGGTCGATGCGCTGAACAACAGCGGCGTTCTGCCTTACCCGCTTGTATTGCAGGATCTGGCAGTCAGTGCGGATAAAATCACCACCATCATGAAGGAAGTTAACTACCGTGATGAGGTTGCCGGTGTAATTACCTGGATGCACACCTTCTCCCCGGCCAAAATGTGGATTCGCGGCACCAAGCTGTTGCAGAAGCCTCTTCTTCACCTGGCTACCCAGTACAATGAGAGCATTCCTTGGGCAACGATCGACATGGATTTCATGAACCTTAACCAGGCTGCCCATGGTGACCGTGAGTACGGCTTCATCAATGCCCGCCTGAACAAACAGAACAAAGTGGTAGTAGGCTACTGGCAGCGCCCTAATGTCCAGAAGCAGATTGCCGAGTGGATGGATGTTGCGGTGGCTTACAACGAGAGCTTCAACATCAAGGTTGCCCGCTTCGGCGACAACATGCGCAATGTAGGGGTTACTGAAGGCGATAAAGTCGAAGCGCAGATCCAGTTCGGCTGGACCGTTGACTACTTCGGCATCGGCGATCTGGTTGCTTATGTAAACGAAGTAACGGAAGAAGAGATTAACGCCCTGTTCGCTGAATATGCAGAGCAGTACGACTTCGATTACGGTAACTACAGCAAGGAAGCATGGGAAGCAAGCGTTAAGGTTCAGGCCGGCTACGAAATCGCCCTGAAGCGTTTCCTGGATAACGGCGGCTACAATGCGTTCACATCGAACTTTGAAGACCTGCACGGTATGAAGCAGCTTCCGGGTCTTGCCGTACAACGCCTGATGGCGCAAGGCTACGGCTTCGCCGGCGAAGGCGACTGGAAGACCGCTGCCCTTGACCGCCTATTGAAGGTAATGGCCCACAACGTGAACACCGGCTTCATGGAAGATTACACATATGAAATGGCAGAAGGCAAGGAAGCCATTCTGCAGTCCCACATGCTTGAGGTTGATCCAAGCCTGGCAAGCAGCAAGCCTAAGGTGCTGGTATCGCCGCTGGGTATCGGCGACCGTGAAGATCCGGCCCGTCTCGTATTTGACGGCAAATCCGGCGAAGGCGTAGTGGTATCGATGGCAGACTTCGGCACACACTACAAGCTGCTGATCAACGAAGTGGAAGCATTTGAGCCAGAGGTTGCTGCTCCTAACCTTCCGGTAGCGCGTGTGCTGTGGAAGGTTAAGCCTAACTTCCAGGACGGAGTGAAGGCCTGGATCGAGAACGGCGGCGGTCACCACACGGTGGTTTCCCTGAACCTGACTACCGACCAGATCGTCAGCTACGCTAAGCTCGTAGGCTTGGAATATGTAATCATCAAATAATCAATTAGTCAGAGGAGCGGGTAAGCGTTGGCTTGCCCGCTTTTTTTGTCGCTTTTTTAGGTTTGACAGCCTCTGTTCCCGATGATAAGATACGGCTAACTATGAAAAGGAGGCTTGCGGCTATGACCCCATCCATGCGCTTGAGATGAGTACCCGAAAGAGCAATTTTCACCATTAAGGTGGGCTTTTTTGGGTTGCTTATCTATACGTATGGACATAGGCCGTAATCCTGACGGTTTATATGCAGAGCCTTATTTGGCTATGCCCTGTTCCGACACGTAAAGCAAGCAGACTCAAGCCCACTGGACTTGGGTCTGTTTTTTTGATTAACGGCACATTCAAAAGAATAATAATTTCATTTAGGGGAGGTACAATTTATGAATCATATGCACTGGAAGAGGACATTTGCCTTCATCTTCAGCGGTCAGATCTTCTCGATTCTGACTTCATCGATGGTGCAGTTCTCGATTATCTGGCATTTAACTGAAACGACAGGGTCGGCCTCGGTACTGATGATTGCCGGCCTCGTCGGCTTCCTGCCGCAGGCCATCCTGGGACCGTTCATCGGCGTCTGGCTGGACCGCTGGAACCGTAAGCTGACCATGATTATCTCAGACAGTCTGATTGCTGTAACCAGCCTGGTCCTGGGCGCTTATTACCTGTGGGGTGATCCTGGCCTGTGGGTCGTGTATGTCGTCCTGTTTATCCGCTCCGTGGCCTCTTCATTCCACGCGCCGTCGTTCCAGGCGGCCGTCCCGCTGATCGCCCCGGAGGACCAGTTAACCCGGGTAGCGGGCTGGCAGCAGATGGTCTTCTCGGCTTCCAGCATCCTGGGACCGGCGCTGGGGATCGCCGTATACTCGGCTACATCACTGGGAACCGTGCTGCTGCTTGATGTGGCAGGTGCGTTGATTGCCAACGTCATGCTGCTGATGGTAAAGATCCATCAGCCGAAGCCGGAGGCGGTGCAGGCACCGTCCTTCCGGCAGGAGTTCATTCTCGGCTGGCGGACCTTTGTTTCTGTAAAGCCGATCGTCTTTATTACGATTGCCATGGCCGGCTTCAGTGTTGTCTTTATGCCGCTGGCGATGCTGTTCCCGCTGATGACGCTGGAGCACTTCGGCCGGGGCGGATACAGCGCGAGTATTATAGAGGCGGTATTCGGCATTGGCATGATCCTGGGTGGCGTACTGCTGTCGGTATTATCCTCCAAGTGGCGTGACTCCACCTATATGAGCGTAAGCCTTGTTATTATCGGCCTGACCTGCCTGCTTAGCGGAGTAGTCGGCAGCGGGGCCTTCGTAGCCTTTGCTGTGCTGTCCTTCCTCATGGGCGCTGCTGCACCGCTGTTCAACGGCCCCTATATGGCGATGATCCAGAAGGCTTATGAGCCGGAAACGTTAGGGCGTGTCATTTCGCTCGTTTCCAGCATCGGTATGCTGTCTTCGCCAATCGGGCTGGCTCTGGCCGGGCCGGTTGCTGAGCGGTACGGGGTGCAGGTATGGTTTTTCTGGTCGGGCATCGTTGTAGCGCTGATCGGTATGGTTGTCTTTCTTAAGTTCTATGGGAAAGCAGAGGAGGAGCAGATACAGGGTTAGGCGCACATTAAGTATAAAATTGGAAATGAGACTTTTTTCACAGCTCTAATACTCACACCGCGAGTAATATGTTAGAATATCAGAATGCATTAACGCTTCACCAACTTAATACACTACAGGCTATGAATGCTATGGATCACACTATAGCAGGAGCAGCTTCTGGAGAGACTGCGGGCTACCGCAGCGCCGAAGGGTTCACAATCTCAGGCAAAAGGACAGAAGAGTACTGAATATTTATCTGCCTTGGCGGGCCGCTGCCCGCAGGGCGGGTAGTGTTTGATATTCTTATGAGCCGGGAGATTGGATGATGTTATCCAGTCTCTTTTTTTATTGGCAGCAACAGGTTGCAATCATAAGGGGGAAACAGGCATGGCAGAGTTAAAGAGAGAGCTGGCTAACCGGCATGTTCAGTTAATCGCAATCGGAGGAACCATTGGCACAGGATTATTCCTGGGATCAGGACGGGCTATTGAAAAAGCAGGTCCGTCGATCATGTTCACTTATCTGATTGTGGGGATTGCTGTATTTTTTGTGATGAGGGCACTGGGGGAGCTGCTGCTGTCCAAGGCGGGATACCAGTCCTTTACGGATATAGCTGAGGATTACTTAGGGCCGAAGGCTGCGTTTGTTACAGGCTGGACGTACTGGTTCTGCTGGATAATGACGGCGATGGCCGATGTCATTGCGGTGGGTGTCTATGTGCAGTACTGGTTCGATATTCCGCAGTGGATTCCGGCGGTGATCTGTCTGATTATTCTGCTGGGACTTAATCTGCTGACCGTCAAAAGCTTCGGCGAGCTGGAGTTCTGGTTCGCACTGATCAAGGTGGTAACGATCCTTGCCCTGATCGGGCTCGGGATTGTCCTCCTTGTTATGGGCTTCAAAACAGATGCAGGAACGGTAACGGTCCGCAACCTGTGGCAGCACGGCGGGGTATTCCCGAACGGCATCACAGGCTTCCTGTTCTCCTTCCAGATGGTCGTATTTGCTTATGTCGGTGTAGAGCTCGTAGGGGTGTCGGCGGCAGAAACCGCTGATCCTGAGAAAAATATCCCGTCAGCGATTAACAAAATTCCGCTGCGGATTCTGTTCTTCTACGTTGGTGCGCTATTCGTTCTGCTGTGCGTTAACCCTTGGACTCAGCTCAGCCCGGCCGAGAGCCCGTTTGTCAGAACCTTTAGTCTGGTGGGCATTCCGATTGCGGCGGGAATTATCAACTTCGTCGTATTGACCTCTGCCGCATCGGCCTGCAACAGCGGGATGTTCTCGACCAGCCGGATCCTCTACAATCTGAGCCGCAAGGATCAGGCTTCTGCCCGGTTCGGCAAGCTGAACAAGAATCATGTACCGGCTAATTCGCTGTTCATCTCCACACTGGTTGTTTCAGCCGGTGCGCTGCTGAGCAAGCTGGTTCCCGAGCAGGCCTTCGGCATTGTGACTACGGTCAGCGCCATCTGTTTCATCTGGGTGTGGGGTGTTGTACTGGTCTGCCACATCAAATACAAGCGGAACCGTCCGGACCTGCAGGCTGCCTCCAAATTCAAGGCACCGTTTACTCCGGCAGTGAACTATATTGTTCTGGCGCTGTTCGCAGCAATCCTGATCATTATGCTGATTGCCGAGGAGACCCGCCCGGCGCTGCTGTTCACTCCTGTCTGGTTCATCCTGTTGTTCGTACTGTATTCAATTAGAAGCAAAAAGCAGAAGAGCAGCCAGGAGATCAGTATTAAGGCTGAGGCGGGGAAGCAAATTTAACCTTCCTTCGGAACACAAATAAAACCACTCCGTTAGCCGGGGTGGTTTTATTTTGCATCATAAGCTGTATACGCTTCTTAGGGAACAGGCACATAATCCGCATGATAACGGCCCTTAGGCACGATCATCGGGGAGCCGGCAACCGGGTCCTTGATTACTGCACAGTCCAGTCCGAAGATGTCTTTGACCAGGGTGCTCGTAATTACCTTATCCGGCGTGCCTTCAGCAACCAGCTTGCCTGAATGAAGGGCAAAGATATGGTCGGCATAACGGGCCGACAGGTTAATATCATGCAGTACCATGACAATGGTAGTACCGTGCTTGCGGTTTAGATCGGTCAGCAGGTCCAGAATCTCTACCTGGTAGGTGATATCCAGGAACGTTGTCGGTTCATCAAGGAACAGGATATCGGTCTGCTGCGCAAGTGCCATGGCGATCCAGACGCGCTGGCGCTGGCCGCCGGACAGCTCATCAATATGATGATTGGCGAACTCCGTAATCTTCATAATCTCCATCGCTTCGGCAACGGCCTCATAGTCCTTTTTGCTCCAGCTGCCGAAGAGCGACTGGTGCGGAAATCTTCCCCGGCCGACCAGATCGGCTACGGAAATCCCCTCCGGAACAATCGGCGACTGCGGCAGCATTCCGACCGTGCGGGCCAGGGGCTTAGAGGCGATTTTGGCAAGCGGCTTTCCGTCAATCGTTATGGTGCCGGAGGAAGGCTTAATCAGCCGGGCCATCGTCTTCAGGAGCGTGGACTTGCCGCAGCCGTTGGAGCCGATAATGACGCTAATCTTGCTGCTTGGCAGTACAAGGCTGACATCCTGGATGACCGTTTTATTCTCATAGCCTGCTACGAGGCGTTCGACTTGAAAAGTATGCGCCTGATTCATTATAATTCTCCCTTCCGGTTCATCTGGATCAGCAGGTATATCAGATACGGCGCTCCGAGCAGCCCGGTGATTACACCTACCGGGAAGCGGGTCACGAAGGCGAACTGGCCGATCAGATCTGCCGCCAGAACCAGAACAACGCCAACCAGTCCTGAAGGGACAATGCCGGAGAAGCCGGCCCCGGTCAGCCTTTTGGCAATCGGTCCGGAAAGGAAGGAGACAAAGGCTATCGGACCTGTTGTTGCAGTGGCTATAGCGATCATGCAGACAGAGCCGACAATCAGCAGGATCCGCGTCTTGTCCGTATGTACGCCAAGTGAGGATGCAGATTGTTCTCCGAGCTCCAGAATATCAAGGTGCTTGCCCAGCAGAATAAGGATAGGCGCACAAATGATCACTGTAAGCACAAGCGGAGGAAGCTCGCTCATCTGCGAGCCGTTAAGACTGCCTGTCAGCCAGCGGATAGCTGTAGGGACATCCTTTTCCGAGCTGATCAGCAGCAGATAGGAAATCACCGCATCCAGCATCGCCTGTACGCCAATTCCGACCAGGATCAGGCGGCCGATGGAGAAGGTTCTTCCTCTGGACAGGATATAGATCAGAATGACAGTGGCCAGACCGGCAAGCACAGCGGCCAGAGAGACGACAGCTCCACTGGCATGAAGGATAACGATGCAGAACACAGCAGCCGCACTGGAACCGGACGTAATCCCGATAACATTCGGGTTAGCCAAGGGGTTACGGAGCATGGTCTGGAAGGTGTAGCCGGCAACGCCAAAAGCAAATCCGGCAAACAGCCCGGCCAGCATCCGCGGAAGACGGATTGTACTCACAGCAAAGGAGACTCCCTTGATCTGCTCTCCCGAAAGGGCCCGGATTACCTCCGAAAGCGGGTAGATGGTATTGCCGAGCAGCAGCATAGCTATACAGAGCGCACAGGCAAGAACGCCCAAAAGGCTGGTAACCAATATCCAGCGGCGGCGTCTTTGCCGTCTGCCGGCCATGATAAATTGGATTGAAGGAAGATGATTTGTCATAAGGACCGCACTTTCGATCTCATAGCTAATATGATTAATATCGGTGCTCCGATGAACGCTGTCACAACACCGACTTCAAGCTCTCCGGGGCTGCCGAGCAGCCTGCCGCCGACATCGGCTACGGTCAGAATAATAGCTCCGGCAATCGCCGACATGGGAATGACAAAACGCAGATCAGGGCCCAGAATAAGGCGGATCACATGGGTGGATAAAAGGCCGATGAAACCGATCGGGCCTGCAAGCGCCGTTGTTGCACCGCAAAGGACAACCCCTGCGAGAGCGGCGGTAAACCGCAGAAAGCCTGTCTTGACACCGAGTCCGGTGGCGACATCATCGCCCAGGGCCAGCGCATTCAGCGCAGGCGCTGTCAGCACGGCAATCAGCATGCCGGCGATCAGAAAAGGGATGAAGGTGGAGATGTTATCCCAGCTTCCTGAACCGACGCTGCCTACCTGCCAGAACCTGAATTTATCCATAACATAGGAACGCGGGATCATGATGGCAGTGACGAGAGACGAAAGGGCCGCGCTTGTTGCAGCACCCGCCAGAACGAGCTTAATGGGGGTGGCTCCGCCACGCCCCATTGAACCTATTCCGAATACGAATACTGCGGTAAGCGCAGCTCCGGCCAAAGCCAGCCAAATGAATTGGCTGGCTGAGCTTATGTTTAGAAAGGCAATTCCGCACACTACGAATAAGGCAGCGCCGGTATTGACTCCCAGTATACTCGGGTCCGCAATAGGGTTGCGGGTGACCGATTGCATAAGCGCCCCGGATACGCCGAGCGCTGCACCGCACATTATGCTGAATACTGTCCGGGATATCCGCTTACGGACTACGTTGGCTCCGAAGGACTGTACATCCGGATGAAATAATCCGTCGAGCAGCTCTCTTAGGCTGGTCACACGCGAGCCCAAGGCCAGCGAGGCAACAACGCATAAGCCAAGCAGGATGAAGCAGATAATCAGGACCAGCGTGAAATTCCGCGGGGTATGCAGGGCTGGCTTTTTATATTCAGAAGTATCAGAACTATTCATTTATCTTGTCGATAGCTCCGCCGATCAGCTTGAGATATTCATCGATAGTGTAGGCAATAGGCAGCGGGTTAGGTGTTCCGGCAGCAACAAGCGGTGTATCGCTGTCGATGAAAGCAACAGAACCGCGCTCAATCGCAGGGATTTTGCCCAGCAGGGAATCTGCCTGGAGAGTCTTCAGTAGCTCGTCATTGCCATATCCGATAATCAAATCTGCATCGTTGAGTGCTTCTACGTTCTCGGCACTCAGGCTCAGAGAGTAGCTTGTCGGATCCGTAATCTGGCTGGTGATGCTTTCCGGATATTCCATTCCCAGCTCGTACAGGAAGGCGACGCGGGAATCAAGTGGCGCATAGATATGCAGCTTGGACAGGTCGTCGGCGGAGAAGTTAACCCATACGACTTTTTTGCCGGCGATTTGCGGATAAGCAGTCAGCTTTTCTTTTACCAGGTCCTCGGTGTCCTTGATCAACTGCTCGCCTTCGGCCTTCATGCCCATGCCTTCTGCAATCAGGTTAACCTGCTCACGCCATGTGGTTGTCCAAGGGGAAACCGGGTAAGCGACCACCGGAGCGATCTTGCTCAGTGTGTCAAAGTCTTCTTGTGTGATGCCGGAGTAAGCAGCAAGTATGACGTCCGGATCAGCATCGGAGATCGCTTCGAAATCAAGGCCGTCTGTATCCTGGAATACATTAGGGTCGGTTACGCCCAGCTCGTCCAGCTTCTGTTTGGTCCAAGGAAGCAGTCCGCTGTCGTCCTGAACGCCGAAGTTTGCTGCCGAGAAGCCCACTGGAACAACACCCAGTGCGAGGGCAACGTCCTGATTACCCCATTGAATGGTAACAACACGCTCAGGCTTGCTCTCAAGTACAGCTTCACCCAGTGCAGTTTTGATTGTGAGCGGATATTGAACGGCATCTGCAGCAGCAGGGGCTTCGGTAGCCGCCGGTGCAGTAGTCGCCGCAGCGTTTGTTGGGGAAGCAGCATTATTTGAAGCATTGTTGTTACCGCAGCCTACCAGCGCAAGTGTAAGCGCAAGCGGAGCAAGCAGCGTTCTGAAAGTATACTTTCTTGTTGTGTGCATGTGTTTCATTTGTGTGACCCCATCCTTTTTATTGTGTATTTAACAATACTTGATAACGATTCTCATTATCGAACAATATATATGCAATCGGGACTGGTGTCAATAAAAAAATGGTGAATAAAATTTGGACTGACTCGGCTTTTGGCCTATTTAGATTATCACAATCACGTGCAGCATTTAGCTCTGGCAGTCCGGGCATAGTATAATAAATGAGGATATTTCCAAGAAAAATAGAGAGGAGCCTGCTTACATGGCACAATCACTGCAAGGAAAAACAGCAATCGTAACCGGAGCTGCAAGAGGAATCGGAAAGGCAACGGCTATTGCGCTTGCCAAGGAAGGCGTAAATGTAGGCCTGCTGGCCAGAACAGAATCGCTGCTGAAGGAGCTGGCTGCTGAAATCGAGACTTACGGGGTTAAGGCTGCTTATGCAGCTGCAGATATCTCCTCGAAAGAGCAGGTAGATACGGCAGTTGAAGCAATCAAGAATGAGCTGGGAGCTGCGGATATTCTGATTAACAACGCAGGGATCGCAACGTTTGGCACATTGCTGGAAATGGACCCGGAAGAGTGGAAAGGCATGATCGACGTCAACCTGATGGGAACCTACTATGTAACCCGGGCTGTGCTGCCGCAGCTCATCGGCAAGAATGCCGGAGACATCATCAACATCTCCTCAACTAACGGACTGAACGGTGCAGCTACCTCGAGTGCTTACAGTGCTTCGAAGTTCGCTATGATCGGCCTGACCGAATCGCTGGCCCAGGAGGTCCGCCGCAACAACATCCGCGTATCGGCGCTGACTCCGAGCACCATCGCAACGGACCTGGCGCTCGATCTGAACCTGATCAAGGAGAACAATGACGCGAAGTTCGTTCAGCCTGAGGATATTGCAGAGTTCATTATCGACCAGCTGAAATTGAACCCGCGTGTGTATGTGAAGACGGCGAGCTTTATTGCTACGAATCCGTTCTGATCAGAGAATAATTGATACTAGAGGCCATCCCGGGAGGGGTGGCCTCTTTCAGCTGCCGGTTACCGGCCTGCCGGACAGCCTACCCAACCCCATCCTTTTCTAATAAGGTATAGAAATGATCACGGTCTTTATCATCGAACTTGCCGAGCGTCCCCACCCTGATGAATTCATGCCCGCCATAGATGTCCATTTCCTCCCCGTCTTTGGTGTAAAGCGCAATCATATTGCCCTCCCGGTTGAGTTCCATATAGCCGTAGCTGTCTGGCTGAGGAGGTTCACCATAAAAGAGCGTAAATCTGATTTTGTCCACACTGTGCATCAGGGTACTCCCTTCCTGTCATGTATCAGCATTCTGGATTCCATTGTACAGGAAGATGGCGGGAGTTGAAAAAAGCGGCCTGGCCGCACATGTTGCGGTATAACTTCTTTTTGAGGAGCTCTGATAGGGAGTTATCTGTGCGGCCGTCTATTTTCGGATTATTTCTTGACGGGAGGGCATTAGGCGGTTAATATACTGTGCCGGATTAGCGGCGGGTTACTATTTGATTCTTTTAATAAGGCAAATAGGAGGGTTTTAGCAATTTAGTTGGATTTTCGCTACTTAAATCTGTGGTTTCTCAAGATTTATAGACATTAGGTGGAAAATCGCCATTTATTCGGGCAGCAAACGCTCCATATATCTAAATTCAGCAGAATTAACTAGCCTTTTTCCACCTATCAACCTTATTTCGGTGATTTCCCTGAAAATAGGTGGAGGATTTCCGCTTAGTTTGTTGATCCAGTCTGTGCCCGGAGGATCAGTTCGAATCCATGCGGCTATCCGGCGTGATCCTCACCGTCACTCTCCCTCCGCCGGAAGGCGCCGCATTCTCCAGTGTCAGCGTTCCCCCGTGCTGCTGAGCGGCAGATTCGGCAATGTACAGGCCCATCCCGTGATGCTTGCCGGAGCTGCGGCTCAGGTCGCCCATGTAGAACTGGGTAGCCGCTTCCCGCAGACCAGCCGGAGAGAAGCCGCTGCCCGTGTCCGTAATTATGAAGGAAACGGCCGCTGCTTGATCCAGGCGGATCTCCAGGGCCACAAGGCCCTGCGGAGGCGTGTGCTCCACTGCATTGGCAAGGATATTGACGATCCCCCGCTGGAGCAGCTCCTTATCTATAACAATTATTTCAGGCAGCGTGTCGCCTATAGTAACTTGTGCGGAAATGTCCTTGCCTGAGGATAAAGCCTGCAGCTGGCTCTCCAGCTCACCAAGGAAACTCGTCAGGCACACCGGCCCTTTCCGGTGCCTTGGAGCAGCTTGGAGACTGGAGAGATCAATGACCTCCTGCACGAAGGCTTCAATATCGCCTACACTCTGCAGAATATACCGGCTGTACTCCTGCTGGACATGATCCTGACGGGTTTCCTGTAATAGCTCGGCATTTCCGCGGATGATCGTCACCGGCGTCTTGATGTCATGGGCCAGCGCAGAAATCTGCTCTCTTCGTGACCTTTCCAGCTCCCACTGCCGCTTCAGTGAAGCCTGCAGCGCTTCCTTCATCTGCTCCAGCGAGGCCAGCATCTCGTCGATTTCCCGGATACCGCTTGGCTGGACGGTGAACTCCAGATTTTCCTGCCGGATGTTATCGGTCGCCTCCTGTAAGCCTGCCATTTTCTGTGTGAGCCTGCGGCCGAACCGGGCGGCAAGCGTAGCTGCGAGAACCAGTACACTCAGGATGAACAGCAGCACGCCCAGCAGCTGCGGGTTAGGCAGACAGCTGCGCAGCAGCGGAGAAGCAAACTGCGGCTTTAACGTATAGCGGAAGATCCAGAGCTCCTCTCCGTTAAGGGCAGAGCTATAGTAATAGGAACCTTGGTTTTTGCCTTGCTGTATAAGCTCGCGTGCACGGGCTGCCCCCTTCCCGTTCAGACTGCCCGTAAGCAGCTTTCCTTCGGCTGTAAATACAGCGTAATCCGCCAGTGTCGGCATAGCAGCAGGAGTTACAGCTTTTCCGGCAGCCAGGGTATCCTTAACAGCATCGATCTCCTTCTCGGCATAGTTGGCGGGCAGAATAACATTAGCCGAAAAAGCCGCTGTGAACAGGCCAAGCAGAAGTATCAGCAGCACTATCGTCCCCCCGCTTAGAATCAGGAGATATTGCAGAAAAAAGGTGCGCAGGCGCATCCCCGGTACTCTCTTTACAGCTTCCACTTGTAACCAATCCCCCAGACCGTCTCAATGGCATCAGTATCCGTTCTGCCCAGCTTGGCGCGGATATTCTTGATATGCTCCGTAATGGCGCTGCTGTCGCTCTCCCCGCTGAATCCAAAAACCGCCTCGTATATCTGCTCCTTAGAGAAGACCTGCCCGCGGCTCCTTGCCAGGAACTCACAGATGTCGTATTCGCTCTTGGTCAGTGGCACTTTATTGCCATAGACAGACAGCTCTCTGCCCGAAAGGTTAAAGTGGACATGCTCCAGGTACAGCACCTTCCGCCGCTCCCGGGTTTCCCGCCTCAGATGGGCATTAATCCGCGCCCGCAGCGCGCCGATACTGAACGGCTTCATAATATAATCGTCAGCACCCAGTCCCAGACCGTAGAGCAAATCGCTCTCCAGCGTTTTGGCCGTTAGGAACAGGATAGGGCAGTCAACCGCATCGCGTATCTCTTTGCATAGCGTAAAGCCGTCAACGCCCGGCATCATTACATCAAGCAGGATCAGATCATAGGCGCCGAGATTGGCCTGACGCACTTGGGTTGAATCTTGAATGGTTGTTACCAGATGACGGTCGGTGACCAAGGCACTGCGGATCAGCGCAAGGATGGCAGGCTCATCGTCTACAGCAAGTATTTTGGCCATATACATTCCCTCTATTTAATAATAGTTGTCTATCAGAAAATTATATCTAATCTAGTTATCGGCTGGCCGCCCTTCCCAGCCCTGAAACCAGAGGCAGGAGAGAAGAGCAGCCAGTAGTGTTGCCCCGGCACACACAAGGCTTCCGGTATCCGTATGTGATACGGCGGGAGATAGCGCAGCCCCCGAACTGGTGACCGTCCATATGGAAGTGAAGCGCGCTGCCCAGGCAAAAGGGACATAAGGCCATATACCCTCACCCAGCCCGGTAAGCAGCAGGGCCGCAATCAGACTGCCTGCGATGCCGATTCCAATCGACGGGCCCCGGCCAAACCGCAGGCTGATAAACCCGTGCAGCAGATAAAGAAATACTGTGCTTCCCGACAAAATAAAGGCGCTGCACCAGTAGAAAGCCATACTGGAGCTCTCCTGGCCCAGGACATACCGGAATCCGGCGCCAAACAGGCTGACAGCCAACAGAATGGCGCCAAGGCCGCAGATCAGCAGAAGCAGCAGTTTGCTGGCGTAGACCTTGATACGCCGGGACGGCAGTGCCAGCATCCCTTGAAATTGCCCGGCCAGCGCCTCCTGCTCCGCTGCCATCGAACAGACCAGGGCAATTACAGTTGGAAGGGCGCAGCCCAGCACCTGAAGATAAGCCATTACCTTATCGGCAGCACTCCATAGGGAGTACGAGTAATAGGCCAGGAATATGGCTGCTGCGATGAGCGGAGCCAGCAGATGAACAAGCAGAAACGGTGTGCGGCGGGTTTTTAGCAGGTCGGCTTTGAAGAGTCCGATTAAGGAGGCCATCCTATTCCGCCTCCTGTCTGCGGAATCTGCGTGCTGTCAGGTGGAATAGGCTGATAAACCAGGCGAGAGAGGCCAGCACATCCCGGAGAATCGTGTCTGTGCTTCTAAGCGGACTGCCCTCCGGGACCGGCAGGCCGTTAGGCAGGATATGCAGCACCGGGCACATCAGCCGGAACGGAATCGTGTAAGGCATGAAATTCCACAGCCCGCCGAGATCAAAGGTGACCACGCCTGCAATATTAAAGGAAATATTGACCAGAACGGCGGCAAACAGTCCCAGCCTCGCGGCCAGGAATAGGCAGAGCGGAATCTGCCACAACAAGGTGACGAAGATTAGCAGACTTCCGGCCGCGCTGTTTATTAGCGGTATGGTTGGGCCGAACAGCCAGCCGCTGGAAGAAACACCGGTGAAGAAGAGCAGGCAGGACGCCAGCAGCCAGCCGGTCAGGGCGGCAATCTTAGCCGACCAGAGTGTCTGCGGACAGAGAGGAAGCGCCAGCAGAGAGCGGTACTTCAGCCTGGCATCCTTCTGAACTGCGAGCGAGCAGACCAGGGTCAGTGCGCCCGGCAGTAGCATTGTATACCACCAGTTATATGCGCCGGTCTGAAAATAACTCCCGCCCATCAAAAGGGCACAGAGCAGCAGCGTGAACAGCGGGGTAATCCACACCAGCTGCGGAATAAAGGTGCGCCGCCATTTCAGCTGTTCGGCGTTAATGAGTCTAAGCACCGGCTTCACCTGCCTTCCGGTGTGCGGCGGCTACTTGCATGAATAGAGCTTCGAGCTCTGCACCATGCGGTGCAGCCCCCTGATAATCCAGCCGTCCGCCGGCGATAATCCCGATTTGATCAGCCACCTGCTCCACCTCGGAGAGAATATGACTCGACAGAATAACTGTAATCCCTTGCGCCGGGAAAGAGCGGATCAGCTCCCGCAGCTCCTGAATTCCGATAGGGTCCAGCCCGTTCGACGGCTCATCCAGAATGAGCAGCTTCGGCTTATTCAGCAGCGCAATCGCGATGCCCAGCCGCTGCTTCATGCCCATGGAGAACTGTCCGGACCGTTTCTTCCCGGTATGGGCCAGATCAACGATGGCAAGCGTCTCAGCTATCCGCGATTCCGGCAGCCCGAGTGCCAGCGTCCGCACCTTCAGATTCTCCCGGGCTGTCAGATTCTCATACAGCGGCGGCGATTCAATCAGGACGCCGATCCCGCCTAGATCCTTCCGTGTCCATTCCTGCCCCTGATAGAGGATACTCCCCGAATCCGGCCGCAGCATTCCCGCAATCATCTTCAGTGTCGTTGATTTCCCCGCACCGTTCGGCCCAAGCAGCCCGTAGACGGAGTTCCGGGGCACAGACAGCGATACGTTGTCTACCGCGGGCTGTTTCTTGAAGCTTTTACATAGATTACTGGTTTCCAAAATAATGTCCGGCATATTATATCATCCTTTCCACTTAGCAGTGTAAAGGGGAGTTATAAGGGATTTATAAGGGTGACCTTCCCGTTTTTTCCATCGTCGTAATACTTCCGCCCTGTTTGCCCGCAGTATGGTATGCGATGATAAGGACATCAAGCGGCCGGGATCATCCGAATCCGCGACGCTTGAGCCTTCAGGCTATTGCAGTCCTTCCTTCTAACTCACTGTAAATGATTTAGGGCCGCAGCTTTCCTGAAGGATGCTTATCCTAGAGAGGAGGCGTCCAGGCTATCGTAGTTCCTTCCTTCTAAACCATGAGGATGATTCTAATTAGGGCTACGGCTTTCCTGGACACTTAATATGAACATAAACACGATTTATTTACGTAGAGCACGCAAGATCATTGTGGGGAAGCACACCGGAAACGGGCGGCTGGCGGCCGGATATTTGGCGGCGGCGGCCCGTAATTTGGAAGCATTGGGCTTTGCCCTGTCTCCTGACCTGTTCCGTGCGGTGAGCGTGCTGCCGAAGGAAGATTTTGAGGTGCTGTACGAGCAGCTGGTTGCAGATTTGAAGGTTATGGTTGGTGCGCATGTAAAGTATGAACCGATGTATCCCGGGTTTCCGGAGCAGGTCATGCTGGAGCATGAGGCCATTCTGTATTTAAATGCGATGTACCACTACTATACTTGGGATCTTCCAGTATACGACGGGTCTACGGAGAGAGAGCCGCTGCAGGAGCAGGTGAAGCTGAAGACGGTTGGGATTGGGTACAGAGGGGATTTCTTCCTGATGATCCGCCGGCTTATTCAGGCCAAAGGCTCAATCTCTGCAGCCGATAAAGAGGATATTGATGCCGTAATAGCGGCGCTTGAACCGGAGGAGCTGGAGGAGATTCTGCCGGCGGACATTCCGTTCAAGGAAAATACCGCTTTCGTGACATCATCGCTGCTGAAGCATGACAAGGCGAACCTGGCGCGGCTGGGGCGGTACTTCAAAACAGCGACCGATGTGCTGCGCCTGGCCGTAGCCTGGTCGGATGGTGATGCCAGTCTGGCGGCACCGGCTCGTTTCCGCAAATTCAAGCGCAGCGAACGCCGTCTGCTGCTTGGCCTGCTGGAGCAATGCCATCCGCTGACAGAGGATATGCTGAGACATAAGGACCGCTGGATCCGCCTGGGCGAGATTCTGCATCCGTCCGAGTACAAGTTGCGGTATGCGCGCTGTGAGGAGGCCTGGGATATTCTGCGCAACAACAAGCCTTGTACATCCTTTAACAGCAGCGTAGAACTGGCTTTGAAGTATAAGCAGGTGTGGAATGCACTGGATCTGCTGATTAAGCGTCCGGGTGAATTCGCGCGGAGACTGGATCATCTGCTGCGCGGAACGGAACACACGGATTACGTGGTGCTGGCCTTTGGCGAGGCGGCAGAGCAGGTATCGACTCCGGTGCTGCTGCAGGTGAAGAACCATTTCTCCCGCCGTCTGGAGGAACGGGAGCTGCGGGTCTTTTTCCCGAAAGGAAATGTAGCCAAGGCCTTTGCTGTGCCTGATACGCTGCCGGAGATTGAGGCCGGGGTCTGTCAGAATATCGTAAGCATATGCGAGCAGGCGTTAATCAGACGTTTTGCAGAGCTGCCGCCTCTGGGCAGTGCGTACGTGGATGAGCGGCTCAAAAATTACCATGTACCGTTCTCCCAAAGATCCGCCAGCAAAGCGCTGCATACCTTAGTCCGGGGAAGCCGGCTGCCGATGGGGGAAGGGGATACGATCCGCTTTTTCAGCTGGTGGAAGGAGGGGAAGGTAGATGGGGTGTCTACAGGCCGGGTGGATATTGACCTCTCTGCGGTCATGTATGATCATAACTGGAATTATGTAGAGCATATCTCGTACACAAATCTGCGCTCGTCAAAGTATCTGGCACATCACAGCGGGGACATTGTATCGGCACCTCTCGGAGCCAGTGAGTTCATTGATCTGCATATCCCTTCTATTATGGAGTATGGCGGAAGATACGTGGTGGCGTCGCTGAATTCCTTCACGGAGCAGCCGTATTGTAATCTGCCGGAATGCTTTACCGGCTGGATGATGCGGAGGAAGCCCGGCTCGGGCGAGATTTATGAGCCTTCGACCGTAGTAAATAAAATAGACGTCACAGCGGATACACGGATTGCCATCCCCGTCATACTGGATCTGGTGGAACGGGCGGTGATCTGGACGGACCTGTCGCTGACAAGAGATCCTAATTATTATAACAATGTGGAGGGTAACCAGAAGGGGATGATGCTGATCGGCAAAGCGATGACCCAGCTCAAAAAACCGGATCTGTACGATCTGTTCATGCTACACGTCAAGGCCCGGGGACAGCTTACCGGATCGCCGCGCCATGCGGATACTGTATTCACGGTAGAGCAGGGACTGACTCCGTTCGATATTGAGCAGATTATGGCTGAGTATGTGGTGTGAGCGCAGATGCGTTCGCCTCCCGCAGCACCTCAGCCCCGCCCGCTGCCATAAATTCCTTCACAAAGCTGTCGAACTCCTCAAGCGGTCTTTCACCGGTGATGAAGGCGATATAAGCCTCGTTCCGCAGCTGGAGCAGCTCCGGCCCGTTCTTCACCAGAGCTGGCGTTGCGACCTCCAGCGCATTGTAGATGCCGTCCTGCTCCAGTCCAAGTGTAGCCGCCCACTGCTCCCTGCGGTCATCCGGCATCACCGGTATCGTCATGCCAAGGCTGGCACCGATGGTGTTCTGATAGCTGAAGGTCCGGTCATACGGCGGCAGCACTACCACTTCCTTGTTCAGGCTGTCCGCCCAATCCCAGTGCTCCCCCTGAATGCCGAACTTCATCGCTGTATCCTCCTGCCGGTCGGGGTTGGCGCTGACGTAGTCGAGAATCTGCAGGATGGTCTCCAGCTTGCCCGGCTCCTTCACGGCATCTGCCCCGATTGCGGTGAAGCTCATCAGCATATCGTAGGCCTTGGAGCCGCGCTTACCCTCCGGTCCGCTTACCGGACGCCCGAATACGATCCGGGCGTCCGGGTTTTTGGCCGTCAGCTCCTTCGCGTTGAAGGTGGCTGCAACCGGCATTTCCACGGTTTTTCCCAGCTCATCCGTCGTCCATGTGGAATAATCGCCTTCCTGAATCCAGTGATAGTAATTGCCCATCGAGGTCATGCCGATCCGGCCGCCTGTAAAGGCATGGGACAAATGCTTATAGCCGCCCTTGTTCTCCCCGGTTACAAACTCAGGATCAATGACCCCGTCCTGATACCACTTGCGCAGATAACGCAGCGCTTCCTTCATTTCTGGCTGCAGGGCACCGATGACCAGCTGCTGCTCCTGCCTGCTGAAATAGAGCTGGTCGGCAAAAACAATCTGCCCGAATGCCCCAAAAACCACATTCATCCCTTCGAGCGACAGGCCGTAGGTATCCTTCACGCCGTTGCCGTCCGGATCTTCATTAGCAAAGGCATACATTACCTTCTCAAAATCAGCCAGCGTATCAGGTACAGTCAGGCCGAGTGTATCCAGCCAGTCTTGGCGGTAGACAACCGGGATACGATAGATATTGGTAGGATTAACAACGGGGATACCATAGTAAGCGCCGTCAATGACGCCATAATTCTGATAAGCAGGGGCGTTCTCCCGGATTGCCTTCATAATATTAGGCGCATAGGTATTAAGCAGCTCCTGCGGAATTTCCGCCAGCACGCCCTGCTGCTGATATTTCAGCAGATCCTGGGTCTGCCTGATCCGGAACAGGTCGGGGATATTCCCCTGTACAAGCTTCAGATCAAGCAGCGGTTCATATTTATTGTTCTCCATATTCCAGATATCAAGATTGACGCCAAATTTCTGCTCGATTTCACGCACGACTGCTGCATCCTCAGGAACCGGGAGGTTCTGGTGCATCGTCCAGGAGATGGTGTATCCGGGAGCGGAAGCCTGTGCCGGCTGCTCAGCCGTCTCAGCGGACAAATTGCTAGGTTTCAGGCTGCAGCCGCTGAGCAGAGCCAGGCCTGCGGCAATTACCGGTGCTGCAATCAGGGCGGCATACCGCCGGCAACTCACACTCATTCCATTATCCTCCTTATCAGCTGCAGACCTTAGGCTAAAGACTAGCCTTCTTTAACCGTGCGCACATAATTCCCCGGAGTGCAGCCATACCTCTCTTTGAACCGTTTGATAAAATACGCCGCCGTCCCGTAGCCGACAGTGCCGGCGATCTGCTCGACAGTCATGCTGCTGCCCTCCAGCAGCGTTCGGGCGTGCTCCATCCGCTGTCCGGTGACATAGTCCGTATAGTTCATTCCGAGCTCTTCCTTGAACAGCCTGCTTAAATATTTAGGGCTGATAAACACCTTGGAAGATACGGCATCCAGCGACAGATCGTCAGACAGATGCTGCGTGATATATTCCTTGGCGGTTTCAACCGTGGATAAAGCCCTGCCGCTGTTGCGTTTATCCGTCTCTGTAATGAAGGCGGCCAGTGAACAGGTAAGCCAATCCTGAAAACGGAGTATATTAGACATTCCGATGTATTGGCCGTACAGATCCGGATACCCGCCGTCTTCGGGCTTATAGCGGATACTCTTCAGATAATCCGAGTAGATGAATACGGTATTGCCCAGAATGAAGTGGCAGTAATCAGCAGGATAGGGGCCTTCCCGCATTGCAGTAATAAGCTGTCCGGCTGTCGAGATAAGCTCATCCAGCTGCCGGGAGTGCAGCTTATCCTTGAATTTCACAAGCAGGGCCTGCGGAATCTCATCCAGGCTGTTCTCGCGCTCCAGCAGACCGGAAGCATTAAGAACCGGCTGCTCCGGCAGAAAATAAGCATACTTCATCAGTGTCTGCGCTTCGGAGAAGCTGCTGTGAAGCTGCGGAATCTCCGCAACCCAGCTGCCCCAGGCCTGCTGAATATCGGCCTGAAGCTGCCGGCCTCCCGCTGGAGACAAAAGCTGCGAGAGCTGCTCCTGCAGCGGGCCGGCCGGACCGGCAGCACATACAAGGGCTGCAACCTGCCTGTCCGGCAGCTCCTCGGCGATAATCCGGCAGCCGGGCAGCCCTAAGTCTTCAAGGTGCTCAATGATTCCGCCTACCATGGACTGTATATGGGCGGAGCTCATGTGTGCCCATGCCTCCTGCGGACGGATGAGCAGGCAGCAGTACCGGCTGTACTGCGGGGTAATGCCCAGGACTTGCAGCGCCTCAGCGGTTTCCCCGCGGTTCAAGCCGCCGTCCAGAAGGCTCAGAACGGCATTGCGCTTGATGGCCGGAGCGCTCGCCTGCAGGCTCTCCTCCAGGCTGCTGACCTGCTGGCTTAGCCGGGTGAAGGCCGTGTCAATCAGCCTGTACTCATTGGCCGCCGGCTCCGGAACAGGGCCGGACAGATCCCTGATCTTGGCGGTGAGGCGCTTAACCGGCTTGTAGTTAACTTTAGCCAGAACGCCTGACAATAAGAAGCCCAGCAGGAGGGCCAGCAGGCACAGGCCAAGGATCAGCTGCTGCATGACGTTAGACGGTGCATAGAAGAAGCTCGCAGGCACAGCGCTGACGATCGTCCAGCCGGCAGAGGGCAAGGGCTGATGGGAGATGACATAAGAGGTCTCCCCGATCATGCTGCTGAAGCTCCCGGCTTCTCCCGCAGCTGCAGGCAGCCCGTTTGCACTGAAGCCGGGGCTGCCGGCGTGCGCCAGAACCTCTCCGGCAATGAGGGCGCCGGAAGGGTCAATGATATAAGTATCTTCATATTGTAAAGGCATCATATTCCCGATAATAGCGCTGATCGCGCTTTGTTTGATATCTATGGCCAGAATCAGATCACTGTCAGCGCCTGAAGACTGGAAGGGATAGCTGCGGGCATAGGTAATCAGGGTGCTGTGCTTGCCGCCCGGCACGCTGGAGTAGATATCCTCTGGCACCTCGCGGGCAGGAGTCCACAGGCTGCTGTGCGGGTTATTGCGCATACCGCCGATCCAGCCGGCAAAATAGGCGGCGCCCTCCCCCTGATCCGCATCGTATATCAGGCCATGAAGCGATGAGAGCATCACCTGCTGCTTGGGTGCGTACAGATGTACGGCCTGGACAATATCCGAGTTGCCGGCTACCTCGGCTTTCAGCAGATTCTGCAGCTCGCTTACCTTACTGAGATTATGCTGAAAAGAAGCATCGCTGAACAGACGAAGGGCAGATGTCCGGTCCAGGGACAGCTCAAGGTAGATCTGCTGCACGCGCTGAAGCACCGAGGCCTCAACTGTACCTGCGGTGTTCTCCAGAATCAGCCGGCTGCTGTTGCGCAGCTCCTCTTTATAGCGGCCGGAGAAATAAATCGAGAACACTGAACAGAGCAAAAGAACAATAACCAGAACGACAAACAGATAGGACACGGCCAGGCTGGTAAATGCTGAGTTCCATTTTTTCACGGTGTATTCTCCTCCCAGGCGGATTATACACTACCCTCTGACAAGCTTATTCACGATTTGTGTTAACAGAATATTAAATCAGCCGGATCGCCCTTAATGCTCCCAAAGTGATAGAAAGGAGAAATCGTCTTATTGCCGGTTTGTGCGGCCTGATGCTACATTGAGACCGATTCGAATCGACTACAAATGATGATAGGAGCTAACCACTTGAACACAAAGACTGCCAAAAAGCTATTATCTGTTGCCGCCGGTTTCGCCATCCTCTCCAGCTCTGTTGCCTTGCCGCCTGCATCGGCTGCTCCCGCGGATTCTTCAGTCCCGGTCCCGGCTGCCCCGGAGTGGGGACATTTCGTTGACAACTACAAGAACAGCACTTCCGTTAATATGGCGGTTTACTCCAACCCCGTTATCGGTGTTCTTTCCGGCTTCCTGAAGCTGTGGACACCGGGCACCTCCTGGGATAACGGCACCAAGCTGAACAGCAGCGTGCTGAATGCCAACATTCAATATGTAGCAGATGTTGCAGCCAAGCGGACCAAAGCAGAGGAAGATATGGCTTACTTCGATGACCGGAGAGGCCAGACCTACGGTGCCGTCGACGGGCTTGGTTCTTTGTCTGAAGTCTACCGCACGATATCGGAAACATACACCTCGATTACTGAGATTCCGGCTGACGCCACCAAAGTGAAATACAACGATGAAAAAGGTTCTAATAAAGGCGGAAACTCCGACTCCGAGCTGGGTGCAATGGTTGATCTGATCGGGAAGCTCCGCGGCAATTATGCTTCAAGTAATCCGTCAAAAGCGTTCTATAATTACATGCGCCCGTTCCGCTGGCTCGATACCTCGGTAATTGTGCCGACGCTGGTTCCGGCGATGAGCAGTACGCCTGCTACGGACGGCGGATTCCCGAGCGGCCATACTAATGCCTCTTATCTCGCTGCCCTGTCGCTGGCCTATGCTGTTCCGGAGCGGTTCCAGGAGCTGCTGACACGCGCTTCGGAAATGGGCAACAACCGGATTGTAGCCGGGATGCACTCGCCGTTCGATGTGATGGGCGGCCGGGTAATGGCGACGGCGCTGGCAGCAGCAACGCTTGCCGATCCTGAGAATGCCGGGCTTAAGCAGAAGGCTTACGATCAGGCCCATGAGGTTCTGCTGAAGGAAACCGGAACAGCAGAGGACCGGTTCAGTGATTATGCCAAGAATAAAGCGGAGTTCAACCAGAGATTGACGTACAGCTTCCAGCAGATCGGTTCTGCAGCTGAGCCTGCAGTGGTTCCCAAGGGCGCAGAAGTATTGCTGGAGACCCGCCTGCCTTATCTGAGCGCAGAGCAGCGCCGCGGGGTATTGGCAACAACCGCGATTCAGTCCGGCTACCCACTGCTGGATGATCCTGAGGGCTGGGGCCGTCTGAACCTGTTCGCCGCAGCTGACGGCTACGGCGCATTCAATTCTGATGTGACGGTGACTCTGGATGCCGGCAAAGGCGGCTTCCATGCAGCAGACCGCTGGCGGAACGACATTTCCGGCTCCGGCGCGCTGACTAAGGAAGGCAGCGGTACGTTGACGCTGGCCGGCAGCAACTCCTATACTGGCGGTACTGAGGTTAACGGCGGTACGCTGGAAGGGGATTCAGCTACAGCCTTCGGCAGCGGCGATGTCGTGAATACCCACGGTACCGTAGTGGAGAACGTGTACGGTAAAATGACCATCGGCGGAGATTTCACGCAGGCTGCCGGCGGCACACTGGAACTGAATGTTACGGGCTCCGGTGATGTGCTTGAGGTTAAGGGAAAAGTAGCAGCAGACGGAAAGCTGCAGGTGGATTTTGAGAACAGCTATGTGCCTGCCGGCGGTGTACTTCCGCTGATTACCTATGCAGACAGCCAGCGGACCGGCCAGTTCGCCTCGGTTGAGATTAACGGGCTGCCAAGCACACGCAGCGCCCAGCTTATATACCAGAACAACAGCATTGCCCTGATTGTTACAGACACAACAGCCAGCAATCCGGGTAACGGAGGCACTGCTCCCGGCGGCACGAACAATAACACAGGCGGTACTACTGGAGGGAATGCAGGAGTGACTAATCCTGTAACTCCGGTTGAACAGCCGGGCACTGCCAATCCGGTAGCAGCCGTGAATCCGTTCCAGTCGGCTGTAATCAGCCAGGAGTCTGTTCTGAAGACGGTGAACGATGCCATCGCCGCTACGAAGAACGTGAATACGTCATTTAGTGATACTGCCGGGCACTGGGGCAGCAGCGCCATTACGGCTGCAGTGAAGCTGCAGGTTATCAGCGGCTATGAGAACGGCTCATTCCGTCCGAATGCCCAGGTTACCAGAGCCGAGTTCGCAGCTATGATCGCCCGCGCCTTCGGATTGGCTGCAAGTCCGGCAGCAGCTGATTTCACGGATACCGGCTCAAGCTGGGCGGCTGGCTATATCGGCGCCCTGGCGGATAAGGGGATTGTAACCGGCTATGCGGACGGCAGCTTTAAGCCTGGAGCTACCATCACCCGCGCCGAGATGGTCACCATTCTCTCCCGTGTGCTGAATTTCGGCGTGCTGGAAAGCGGCGGCTCAGCTAATTTTACAGACGTAAGCAGTAATTATTGGGCAGCAGCGGCAATTAAGCAGGCAGCCTCAGCCAATCTGGTTCAAGGCGTATCCGCTTCGTCCTTCGCACCGGCCCACAATGCGACACGCGCCGAAGCGGTAACGCTCATTATCCGTGCGCTTGAGACAGACAGCTCGATCAAGGCGCTGATTGAGAATTTGTAACAGGTATAGTACCGGATAATACCGCGCGCGGCAGAGAGCAGCACTTCCTCTTTTACAGGGGCGGTGCTGCTTTCTTGTATGTAAATCTGCAAGTATGGGCTATATAATGTAGCAGAGAGGGGATGCTGAACCTGTGAAACCGATGGATTATGTGAATCATATCGAGCAAATTGAAATTGAGCTTACCCGGCTGAATGCCGCACGTTCTCTGGTTAATGTACCGCGGAGGCTGGAGATCACGTCTTCAGGCCGGACTACCCTGCTGCGTGACCACACGGATTCGGCATCGGCTTACTATAACCGCATCAAAGGCTTTGGCCCGGATGATCTGAACCAGCTCGATACCTTGCTGAGCCATTATCCGGATGCTGCCCCGTGCTTTGATCTGTCTCCGGATCATATGACAGAAGAGGTAACCCGGGCGTTATGCGGCAAAGGCTACCTGCCTGCTGAGCAGCTCGCTTTTCTGTATGTGCACTTGGATGAGCGTTCTGCGGTAACGTCTGCGGAGTTTCAGATTGAGCGGGTAACGGAGCAGACGGCTGAAACGTTCATCGAATGGATCAGGAAATCAGCGGGCGGGCTTAGAGTCACCGGGGAGATGATTGCGCGGTCCAGGGAGTATTTTTACAGAGAAGATTTCCTGAATTATATGTTAAGTATCGGCGGAAAGCCTGCCTCGATGGGCTCTATGTTCGTTAGCGGGGAAGAGGGCTATCTGGCCAATGACTATACTTTTCCGGAGTACCGGGGCAGGGGCTGCCAGACCTCACTGATTAACAAGCGGCTGGCTGAGGCCGCCGGACTTGGCATCAAGAGAGTGTATACCGATGTGGAATTCGGCTCAGCCAGCCATGCCAATATGGAGCGGGCCGGATTCAGGACAGCTTTTCTGAACACGTACTGGACAGCCGCCAGATCAGGCCTGAAATGAGGCTGCAACCTAAGGTTGCCCCTTGATGCGCCTACAACTAGCTTTACTTCAAGCTGAAGAACCCCCAATAATCTAACTGTCAGGAGAGGGCGTGCAACCGGTGATTTTCAGTGAACAATTAAAACGCGAACGGGAAAAGCTGGGCTGGTCCCAGGCAGAGCTTGCTGAAAAGCTGCATGTTAGCCGCCAGTCCGTATCCAAGTGGGAGACAGGCAAAAACTATCCGAGTATCGAGGTCATTATAGATCTGAGCGATCTGTTCGGTATTACGATAGATGAGCTGTTGAGGGGGGATGACGGGTTGAAGGAGAAGGTTATCCAGGACAGCAGGCAGCTGGCGTACCCGAAGTGGAAGGCGCTGTTTGACAGTGTGTTTTTGCTGGGGGGATTTCTGCTGGTTGTCAAAATCGTGATTATTGGGCTGAACCATTTCACAAATGCTGACATTCAGATTCTTGAGGGTCTGCCAAAGGCGGTTACCAACTTTTTGCCGCTGGTTCTGATGGTAGGCGGCGGAGTCGGGAGCGATCAGCTGAAGGACAAGTATATTTGAAGCAGGTTTTATCTAAAAAAGAGGGCAGCCTGTCAAGCCGTTTCCGGCCTGCGGGGCTGCCCTTTGTCTATGCGCCTGATGCGCTTTATTTATCCAAAGCTTCAAGTACCGCTTCTACACCGTAAGTATTGGCCAGCGGGCCGTAACCCATGGCGAGAGCGCCGTTAACCGCGTAGGTCTGTCCGCTCTCTACGGCTTTCAGCTTCTTCCAGACCTCCGTCTGCTCCCATTCATCCGTAATGGAGGCTGTTTCCGGGCTGTCGTAGTTGAAGTAGCCGAGAATCAGATGATCGGGATTGAGTGCAGCCAGCGTCTCCAGCGACATCTCGGCCCCGTCTGCCATGGCAGGATCATCCGGCGGGGTCAGGCCGATTCCCTGATCATAGTAAGGAGTCAGATATTTGATGCCGCCCAGATAGGCAACGTTGTTGCGCACCTGCAGGAAGGCTATATTGCCCTCCACGCCGGCCAGCTTCTCTTTGGCCTCCGCCACCTTGGCCTGATAGCCGCTGATGAAATGCTCTGCAGTTTCTTCCTGGCCCAGGATTTGGCCGAACGCTGTAACAAGGGCAGGCCAGTTGCTCCATACATCGGTTGCTGCTTCATCAATCACAACAGTGGCTGCAATTTTCTCCAGCTGCTCCGTTACCTCTGCGTTCACGGTGTTGCCCGCGATGATCAGATCCGGCCCGTAAGCCAGCAGCGCCTCCATATTGACGGTGGTGTTCTCGCCGACAATCACCAGCTCGCCGATCCGGTCTACATAGGGCTTGTACGTATCCGTTCCGAGCGATGAGGTGTCTTCCGTGAACGGCAGCGCGAGACCGGCAGACGGCAGATCGAACAGCAGAAGGGAATCGACGTAACCCCAGTGGACTACAGCAACCCGTTCCGGCTTCGCGTCAATAGTAATGCTTCCGTTAGCCGCTTCTATTGTCCGCGGGAAGGCCGGGTCTTCGGCAGCAGCAGCTTCCTGCTGTGGCGCAGCCGGTGAAGGGCTGACAGCAGCCCCGCTTGTACCGGAATTGGCATTGCTTGAGCAGGCGCTCAGCAGCAGAAGCAGGCTGAACATTCCTGCAAGAAGGGCAGACCACGATGTGGCTCGTTGTGCTTTCATAGGTTAGATGGCTCCTCTATTGAAAATGATTATCAATTGCATTTCCAATAGTACCACCATCCTGCGCAAATGAGAATGAAGAGATTCCTGATCGAATGATGGACAATTTCGCCTCAGCCTTCCTTGCTGTCAAAGTCGACCTGGCTGGGCGCGATCCCTTTATATTTTTTGAACAGCCGGCTGAAATAGTAAGGGTCGGAGTAGCCGATGCTCTTGGCGACCGCAGCTACGGAGAACTGCTTGGTCAGCAGCCATTCATGCGCTTTGTTCATCCGGTAGTGAATCAGATAGTCAATCGGCCCGGTGCCTGTATACTTGGTGAATAAATAGGAGAAGTATTTGGGCTTCAGCTGATAGAGCCCGGCAAGCTTGGACAGCGTCAGCGGCTCCGTGTAATGGGTCTGAATATACTTCATCGCGTCCTCAATCAGGAGATAGCTGTCCTTATTCTGGTGATGGCGCTCGGCTTGCAGAGCCCGCGTAATCAGCTGGTAGAACAGTGACCGCTGATTCAGCCGTCCGAGCACATCAGGGGCAGAGGCTGAATCCAGCAGCTGCTCCATCAGAGGCAGCAGCTCCGGGTTCAGCGCAGCTTCCAGACGGGAAATATCCTCCTTGCGGCGTTGTCCCTCTGCACCAGCCGGTTCATCAGGCAGGAAATGGGCCAGGAAATACTGAAAGCCATCTGTACCCGTAGTGATTTCGAGATGCCTGTGTGCACCTCCAATCAGAATATGGCCGGGCTTCAGCTGGTAATGCTCCCCGCCATCGAAGGCAAACAGGGCTTCTCCCTTAAGCGCAATGATCACCGCACATTTTGTAGTCGGCTTGTGGACATGCCCGCCATAAATCCGGCTGCCCTCCAGCCAGGTCTGATACACACCGTACAGCTGGACGGGCGTAGCAGTAAAATATTGGGCAAGCTCTTCATAGGTCCGCGGCATTTATGCAACCTCCCTCCATATAAAATACTTATCAGACTTAGCAGGGAGCTATCGTAACTTTAGGCGTTAGGTGTGAATATGCTGTTCTTGTATTGCATCAGCGGCGCCAGCCAGACCATGCCGGTTCCGCGGTAGACGTTGACCAGGCCTTCGCCGGAGACGGCGGAGCCAAGCTTGGTTTTGCCGGATTTCTCGACCGTGAAGTCCAGGCTACTCGACCACATCAGCGCGAAATTTCCGTCCACTTTCAGTACATCATTGTTAAGCTCTACCACAACGGCTTCTTCGGAAGGAATCGGTGCTTCGAGCGCGAGAATTCCTTTGCCGCGGGCGCTTAAGTTGAACAGGCCTTCTCCGCCGAGTGCGGCAGAGGACAGGTTTTTGCGGGCAGAAACAGACAGCTCCAGTGAGCTCTCACAGGCCAGGAACATGCCGTCATCCATAACAATATGATCGTTGTCGACATCAATCAGCCATAGATATTTGTAAGTGGTCTCCAGCAGAATTGTCCCGGTTCCTTTGTACTGCGGCCTGATGGCTGTAGTTCCGGTTACCGCACTGGACATGATATTACGCATCAGCCCGCCGACACCCTTAACACCTGAGGTCATTTCAATGTTACCGACCATATACTGCATAGCGCCTGCGCTAAGCACAACCTCGCTGTTATTCAGCTCAATCATCAGCTGCTTGTTGCGCATATTACTTCTGCTCATGAAGTAGTTTAATTGCGCCTCCATCATGGTGGTGCTGCTCAGATCCTCTTTATATTCAATTACTGTGAATCCGCCAAGCTGTTCCTTGATAATAACGTTGCTGTTATCTTTGAGATTATTAATGGTAAAAGCCATAGTGAGTTCTTCCTCCCGTCATGTTAACAGTGTAGGTAGTGCGTATTGCCAAATCTCCGTTCAAGGCCTATCTATTCGACAAAAAAGCCCATTATCCTTTCGGCGGGGCAGCCTCCCGTTTTCATTCACTGCCCTCTCTCTGGTAAAATAAGAGAATCCTATATTTACAGAGAGGAAGTCCGCAGACTATGAATATGAATCTAACCTCACAATTGGCACAGTGGCATGAGAATGACGAGCATCAGAGGATTGTGGATGTGATACTGGAAATTCCCGCTTCAGAACGTGATTACGGGATGATTAGCAGCCTAGGCAGGGCATACAACAACCTGGACTTGTATGAGGAAGGTCTGGAGCAGTTTCATTTGATAGCGGAAGAAGGGCAGAAGGACCCGCTATGGCATTTCCGTACCGGGTACTCCTATTATTATCTGGACCGACACGAGGAGGCTGTGCAGGCCTTCCGTGCTGCGCTTGCCCTTAATCCGGGCGATGAGCATTCGGCGATGCTGCTGGACTGGAGCCGGAGGAAGCTGGAGCAGGAGCGGATAATTGCGGCTAACCGCGAGCAGAGCAGGACACAGGAGCGTACAGGGATACCTTTTGAAGGAATGGACCTTAAGGCTTTCTGGGATGACAGCAATTATGCCTTGGAGTCCTATGTCAGCGATCCGCCGGATGATGAATTGATTGCATCTGTTGAGCAGGAGCTTGGCTACAAGCTGCCCGCTTCTTATATTACGCTGATGAAGCAGCATAACGGCGGTGTTCCGCACAACACCTGCTTCCCTACAAAGGTGCCGACCTCCTGGGCGGATGATCATGCCGCGATTACAGGAATCATGGGAATCGGGCGGGATAAATCCTATTCGCTGTGCGGCGATCTCGGCAGCCCGTTCATGATTGAGGAATGGGGCTACCCTGATATCGGAGTGGTCATCTGCGACTGTCCGTCAGCCGGTCATGATGTAATCATGCTGGATTACCGGCACTGCGGCAAGGATGGAGAGCCTGAGGTAATCCATGTGGATCAGGAGGCAGATTATGAAATTACGTACCTGGCACCGGATTTTGAGACCTTTATCCGCGGCCTTGTGCATGAGGACTTATATGATACCTCAGCAGAGGACAGGGAGGAGGATTTGCGCAAGGTGCAGGAGGGCGAATTCTCGCCTCTGCTCGCTGAGCTGTGCAGCCGGATGCCTGAAGCAGAGCAGCTGGAGGATCAGATCAGGGCTGTATGCCGCCGTGTTGTCCGCGAGAAAGGCTATTTCTCGTTCCATGCCGATGAGCTGTCTCTGCTGATGTACGATGTACAGTTCGCGCTGTATACGAGTGCTTATCCGCAGCCAAGCCGGGAGGAATATCTTGAAGCGTATCCCAAGATGATCGCTTTCGGCGGAGCTTTTGGACAGGGCGGCTACGCTCCCGGCTTCATCACCGACTGGCTGGACCGGCGGATCAGGGAGGGGCAGATTGTGAAGTCCCACGGGAAGCTGGCTTTTACAGCCGAGGCGTCTGGCCGTGCACTGCAGGAGCTGGAGGCTGCGTCTCTCGTAGCGGATGAATCCGAAGAGACTGTGAAGGTGACAGAAGCAGGTGAAGCAGCGGTGGCAGCTGGGACTGGGGATAGCAGAGGGACAGCAGAGATAGCCGCTGATACTAAGGCTGGGTTGGCAAAGGTGGGAGCTGAGACTGAGGCAGGGACTGCAAGGCCTGCAGTAACGGAAGCAGCGGTGGCTCCGTTTAAGCTGGTTGAGCAGGCTAACGGCGGAATGTCCGTCATTCTGGTTGTCGGGAGCTACAAGCATGAGCTGTTTGCTGCACGGGCAGATGAGGGCTTCGAGGGTAACGGGTACGATTGGGCTTCGCTTGCGTCAGTATTTCTTGAAGAGCGGATGCCGCAGCTGCTGGAGCTTGTGCATTTTGACCCGGAAGCCGATATGTTCTGTGCCTATTCCTCTGACCGGGCGGCGCTGCAAGACTTCATTCTCGGCTTCAAGCAGGCCTGTGAGAATGAGCAGCTGATCCATGATCTTTTCTCACGGGCAGAGCTGGATTAAAGGATGTCCAAATTCCCTTCATTTCACGTGAACTTTTGATTTTTTATTTCCTTCAAATTGTATATAATTATCTGATAACAGCTAATTAACATTTTAATAGTATTCCTTAGGAGAGCCTGGCCTCAAGCAGCTTGTACAGCGGCCCGGCTCTTTTGGCAAATTCAAAGAGATAAGGAAGGTTTTTTATGAGCAGCGTACACAAAAAAACAGACGTTATCTTGATTGGTGCAGGAGTCATGAGTGCGACTTTGGGAGCCCTGCTGAAAGAGCTGGCGCCGGACTGGAACATTAAAGTGTTTGAGAAGCTTGCAGGCGCGGGTGAAGAGAGCTCCAACGAGTGGAATAATGCCGGTACCGGACATGCGGCGCTGTGCGAGCTGAATTATACGTCGGAGAAGCCGGACGGATCAGTCGATATCAGCAAGGCTGTCAAAATCAATGAGCAGTTTCAGCTGTCCCGGCAGTTCTGGTCCTATCTTGTCCGGAATCAGCTGATCCGCCGCCCGCAGGATTTCATTATGCCGATTCCCCATATGAGCTGGGTTGAGGGAGAGAAGAATGTAGCTTTTCTGAATAAGCGATTTAAAGCGCTCTCACAGAATCCGCTGTTCCAGGGCATGGAGTTCTCAGATGATCCCAAGAAGCTGAAGGAATGGCTTCCGCTGATGATGGAGGGCCGCAGCTCCAGTGAGCCGGTTGCCGCAACCCGGATTACTTCAGGTACGGATGTTAACTTCGGTTCGCTGACCCGGCTGCTGTTCGATCATCTGCAGAGCCGCAAGGTCGAGGTTCATTACAGGCATGCGATAAAAGACATCCGGCGCGCAGCAGACGGTGATTGGCGAGTTCGGGTGCATAATCTGAACAGCCGACAGATGGAATCACACGCTGCCAAATTCGTGTTTATCGGGGCGGGCGGCGGCAGTCTGGCACTGCTGCAGAAGACAGGGATTCCCGAGTCAAGGCATATCGGCGGCTTCCCGGTAAGCGGGCTGTTCATGGTCTGCGATAACCCCGAGATTGTCGAGCGGCATCATGCCAAGGTATACGGCAAAGCTAAGCTTGGTGCCCCGCCGATGTCGGTTCCGCATCTGGATACCCGTTATATCAACAATAAAAAGGCGCTGCTGTTCGGGCCGTTTGCCGGCTTCTCGCCGAAGTTTCTCAAAACCGGCTCCAACCTCGACCTGATCGGCTCGGTGAAGCCGAACAATCTGTTCACGATGCTGGCCGCGGGTGCCAAGGAAATGGCTCTGACCAAATATCTGATCCAGCAGCTGATGCTCTCGAACGAGCAGCGGATGAATGAGCTGCGAGAGTTCATTCCGAACGCCAAAACCGCTGACTGGAAGATCGTCGTAGCCGGCCAGCGTGTTCAGGTCATTAAGGATACGCCGGATGGCAGAGGCACGCTCCAGTTCGGGACCGAGGTGGTCAGCGCCTCCGACGGCTCGGTAGCCGCCCTGCTTGGTGCGTCTCCAGGTGCATCTACGGCTGTGCATGTCATGCTGGAGGTGCTGGAGAAGTGCTTCCCGCAGCACTTCAAGGCCTGGGAGCCGAAGATTAAGGAGATGATTCCTTCTTACGGCGCACCGCTGGCTTCCCGGCCGGAGCTGCTGAAGGAGGTTCTGGCGTCGGACACCAAGACGCTGGGGCTAAGTGAAGAAAAGCCGCAGAAGCAGGCTAACATCCGTTAATACATTAGAAGGCAGGTCCCCGTCCGGCGGGGGTCTGCCTTTGTTGCATGATAGGGGGAAAGGTGATAAAGGTGATGCAGGATGCAGGAAATTCGGGAAATGACAGGGAAAGTCCGGGGATGTTCGGGATAGCGCGGGGAGTCGGGGAGTCTAGGGAGTCCGGGAAGTCTGGGGAGTCTAGGGAGTCTGGGAAGTCTAGGGAGTCTAGGGGGTCTAGGGAGTCTGGGAAGTCTGGGGAGTCTAGGGAGTCTGGGAAGGCTTGGGAGAAGTCTGGGGAGTCTAGGGAGTCTGGGAAGTCTGGGGAGTCTGGGGAGTCTGGGGAGTCTAGGGAGTTTAGGGAGTCTAGGGAGTCTAGGGAGTCTAGGGAGTCTAGGGAGTCTGGGATAGTCAGACATCCCCTGGCCGTGGCTGCCCAGAGAACGGACAGAATGAAGAGCAGAGAGGCCTTTGATTTGGGCGGAAGCGGAAGAATGGGCGGACTGAAGGAATAAATACCTTTGATTCTGGCAGAAGCGGGCAAACGGACAGAATAAAGGGCAAACATGCCTTTGATTTCGGCAGAAGCGGGCAACGTCAGAGTCCTAACTCAGCCGGATATGAGACGCAAAGGGAGATTAGGAAATTAGTTTGATTTTGATCACTTAATTCTAGGCTAATCAGGAATTTATGAAATTTAGTTGGAAAAACGTCACTTAATCCGGGCGTTTTTCCTCTTTGGAGGTGAAATCAGTGAATTAGATGGACGTTTTCCCACTAATGTCTTCAGTTCGCGATTCTGGAGGGAATTAGGTGGCGAATTTCCACTTAATCTGATGGGCGTGAGCGCTGCGAGTGCCTGCGAGTGACTGCAAGTAACTGCGAGTAACTGCGAGTGACTGCAAGTATCTGTAAGTGACAGCGAGTAACTGTGAGTGACAGCGAGTAACTGCAAGTGACTGCGAGTAACTGCGAGTGCTGCAAGTGCCTGCGAGTGTCTGTAAGTGACAGCGAGTAACCGCAAGTGACTGCAAGTGACTGCGAGTGACTGCGAGTGACTGCGAGTGACTGCGATTGCCTGCGAGTACCTGCAAGTGCCTGCGAGTAACTGCGAGTGACTGCGAGTGTCTGCGAGTGACAGCGATTGCCTGCGAGTACCTGCGAGTGCCTGCAAGTAACTGTGAGTGACTGCAAGTAACTGCGAGTGACTGCGAGTGACTGCAAGTAACTGCGAGTGCCTGCGAGCAACTAAGCTGACTACCCGTACCTGCGGTTAAATTAACAATGTGCGGTTCATCCAGACACCTCCACTCACCTCCAGGCATCTGCAAGAAGCGCGCTAATGCGTCTCCCGCAGCCTGCTTCTGTATACTGCGGGGGTAAGATGCTCAAACTTCTTAAAGGTCTTGATGAAGTAGCCGGCATCGCAGAAGCCCAGCACATCGCTGATCAGGTTGACGGGCTGTTCCGTTGCCACAAGAAGCTGCTTGGCCCATTCGATCTTCAGGCGCGGAGCGAAGGTGGAGAAGTTCTCACCGGTCTCTCTGGTAAAAATCCGGCTGAAATAGCTGGGGCTGATGTGGCATTGTCTGGCCAGTTCAGCCAGGGTGAAGTTCTTGTTCTTATGCTGGTAGAGATAATCAAAGGCAGGCTGCAGCAGCGGGTTCGCCGCGCGGTACTGCATTACGCTCAGCTCTTTGATGGAATGCTCGACCAGCGCGCTAGAAAGCTCGTTTTGAATCGCCTGGAGGCTGCCGACAGCCGGCACGGGAGAGGCAGCATATTCAGCATCGGGGCCTTGCGGCGCTTCGGAGAGCAGTGTTTTTTTGTACAGCTGGATGGTGGCATTCTTGGTGATCGCTTCTTCAACAATATAGTTGCACAGATCATACAGCATGCCGGCAATGGTTGAAACCTCATCATAGGACAGCGTCGGCAGTGAGGCATATTCCGCTTCAAGGGCCTGGAATTTAAGCTCGGTAGCGTCGCTTGGCGGCCGGGAGACGAGCTGCTCCAGCTGCTGCTGGTCGGAGTCGCGGAGCCGGATCTGTCCGGCCATAACCGCGCCTATGTATTGATTGTCTATAATGATCGGAATCGCAATATCAATAATATTAAAGTGGCATTTGTAGATATAGGGCGCATTTAGACGGACGGCTTCAAGGCCGCCCCGGGCATCACATTTCTGGCAGAACGGGGACAGCATGTCATCCTTCCTTACGCCCTGGCAGAAGGGTTGACAGTGGCTGTGCTTGCTGACGGGAACCCCTTTGTAATTGACGGTGATGATCGCCATCTTGGTAACCCGTGCGAGTGAGTCCTGAAGCGCATCCCATTTCTCGAGGTCAATAATGTTCTCCAGCTTGAACAGCGGATTGCTCATGGGTGTAAGATCCTCCTATCCGGGCAATAAAGTGCAAGATAATACTATTCAATAAGTATACAACAAGAAAACACAATCTGAAAACGCTTAATGTAGCAGGCAGAGTACAATGCTTAAAAAGAATGGGCAGACTATACTTGACGTAAGAAGCTCACGACATTTTTAGGAGGAATTAAGATGAGAAAAGCCTTTATCAGCCCGACCAAATACGTGCAGGGTGAGGACGAACTGCTCAATCTGGGTTACTTTGTACAGACCTTCGGCCAGTCTGCGCTGCTTATTGCCCATCCGGATGATGTAAAGCGTGTGCAGGCTAAGCTGGATTCCACCATTGAAAAGTTTAAAATCACTCTCGTCGAAAGCAACTTCCGCGGCGAATGCTCGCGTGAGGAGGTTGCCCGCCTGAAGGAGCTGGCCCGTGAGCATTCCTGCTCCTGTACCATCGGACTCGGCGGAGGTAAAGCCATTGATACAGCTAAATGTGTAGCCGAGGGCGAAGCCCTGATTATTGTGCCGACGATTGCTGCGACTGACGCACCGACAAGCCACTCGGCGGTTCTCTATACTCCGGACGGACAGTTTGATGATTATGCATATTTTAAACAAAGCCCTAGTGTGGTTATGATTGATACAACAGTAATTGCCAACGCACCGACCCGGTTTCTGGTATCCGGGATGGGGGATGCGCTTTCCACTTATTTTGAAGCGAGATCGACGTCCAATTCCTATTCCAATGTCAACGCCGGCCTGCCGAGCGGAGTACGTGAAGGCGTATGCGGACCGGCCAAGGGAACAAATACGGCCCTGATGATGGCGAAATTCTGCTATGAAACGCTGCTTAAGGACGGATTGCATGCGAAGGTAGCCAGCGATTGCAATCAGGTGACGCCTGCGCTGGAAAATATCATCGAGGCTAACATTCTGCTGTCCGGACTCGGCTTTGAGAGCGGCGGTCTGGCTGCAGCCCATGCGATCCATAACGGTCTGACCTCTCTGGAAGGCACGCATCACTACTATCACGGTGAAAAGGTAGCCTTCAGCACAATTGCCCAGCTGGTGCTTGAAAATGCCCCGTCCAGCGAGCTGAACGAGGTATTCGGCTTCTGCCTGTCCATCGGCCTGCCGGTCTGCCTTGAGGATATCGGAGTAGACAGTATTTCGCAGGAAGAGCTGCTGGAAGTTGCGCGGAAGGCCTGTATTGCAGAAGAGTCGATCCATTCCATGCCTTTCCCTATTACGGTAGAAGCTGTAGCAGCGGCAATCCGGGTAGCGGATCAGCTCGGACGCAACTACAAGCAGAGCAAGGGGGCATAAGATGAAGAAGATTATTAATGCACCGGAGACGCTAGTGAGGGAAATGTGCAGCGGGCTGGTGCTGGCCCATCCGTCCCTGGAATTCAACAGCAAGCATAAGGTGATTCAGAAAAAGCAGCTGAATCCCGATAAGGTAACTTTGATCAGCGGCGGCGGCAGCGGGCATGAGCCTGCCCATGCCGGCTTTGTCGGCAAAGGGATGCTGGATGCGGCGGTTTGCGGGGATATTTTTGCTTCGCCTTCCCAGATTCAAATCTACCAGGCAATCCGCTCCACTGCGGGCCAAAAGGGAACGCTGCTGGTTATCAAGAATTACAGCGGCGATATGATGAACTTCAAGAATGCGGCGTTCCTCGCCGGAGAAGACGGTATTGAGGTCGATTATGTCAAGGTAGACGATGACATCGCCGTTGAAGACAGCCTCTATACCGTAGGGAAAAGAGGGGTGGCCGGAACAGTGCTGGTGCATAAGATTGCCGGCGCGGCGGCCGAGCGCGGTCTGCCTCTGGCAGAGGTGAAGAAGGCGGCGGAAAAGGCCATTGCCAATATCCGCAGCATCGGGTTCGCCTTCACTTCCTGTACAGTACCTGCAAAGGGAACACCAACCTTCCAGCTTGAGGATAACGAAATGGAGTACGGGGTAGGCATTCACGGTGAGCCCGGTATCCGCAGGGAGCCGGTTGTAACCGCGGATGAGCTGGCAGCGAGAATGGTAGCCGCCCTGCTGGAAAGCCTGGGCGCAGACGGCACTGCCGCACGCGAGGTAACGGTGCTGGTCAACGGCTTCGGGGCAACCCCGCTTCAGGAGCTCTATCTGCTCGGCAACTCGGTTATCCGTGAGCTGGATGCGAAACAGGTTACCGTGCATAACGTACTGGTCGGAAATTTCATGACGAGCATTGATATGGCCGGGGCTTCACTGTCGCTGATGAAGCTGGATGATGAGCTGAAGTCGCTGCTTGCCGATGAGTGCCACACCCCTGCCCTAGTTCTTCAAGGTCCGTTCGAGCCGGTGCAGTACACCGAGGTTATCCAGCAGCCTGAGACGGAGCAGGAAGTTTCGTTTAAGTGCGATACAGATGCAGCGTATGCCAAGGTTACAGGAGATACCTTTACTCTGAATAATCTTATCTATGCCATTGATAAAATGAGCGAAATCATCATCGAGAATGAGGTTCCGTTCTGTGAGCTTGATGCCCATGCGGGGGACGGTGACTTCGGTATGAGCGTGGCCAAGGGGTTCAAGCAGCTCAAAACCGAATGGAAGGATATTACGCAGAATCATGCAGCTGACACAGGCAGCTTCCTGGATGCGTGCTCGCTGATTATTATGGAGCACTGCGGCGGGGCATCCGGCCCGATCTGGGGCTCTGCCTTCCGGGCGGCCGGCAAATATGCCGGTGACCGGAGCGGCCTGAGCATGGCCGAGCTGGCTGAAATGCTGGAGGCTGTGGTTAAGGGCATCCAGGATACAGGTGAGCGGGCCTTCGGAAGAGGCGCGGTTGCCGGCGACAAAACGCTGATCGACGCGCTGGTTCCATACGCGCAGTCGTGGAAGGACAGCGCCGCACAGGGCGACGGCTTCAGCACCGCCTCGGCGAAGGCGGCAGCGGCTGCGGTTGAGGGAGCGCGGCAGACCGGCGATATCGTAGCCCGTATGGGCCGGGCTGGCACCGTCGGCGAGCGGAGCCTCGGTTATCCCGATGCAGGTGCTTATGCGCTGGGGGTTATTTTTACCGGGCTGTCGGAAGCCATGCAATAAGAAGAAGCAGCTTAGGAATGCAGTGCAAAAGACCGTTACCGGGAATGCTTGTCCGGTAACGGTCTTTTGCTGTGCGCCAGGATTAGCGCCGTACCGAGACGATCCGGTTGCGGCCCTGGTGCTTGGCGGCATAGAGTGCCTTGTCTACGGTTTTGAGCAGGTCGTTCAGGTAAGCTGAAGCATCCCCCGGCTGTTCGGGGCTGAACTCATTGATGCTGAGCACTCCCATGCTGATGGTCACCCATACCGGATGGGCGACATTATCGATGCTTACTTTATTGGAGGCGACGGCGGCCTTCAGCTGCTTGGCAATGGCAAGCGCTTCTGCTTCTCCGGTATCGGGCAAATAAATAATAAATTCCTCGCCGCCATAGCGGGCCAAGATATCATGCTCACGCAGTGCGCGCTGCAGCACCTCTACCGTACTGCAGATGACCAGGTCACCGGCCAGATGGCCGTAACGGTCGTTCACCGCTTTGAAGAAATCGATATCAATGAGGATAACGGCTGCCTGAGCATGCAGCCCGCGCTTCTCGGTCACTTCACGCTCCAGCTGCTGTGTCAGATAGTGCCGGTTATAGCAGGCGGTGAGGCTGTCGGTAATGGCCATCTTCGTCAGCTTGCGGTTCGTCCGGGACAGCTCCTCCTGAACCTTGATCAGGGATTCATTCTTTTCCTGCAGGATGGCGTTCTGATGATTCGTTTCATCAATAAGCCGGCGGAGCTCGGTGATATCCTGGAAGGTGATAGTCCGCCCCGCCCGGACTGAGCTTACCAGGATGGGCGCAGCATGAATGTTAATATAGAGCTGGCCGTCCGGATGCAGGCATTCAATTTCGGCAATCTCCTCCGGCCGTTCCCGGTATTGTCTCAGAAATTGTGCAATGGCATCTGTCTTGTCCGGCAGAAAAGCCTCCATGTTAAAGCGTTCACCGGCCTTGAGCCGGGAGTAAGGGTGCAGAGCCTGATTCATCTCCATCACCCGCTCCTGATCATCCAGCACGAGAATACCGTATTCCATCGTATCAATAATATCCTGGTGGGCAATGGTCACAATATCGAATACCTTGTCCTGATGAATGGTAATGACAAAGAACACGGCAGAGATGACAATACCAAGCGAAGTGAATCCCGGTATGACCGGCAGATAGTCGTCAAGCACAACATTCAGCAGGACATCCAGCAGCAGAAACACCGTTACTGCAATTATGCCTTTGAGCATATACATAATCTGGTTCTTAATCCGGGACGCCTGGTCGGAGACTAGCGCAACATAAATAATGTACAGGGAAACGAGAGCGTGAATAACTAGAATGACAATGTTAATCCAGAAAATAGGCCCGTAAATACGCTCGACGTATCCTCCGTTAACCGGAGTAACGAACCAGCCGTACGGATTGAGTATTACTCCGAGCGAGGAGAAGACCGCAGGGAGGAACAGCAGGATTAATATTTTGCGCTTAAGGAACTGTGTCTGGCCGGAGATCAGGATGGTGAAAAAGATCCAGCCGGCAACCAGCATGGACGCATCGACAAAGGCTAGCTTCACATAGAACAGCTGATATACCGGATCATCGACCGTTTTGATCGCGAACTGGCAATACGGCCACAGCATCATCGAGAAATGAAAGCCCAGGTATACCTTGTGCAGTCTGGTTATAGTGACAGAGACAAAAATGTATATGAACAGCAGGAACAGAATAAAGCACATGATCAGATCAATCCACGATCCCAAATCCAATACGCCGCACCCTCTTGCATTTATTGGTATATTATGAATTTCTGTGGGTCTTAAGGCTTAGGTAATATTTTTAATATATAATCAGGTTATGAAGATTACAAGATTTTTAGAGGAATCTATAACAAAGAGAAGGTAGAGCTGCCCCGGCCGTTGAATATTACCGACAACTAATCTAATAAATGTCAGGCGTATCCGGGATACGCCCTAGCTGCAGGAGGAGAGCCCTATGAAGTCAATCACCGTTCAGAGCCTAACTGATAAATTCCACCTGGAGGTGCTTGCTGGAGCGAGCCGGATGGACCGCCAGGTTACGCGGCCGCGGACACACCGGCCAGGCCTGGAATTTGTCGGTTATTTTGATTTCTTTCCGATGGAGCGGGTGCAGGTGCTCGGCCGCAAGGAGATTAATTATCTGCTTACGCTGAGTGTAGAGGACCGCGTGCATCATATCGGCAATATCGTCAAATATCATCCCCCGTGCTTTATTGTCACGACAGGACAGCAGGAGATCCCTTATCTTACGCATTTCTGTAACCAGGAGGGGATTCCCCTGCTGCGGACAGCAGAAACGACCAACGAGTTCATCGCCAAGCTGGACAGCTATCTGGTCAAGGCGCTGGCGCCTGAGCTGTCCATACACGGCGTCTGTGTGAACGTGTCCGGTATAGGCATTCTGCTGCGGGGCAAATCGGGCATCGGCAAAAGCGAAACGGCACACACCCTGATCCGCAGAGGCCACCGCTTCGTAGCCGACGACATTGTCGTGCTCAAAAAGCTGGGTCCGGCTACACTGCTTGGCACCCACAACGAGACCACACGCGAGTTCCTGGCGCTGCGCAGCATCGGCCTGATCAATGTGGTCCGCCAGTACGGGCGCAAGGCCTTCCAGGATGAGACCCGGATTGTACTTGATATTGAGCTATGCCCTTGGCGTGAGAACGCACTTAACAATGAGCTGGAGCTGGTGCCCCAGTTCACCGAATATCTCGGCGTGAAGATCCCGCATATTGAGGTTCAGCTTCAGCCGGGACGCGATGTAGCCGGCTTAATCGAGGCTGCCGCCAACAACTGGTATCTGAAGCAGCTCGGCTACAGCGCTGTTGAAGAATTTATGAAACGGATTGAGGACGGAATGCAGCCGTAAGCGCTGAAGCGTCATCAACCGGAAGACTGGATAAACAAGGCCATCAATAATAATTCTATCAGATCACGAGGCAAAGCGGCACTCCGCAAAAGGATATAGACAACATTCTTCTAAGGTGATACCGGCGAGAGGCAGCTTCCTGCCTCTTTTTTTGCACATAAACAGTAGTAACCGTTTTCACTTCGTTGTAGAATGGATGCAAACAGCGGCCAGCTGCTGTTACACCTTTGCAAGGGAGCACCAGGTATGGAGAAATTCTCACCGGATAAAAAGTACATTCCGTTCACCTACAAAATGATGATCCCCTATCTGATCCTGGTTCTCCTGACTGATCTTCTGGTCGGCTATATAGCCTACACAATGCTTGTTGAGTCAAGGACCGAGATGGCGGAGACGAATGTACGGACAGCCTTGAAGCAGACAAGGAGCAATATTGAATACCAGACCGATGAGATCAAACGGATGAGCAATTCGCTGTTTCTTAATACTAACTTTCAGAATGCGCTGCAGTTCCGGGGCAATACGCTTGAGAATATGCTCAAGATGCGCGATGACATCGTGCCTTATATGAAAGCGCCTCTGCAACTGTACGGGAACAAGCTGCGGCTTGTACTGTATACCGCTAATGAGGCTATGCTGGAGATTACCGGAGATGATATGTCTGAGCCGATCGGCAGAAGCGATTATTATGTGATGTCTGAGCGGGTCATCGAGAATAAGGAATGGTTCCGGTCCATCCTTACGAATAACCAGGACAGCCTGTGGATGCAGGCGGACAGTGACAGCAGGCTGGGCAACATTTCGTACTTCCGCAAGCTCGTTGCTTCCAACGCTGCCCCGTCGGTGATCGGCTATATCCGGGTTACGGCCAGAATAGACGAGCTGTTCGGCAACTTCGACACTTTTCCTGTCGATCAGGGACTGGAGCTGCGGCTGGTGGACAGGGTTCAGGGCGTTACCATTTATGAGCAGGGCACCCCGGACAAGCCGGCTAAGCCGGACGAATATCTGATTATCAGCGAGGATATTCCGATACCGGGTTATGTGATCGAAGCGCGCGTGCCCCACAGCTACCTCAACAAGGATGCAAGCCGGATGCAGAGGGCCATCGGTGCAGTCTGCACGATCAGCTTCGTGGTCATGGCGGCGATTGGGTTCCTGGTGGCCCGTATCTCCGGCAAAAAGATCAAGCGTATCGTCTACCTGGCCCGCTCTTTTCAGGAGGGCAACTTCTACAAACGGATCGGGTTCCCCGGGAACGATGAATTTGTGTATATTGCCAACAGCTTCAATCAGATGGCGGCCAGCATCCAGGAGCTGATCCGTAATGTCTATGTCCAGGGTCTCCAGAAAAAACAGGCCGAGCTCGATGTGCTGCAGGCCCAGATCAGCCCGCACTTCCTGTATAATACCCTGTCGGCAATCGTGAGCCTGGCTAATCTCGGGGAGGTTGAGAAGGTCACCAAGATGGTGCGGGGACTGTCTAAATTTTACCGGCTTACCCTGAACGAAGGAAAGGTCTATATCTCCATTGAGAATGAGCTGGAGCAGGTACGGATGTATCTGGAAATCCAGCGGGTTAAGTATGCCGGTGCTTTTGAGGTCTATTATGATATTGATCCTGAGATTCTGCAGGTTCCGGTCATTAAGCTGATCCTGCAGCCGTTCGTGGAAAATATCTTCAAGCATGCCTGGTTCGGCGAGAGCATTGCCATCCGGATTACCGGCAGGAAGCTGGGCGACCGTATTGAGCTGAAGGTTATTGATAACGGAATTGGCATGCGCCCGGATACGCTGCGGAATATGCGTTCAGGCTCCTTCCAGCCGGGCAGCTACGGCCTGAGGAATGTAGAGGAGCGGATCAAGCTGAGATACGGCAATGATTACGGAATTCAGATCGGCAGCCATTACGGCGCCGGAACGGCTGTGCAGATTGTTCTGCCGGTAGAAAATGCGGAAATCCGTGAAGTGAGGGAGTAGAGGACTATGGCAGTGGAGATAAATGTACTACTGGTGGATGATGAGGCTGTTGATCTGGAGTGGCTTAGACGGCGCGTGGCCGGAAGCAGCCATCTGCCGCTGCATAGCGTCATAACGGCTTCCAGCGGCTTTGCCGCCCTTAAAGTAATGGAGCAGCACCCTATAGATATTATTCTCTCTGACATCCGGATGCCGATTATGACAGGGGTGGAGTTCGCCCGCAAGGCTAAGCAAATGAACCCGGAGGTTCAGATTGTATTCATCAGCGGCCATCAGGATTTCAACTATGCCAAGGAGGCCATTCAGCTAAATGCCTCCGACTATCTGCTGAAGCCTGTGGATGACGGGGAGCTGGACGGTATGCTGGTCCGGCTCTGCGCCAAGATTGAGCAGGAGCGCAGGCAGCATACCTCCCTTACGGAGACGCTGTCGCTGGTCAATCAGGAGCTGCTGCTGCGCTGGTTCAGTGAAGCTGCCCCGGGTCCGGCGCAGGCCCATATTCTCGGTGTGCTTACACCGTACCTGCAGGTAATGTCGGCTGTTGCAATTGTTGAGCTGGACGATATCGCCTGGAAGATCCGCGGCTGGAGCGAGGAAGAGCGGTATGCCTGGAGCGCCAGCGCCGGAGACTTTATCCGAGGGTTTGCCCGGGAGCATAATCTGGGCATGGTCATTACCGGCTATGACTATCACTTTATTATTCTGGCTGCGGTTCAGGAGCAGCATTTCACTGCCCTGCTGGAGGAGCTGATCCGGTCCTTTTATCAGAAATTCTCCAGCTCTGTTACCATAGGCAAGGGGATGTACGCGGCCGAGCCGGACAAGCTGCATGACTCCTACCGGCAGGCTCAGGCTGCACTGAGCATTAAATGGATTGTCGGCAAAAACAGGCTTATTCAGGACGCCTCGGAATGGCATCCGAAGGAGAAAATCGCCTCTGATCTGGAGGAGATTGTAGACCGGATGCTGAAGGCGATGCTCGAATATGATCTTACGACCGTCGATGACTGCCTGCTGCAGCTGTTTGCGGGAGACAGCCCGATTTCGCAGAAAAATGATATCTACGATATCATCATCCGGATCACCTCCAAGCTGCATGCCGACCTGCGGCAGATGAATGAGCATCTGTATGAAATTCTGAACTGGGATGCCCATCAGCCGTTCGTGCTGTTCCAGTTCGAGACGGTGCATGATATCCTCTCCTGGCTGCGCCGGCGGTTCTTCGAGCTCTCGGAGCGGCTCTATCTGAAGCGCCAGCGGCAGAAGCGCAAGCTGATTGATGAAATTACAGACTATGTGAAGGCAAGGCTGGATCAGAAGATTACACTGAACGAGGTAGCTGCCCACTTCGATTTTTCGCCTAACTACCTGGGCCACCTGTTCAAGGTGGAGACGAACAGCCTGTTCAGCGACTATGTCGGCGAGCTGCGGATGAAGCGGGTCTGTGAGCTGCTGGAGGACCCGACCAAAAAAGTCTATGAAATTGCCGAGCAGGCCGGCTACAAAAATATCATCTATTTCAACCGGCAATTTAAGCAGTACATGGGTATGTCCCCGGGCGAATACCGGAAGCAGAATAAAATATAATGTTGCAGCCTCTGTCCTGACGGGATGGGGGCTTTTTTTTGATCGTATAAATTGAACCTAAATAAACATTAAGAGAGAAGTGGCGGAGGGGAATTTTGGAACTGGAGGAGCGGTAGCGACCGCCTGAAAGCTTTTCGTAGAAAAGCTAGCATCGGAAGCATAGGCTGTCTGCGGATTTCAACCGTTAGAAACGGTATAAATCATGAAATCTGCAGACAACAGCGGCCGGAAGTCCAAACATTCTCTGGAGTCACGGCCAACCGTAATAAACCGTAAGTTCAATTTATACTAAATCGTTGAATTAGTATTAAGTTTAGTTGTTTCGCTGAATTATGCCAAAGGCCCGTCCTGCTTATAATGTGAAATATAGAAGAGAGAGGGGTGCAGAAATGAAAGGGCATACATTCTGGAGTGATTTGAAAAACTATAAGGTTATCCTGCTGATGCTGTTGCCGGCGGTTGCCTTCTTCCTCCTGTTCGCGTACATCCCGATGGCGGGTATCATCATTGCTTTTAAAAAATACGATTACGCCGGCGGCATCTTCGGGAGTGCGTGGAACGGGCTGGACAACTTCCGCTTTTTCTTCGAATCAGGCGATGCCTGGCGGGTTACGCGGAATACAGCACTTTATAACATCGCTTTTATTACGGTAAACAATGCCCTGCAGATCTTCGCTGCCATTATGCTGTTTGAGGTTGGAGGCAAATGGTTCCGCAAAATCACACAATCGGCACTGTTCCTGCCTTACTTTATCTCCTGGGTCGTAGTTGGCGCGATTGCCTATAACCTGCTCAATTATGATATCGGTACAGTGAATGCGCTGCTTAGAGGACTTGGCCTTGAGCCTGTAGATATTTATAATACGCCGGCCTATTGGCCTTACATCCTGGTGATTGTAGCGGCCTGGAAGAGTCTCGGGTACGGAACGGTAATGTATCTGGCGGCGATTTCGGGTATCGATACAGAAATGTACGAAGCGGCCGAAATTGACGGCGCTAATATTTTCCAGCGGATTATGAAAGTAACCCTGCCTAACCTGTATCCTACGGTCATTATTCTGGTGCTGCTGGCGGTCGGGAACATATTCCGCGGTGATTTCGGGATGTTCTACAATATGGTCGGTAATAACGGTCTGCTGTTCTCCGCGACGGATGTTATCGATACCTTTGTCTTCCGGTCACTGATTACTTCCAATGACATCGGAATGTCGGCTGCAGCAGGCGTGTTCCAGTCGGTGCTTGGATTCGCAACCATCATGACGGTGAACTACGCTGTCCGCAAATACGACAAAGACCGCGCCCTGTTCTAGGGACAAACAGGAAATGGAGGTAACGATATGAAGCAGCTTGACCGTAAAATTTTCTCAGCCATAGGTTATGTTTCACTAATCCTTCTCGCCGTGCTATGTATCTTCCCGTTCATTCTGGTCGTCTCCTCATCCCTGACCGAAGAGACCAAAATCGTAACGGACGGCTATCAGTTTATACCGACGGCCTTCTCCACTGAGGCTTACAGCATTCTTTTCAAATACCCGCAGGAAATGATTAATGCTTATCTGGTGACTATCGGGGTTACGGTGACCGGCACTCTGCTGGGGCTGTTCCTGACCTCGATGACCGCTTACGCGCTGTCCCGCAGGGATTTCAAATGGCGTAATAAGTTTTCGTTCTTCTTCTTCTTCACTACCCTGTTCAGCGGCGGACTCGTTCCTTGGTACCTGCTGATCGTTAACTATCTCGATATGAAGGATACACCGATGGCTCTGATTGTGCCGATGATGCTGAATGTGTTCTATATTATCGTCATGAAGTCTTTTATGAGCAGTATCCCGGAAGCCATTGTGGAATCGGCCAAAATTGACGGCGCCGGCGACTTCAAGATTTATGTCCGCCTGATCCTGCCGCTGTCCAAGCCTGCACTGGCTACGATTGGTCTGTTTCTCGCTCTGGCTTACTGGAATGACTGGTACAATGCGCTGCTGTTCATCTCCAATGAGAATCTGATGCCGCTCCAGTACTATTTATACAAAATGCTGGGCAACATGGACGGTATGCGGAAGGCAATGATGGGTGCAGGTGCTGTTGTGACCACGTCCATTCCGACCGAAAGTCTCAAAATGGCGATGACGGTTGTAGCCACAGGCCCGATTTTGCTGGCTTATCCGTTCGTGCAGCGGTATTTCGTCCAAGGTCTAACGATTGGTGCTGTCAAAGGATGAACCCGGAGTTATCCGGTTTATCAATAGATTTCATATTCAACTACAAGGGGGAAGGCTTGAGATGCTGAAAAGAAATAGAATGATGCTGCTGGCGCTCGTTTTAACCTTCGTTACAATTCTAAGTGCGTGCGGCGGAGGCAATAACAATGCCAATGCACCGGCTGAGCCTACTAATAACGCGTCAGAGGCAGGCGGCAGCACGGATACCGGGACTGCAACAGATCCTGCAGCTTCGGGTGCTATCGATACTTCTAAAGAAGTGAAGCTCAAAATGATTTTTGTCGGCCCTAAGCCGGTCGATTATGACAGCGTGTTCGCAGAAATCAATAAAGTGCTGAAGGAAAAAATTAATGCCACAATCGATGGCGAGTTCCTGGACTGGTCTGACTGGGCACAGAAATATCCGCTGAAGCTGGCGGCGAACGAGGATTTCGACCTGATCTATTCGGCGAACTGGGCCGGCTACAATGACCAGTCTCTGAAGGGCGGCTTCCTGGAGCTGACCGACGAGCTGCTGAACAAGTACATGCCGGAGACTATGAAGGTTATGCCGCAGGTAAGCTGGGATCAGGCCAAGGTGAACGGCAAGCTGTACATGGTTCCGCAGAACAGAGGAGAGTCTGTTGAAAAGCTGATTCTCTACCGCGAAGATCTGCGTAAAAAGTACAATCTGCCGGAGATCAACAGCCCTGAGTCCTATGCGACTTACCTGAAAACTATTGCCCAGAACGAAAAGGGCGTTGCCCCGTTCACTCCGGAGACCGGAGACTGGAAATATCATAACCTGGACCGCGTTCTGCTGAAGCAGCAGAATGAATGGAATATGTTCGATCTCGACCTGCCTTTCGCCTTCAAGCTGGATGATCCGACAGGTAAAGTATTCAACGTCTATGAAACACCGGAATTCAAGGACCTGCTGGTGTACTACAAGGATCTCGCCGACAATAACGCCTGGTCCAAGAACGTGCTGAACAGCAAAAACGATCATCAGGCTGACTTCAAAGCAGGAAAAACGGCTTCGATAACGCACAACAATGGTACGCTGGGTGCCCTCATGGCCCTGATGCGCCAGGAAAATTCCCCTTACGAGGTAGCACTGGCCGACATCAACCAGGGTAAGAAAAAATCGATCGCTATCTCGACACAGAACGGTACATCCATCCATGCAACCTCCAAAAATGTGGAGCGCTCCCTGATGATGATCGACCTGATGCAAAATGACAAGCAGCTTCACGACCTGATCATGTACGGAATCAACGGCGTGCACTACGAGCCGGTTGGTGACAACAAATACAAAGCGCTTGAGAAGAACCCGAACTATACCGGCTTCTCCAACTGGAACTTCAACTCGCCGTTGAACCGCGACAATGAAGCCTTCCCGCAGGAAGCTTCCGATCTGGTTAACAGCTGGGAATCCAGCGTGTACCACTATGATCTGGAAACCTTCGTGTTCGACAACAGCAAAGTGAAGACAGAAATCGCTAACGTCGGCAACGTGATGCTGCGCTACGCCATTCCGCTGGAATACGGCGTAATCGAAGACATCGACAAAGGCCTGGCTGAGCTGAACAAGCAGCTGCAATCCGCAGGTCTTGAGAAGATCCAGACCGAGCTGCAGGCACAGATTGATGCATTCCTGGCGAACAAGAAATAGTGTGTTTGTAAAAGAGCAGAGCAGCGGTCTCCCTTTATTGGGGGACGCTGCTCTGTTTTTTTGTGCGGGTGGCGAGATGGAGCAGGTGGGTAGCAAGCGGGCACTTGCGCAGAAGGGGCATTTAGCAACTGCAGCACCCGGGGTGCTCTAACGGGGCATTTGTAGCAGCTGTAGCGTATGGGATGCTCTAACAGACCCAGGAGTCGTTCTTTGCTGATTTACCGGCGTTTGGACATTCTAACGGAATCAGATGACGATATTTAGCCAAAAATGCGCCCATAAGGGTGAATACGGAGAAAATAACGCCGCTGGAGTCCGTTAAACCTGCCGGTAGACTGAAATTGCGAGAATGAGGTCTGCTAAGTCCGTTAGGATGTATTGGCTGCGAGGAGGTTAGCGATTAGAATGAAATTAGCGGGTTTGGAGCATTTTGGGAGTTCAAATCATTTTATTCGCTAGGGGGAGCCATGTTTAACCGACAGACCGATTATGATTTTAGGATATACTCATCCGATAGAGCGTCATACATCACCTTTTATCTTGAACAGTACATGCATGAACGGTTACCCAGTGTGGCTTGCAGTATTGAGGTTGTAAATAATAAGTTTATTGGTTGTAGTCTTAATATCTGGTTCGAGCTGGAGCAGCTTCAGCGTTTTGTTCATGAGCTGGAACACTTGGATACGTTAGAACATGCAGACCTAAATGCAATGTCGCCCGAGGAGTTGAAGATCTCGGTTAAGCGTACGAATAAAAGGGGTGACGTTGCGATCCTGCATTCACTTACCAAATACCAATATAGCTTAGGCTTGCCTGACACAACCCTGTCCGGAGGGTTTGTGTTTGACAAGGAATATCATATGGACTTGGTTGAGGATTTCAAACGGCTAATCTCGGTTGGCAGGTTAGGCACCAATCTGGACTTTACCTGCTGAACGCACTCAGCTGGGAGATTGATAAAAGCCTCTAATACCGGTATACATAAACCTTAGTCCGCAGACGGTCCTTGCAGGTAATAACGCGCACAGGCTGCCTGTCCGGCAAGGCAAAACAGACGCTGATTACCGTCGCGCCTTGCGGCAGCTGCTGCCTGAACTTCTCTGCCAGACGCACCATGGCTCCCGGAAACAGGTAACAGAGCACGATGTCGGCATTCCTGTAAGAGTAGTTATAAATATCCCCTCGCGTAAAAACAACCCGTTTGCGCAGCTCCTCCCCGGCACCCTTGTCCGGCAGCATGCGGGTGTACAATAGGGTAAGCAGCCTGGAGAACACCAGGGGAATGCCGGAATTCTCGATTCCGGTCAGCCGCTTGCCGGGACAACGGCGGATCACCTCCAGCCCCAGCGTTCCCCAGCCGGACCCGGCTTCAATTATATTGCCGTAGCCCCGAATCCGCTGTACCTCTGCGGCCACTGCCAGCCGGACAGGACCGGAGGCGGGCATCGGCGAGATCCCGTTCTTCCAGCTTATGAGCACAATCCAGAGTACGGACAGCAGGAGGGCGAATGTAATTATCCAGGAAATGATTTCAATGATGGGCATAGGGCTCCTTTGTAGCTTGCTTTTTGTCCAATTATAGAATATATCACTTATCACCAGTATAACAAATAAGCCCTTGGCGGCCTGTCTAACAGACTGCCAAGGGCTTATAGATTACAACAAACCGGACTTACCTGTAAATAAAATAAAGAAATGCTGAGGCCTCTAAAGCATACAGTGGCAGCATTGTCAGCAGCTGGCCCAGTGCCAGTAGCTTGCCTGCTCCCCTGCTGTTATGGGTTACAGCGTATTCCCGGGCAATCGTATGATTTGGGAAAATGAGCAGCATTGTCGCCGGAAATGGTGCGACAGCTGCCAGAATTACACCCGTAGCTGTATCACTGAGATGATAGGACAATCCGAATGCCATGAGCGGCAGGATAATTCCAAAGACTGCGATACCCCATACTAAGGTAGCGGCAGATAAATACCAGAACTTCAGATGGATTCTAAAAAATAGTCTAAAATAGTCGGACAGTTAGATCATTCCTCCCCTGCTTAGTTGATATATGAGGTATTCGGATATTGCAGGGAAGGATCATCATGGAACAGCGTAATCGCATGTAAACCTGAAAAATCATAATTCCCAAACGTAAACCAGGTTTTGTTTGCTGCGATTACGTTACCGTCTTTATCCTGCGCCGTCCAGGGTCCAATATCATTTCCTATGCGCTTAAATAACGTACTTATTCCTAATCCTCCGCCAACCAAATCATAGTTATAAGAGTAATTATTCAAATTAGGCTTAAGATCGCTCAGTACATTAGGACTAAGCAGAGAGTAATATACAATTTTATTATAGCCTAGTGCATTAAAGGTGGCTGAATGCTCAGGCTCTTGAATATCTGTTTTGAAAATGTGATGATTACGGGCATAAATTTTGTACAATACGTCCTGAGCGATTCTTCCTCCCAGAGAGTGCCCGGAGAGGTAGAACTCCGCATTCGGATAATCCTTAAGCAGCTTTTTATATTCGGTAAAAGCGTAGTCAGACTGGGAAGTGAATTTGGATAATCCTCCTGAAAGATCTGCATCTAGGAGATCATGTCCCCAATCGGCAGAGGGCTCTGTTCCCCGGAAGGACAATATAATTGCATCAGGTTTTCCTGTCCGAGGCAGCTTGACTGCTATTGTACCCAAGCCATGATCAAATACTGCGAAAGGATTGAGTGCATCCCAGGTTTCATTCATAAATCCGGAGTCGTTGGCGTTAATAATTTTCCAGTCCTTAAGCGTCTGGGCATCATCCTTTTCCAGATTGTCGAAGATAGTCCCGCTGTTTATGACATTGCCTACCGTTTTGGTTTTCTTGGATTCCAGGTTGGTGTAGCTAAGTCCCGCTGTCAGCGCCAATGTACGATCGGTGATATTGTAAGTCATTGGCTGAGGATCTTTGTTATCTCTGATGCTGTCTCCGTCGCTGTCAGCATTCAGCGGGTTGGATACCATAAGGAAGTAGCCATTTTGATAGATAAGTTCCGCTCCGTCTTTAACCCCATCCCCATCGGTATCTGCCTTTTGGTAATCAGTATAAATCCAGCCAACATTGGTCCGCACGCCTCTTTTCTCGTGGTAATCGGAAAGGCCATCATTATCGGTATCCTTGCCAAGATCTACTGTCTCCTGTGAAGTCTGCTCAAAAACTTCACCCAAATCGGCATTAGTTGATGCATGATAATACTTGCCGCCTGTTCCTGCTGCAATCTGCTTAAGCAGGGTTTCATCCATATCATAGCCCAGCCCGATGGTGAAGACAACAATCCCCAGATCGGCAGCCTGCTTCGTCAGTGCTGTATTGTAATCACCTACGCCGTCGGTCAGCAGAATAACATATTTGGTTTTGGAGTTATTATTCTTAAGCTGGTTTATGGCTGCCGTCATTCCTGCGGTCAGACTTGTTCCTCCTGAGTCGTCAATCCGGTCGATTGCATTCTTAATGGTTGTTTTATTATCAGTAAGTGGTGCAAGCACTGTAGCTGAGCTGTCGAAGTCAATTACTGCTGCCTTGTCGTTGTCATCGAGTTTATCCACAAATTCTTTGGCTGTAACCTTGCGGAGACCGCTCGGATCATTCCACGACATGCTCCCGGAAGAGTCAATGGCAAAGCCGATAACAAGCTCTACATTTTCGATATCTCCCTCATGTGGAGGCTTCATTTCCTTTGCCCAAACCTCATCCAGGCTTTTTTTGTTCAGCAGAATATAAGTGGAGAAATGTTCAACTGTCGCTGATATAGTCCCGTCTGTCTGATTGGTGGTCTGATTCGGTACATACTCCAGCATTTTAGTTGTCTCATTGAAATAGTAAATGGCTGGTGTAAAGCTAGAATCAGCAAATTTGTCCGGAGAAACAGTGAATTGAATAGTGGCGGTGTCAAAGGTCCCAGCAGAACGGAACTCATAGGGAGCACCAATGTATCCCGGAACCTCAGCGTTCAGGTAAGGATTTCCGTCGCCGGCATTTGTGATGGATATCAGCCCGGCGTTTGCTCCACTGGTCTCAACTGTTGCTGATGCTTCAACCTGTGCGTCCTTATCCGCTTCGGCCACCTCTACCTGCACGGAGATTTGCTCATCTCCGTCCTTTATTCCATCCTGATCAGTGTCTGCTGCCTTTGGATCTGTTCCATAGGCAATCTCATATCCGTCCAAAAATCCGTCACCATCTGTATCTTCATTATTCGGGTCCGTCAGATATAAATGAACCTCATCGCCGTCGCTTAAATCGTCTACATCAGTATCTGCAACCCAGGCAAGCGTACCCAGACTCATTTCTTCCAGGTTGGTCAGCCCGTCATGATCAAAATCCTCCTGGTCATCTGTAATCCCGTTACTGTCGCTATCTGCCAGTAAAGGGCTAGTATACAGCTTCATAATCTCTTCACCGTCGGTCAGGCCATCGCCGTCGGTGTCGGCGAGGCTGCTGTTGGTTCCGTAGTAGCTCTCCTCCAGATCCGTTATTCCGTCTCCGTCTGAATCTTTTGTATCGGGGTTCAGCACACCGCTACCTTCCTCGGTGACATATACTTTCACTTCATTAGAAGCGAGGCTAGTTCCCAGGCTGTCCCGGGCTATGACCTGATAGCTGTATATGCCGGGATCATTGATACTGCTGTCTTCATAGGAAGTAGCTGCAGGAAGGTCTGTAATCTGTAAATAAGCGGCTTCTTCCGATTTTCTCATAATACTGAACTTGGATGCGTCCGGGTCTGCGTTCCAGGAAAGGATGAAATGTCCTGCCTGATTAGTGGTAATGGCAAGAGCCGGGGCTTCGGTTAGTTTATCCTGAAGTGCCCCGTATTTTAGAACGGAAATATTCTCCGGCTTCGAGGACACTGTGCCCGGGCTTCCCCGAAAACCTAAAGTCAGCGATTGTCCTGGACCGATAATTGCGTTGTAGCCTGCATTTTTAACAATATAATGGTTGTCGTTGTTACTCAGCATTTCTGCCGTCCAAAACTGCTCGATTGTACGATCAAAATCAAACTCTAGTACCCAGTCCTCAATCGGACTGTAGGTTAGATTGGTAACAGTAACTTCTCCATTAAATGCCTGGCCCCAATCACTTGTGACCTTAAAGTCTATATTATATTCTGCCGGTGCAGCGTGCTGCTGCTGGCTGACCATTTCATAATTTGACGGCCCCTCTGTTACACTCCCGGGGGTACCGCTGAACCCCAAATCGATTCGTTGCCCTGGCCCAATGTCGGCATTCCACTCTTTATTCTTAATAACGTAATGATTACCGTCATGCTGGACAATATCGGCTGTCCAAAATGCAGAGATAGAGCCGCTGTAATCAAACGCTAAGGACCAATTCTCAATAGCGGAGGTTCCCGTATTGATAATCGAAAGCTGGCCATTATAGCCGCTTCCCCAATCAGAAATGACCTGGAATTCCACGTCAAATCCGTTTCCGCTAAATGTTGCAACATCCGGAATCCCCTGTGCCGATGCCCGGACAGGCAACCCGGGAAAAAGTAGTAATAAGCATAAAAAGAGTGATAAGAGCCGTTTTAATTTCAATCAGACTTCCTCCTAAAATATGTATTTGTTGCTAATGTAGCACATATATAGGATTTTAATATAGAGAGAAAAATCACTAGCAGGGTTATTATACTAATTATATTTTGATACCGGGCAGGAGTTTCTCAGCTTTTGTGCCTCAGCCGATGAACTCACTGCCAGACCCCGGCATCACGCATGGTGGGACTGAGCAATAATAAATTTCAACCCCTTTGAACCTTTTGAACCCCAGCGGACCAATATCCGTTGTAACGCCTGAATGGAGGCCGGTCCTATGAAGGATTTAGATTTACACCCATGGCTTATCCGGATGAGCCAGGGCGAGGAAGAAGCATTCCAGTTTGTATATGAAGCTACACGGGATCACGCGTACCGCTTCATCAGCTACCTTGCGCCCCGCCAGCAGGATGCGGGAGATATTATGAGTGAGGTCTACCTTGAGCTATACAGAAGCGTGCATACGTATGATCCGCAGCAAAACTTTGGCGCATGGTTCAGCGGTCTGATGATCAGGCAGGTGCGGAACTGGAAGCGGCGGGAATGGCGTCTTTTTCGGATCACGGAAAAGCTGAAGCTCAGCACCGGCAGGTCTGCAGACCCGGCGGCTGAACAGCCGTTCACTGCTCTGGATGACCAGCTGGAACTGCTTCCGCTGCTCCAGACGCTGCCGCTTAAGCTCAGGGAGGTTATCGTACTCCGCTATTATCAGGATTGTCCGCTGACGGAAATTGCCGTGCTGCTGAAGGTTCCGTTAGGTACCGTCAAATCGAGGCATCATCATGCGCTTAAGCAGTTACGCCGCCGGTTCGCTGAGCAGGGTATGGAAAAGGAGGGTGATGGCTTTGTCTATTGAGCAGCAGCTGACAAAGGAGTTCAAGCACGATTCCCGGAGAAGCCCGGAGGGCCTTAATAACCGGATTACGGCGGAATACAGGCAGCAGATGATGCAGCAAAGGGGAGTCTCATTTATGTCCAGGAAAAGAAAAAAGTCCGTATATCTCTTAACTGCTCTTATTGTGGTAATGCTGTGCGGCTTCGGTTATGCCGGCAGCAGGCTGCTGTATTCTTATGAAGGCAAGCTGTCCGTCAGTAACCGGACGGAGCAGCAGCTGCAGTTCAAGCAGGAGGATGTGGCGGCAATCCGCGGTGAGCTGAAAAAGGTACAAGAACAGCTAAAACCCGGAGAGTCGGCGGTCGTATATCTTCGTGATTTTGACCTTACTGTCGGGGAGACACCGATCATTTATGGTATCAATAACCCGGTGAAGGTACCGGCAGAAGAATGGAGAACGTTGCTTCAGCAGCAGGGAGTTCAGGAAAAGCTTCCAGACAACCTGCTTGGAACCTATAGCCTTGAAGAAGGGATGGAGGCCTCCCCTTTTCAAGTCGCTTTGGGGATTGGTGCCGACTCCATTTTTGATGAGCTGAAGACTGAAGGTACGGCTTCAGGAAGTGAGATGCTGTGGCGCCTCACTGACACAGCCAATGATTTTATGGATACCTACACGTCAGTCTACCGGAATGCATCCAATGATACGATCTACGTTACCTGGCAAATTGCCGGGGAAGATGTAAATCCTGCGATCCTCCAGCTGAGCCCGCCCGGGATAACCGCTGAAGATGCCGCGATCGGCGGACTGACTGCACATTATCTCAAGAATGACCAGTCGCTGTTCGGACAGAGCAGTATCCACCAGGATGTGACCTGGATTAGCGAAGCCGGGAATCAGGGGATTGCCTATCATGTACAGACTGATTCTGCAGTGGTGACGAAAGAGCAGCTGATTAAGGCAGCTGAGAGTTTAGTGCAGAAGTAATATAATGAAAGCTTGGACCCGAATGATGGGGTTCAGGCTCTTTTTTTTTTAATTCAATATAACCAAATTCATATAAAGAGGATGTGCACTATGAATCAGGCAGAACAGCTTCATACCCTCGCAAGGCGTTACTGCATGATTATGTCCCGGTATTGGGGGAGAACCTATTCACGGCTGATGAATGCCGGAAGGGACAGGACAGAAGACGGGGGCTACACGTTAGAAGCGGAAAAGCTGTTCCCCCGTTATTTAGTGCTGGATGCGATCCTTGCCCAGCTCGAACAGTCTGACGGAACAGAATTTGCGGCTATGGAAGAAGCGCATAAGAACATTCTATCGGCTGTCTGGAACGCCCAGAGCCTGTTTACCGAGAATAAAGAGGGGATATTTCAGCAGACTGCGGCGGCTGAGCGGCAAGCGTTAGCGGATTATTTGGATAGAAAAGCTGTGGAAGGAAAAGTGGGCGTATCTAAGCTGCCTTACCGGCGCACCTTGTCAAAGGTAGAGCGGACCTTACTGTGGGAGGACCTGAGGGAAAAGTGGGGTATCCGTGATTTGTGGTACCCGCTCTCTGATGCCAAGACGGCGGACATAGAAGCTTTTATGGCTGACTATTTTGCGGCAGAGGTGGGGATTGAGGCACTTAAGGCAATATTAAGTGCCCAAGGGATAAAGCGGATTTTTGAGCTGCGGGAGTTCGATCATTCACCGGAGTATCAGCTTGATATAGAAGGATTTAACCCGGCTTACTCAATCAACGGCGAGGGCTACTGGTTTGCTGCCGATATGGACTGGGTCATCTATGCTTCGCATGAGAATTCGATCACGATAGCGGGTGAGTGGCTGTTAGACAGGACAAAGAAGATCTGGCCGGGCTGGGAAGAACGCCGATGGCTGGATTGGCAGGAGCGGCTGCGGCGCGGGCTCTGATATGTGGCAGATAAGAAAATAAAAGCCTGAGCCCGGCAATGCCTTACCGGACCCAGGCCTGTACAGCCTACAGAGAGAAAAAAGTGCGCAGCAGCCCGCGCTTCTTGGGCGGGGTTTTGAGCTTCATAGCGGCAAGGGGATGCAGCTCCTCATAGGCAGCAGCTGCCTGAAGCCGCGGCTGCTGAATGCTCTCAATAGATACGGCGAGCTGCTGGATCATCCGCCGCAGCTCCTCAAGCTCCTGGCGCTGCTGAAGCAACTGCACGGAGACCACCTCGTCAGCCTTCTGGTCGAGCGAGCGCTCAATACGGACGAGCCTGGACCAGACCTCCTGCATAGGGGGCTCCGTTACGGGTAATGCCCGGATAATAGGCACCGGCTCTGCCTGCAGCTGATTCTCGGCCAGCGTAATGCTGTCCAGTGATTCCCTCTGCTCAAGCCGATCTTTAATGAATTTAAGCAGGCTGACCTCCTGCGTGGTGAATATATAATGACCGTACCGGTCCTTGGGAAAGCTGGCAGGGAACATCGCGGCCCAGCGTTTGATCGTGGTCTGGCTGACGGACAATTGCTCTGCAGCTTCCTTTGTTTTAAACATTTCCATTTTCCATTCCTCCGCTTCGGTATTTGGTGATATACCTATTCGCTCCCCAGAAGCGACTCCCTGCACGGCTGACAAAGGTGGTGCCGGTTCGCTAAACAAAGTGGTATTGCGAGCAAAGCCGAGATTAGCAGCGCCTTATGATTCTACATAAAGCGGCCGGATTTTGCTTTTTTTTTAATAGAATCAGACCCCGATCTTCACCTGAGCAGCATTACAGGCGATAAATTGAGCGCTCCTTAGATAAGATTAAATTCGCAGATAATAGCAAAAGCGATTCTAATTATTTTATCAGAGGCGTTCAGCCATTTATATGATTTTACCAGGCGTAAATTCCATTCACATCCAGAAACTCCCCGTTATGCCGCTTGCCGTCGGTGGCGTAGCCGACAATAATAGCTGCTCCCGCTTCCTTGGACTTGCCGCCCTCGGCGTTGTGGTTCAGGTCGGTTTTCGTAAATCCCGGGGTAACGGCAAAGACCTGAGCGCTGGTGTCTCTTAGCTCTATAGCCATTGCGGTGGTCATTGCGTTGCTGGCTGTTTTGGAGGCATTATAGTCGAAGCAGTTCAGCGGATATTCCGTATGCTGCATGAATTGCAAGGAAGCCATGTCGGTTGATACGTTGATGATCGATCCCTCATTCTGTTTAATTAGGGGCAGCAGCAGCTGGTTTAACCGGAAGGTACCGAAGAAGTTCACCTCAAAGGCCTGCCGCAGGTCCTCCTCACGGGTAGTGCTAAAAGAGCTGGAGAAGGCCCCCGGCATACCGGCATTGTTAATCAGGAGCGTCAGATCAGCGTAACGCGATTGAATCGTAGCGGCAGCCTGTGCGATACTGTGCGGATTCGTCATATCCAGCTGCAACAGCTCCACATCCAGCCCCTGGCCGGTTAATTCGGCAACTGCCGCCTCGCCCCGTTCCGTACTGCGTGATCCGAGCACCACCTTCCATCCCGCTGAGCCAAGCTGTCTGGCGGTTTCGAGTCCGATTCCTTTGTTCGCACCTGTTACCAAAGCTGTTTTAATCATGATTATTATCCTTCTTTCTGTTAAGGGGTATCTATCTATAATTTGAAGCTTAATATGCTACACTAAGTGTAGGTCAACAATGAATTTTTGGGAGGCAGGCAGCATGTTTACAATAGGACAGATTGCGAAGAGGGTAGGGCTGAACATCGGGGCGATCCGCTTTTATGAACGTAAGGGGCTTCTGGAGCCGGCGGTACGCAATGAGCAGAATAACCGGCTGTACAGTGAAGAGGATATCGGCTGGCTGGAGTTCCTGAAATGTCTGCGGGAAACGGGGATGAGTGTGGAGGAGATTAAGCGGTATTACGATATGGTTAAGACGGGGACATCAACCCTGCCGGAGAGAACCCGGATGATTGAGGAGCAGAAGCAGGTGCTGCTGGATGACATCGAGAAAAAGAAGGCGCAGCTCGTTCATCTGGAGCATAAGCTTGAGCGTTATTATCGCGGAGAGAACTACTAAAAATCTTAGCTTTCTGTTCATTCCAGAGAGGCGACAACAGGCAACGAGGCTGCTCTGAAGGAAGTCCAGGAGTCTATCCGTAAGATGGAGTACGAAATCAGCCAGATTTCCGCTTCGGCGGCAGAACAGGCTTCCCTGGTTGAAGCTTTTACCCAGGTGATTGAGCGGCTGCATCTGTCCAGTGAGAAAATGCTGGGTGTGTCGGGCAGACTGATTGAATACTCGGTGGAATAAGCTTATAAGCAATAAAGGGCCATCCCGGCACGGGATGGCCCTTTATTTTTGCTTAAACTAATTCATTAATGGCTATGCTCCGCCGCTGCGGCAGCCGCTGCCATTGCTTTCGTCAGGGTAACCGTTCCATCAGCAGGGGCATAGTTCACCTTCCAGCCGAGCAGCTCGGCGATGAACCGGACCGGAACCTGCACGCGGCCGCTGTCCAGGAAGACCGGGGCTCCAATGTTCTTACGCTCCCCGTTCAGCTCCATGTAGGACTGTCCGGCCCAGAACACCGCGGTATTGTCACCGTCCATGATCCAGAGTGTTTTCTTGGCATTATCCCAGGTAACCTTGACGCCGATGGCTTCACCAAGGTAACGCAGCGGAATGAAGAGACTGCCGTTTTTCATGACCGGAGTAACATCCATCTGGCTGGTCATACCGTTAACCGTTACAGCTTTGCTGCCTTTTTTCATTGAGATGGTTGTCATTTCTCCGGCAGCAGCTGAAGTCAATCCGTGGAACTTGTCCGGGAATTGGGCAACAATGCCGCCCGTCAGCTCGCTTGCGGTCATGAACATATGGGAATAGGCAGTGCGCTCAAGGTTGTAAGCATTGGCATAATCTTTATTTACATAGCTGTTAAAGGTATCAAGGAGGTGGCCGATATGCATTTTCAGGCCTTCTGCAATGGCTGCTGTTTCGAAATAGGCCGGATTTGCTGCATTGAAAAATACGGCCTGCTTCATCCGGTAATCCTCGAGTTCGGCAACAGCCTGTCTGCGTCCGGCTTCGTCTTTAGCGGCTGTAGCTTTTACATAGTCTACAAAATATCCGATATGGGAAGACCAGATGGGCTTGAAGGCGTCGCCGGCTGCTGCGCCGTATACGGAGGCAATCGCCGCAGACAGGTCATCCGTGTTGCTGTTCAGGGCAGCTGCTGCTGCGGTGAAGTCCGGAGCACCGTCGATGCCTTTTTGCATGGCGAGTGCTGCCAGTGTGGCATGCTCACCCAGCAATTGTCCCAGTCCAGCGCGCAGGTCAATACCCGGTGATGTTGTGGTGCCTGCAGGGAACTTGGCAGGGAACTGGGCCTGAATGCCGGCAGCCAGTGATTTGGCTGTCATGAACATATGTGCATAGGCAGTCCGTGTATCCTCGTAGGCAGCCGTATAATCTTTATTAACATAGCTGTTGAAGGCGTCCAGCAGATGGGTGATATGCATTTTCAGCCCGTCTGCAAGGGCAGCCGTTTCAAAATAGGCCGGGTTGGCATTGTGGAAGAATTCCGCCTGCTTCATCCGGTAGCCGTCTAGTTCGGCAACCGCCTTCTGCCGTCCGGCCTCATCTTTGGCAGCGGTCGCTTTCACATAGTCTACAAAATATCCGATATGGGAGGACCAGATCGGCTTGAATGCCTCGCCGGCGGCACTGCCGTATACCGAAGCAATCGCGGCGGACAGGTCATCTGTGTTCTTGCCGAGTGCGGCGGCGGCATCATTGAAATCTGCAGCACCGTCGTAGCCCTTTTGCATCGCAATTACGGCCAGCAGGGCATGCTCACCCAGCAGCTCACCAAGAGCCGTCTGCAATTCCGGTGCAGCACCATTCGTATCCACCTCGTGGGCATTTGCAAGTGCGGGTATAAATAAACTCAGGCAAAGCATTAAGATGGCCAGCTTACTGTGCAGCTTTTTCATTTGTGTTCACTCCTTCATTCAAAGTTGAGCCGCTAATCAAAAGCGGTTATACTCAGTGGAACGTAAGTATTCTGAAGTTGGATCACTTTTTAGAATATAAATTTTAAAATACTATATATCCAACTACGCTGGGGAAATGGGGGGGAACAATTGAACGAAGTCGCTGACGACGTACAATTAATGCAGCAGATCAGGCAAAAGGACCCGGATGCCCTCGAAAAGCTCTATGACCGGTACGAGCAGATGATCTACAGCTTTGCCTACCGGATTGTGAAGGATTCAATGGCCGCCGAGGAAGTCATGCAGGAATTATTTATGCGGATCTGGAAAAATGCGGAGCAGTATGACTCTGCTAAGGGCAAGCTGCCGACCTGGATGTTTACGGTTACACGCAATATTGCGATTGACCAGCTGCGCAAGACGAATTCACGGCCTGCGCAGCAGTCCGCAGATTCAGAGGAAGTACAGCAGCTCCGTGACACCGGGGCAATGACTGAGGATATGGTAGAAATGCTGCTGGCGGGGGAACAGGTAAGAGAAGCCTTGCTGGAGCTGAGCAGGGATCAGCAGCAGGTGGTAGATCTTATCTATTATCAGGGGCTTACGCAGCAAGAGGCAGCGTATCATGTGGCTGTTCCATTGGGTACAGTTAAGAGCAGGGTGAGGCTGGCTATGAGGCAGCTGCAGAAGCGGTTAATCCATTGGGGAAGGAGGGATCAGGCTCATGACTGAGGAGAATACAGATTTGTGTGAATGGGCTGAATTGTATGCGCTGGGCGCACTTCAGGATGATGAAATGGAGCGGTTCGAGGTTCATTTACAGGAATGCCCTGAATGTGAGAAACTGGTAAAAGAATACCGCCAGGTAATTGAGCTGCTCCCTCTTGCTTCCGAGCCTGTTCAGCCGCCTTCAGGCATGAAGAAACGTATTTTGTCCCGGGTAACCGAAGCCGAGGCTACGGTGCAGAAGGCTCGGGATCCTGTAAGCGCGGTGCCGGAACCTGTCCGGACAGAGCGGGAAACTACAGTGAAGACTGTACCTGTACCCCGCAAGAAGCCGCTCCTGCGTTATCTCAGCGCAGGGCTTGCAGCAGCGGTTGTCGGACTGCTCATCTATACAGGCCAGCTGCGCCAGGATATCGGTCAGCTGCAGCGCCAGGCAGATATCAGCGCCGGGCAGCTTCAGGAAGCCAAGGTGAATGAAGCGGTTGTGCTGAGTCCGTCGGCAGCGGAAGCTGATGCCAAAGGACTGGCAACCATTATTGCTGACAACGGCGGTACGCATCTTGTCGTACAAGCGGAGGGGCTGCCGGAGCTTACAGGAACTGAAGTCTACCAGGTATGGCTGATTAAAGGGGATGTTCCGCAGAATGCGGGCACCTTCGTAGCCCAGGGAGGCAACGGCGCACTGTACTATACCTTTGAGCCGCAGCAGTACGATACGGTTGCCATCACACTGGAGCCGGATGCAGGCGGAGAAACACCAAGAGGACAGATTGTACTGGCGGCACCAATCAAGCAAGGCTAGTTAAGCTTGGGAGAAAGCCGGGAGGAACGTAAGAATGGAAGAGAACGGAAAGCTGCAAGCCACAGCCTTGTCTGAGGTTGCACATCTCAAGGTTCACGGCAGAACAACAGGGAGCCTGTCCCCCCTTACGCTGTTCTGGACTGGCAGCGCAGTTGAATTTAATATCAGGGGATCAGAGCTGTGGATTGAGGCTCATGCTGATTATAATCAGCACGAGCCTTGGATCAGCATGATGATCAACAACGTTCCTGTCAGCAGACAGATGATTACTGCAGGCAGACGCTGGATCTGTGTATTCCGGGGAATGAACGGGAATGCCGTGAAAAACGTCCGGATCGTCAGGGAACTGCAGGCCATGAGCGATGATCCGGGATGTCTGCTGCAGATACATGCGGTTAAGTCCTGCGGGGAATTCCTGCCCGTTGCGGATAAAGCGCTGAAGCTAGAATTCATCGGGGACAGCATTACCTCAGGTGAAGGGGTTATCGGCGCCAAGCCGGAGGAGGACTGGATTCCGGTGTGGTTCAGCGCAACTGTCAACTATACGTCAATGACAGCTGAGTTGCTGGATGCAGACTATCGCGTTATTTCACAGAGCGGCTGGGGGGTGCTGACCAGCTGGGATAACAATCCAAGCCGTAATATTCCCCAGTATTACAGCCAGGTATGCGGTCTGCTGGGCGGAGAGCGCAATGAGGCGCTTGGCGCGCTGCAGATCAATGACTTTGATGCCTGGCAGCCGGATGCAGTGGTCATCAATCTGGGCACCAATGACGGCGGCGCCTTCTATTCACCGGAATGGAATGATCCGCTCAGCGGCAAGGCCTATAAGCAGCGGCTTAACGAAGACGGCTCCTTTAATGAGCACGATCTGGAGGCTTTCGAGCAGGCGGCAGAAGCCTTTCTTGTGAAGCTCAGATACTACAATCCGCAGGCTCAGCTGGTTTGGGCGTACGGCATGCTGGGGACTTCGATGATGCCGGCAATCTGCCGTGCTGTGGACCGCTATGTAAGCAGATCAGGAGACAAGAGAGCGTCCGTGTTTCAGCTGCCTGATATGACCCCGGAAAGCACCGGCGCACGAAGCCATCCGGGGAGATTAGCACACGAGCAGGCGGCTCAGGCGTTAAGCAGTTATTTAAAAGAGCTGCTGCAGCACGTTGTTTATAAATGAACAGGCGGACCCGATTATAAAAAAAACAGGCTGAGCGGATACTAATCCGCCCAGCCTGTTTCTATTAAAAAGTCCGTTATGCGTATTTGTTGATCGTCGCGAGCAGCTGATCGGCAACATGGCCGGTGCCTGCTGCCAGGTGGGCACGGTCGAGCCGCAGCCGCACGAATTTCTCATCGGCATCAAGCGCTTCAGCCAACAGCCCGGATAAGCCGCGCGCCTTGCGGTCGATCTGCAGCAGCAGCTCAACACCCTGCTCATCCGGATAGAACATGATTTCCAGCTCATCCAGCCGTTCGCGGAATTGGCTGGAAGGCTGGAATTCAAATTCCTGGACGAAGGGGAGTCCGTTTCTTTTGCCGTAATAAGGAGCGTGTTCACAGCTGACCTCGCGGAGCCGGAAGCCGAGCTGGGCTGCAGCATCCAGGACAAGTGCCGAATGCGGATGAGGCAGCACCTGGAGATAATCCTCGTCCTTCGGGTCGACGGCTTCTTTGATATCAAGTCCGGTATGAATCCATACCGGAGTTCTGCCCATGGTCACAGGAGTTACGGGCGGAAGCTGGAAGGATACCGGGAACTCATAGACCTGCTCCGCTTCCACGGTGAAGCCGGAGGCCAGCAGGAACTTGGCAATGGTAGCCTCTACATGGCTCTTGGAATCGTTATGCTCCTTCACGTAACGGGTCTTGACGAAGGCATACACATCATCCACCTTCTGATCCACACGTCCGCCCTGGATGCGGACAATACCGCTGAGTGTATCCCCGGCTTTTACTACATCCTGATGAAGCATGAGGTTTACTTCAGCGGCGCCGATTCCGGCGCTTGCGAGCATTCTTTTGAACATGGACATGCTGTGAATCTCCTCCTTATCGGTAATAACTCTGATACGGAGGCATCCTCCACCTGGTTTCAGCCATCTATTTAAAATTCGAAATAATTAAGACAGCTGCACATAAAATGTAGCCGATTCGCCGACCGTGCTTTTGGCATAGAGCTTGCCTTTATGCTGCTGCTCGACAATGGACCTCGCGATGGCGAGGCCAAGGCCGTAGCCACCCTGCTTGCGGGCCCGGGAGGTATCCGTGCGGTAGAACCGGTCAAAGATCCGGGTGAGATGCTCGGCGGCAATTCCTTCGCCGGTATTGGTGACGGACAGCAGCACGTCGTTATGCTGCTTGTGCAGAGACAGGGTGACTTCACCCTTCGGTCCGGTATACTTGACGGCATTGTCCAGCAGGATCATGACAACCTGCTTGATCTGCTCGCTGTTGCCGTGCACGGTTAGATTAGGCTCGATGTCATATTCAAGCGCGACATTCTTCTCAAAGATGACGGCTTCCATCGTCAGGATAATATTCTCGACCGCTTCGCTGATGTTGAAGGGGGCATGAACCATCCCGGTGCGGGAATCATCCATTTCGGTCAGATAGAGCAGGTCACTCGTCAGCTTAGCCATCCGCTCGGTCTCCGATTTAATATAATGCAGCCATTTGGACTGCTCCAGAATCGTATCCTCGGGATTTGACAGCAGCACATCGGTATTCGTATTGATAATGGCCAGCGGCGTCTTCAGCTCATGAGAGGCATCCGCAATGAACTGCTTCTGCTTATCAAAGGCCTCCTGCACCGGCTTAATGGAGCGGTTCGCAAAGTAGCGGCTGGTGAAATACAGAATGATCAGCATCGCGATACCGACAACCGAGAAGATATAGACCATGTTCGTGAGAATCTTCTGCTGGGAGGTGATGTCCAGGAAAACAAGCATATGCCCGTCGGCGGTCGGCTTGGTTTCAAACGCCCAGAGGCTCCCGTCCAGCTCAAATCTTCCGGTTGTTTTATTCATGTCAACAGCGGTCTGCAGCGCCTGGGCATAGAATTCATCATCCATGCTGAGCTGTGAGGTTGGCGTACCCGTCTGCTTCCAATCGTTATCGGTCTCAATCATAAAGGAAATCGAACGCTCCGGCGGCGGACTGTCGCCCATCCTTCCGAAGGTGCCGCCGCCGTCCGGGCGCTGTGTTCCGCTGTCTATGGTGCCGTCCGGCGCACCCTCAATCCCGCCGGCAGCTCCGCCGATCATTCCTCCGCCGCGGTGCTCCCCGCTGCCCGGCTTCTGGAAAGCCTCTGTAATCCGCTGAAGATCAAAGCTGATGTCATTTTGCACATTCAGATAGTTGATTGTATAGATGGTAGCGAAGGCGACCAGCATCATCACGGAGATGGTCACCAGATTGACGATCAGGAAGCGGTTTCTGAGCTTTTTGAACATCAGGCATCCACCTCTAGTACATAACCTACACCCCGAAGCGTACTGATCCGCGTAGAAGCGCCGAGAAACGTAAGCTTTTTGCGGAGAAAAGAAATATAGACCTCCACATTGTTATGCTCGGCCTCCGAATCAAAGCCCCACAGCTTCTCAATAATCTGCTCCTTGGAAGTCACCGATTGCTTGCGCACCATCAGCAGCTCCAGCAGCTCGCTTTCCTTCAGGTTCAGCTTCATGTCCTTGCCGCCCACAGTGAGCTTCAGGTTAGCCGTATTCAGCTCCAGATCCCCGAATTTCAGCGCATCATCCGGCAGCACCTCACCCTTGCGGCGCAGCACCGCCCGGATTCTGGCCAGCAGCTCCTCCGAGGAGAAGGGCTTGGCGATATAGTCATCCGCACCGTAATCGAGCCCCGTTACCATGTCGGTCGTGTCCCCTTTGGCCGTCAGGAAAATGACGGGGGTCGGGATACTCTTTTTGCGCAGGGCCCGCAGCAGGCTAATCCCATCCATTTCCGGCATCATGATGTCGAGCAGCAGCAGATCATAAATCCCGCTGAGCGCGTAATCGAGCCCCGTTCTGCCGTCATGTACGGCGTCCGCTGAATAGTTATGCTTTTTCAGAATTTGGGTCACGGCCTCGGCCAGATGCACCTCATCCTCCACTATTAAAATTCTCACCCAGTCATCATCCCCAGTTTAGCTTAATGTCTGCCCTTGTAACTTACGTCATTATAGCAAGATTACCTTTAATCAACCTTAATTGCGGAGACGGAATTCAAAGCTTCTACTATATAGCGGGGGTGATCTTGTGCCGCAGAGGCCCTTTGTAAAGCCGGTGTAAAAAAATTAACGCAATGTAAAATCCATTTAAGATTCATTAAAGGTTTGCCAGCTAAGATACATTCATAGGCAAGCGAGACACACGAAACACTCTAAATTGAGAAAGGATTTGATCCCAGATGGCTATTGAGGTTTTTAACCGCTACGAAAACAAATACCTGTTCGATCATGCAGCCTACCTGAAGCTCTATAACGAACTGCTCGAATATATGGAACCGGATGATTACAACAAACAGCATGAGTTTTATTCCATTACTAATCTGTACTACGACACGCCGAGCAATACGCTGATCCGCAACAGCCTGTCCAAGCCGAAATACAAAGAGAAGCTGCGCCTCCGGGCGTACGGTGTCCCGAATGGCGATTCCAGGGTATACCTGGAGATTAAGAAGAAGGTCTTCGGCCTCGTCAATAAAAGAAGAACCTCGCTCAAGCTGGACGAAGCTTACGAATTTGTCCGCACAGGCATTGCGCCAGAGTACAAGGATTACATGAACAAGCAGGTGGTTGAGGAAATCAAATACTTCCTGAGCTGCTATGATCTGAAGCCGATGGTGTACCTGTCGTATGACCGTAAAGCGCTGTTCTGCAAAAATAACCGGGATCTCCGCATTACCTTTGATACGAATATCAGAAGCCGGCGGTACGACCTGAAGATGGAGCACGGCACACACGGCGAGCAGCTGATGGAGCCGGGCCAGTGGCTGATGGAAGTCAAGGCGGAGAAGACGATTCCGGTCTGGGTGTCCAAAATGCTCTCCGAGCACCAGATGTACCGCACCAGCTTCTCCAAATACGGCAACGAATATAAAAAAATGCTGAGAAACAGCAAAGTAGAAAGCGAGAGTGTATTGTATGCTTGATTCCATTTTTACCGCCGTCTCTGACAGTACGGCTTTAACCTTCGGTAATGCGGTACTGACAATTCTGATCTCCCTGGCGCTGGGTGCGCTAATCAGCTTCACTTATATGAGAACAAGCCCTGCCGGCTATTCGCAAAGCTTCACGCTCACTATGGTGCTGCTGCCGGTCATTGTAGCCATCATCATTCTCTTAATCGGCAGCAACGTAGCCAGAGCGTTCAGCCTCGCCGGAGCATTCTCGATCATCCGCTTCCGCAGCGCGCCCGGCGATCCTAAAGATATCACCTTTGTCCTGTTCACGATGGCCTCGGGCCTCGCCTGCGGCGTCGGCGCCTACGGTTATGCGGTCCTGTTCACCATCATCCTCTGCATCATCATGGTTATCCTGAACCGTACCGGCTTTGGTGTAAGAAAGTCTATGCAAAAAACGCTGAAGGTTACGATTCCTGAGAATCTGGGCTATGAGGAAGCTTTTGACGAAGTATTCAACAAATTCAATGTCGCTTATGAGCTGAAAAAGATCAGAACCACCGAGCTCGGCAGCCTGTACGAGCTGGTGTACAACGTTACTCTTGATGAGCATACGAGCCAGAAGGAATTCCTCGATGCCATCCGCACCCGGAACGGCAATCTGGATCTGTCCCTGACGATGTGCCCTACAACCACGGATTACTAACACAAAATGAAAGGATTGATCAGATATGAGTAAATTTATAATGGCAAGTAAGGCGGGGCTGATCCTGCTGCTCGCAGCTGTCATGTCAGCCTGCGGCACAACCAGCAGTGCTTCGACCCCGTCACCAGCGGCCTCAGCAGCCGTGACTACAGCGGCAGTGACGGGCGGGACTGCGGCAGATGTAGAATTGGCAAGTGTGAAGGCGGCGGATCTCGTCAGCTTTGATGAAGAGGATGTGGCTACAGCCTGGAGCGCTGACAGCGCCACCGCGATTGTGCTAAGTGGAACAAGTAGTACTGTAACCGGCTCGGGAGCAGCGGCTTCCGGCAGCACAGTCACAATCTCAGCCGGCGGAACCTATGTGCTAAGCGGCACACTGAGCGACGGTCAGCTTATTATCGATGTGCAGGATGACAGCAGCGTTCATCTCGTAATGAACGGGGTTACGCTTGCGAACAGCAGCAGCGCACCGGTCTACATCAAGGAAGCCGGCAAGGTCATCATGACGCTGGAAGACGGCACGGTGAACACAGTAACCGATGCGGCAGAATATGTATACCCGGATGCAGCTACAGATGAGCCGAGTGCAGCGATTTTCAGCAAGGCGGATCTGACCATTAATGGCACAGGCACACTGAAGGTTAACGGTAACAACAATGACGGGATTACAAGCAAAGATGATCTGAAAATTGTCTCCGGTACTATTGAAGTAACGGCAGCGGATGACGGTCTGGTCGGTAAAGACCTGGTAGCCGTGCAGGACGGCAGCATTACGATTAAGGCAGAGGGCGACGGCATCAAGTCGACCAATGATGAAGATACCGAGAAGGGCTTCATCGCAATCTCCGGAGGGACCTTTGATATTACAGCTGCCAACGACGGCATTCAGGGTGAAACGGCCCTTGTCATCGACGGCGGCACGTACAAGCTGGTTACCGGTGGCGGCAGTGCGAACGCAGAAGTGAAGACAGGCGATCAAGGCGGCTTCGGTGGAGGCGGCTTTGGCGGAGGCGGCATGGGCGGCGGCGGAATGCGCGGCCAGGCTCCGTCAGCGGACGGAACAACGGGTCAGGCACCGCCGGAAATGCCGACGGGTGATGCAGGAGCCGGCCAAGGGACGCCGCCGGAAATGCCAACAGGTGATGCAGCGAATGGAACAGCGGCAGCTCCTGCAGCAGACAGCAGCAGTACAGCATCTGCCGGCACTGCAACCACTACTGAGACAGAAACAGCCAGCATGAAGGGCTTGAAGGCCGGCGGCGATCTTACCGTTAACGGCGGCAGCTTCACGATCGACTCCGCGGATGATGCGGTGCACAGCAACAGCAGCGTCTCGATTACAGACGGGGAGTTCCAGATTGAGACAGGCGATGACGGTATTCACGCTGACAGTCTGGCTGCCATCTCCGGCGGCACCGTGAATATCACCAAGAGCTATGAAGGCATTGAAGGTGCCAATATCACCATCTCCGGCGGTGACATCGATGTGGTAGCCTCCGATGACGGCGTTAACGCAGCGGGCGGCGATGATACAAATGCCGGACAAACAGCAGGCGGGCAGGACCAGTCCGCAAGCTCCGGCAGCAATACGCTGACAATCACCGGCGGCATACTGACTGTAGATGCTTCAGGCGACGGTCTGGATTCCAACGGCTCGATCACAATGAGCGGCGGCACTGTTACCGTCTACGGACCGACCAATGACGGCAACGGCGGGCTGGACTTTGACGGAACCTTTGAAATCACCGGCGGATATATGATCGTAGCAGGAAGCGCAGGCATGCTTCAGGCACCTGGTGATGCTTCCAGCCAATACTCCATTGCCATGACATTCACAGATTCGCAGGAAGCCGGGCAGCTGGTGAATCTGAAAGACAGTGACGGCAACACCGTTGCTACCTTCGCTCCAACGAAGAGCTATCGGTCGGTTGTAATCAGCTCACCTGACCTGAAAGAAGGCGGCTCCTACACGCTCTCTACCGGCGGAAGCTCTACAGGCACCGCAGTGGACGGCGTATACACGGACGGCACTTACAGCGGCGGCACTGAAGTAGTAAGCTTCGACCTCTCCAGCAGCGTGACCTGGCTGAATGAGTCCGGCGTTACCGAAGCAACCCAGGGCATGGGCGGAGGCGGCAGAGGACAAGGAGGAATGGGCGGTGGAACAAGACCTGACCGCGGAACCGCAGGCAGCGCTGCTCCTGCTGATGCCGGCACTACTGCACCGGCGGACGCTGGCACTACCGCACCAGCCGGAACGGACGGCGAGACTCAGATGTAAGAGCAGCAATCTAAGCCGGACATTCGTTCACTGAACAGCAAAACAGCACGTTCCCCTTTACCGGGGACCGTGCTGTTTTGCTGTTTCTACTTGGGTTCGCGCTCCAGTGCTCTGAGGAACCGCTCTGCTTCGGTATTCTTTTTCCGTGAGCTGGACAGCAGCCGGATGCCTCCGCCGATCATCAGCAGAGCAACGACGACGGTGTTCATGTACGACTGAATCCGGGCAATGTAAAAACCGTAATTCAAGTTGAGCTCCGGTACAACAATCCGGATGAACAGATAATAGACACCAAGGAACAGAAGTGCGCCGCCGATCCAACCCTGATACCGGGTCCAGCCTTCAATGACCGGTTTGTCATACAGAGGCTCCCTGCCGTATTTAGCGGCCTGCTGCATTCCGTCAAAAAAGCTGTAAAACCAGGCAATCGGGATAAAGAACAGGAACAGCGAAAGATTAAGCAGATCCAGAATATAGATGCTTCCGAGGAAGATGAGCATCAGCTGAAGCCCTCTTTTTTGCAGTCCAAGGTACATATGTCCGGCTCCGGGGAAGGCTGCCAGCAGGGTTGCGAGAACCTTGCTTTTTTTGCCTGTGCCTCTGCCATGCTCAAGCTGCTCGAAGATCGTCTTGTCTTCAAGCAGCTCTCCGGCCTGCTTGCGGTTCACATGCTGGGCTGCATCGAACATGCAGTACAGCCACAGCACCGGCAGCAGGAGCAGGAAGACCAGGACGGTCTCCTGTCCGGTTATGCCGGCCACAAACACCAGCATGATGCCAAGCCCGAAGAACCCGATCAGGAACGACAGCCCGCGCTGCAGCAGGCCTAGATGCAGATGGCCGAGGCCGGGGACAAAGGAGAGGAGAATCGTGTAGAACCGCTCGCTCTCCCGCCGCGGCTCCCTGCCCTGATCCGGATGGCTATAGCCATCCGGAGGCTGGAATCCGTAAGGCTGCTGCTCAAACGGCCCCTCCGGACCACCCGGCATGTGGGCGTGCTGCTGGGGATAGGAAGGATAGTATGGCGGATAGTCCGGTTCCCGGATCAGCCTGATTACCATACCGAACATGCTGATGAACCAGAGAACGGCTGCCGCTAAAAGACACAGGGCGGCGAAGCCCTCATTATTCCCTGCGACGAGTGCAAGAAAGGCAACGCCCAGGCTGCCAAAAAAGATAAAGCCGTAAATAAAACCCTTCAGCCGGCTGCCGTAATAATAGTGCCCCAGGCCAGGAATCATATTAAGCAGGAATGCCAGCATCTTGCTGCGGTGCTGCTGCATTGTTGTTCAGTCCTTTCACTTGTTATTGTTTATAGGGAGCCGGCTTCATTTCTTCAAGCCAGCCGGTTGCTTTTTTCACCATAATCTCGCTGTAAGGCTGCTTGGTCTGGGCAGTAACACCGATATTTCCGGGAGCCATCTTGTCGAATATGCCCGCTGAGATGAACAGCATCGTGATGCAGGCCGCTGCAACATAATGCAGCCACTGATTAACCAGCAGTCTTTGAAGCCGGGAACGCCCGGTGCCGGTCTCCGGTACTGCTGAAGCTGAAGGAGGAGCAATCCGGACCATGATCTGATCAGCAAAGGCATCCCCATCGGACAGCGTCGGTACCGGTAAATTCTCCAGAGCCAGCAGGTAGCTGCCAAGCGCTTCAGGATCCTCCAGCAGCATTCTATCCATCTGTTCCCGCTCCGGCGCTGTCAGCTCTCCCTGTACGTACCGCTTCCATTCGTGCTGTATATTGTCTCTATTCATCCCATGAGGTCTCCTTCCAGTGGGTTCTGATCCATTGCCGCGCTCTATACAGCCTGGACTCCACGGTCCTTACCGAAATTTGTGATTTGAGGGCAATCTGCTCATAATTCTCTTCGTTGAGATAGAAATCAACAATAATTCCGCGGTGCTGGTCGGGGAGTGACGAAATCTTGTGCCGCAGAAGCTCCTTCTGCTCCTTCTTCAGCAGCTGGCGGACGACGTCTGAGCGGTGGTCGGCAAGCTGAACGGCTCCATCCTCAGGGACGCTTACCTCTGCCTTCCGGCGGTTCAGCTTCCGCTTAATATCGATGGCTTTGTGCAGGGCAATCCGGGTAATCCAGGTCTTGAAGCCTTCTGAACGGTACAGGGGGAGAGATTTATAAATTTGGATAAAAGCCTCCTGTGCAGCATCCTCCGCATCCTGGGACTGCTGCAGCACGGAATAGGTGACCTGATAGATATGCCTTCCATAGCTGTCGATAATGCTGCGGAATTTAGCATGGTCGCCCTGCAATATTTGCCTGATCAAGCGTTCCTCATCAATAACGCTCTCCTCCTTCCCGTGTAATAGACGAAGGCCTTTTATGAAACCCTGCGTGTTTTTCGGCTGCAAGGAATAAAAAAATAGACACCCCCTGGAGCAAGGGATGCCTGACCTGCCGGTTTCACATAAAATCAAAGAAATAACGGATCACATGGAAAAAGATCGGCGAGGTATACGCCAGGCTGTCGACCCGGCTCAGATAGCTTTTTTGCAGGGCGGCGAACTTATCATCGTCCCCGATCAGCAGGTCCCGCTTCAGTACAGAGACAGTCAGGCTGCCGAAATATCCGCTCAGGCTGATCAGCACCCCTGACAGAAACCCGAACAGCGGGGTGAGGGGTGTCAGATAGGGATAAATAAGAGAAGACACGGCAGTTGTCACCACAAAACCGCAGACAAAGCCCTCCCAGGTCAGATGCGGGTTGGCGGTCGGAACCACCTTATGCTTGCCGAAATAGAGTGAGGCCACATAGTGCACCACATCATTAAGCTGAGTAAGCACCACGAGAAACAGCACCAGCCCAGCGCCGTATTCCGGGGTGGCAAACTGGAAGTAAGCCAGATGGCTAAGCCCGAATACCATCAGCATCATGCCCCACTGGGTAGAGCTTACACTGCGCAGAAAGCCGAGCGTGCCCTTGTTCAGCAGCCGGGGGAGAGGCAGCAGCAGGAAGACATAGACCGGAATAAAGACGATGAACATCCCGTACCATTCGATATAGATCCAGTAGAACTGCAGCGGAATCGCCAGGTAGGCCCACAGGAACAGCCTGCGGTCCGCCTTGCGCGTGCGGATCATGGAGAAGTATTCTTTGAGCGAGAAGAAGCACAGCACCATCAGCGACAGCAGCGAAACCACTGCATTAAACAGGGTTGCCAGGCAAAATATAAACAGCATACCCCACCAGGTTTTGATGCGGAAGCCGATACCGGTGTAATCCTTGTCCTTTTGAAGCCTGCTGACGGCAAGGTAGATCACGTGAATGGCCGAAAGGCCGCCTGTAATAAGGAGTAGCGTGAATAAAGAGCTGTTCAAGAGCCGATCACCAGCCTGTCCCGGGATAGATTCCATTAAAGGAATCATATGTTATTATGAAGGAAACGTCCGAAATTGATAAGGGGAAAATTTGTAAATGGAAGGTAACCAATCGGTCTTTATATTGCTTACGAATACCGGAACGCTGTTCACCAGGCTTATTCAGGGCTACACCAAGGCTCCGTATAACCATGCATCCATCTCTTTTACCCGTGACCTGTCGGAGATGTACAGCTTCGGCAGGAAGCATCCCAGCAATCCTCTGAACGGGGGGTTCGTGAAGGAGGATCTGCACACAGGGACATTCAGTAAATATCCGAATACGACCTGTGTTATCTATGAGCTTAAGGTTACAGGGCGGGAAGCGGAGAAAATGCAGCGGGTGCTGCATATTTTTATCCGCAGCCGTCAGAAATACCTGTATAACATTCTGGGCGTCATCGGTATCGCATTGAAGGAGCCGGTGGAATTCAGCAACTCCTATTTCTGCTCCCAGTTCGTTGCCGAGATTCTGGACCGTTCCGGCATCAAGCTGTGGAACAAGCTGCCGGCGCTCGTGACACCGGATGATTTCCGGCAGAGTGAGCGGCTGGAATTCATCTATCAGGGTAAATTAAACCAATATAAGCCGGGGAGTGAATAGAATGGTTCATGCGAGAGAAGTATTAGTCAATCAATTGCTGGCCAGTGCCAATGATCCAAGCTGGTATCTGCCGTTCATGCATGCTGTGGAAGGAATGACAGAGGAAGAGGCGTTCTGGAAGCCGGGCGCCGGTATGCACAGTATTGCCGAGCTGACCCAGCATCTGCTCTACTGGAACAGGACCTGGCAGAGCCGCTATGAGGCGGGCCGTATGAATGCCGTACCGCCTATAGGCGATAACAATAACAGCTTCATCCTGCCGGAGAATGTGCCGTTCGGTGAGCTGAAGAGCGGGCTGCTTGATGTCCTGCTGCGCTGGCAGACGCTGCTTGCCGGGGACAGACTGGAAGCGCAGGTCGCCGGATTTCCGGAACCTGCGCTGTGGTGGGAGATTATCAGTAATGCCGCGACGCATAACGCCTATCATATCGGCCAGATTGTCTACGCCCGCAGGCTGCAGCAGCAGGCATAAAGCCCGTTTGCCGGGTAAGAGGCCGGCAGGCGCCGGGTCGCTTGCGGCAGTAATGAAGCATCTGCTGTCTAGCGGCTTTCCCCCTCCGGTACGACAACCCGGACATGGCGGGGCAGCACGCTGAGCCGTACCGGCAGAGCGGGTCCTTCCTCGCCGTCCACATTGGTCCGCATCGGGGCCGCAGATTGTACCGTTACGCTGCGGGCGGAAAAGTACTCGACTCCCTTATGGTCCTTCAAGTTGCCCAGCAGCAGGGAGATGCTGGCGGTCAGTGTGCTTAGAATCGTAAGATCCTTAATAATAAAGCAATGGATCAGGCCGTCATCTACTGCCGCTCCCGGAGCCAGCCGCTCAAAGCCGCCGACTGAATTCGTCAGGGCGGCAATAAACAGCGGCGAATCTCCCTCCCATACCTCACCGTCATGGTTGATCAGCAGGTGATTGGGTGTATTGCCTGTAAGCTCCTTCAGCCCCTCCCTGAAATAAGCCAGCGAGCCGAATTTTGATTTGTCCTCTGAGGTTACCGAGGAGACCGATTCCGCAAGGGCACCGGCAGCTACGACATTAATGAACAGCCGTTCATTCAGCTGGCCGACATCGACTGCACGGGTGGCCGGGGAGGCCAGTGTACGGATGGCTTCCTCGGGAATCAGCGAAAGCCCGATGGCCCGGGCAAAATCATTCACCGTTCCAAGCGGAATAATGCCCAGCTTCGGGCATTGCTGCCGCCCGGTCAGCCCGTTAATTACCTCGTGCAGTGTACCGTCGCCGCCGATAGATACAACCATTCCGTAGCCTTCCTCGCATGCCGCAGTGCTGAATCGGGCAGCATCGCCTTCCTGCTGTGTCTCCTTTACCGTAATTACATATCCCTGACCTTCCAGTATCTCCTGCGCCATCCGGACATAGCCCGTACCCTCTTCCTTACCTGAGGTGGGATTTACAATAATCATAGCCTGCTCCATCAGTAACCTCGTCCTTCCTTGCATAGGTTATAGTTCTGCACTGCGCCTGTAAAAAGACTCTCTATAGGCTGTGTGGCGAAATTGAAGAATAGGATCATCCGACAGGGCAATGCCCTCTGTAACGGCCGCCGGGTCCATGAGCAGGCCTGCCGGTTCTGATATAGTCTCTGTCAGATACAAGCGTCCGATCTCGATCCGCCGCCGGTCCTCCGGCCACGCTCGGGTCGGGTCATCGGTGGGATCATCCTTTTCGCCAAAAATAACATGGAGCTGGAAGACCGCCGGCTCTGCCTTCAGCCGCAGCTCCAGCTCGTCTTCCAGATAGCGGTCCGGCTGCTGTCTGGCCTCTGTAAGAGAAAGAGTACGGACACCTGCGTCAGGGGCCCATTCAAATTTCACCGGCCGCCTGATCCCTTCGGGATCAATAAAGTAATAGGCGTGAATGCAGTAGTAACGGGCCTCGGCATAGCTGGCGGGCGGCTTCAGCCTGTTAAGGCTGAGAAAGCTCTCCCTACTCTCGCTGAAGTGCGTTGTAATCTCTTTGATGAGCTCAAGAGGGCCAAGATTTCCTTCACGCGCCTTGTGTGCGGTGCGGATGATATCGATGAATGACTCGGGAGTACGGGCGAAAAAGACCGGCAGTGTTGCCCCTACCAGACTTGCGGTGCCGCCGCCGGGAAGACAGAACTGTACGGCCATGCCTTTAGCCGGAGATAGAAGATCGGCCAGCGCCGGGTCGGTGGAGCTCCCGGAGAAGCGGACAACCGCCGCTGTCTCCTGCTGCTGCAGATGCGGTGCGGAGGTAAAGGCAGCAGCCAGTCCGTTGGGCCGGAAGAACGCCCGGCAGCAGATGCCCCTGGCGTGGGCGCGGCGGTAGCCCGGATGAACGCCGGACAAGTCTTCAATGGCATCAACCGCCTCTGCGGCCAGATCGGAATCGCCTGCTGCGGCTATGCGGTCGGGTGAATCAGACTCTTTCATGTACGCGTCCCTCCTAAGGGTGGTCATTACGGTCTTTAGATGCTATATCCCATTCATAACCACGCACGTTTCTAATTAAACTCCTGCCGGGCTTTATGACTTGGAAAACTGTTACATTTTTGTGTTCTACCAATATTTTAGCGGTGCTAATAGACTCTGGCTCTGGTATACTTCGGCAAAATGATACTGGAGGGAGCGTCTTTTAACACGTGAAGAGAATATGGGGAAGAGTAGCGGCCGGAGCAGCAGCTGTCTTATGCGCAGCGGTTATGTACATACCTTACTCGTCGGCCGCAGCTGTATCTGCCGGGGGTAAGCAGCCTTTTGATGATATAGGAGCCAGCTATGCGAGAGAAGAAATCATAGACTTATATAACCGGCAAATAGTAACCGGTACTTCGGAGAACAGCTTCTCCCCGCAGGGGACAGTGACCCGGGCGGAGCTCATTACGATGCTGGGCCGCCTGCTGAAGCTTGAGCCGGTAGGGAGTCCCGTCTCACCCTTTAAGGATGTGGCACGGAACGCCTGGTACTACGGCTGGGTTCAGGCTGCAGTTCAGCTGGAGCTGGCGGGCGGTACCTCGGCTGCGGCCTTCGCCCCGGCACAGCCGGTGACCCGGCAGGAGGCTGCCGTCTGGCTGGCCCGGGCGTTTAAGCAGACGGGGAATACCGCCGGACTGCAGGCTGCTTTCAGGGATAGCGGCAGTATTGCTGCCTGGGCCGGCAGTGCTGTAGCCGCTGTTAACCGCCTGGGCTTAATGAAGGGAGATGACGGGGGAGCGTTCCGGCCTTTTTCGCCTATCACAAGGCAGGAGACGGCAGTGCTGATCTACCGGGTGCTCCAGCAGCAGAAGTGGGCAGCAGAGCTGGAGGGGGACAAGGACGAGCGGATTGTAATAGGCTGGCAGTACGGCCAGACAGTGGCGGAGTATCAGGCAAGCGTTATGCAGTCCAATGTGAATGTCTTATCGCCCCGCTGGTACTTTGTAGGGGGCACCGGAACCGTCTCGGACTCGACAGCTGCCTCAATGGTTACCTGGGCCAAGAACAACGGCAAGCGCATATGGCCGCTGGTCGGTAACCGCTTTGATCAGGCTGCGACGCATCAGCTGCTGTCCAGCCCGGCAGCGAGAACGGCAGCTGTTAATCAGCTGGGAGCGCTTGTCAGCAAGCATGGCCTTGACGGGCTGAATCTGGATTTTGAGAATGTGGCCGCAGCTGACAAGGCGGGATTGACTACCTTCGTCACACAGCTGGCTAGTAAGCTGCATACGCTGGGTGCTGTACTGTCGGTGGATGTGTCCCCGGATCTCGGGACTGACTGGACAGAGGCGTTTGACTATGCGGCGCTTGGCAAGCAGGCTGATTACATGGTGATGATGGGCTATGATGAGCACTACAGCGGGAGTATGAGCCCCGGCTCAAATGCTTCGCTGCCGTATGTCCGCCAGGCGGTGACCAGGCTGCTGCAGGCTGTGCCGGCTTCAAAAGCCATTTTGGCCATGCCGCTCTATACCCGGGACTGGACGCTTAAGCAGGGCTCCGTGAAGCCCTCTTCGGTCGAGCTCTCCCTTACCGGGCAGAATCAGCTCATCAGCAGCTACGGCCTGCGTCCGGTCTGGAACAGCACGCTTGGACAGTATGTAGCCAGCTATACCCGGCAGTCACTGAAGCATACGGTTTGGATCGAGGATGGCCGTTCGCTGACCGCCAAGTTTAATCTGGCCGCAGAGCAAAAGCTGGCCGGCATCGCCTACTGGCATATCGGCGGGGAGAGCCCGGATATCTGGACCAGTATCAGCAATGCGGAGAAGTACGCGGGATATTCCTTTTAGTTGCGGGAGAGTAATGAGGAGCAATTAACGAGTAATTGAAGAGTAAGTGAAGAACGAGCAAAGAATGAGCAAAGAATGAGCAAAGAACAAGAAAAGAACGAGCAAAGAACGAGCAAAGAACGAGCAAAGAACGAGTAAAGAACAAGCAAAGAACAAGCTAAGAACGAGTACAATCGTCCTTACTTCAGCGCCTTTTGTGGGGCGCTTTTTTTATGGCCCGCCTCGTCGGCTTGCCCGTAGCGCTGTCGCATCTACAGCCGGACGCCCGAATCAAAGGCAAAAATGCCCTTGATCTCGCCCCGCGAGGCCAAATCGCCCAAATCAAAGGCAAAAATGCCCTTGATCTCGCCCCGCGAGGCCAAACCGGCCGAATCAAAGGCAAAAGTGCCCTTGATCTCGCTCCGCGAGGCCAAACCGGCCGAATCAAAGGCAAAAATGCCCTTGATCTCGCCCCGGGAGGCCAA
>NZ_CCDG010000008.1 GCF_000723885.1 Paenibacillus camerounensis
TTTTCGTATACATTTGGCTAGTTTGCCCTCTTAGTGGCCTATTGTATTCGTTTTTTCGTATACATTAGGCCAGGGTATGTGCCTATATTCGCTATTTCAATACAGCTGCCAGAAGTCAGCAAATTAGGTTCTTAAGTACTAAAAGAGCGCCTCCGTTAAAGCAAATGGAGGCGCTCTTTATTATACACGGATCATCTGGTTTCCAGATATGCGATGCCCAGTGCCCCGGTAACCGGATTGCGGTAGGTTTCGCAGGCCACGTCAAAGACCTGTCCGATCAGCTCCTTGGTGAGGATATCCTCCGGTCTGCCGCTGGCCGCAACCTGACCCTGTTTCATCACATACAGATAATCGCAGTATTCGGCAGCAAGTGTAAGGTCGTGGAGTGCGGCGAGTATGCCGATGTCCAGCTTTTTGACGATGTTCAGGATCTGCAGCTGATATTTGATGTCCAGGTGGTTAGTCGGCTCGTCAAGAATCATGAATTCCGGCTGCTGTGCCAGCACACGGGCCAGAATGACACGCTGCTTCTCGCCGCCTGACAGGGAATTGTAGCTGCGCCCGGAATGGCCTTCCAGATTAACCATGCGTAAGGCGGAGGTCACGATTTCATGGTCCTGCTTATTGTCTGTCTCAAGCATCCCCTTATGCGGGGTCCGGCCCATTGCAGCCATCTCACGGACAGTGAAGTCGAAGCTCAGCTCATTGAACTGGCCGACAACGCCCAGCTTTTGAGCGACCGCTTTCGGGCTTGCTTTGATTACGTCCAGATCAGAGAGGAAGACGTTCCCCTGCTTAGGCTTAATGACTTTGTAAATACTCTTCAGAAGCGTGGATTTGCCGCAGCCGTTCGGTCCGATCAGACCGACGAATTGCTTGTTGCGGACCTTGAGCGATACATCCTTAACAATACTAACATTGGAAAAAGAGACCGCCAGACGTTCAACATTTAAGTCCATTATGATTTGCCTCCAAACGCGTAGCCTTTTTTGACCAGCATATACATGAACATCGGCGCACCAATCAGGGCGGTAATAATCCCGATCGGCAGCTCCACATTCGGAACAATGGTCCGGGCAATCACGTCAGTCCAGATCATGAAGATTGCTCCGAACAGGATTGAAGCCGGGAGCAGCCTGCGGTGGTCAGAGCCGACCAGACCCCGGATCAGATGGGGGATAATCAGGCCGACGAAGCCGATCATTCCGCAGCTTGCAACCATAATACCGGTGATCAGTGCAGTGAGGATCATATAGGCTCTGCGGTAAGCACCCAGCGAGATTCCCAGTGTAACAGCCGCTTCATCTCCAAGCAGCATGGCATTCAAAGCACGGAACTGCATCAGGAAAAAAACAGAGGCAAGTGTTATGGATACGGCAATCAGCGGCAGCTTATCCCAGCTTGAGGCGGCCAGGCTGCCCATAGTCCAGAAAGTAACGGTCTTAATACCTTCGGCATTGTTGGCGAAATAGACGATGAAATTGGCAAAAGCGGTGCATAGCGCATTGATGACCATGCCGGCGAGTACGAGCTTGACCGAAGTCATTTTACCTCCGGCATTGGCAAGGAGAAGTACAAGCAGGGAAGCGCCGACGGCTCCGGCAAAGGCCCAGAAGGCTACGCCGGTCTGCCCCAGAAAGCCCATTGTCCCAAAGCCGACCAGAATAGCGAAGGTTGCACCAAGCGAACCGCCTGAGGAAATACCAAGTATGTAAGGATCAGCAAGCGGATTTTGTACAGCGGCCTGCATAATCGTTCCGCACAGCGTAAGACCTGCACCGATGAACAGGGCCATAAGGACACGCGGGAAACGGATTTTCCAGATGATATCTACAAAAGATCCGGTAGTCAGATCCTGCACATCTCCAATCTGAATGCCGGTAATCTGGTGTAACAGAATCCGGTAGGATTGGGAGACGGGGATGTCCACCTGTCCAAAGGAGACGGCAGCACCCGCTGACAGAACCGTAATAACCAGCAGAATGATTATAATAGCAGTGAATCCGTAACGGCTATTGATGATAGATCGCTTGGCTGCCGGCTGCGCGGCTAGCTCGGTTTGCATGACATTCATACTAGACTCCTTAATTATAAAGTTTTAGTTTAAAATATACCGTATGTTGAGAATCGTTGTCAATGAGAATTATTATCATTGACATATGCTCCTGCTTTCTATATTCTACGATTGTATTCCTTGCAGATCGGAAGCTTACACCATCGCTGGCAAGGCTGTGTACCAGACATATAGAAAAGGGGATAGGAATGATGAAGAAAAGCTTTAAACGATTTATGCCGCTGCTGGCGGTTTTGCTGCTGGTAGGGATTCTTTCAGCATGCTCTTCTAACACGAAAAATGAGAATGCATCGGCTGCAACGGCAGTGCCTGCAGCTAATACAGCTGCTGAGGCCACTGAGGCTCCGACTGCTGCTCCAAGTACAAGCACAGTTTATCCGCTGACTATTGAGAATTACACGAATAACGGTGAGGGCACGGAATGGACAGCCAAATCTGTAACCTTTGACAAAGCGCCTGAGAAAGTCGTTGCCAATACCCAGGGTGCCGCTGAGCTCTTAATCAAACTGGGCTTGACTGACAAAATGGTAGGTGTTGCTGCGCTGTATGGTGCAGGTGACCCTTCTGTCCAGGAAGATTTCAAGAAAATCCCTGTAATCTCCGAGAATTATGCCAGCAAAGAGCTGGTTGTCGGAGCAAGCCCGGATCTGGTACTGGGACGTGCAGACCTGTTCGCGGATGCCGACTGGGGAGTTGGAACCGTTGAGGGCCTGAACGGACTTGGCATCCAAACCTATCTGCAGAATACCAGTGTAAAGGGTGCTACGCTGGACAGCCTGTATAAGGACATTGAACAAATCGGCCAGATCTTTGATGTGCAGGAGAATGCTACTGCTTATATCGGGGAGCTGAAACAGCGTGCCCAGGCGATTAAAGATCAAGCTGCAGCCAGCAATGCGAAGACCTTTGCTTATGTATCCGACGGCGGAAATGGTGCAATTGCTATTTATAGCGGAAACATCGATACATTTGCCGGCGATGTGCTTGGTCTGTTGGGTATTACGAACAGCTTCGGAGACGTTACTGGTGATGTCAGCAAAGAACAGCTGCTTGCTACCAACCCGGATGTACTCTTGCTCTCTGTCTACACCGGAGGTGTTGACCCGCAGGAGACGCTCAAAGCCTTCTATGCTGATCCGTCGCTGCAAAGCCTGAATGCCATTAAGAACAAAGCAATCTATCTGATCGATTTCAACCAGTTCTGGGGCTACAGCTATTCTATCTTTGACGGTGCTGAAAAGCTGCTGTCCGATATTCTGGCTAACCAGTAGGACAAATTGAAAATTACGTAAAGCAGGCTGGGTGGTCACTTTAAGTGGCTGCCTGACCTGCTTTTTGCTGCGGCCGGAAGTCCAAATATACTCTGGAGTCACGCCAAACCTTACTTATTAAGTTTCAATTCAATTTATATAGTAAATATTAATTTTGAATATTCAGCAATTTAGAGATAGAATGATGAAATAGTAAAAAATGATAGTGATATATAACAACAGCTTGGGGGAACAGAACCGTGGAACTCGGAATTAGTACATTTGTGGAGACCACACCGGATGTGGTTACAGGTAAGACTATGAGCCATGCAGAACGGCTGCGTGAAGTAGTGGAAGAGATCGTGCTGGCCGACCAGGTCGGGCTTGACGTGTATGGGGTCGGGGAGCACCACCGGCCGGACTTTGCCGCTTCCTCTCCGGCAGTGGTGATGGCTGCGGCAGCGGCCCTGACAAGCAATATCCGCCTGACCAGTGCGGTGATGATTCTGTCATCGGCTGACCCGGTGCGGGTGTTCCAGGATTTTGCCACCTTGGACGGATTAAGTAACGGCCGGGCCGAAATTATGGTCGGCCGGGGTTCATTTATAGAATCGTTTCCGCTATTCGGCTGTAATCTGAAGGATTATGAGAGTCTGTTTGAAGAAAAGCTCGATCTCCTGATGAAGCTTCAGCAGTCTGAATATGTGACGTGGGAAGGTAAGCACAGACCCGCTATACATAATCTGCCGGTGTATCCGCGTCCTGTACAGGACCCTCTTCCGGTCTGGATTGCCAGTGCGGGAAGCCCGGAATCTGCGGTTCGCACGGGCGCGCTTGGTCTGCCGTTTGCGCTGGCGATGATCGGACCTGTCCGCCCGCTGGATTTTGCCGCGCAGGTCAAGCTGTATAAAGAGGCAGCAGCAGCAGCAGGCCATGATTACGCCAAGCTGCCGGTTGCGGCACATGCGCATGGCTTTGTTGCCGGCAGTACGCCGAAGGCTATTGAACAGTTTTTCCCGTCGACCTATGCCAGAACCAATGTCCGGGCGGTTGAAAAAAGCCTGCCGCCGTATACCCGCGCAGATTATGATGCGGCAGTCAGCCCGGAAGGCGCGTTATTCGTCGGTGATCCGCGTACAGTCGCGGACAAAATCATTCAGTTACGCAAAGAAGTCGGAATCACCAGATTCCTCCTGCATGTCCCCCACGGGACGATGGCCCACAGTGAGGTGATGGAGTCGATCCGGCTGCTTGGAACAGAGGTGGCTCCGCTGGTACGGGAGGAAATTGCGCGCTGGGAGGAGAATATTTAGGGCAAAGGAGGGGTTCTGATGACAGAGCGTATCCCCTGTAAAAGTGAGGGCTGCAGCGCGACCATTCTTCCGGCTACGGTTCAGAAAACCGGCGGCTACTGCATGCCCTGCGTGCAGGCAAAGGAACGTCAGGAATGGCAGGCATACGTCATGAAGAATCGTACAACCGTGGATTTATATGCAGGAGTAACAGATTCTGTTGAGTTGCTGAAGATTATGCATGCTTCCAGGCCGCATGATCCGTTAATCGTGTATACACCGTATAAATCCGGCAAGGAGGAGCTGTACCACTCACTTTCCGGGGAGGAAGCAGGCAGGCTGGAGGCTTATGCGCTTGAATTGCTGAGGGCAGAGGATGAGGATGGATGCACTGATATTCTGATGTCGCTGGTCTGCTATAACAACTGGCTGCTGAGCGGAACGGGAACACTTGCTGAACTGCTGCGCAGAGAGGTATATCATCCGGGGATTTTGTATAAAGATGCACCGGCAGATATCCGGAATCTGCTGCTGGAGCAGCTGGAGACAGACGGGGAGAACCGGAATTTGCTGCTGCTGGCTTTAAGCTGGATTGGAGATGAGGTTATCGTTGAGCGCTTCAGGGAGTGGCGGGAGCAAATGCCGGACTGGGCGGAGGAGCTGCACATTGCACCTGAATGGTATACGCATGAAGCCGGCTGGGAGCTGACTGCGGACGGGAAACGGCGGGATTTATTTTACCTGGATAATTATGCTGTTGAAAAAATAAACCCGTCTGAAGCTACAGCATATGCAGAGGAACCGGAGGCAAGCTTTCTCACTGAAAGCAGGCAAAATTGTGAATGGTGCGGGAGTCCGCTTACTGTCCTTCTGGATATTCATGCAGACCACCCTTCTGTGCAACATCTTCCAGTGAACGGACAAAAGCTGCAGGTACAGACCTGCATAATCTGCAGCTGCTACGGACCGGTGTTTATGGAGCTGGATTCCTTGCAAGGAGCACGGTGGAGCGCTTTTAACCGGAAGCCCGGCTATTTGCCGGAGACGGATCCGGAGGAGGAGAGGCGGGAATACCTGTCTGCCGGTAAGCAATTCCGGATAGCAGAGAAAGCTAGGAACACTTACTATGCTGTTCAGTGGACGATGGAGCCCTGGGCCTCGCAGATTGGCGGTTATCCGACCTGGATTCAGAATGGGGAATATCCCTTGTGTCCCTGCTGCTCACAGAGCATGCATTTTATAGGACAGCTGGACTGGGAAGCCGTAGAGGAATACGGAGAAGGTATTTATTATATGTTCTTATGCCCCGAGGGCAGGATGTCCGCCACACTGTTTCAGCAGTCCTGATTATGATGATCAGTTAGAAATAGCAGGCGATTTCGCCGGCAGTCTATCTTTTCCATTGAAAATAACGGGCATCCCTCTTCAGTTCCCGCGAACAGATATTGATTGCCAATTCCTCAAGGGCTGACAGGCTGGCTGCAATGCACAGCAGGCTAGCAGGTGCCGTAAGTCCAAACAGGTAATACAAAAACGGGAAGCAGAACAGCAGCAGTCCGGTTGCCTTATTGGCATAGGTATGGATGAACGCCAGCGTACGGTATCTGAGCCACCCGGTCAGCAGAGAAGCGCCGCGGAGTACGGCAATGCCGGCTATCCAGTATATCAACCAAACGGGTAAATGCAGGAGCGGGAGGAGTACCAGCAGTAACACACCTATAAAAAGGAAGTCAGCCATACTATCCAGACTCGCGCCAGCTTCACTGGCGCTTTTTGTTTTGCGGGCAATATAGCCGTCCAGCGCATCACTCGCCCCGCACAAGGTATAGACAACAAGAAACAAGCCGGACAACGGTTCCAGGAACAACAGGCAGAGTGAGCCGATCATTCTCATGACAGTGAGCGTGTTAGGGATATGTCTGATCATTGCGCCTCCAAACAGGAATATTTATGTGCGTGAGTGTTCTTTTAACAGGATGCTGCTAATGTTATGGAACGATGGGGACTTTTATTATAGCTGAGCTTTCTGTTTCTATGATAGGGCAAAAATAACAATAATGTATATAAGCTGGTGAGTGGATGCGCAGATTATATGAGGTCTTAAGACGGCTGTCATTGCTCTCGGATGGATGGTTCAGAGCGCAGCGGAGGAATGGGCTGTCAGAGGCTGGTTAATTCCCATGCTGGCGAAGGAAAGCACACCTGCTGTTGCAATAATATTATCGTCGGTCATATTCGGGATCTTTCATCTGTTCAGCTCCGGGGTTACAATGTTATCTTTTATTAATCTGATCTTGTCCGGATTGTTTTTTGCCGGCTATGCGATTGTTACGAAACATATTTGGGGAGTCTGCGGTATGCACTTTGCCTGGAATGTTACGCTTGGCAATCTTTACGGATTTCCGGTAAGCGGGTTTGCGGATAACGGGCGGACGCTTTTAGGAATGAATTTGACGGGACCGGCGGTTTTTACAGGTGGAGCGTTTGGTCCTGAGGGTGGAGCGGTTACAACTTTTGTGCTATTGTTGGGCGTTATTATTCTGGCTATATTGTGGTGCCGGCAACAGGCATACTTTAATTCCATGAATTAACATATTTCTAGTAACATTTGTAACTGTGATTCGTGCTGGAATTTGATAAAAATAGGGTGTAAGCGTTTTTTATAACATGACTGGGGGAATGTTTGTGAAAAAAGTTACAAAATTAATGCTGGTGGCTGGAATTTCACTGGCACTTGTAGGCGTAGGCAACAGCAGTGCACTTAACAACGTGACTTCTGCAGCGAGTGCGCCTTTGAAGGTGGGCCGTGTTGAGGCAGCAGCCCATGGAACCAAGTGCTTTACAGTAGCGGTAGCCGTCGTTCAGAACGGAGTTATCGTAGCAGCTTCGCTGGATGATTACCAGTTCCTGAGCACAGATGTGGCTAAGGGTGTACCTAACTCTGATAAGGATTTTGGGCAGAACTACAAAGATCCAAAGGTCGTTCTGGCTTCCAAGAAATCCAACTCCAAATACTACAGCGAGCACATGGCAGAAGCAGCAGGCTCCACTGTAGCTTATGATAAGAACCTGGCAGCGATTGAGAAGTTCGCGACCGGCAGAACGATCAAATCCCTGGAACAGACACTGACATACAAATCGGCTGAGCAGGTAGTTGACGCAGTAAGCGGCGCAACACTTGTGGATACCCACGGCTATCTGAAGGCAATCCTTGATGCAGCCAAAGCTGCCAAGTAATCCGGTATAACTTCAGCAGTGCAGACACCTTCGCAGCTACAGCTGTGAAGGTGTCTTTTTGAAATATAAGGATTCATATGTTCTACGCTATAAACTTTCCTTATATTTCTCGCAGAAACGCTTACCGTCCTGTTTAGGACAGCTAAGCCATTTCTGCTTGTATGCCGGGATCACACCATGAAGCACCAGCGGTCGCCATAAGCATCAGAAAGCTCCTTTACAGGTATCGGTAGTATTTGAGCGGAAGATTCTATAAATATTTTACAGGAAATGGTTTTCACTGTATTGTAAAAATACGACGCAAAACCGGATGGAAGCCCGTAATGACAGGGTTTATTATGCGTATGCCGGCTCTCCGGCTGATGCACAGGCTGAGGATTATATTTTACCCGGGGCCGGTTGATGGTATGATAGATAGCGGGGTGAGAATACGAATGAATAATGAGAACGAAACAATGGATGAAACAGTGAATGAAACAGCGAATGAGACTGTAAGTGAAGAGACAAGCAATAACCCGGCAGGTATGACTGAAGAGAAATGGAATGAGCTGGTCAAAGCGGTTCATCATAATGGTATGGTAGCTTTGAAGATGTATTTTAAAGAGGTGCAGAGCCAAATTATTAATCTGGCGGCTTTTGGGCCCGTATTTGTATACCATGTGAAAAATGAATCAGGCGAAGTCTATTCCACCGGATTCTTCCTGCGCGAGCTGGTGAACCGGTTCCAGTCGGACAAGAACCCTGAAGTATGGGTATCCTCCTTCTTCCATGAGCTGATGAAGACAAAAGGCGGCAAGCCGCTTCCGAAGCAGCCGGAATCAGAGGAAGAAGCTAAAGCGGTTATCGACAATCAGGTGGTTCCACTGTGCATCAAGACTGTACAAGAGGAGTTCGCTCCTGAGAAGGTGCATGCAGGTCTGGCCTGGAATGAGGACCACGGTCCGGTATTTGAAGCCGGCTTCCCTGCTGTTACTGCCGGGAACAACGTATGTGCCATTCCGCTTCAGCTGCTCTTTACACACTTCCAGCTGAACCGTGATCCATCCGAGCTGCTGCTTACCGGTTTGTACAATATCCGCAAACAGCATGGGCTGGAATAGGACAGTATAGTCCATGCAGTTCGCTTCAACAGAAACAGCAAAAAGAGACGGTATTCCTGCCGTCTCTTTTTGCTGTTTGGGATACTTATAGCTAAGCCCGGTAAACCGTGCTCTGTATAAATGCTACCCGCGCTGAACGGTTGATTGCGAGGGCAGGGTCAGAGCACATATGCCGTAATGGATTAATCAGCAGCCCTTTGCGTTACAGCGACGTCCAAATCCGGTAGATCAGTACAGCTGCTTCTGCGCGGGTGGATAGCTTTGACGGATTGAGCTGGCCGCCGGCATCGCCTTTGATGAAGCCTGCCTCAGCCAGCACAGCAATGTCACCGGCAGCGTAACTAGCAATCTCCGCACGGTCAGCGAAGGAGCTGAGAGCAGAGGAGGCCGCAGAGTCCCCTTGCAGAATACGGGCAGCTTTAAGTGCTCTTACAGTCATTACGAACATATCCTGCCTTGAGACAGGTTCCTGAGGATGGAAAGATCCGTCCGGCTGTCCGTTGATCAGGCCGTGCTGCTTGGCTGTTATCAGCTCCCCGTAGAAGTAATCCTCCGGCTGAACATCTGCGAAGCTTATGGTTGTGCCGCCCGCGGCTCCGGACAGACCCAGCAGCCTGACCAGCAGGGAGGCAAAGTCTGCGCGTGTCACGGACTGTTCCGGCAGGAAGCCGGTATCCGGCATACCCTTGAGAATTCCGCGCGAGGCCAGTAACTCAATCTCATGACTGGCCCAATGGCTGCCGGAGATATCCTTAAAGGATGGATGATGTAGAACAGCGGCATACTGTCCGGCAGTACGGTCCGCCGTGAAAACGGCCTGTTTCCCGGCTGTATCATAGCGGCTGTCCACAACCGCTGTAATAGCGCCGCCAGCACTGATCTGCCAGACAACGATAAACGGCTGATTAGCGGCTGGTACGGCTGCCGTATAAGGCAGGCGCACTTGGACGCCGGAGCTTGAACCGCTGTCTCCGGCAGGCTTGCCGTCTAACAGAAGCTCAAAGGCTACCAGCGGGGCTTCGCCGAGCTGTTCCTTCAGTAATCCAGATGGCTCGGTTAAGCTGATCTGCAGGGTTATAGCCTTGGCAGCTGCAAGCTCATCTGCCTTAAATAGCTGATCTGGAAGGACTACACTGGCAATAGCTGTGTTAACCTCTATTTGCAGCCGGGAGGTCCCGGCTGTAAATGCGGACGCCGGAATTGTAATTGCATAAGCGCCGGAAGCAGCATTCTCTTTCAGCTGAAGCCGGAGGAGTCTGGTTCCGTCTGCCTGATTCAGTGCCACTGCCAGTGCCTTCTGCAGCACGGCATCACTCAGCACTGCCTGCACTTTACCTTGAACAGCAGTCGTTGCCAGAGTGATGCTCACACTGCCATCCGGCTGAACTGTACTTACGGCGGGATCAGCCGTTGTTACGGTACCGCCCGGAAGAGCAGGAGCTGGAGTAGGCGACGGTGCAGGTGTTGCTCCGGGAGTTGGAGTCGCAGCGGGCTCTTCTTCTCCTGGTTCACTATCATCAAATGGAATGAACTTGAGGAAATCTCCCCAGACTACATTCCCTGAGGCATCTCTTGAATAGACGCTGACCGGAGTCAGGCTGACAAAGTTGGCATCGCTGAGCTGCTTGCCGGATTTATTAGCCGATACAGTCCCGTCATACATATAGTTATTATCCGCTGCCAGTCCCGCCGGGTACTGGTCTTTAGCGATGCTGGCTGTCCGGTAGGACAGGAAGCCGCCGATTGTGAAATTAGGCGTAATGTGATCATAGGTAGTGAAGCTCAAATTGCCGCGCGTGTTGTTGAAGCCGATGTTGTTCTCGGCAATGACACCGGGATTGCTATTGCTGGTAAAGCCGTATGCCCCGTTGCCGAAGGCAACGGAATTGCGGATGATATGGTGGACAGAAATACCTTCGCCGCCCAGTTTAAATCCGTTTTTGTCACCTGCACCCAAGGTTCCGTCAGTCAGGTGGCCGTTGTTGAAGGCCGCGCTGTCTTCAATCAGCACAGCGCCAATCGCTCCCGTCCCCGCTTTGGTGTATAAATCCCACCCGTCATCAATATTATTGTACGCCAGACAGCCTCTGAACACGTTGCCGACACCAGAGGTCAGCTTGGCCGCGAAGCCGTCGGCATTATTATCGGAAGGGTCGCGGTTATCGAAGGAGGAGCTGTTCAGAATCAGGTTGTACGACGGCCACTCCGCGAGTTCCACAGCGGTTCCGTCCGTCCGGCTGATCTGCAGGCCGGTATCCCCGTTGGCATAGAAACGGCTGTTTTCCACGATGTTATGATTGCCGCCTACAGTGAATCCTTTGGTATTGCCTGCTGTACGCGTGAAATCAAGTCCTTTGACATGCCAGTAGCTGCCGCTCAGCAGGACGCCTTCTGTTTTTTTATCAAAGTCAAATATAGGGCGTGCACCGGGAGCTGCCTCCAGCACCTTCATGGCGTCAGCCGTTCCGTCATTGTACTTCTTGATCTCTAGCTTGCTTGAACGCACATACCGGCCGTCCTGAACGATAATACGCTGTCCGGGCTGCACGTAATCAATCGCGGTGTCGATATCGAGCGGGTGCTCCGGTGTACCGTCGCCAGTGACCGTTCCGGCAGGGGAGACGTAAATATCGTTACCTTCGGCATAGCTTTTCATGGTGACGGTAAAGTTGCGGACAATCTTATCGTAGGAGGTCAGGTACTGGGTATCATCCGGCAAAAAGCTGATGCTGAAATTCGTATCCTGCTGTGCCGCAAGTTCAGCGGAAAGCGAAAGCCGTTTCCCGGCTTCTGCCTTGACATCCTGTGCAATGACTGTAGAGCCCTGCTTCAGTGTCACTGTTCCGTTGACATTCGGCCGCAGGATCATCCAGTAATCAGACTGGGAGGTTCTGCCCAGCGAAAGAATATCAAATGCCGGTGTCACTGCATTTTGCGGCGGATCAATCTTAGGAGCATCCGTCGCGGCTGAGGTAACGGTCAGCTGAATGCTGCTGACGTCGATGGTAGCCAGCCGGGCTGTGTAGAAGCCGACATACATTTTGCCATCCTGCACGTTAAGGATATCCGGTGTGAAGAACACGGCCTCGTTGCCGTCATTAATCTGGCCGGTGAAGCCGCTGTTCGTCTTGGATAGAGTCAGCCGGTAGGGAGCGGCAGGGAACGTATTACCGGGAGCCGGCTGCTCGGTATTCAGCATGACGGTCTTGATTCCCTTGCTGCCGGCCCCGTCAGAAGATTCCACTCCGGTGCGCACGAACAGCTGGGTTCCGTTGCTGCTCTTGGTTCCGCCGCTGTAGCCGCCGATGGCAGCAATATTGGAGGCGAATACACTGGAATTGCCTTCTGTGCCGATCACATCACGGGCCATTATGCCAAAGGATTCCTGACCGTCATACGGGGATTTGGCATAAGCGGATACCTGGATGTCAGCAGACAACACGAAGTTATCTTGGACTGCATCAAGCACAGTGTAGTAGAACGTGATGCCGTCATGGTCCTCGGTAACCTTGCCTCCGCCTTCAAGTGCAATCAAACGAATGGAGCCGTCCTCCCGGACAACAGTCTGATTATTGGCGGCAGATGTGGACTGCCCGAAATGAGTGCTGCTCCACACCGGCTGGGCTGTTTCCCTGACTGTTACAGGGTAGCTAATCGGATCAATAGCGGGATCGGCCGGGATGATCACGATATCATACACACCGGGAGTCTTGCTGTCGAACTTGCTAGTGTCAAGCGTATAGCCGCTGAGCACTTCCCGGTCCCCGTTGTCATATACCTTGGAAACGGCAAGCCCGTTGCTGCTAAAGCTGTCATCCAGCAGGAAGCTAGTCTTCGGGTATACTGTCACTTCAATGCCGGTTAACTGTTTTATTTTGACCTCAACCGGGAATTTAACAGTAGCGCCCTTATGGCTAACGGTAATCTCACGTGAACCGGGAACAGAAGTGTCAAGCGCAGAAACGCTATATTCCTCTTTCATGAGCCGCTGGGAGGTACCGTCACTGTAATGGGCATAGAGCACCAGCCCCTCCAGCTTCAGTGTATCCCCGATGTAATATACCGTTTGCTTCGGAAGATTGCGGATCTCCAGTTTACTTAGCGCTGCATCCTCAACCTTAATATTAAAGGCGGTTGTTACCTCCGGAGTCTCCACCGAGGCAGCGGTCACCTCATAGACGCCTGGTCCGCTGAACAGGTACGGTGCCTGCTCCGTTACGGGCTGGCCGTTAATGGAGAGTGAGTAGAGGGTGCTGTCCAGCTCCGTTCCCGGGGTGCTGCCGTTATAGCCGGCCAGAAGGACAAGTCCCTGAGGGTCGAAGGCATCACCCGGATAATAGACGGTTTTGGCCGGGTAGTATTTGACTGTCAGCCCGGACACGGACAGAGGAAGAATCTGCAGGGTAATTGCTGCAGAAGCACCGTTATAATGAACGGTTACCGTGTTAGCCCCGGCCTTGCTGCTGTCAAAGCCGGTAACGATGTAATCAGCCGGTGACAGGACAGCCTCGCTGTTATCGGAATAGACAGCTTTTACAGATAAGCCGGTCAGGTCAAGGGCTTCTCCGATGAAATAAGAGGTCTTTACCATAGCGCTGGTATCTGCCGTTAAGGAAGTAACCGCTTTGGTCTCTAGCCTGATATCCACATCGCTGAAGGCAACTACAGCATCTCTGGCTGCATACACCCCGGCAAACAGGGTATCGCTGAACGCTCCGTCCAGTGTTATAGTTTCGGTCTGGCTGCCGGTGCTGAGCTGCAGCGTATTGCCGGATTTTTTGATACGGAGCGCATATTCTTCACCGGCTGCAGGGACAGAAATGCCGCTGAACGGGGCAAGCTTTACCTGTGATGACTGTTTGTAGAATCCCTTAATCACCTGATCCAGCGCGCCAACCGCGGCATAATTGGAGGTTGCTGCGGCTGAATCGCCGTTCACACCTACGCTGTCCCGCAGCATCAGCCCGAAGGATTTCTGGTTCGGTGTACTGATGCTGCTGTTGCTGTTGAACGAAAGGACCTTGGCTGTGGCTGTAAGCTCAAAATTAGCCTGGGCAGGGATCTCCCTGAAATAGAAGGAAAGCCCTTCGTCGCTCCCGGAGATTTTTCCGCCGTAGGTTTCCAGAGTCACGGAGGTCTCAGTTGCGTCTACAGGCGCAGGATTCTTCACTGCACTGGTGTTTCCGCCAAAAGCGCTGTACGTCCACGGGCCGAGCTCGATTGGCTTTTCCTGAAGAAGCTGTACATTACTGAAAGTAACGGTTGTGTTCCGGGCAGTGTAAAGTCCCGCATATTGAACAGCACCGCTGAAGCCTTCAAGTGTTTTGGTGACGCCGTCGAGAGTGAAGACATACAGATTCCCGGTTTTCCGGATGCTGATGTCATAATCCTCCCCTGCCGCAGGCTTGCCGGCTGTATCAAACAGATAGCCGGTCTTCTGAAGGCTGCCGCCACCCGATTTATAAAACGCTTTCATTTCTTGGTCCAAAGCACCTACAGCAGTGAAATCCCCTGTATATGCCCCGGACTGGTTATCCCACACATTGCTGCGCAGCATGAGCCCGAATGACACCTGATTGTTGGCTGTCCAGGCATCCACATGTGCCTTAGCTTTGAGTTCGAAATCTGCTGCAGGATCAATCTGCTGAAAATAATAAGCAATCCCTTCAGTGCTGCCGGAAATTTTGCCGCGGTCAGCAGAGCTGCGCAGGGTAACGGTTGAATCTGCATTCTCTGTAATGCCGAAGTTTGCCGCCGTAATTTTGTCCTGGCCGCCTACATCGCCGAATACACTTCCTTTCCAATTACTGCTGATATTAATCATACCGGCAGCCGGATCGGGATCAGACACTTCTGCTGCAGAGGCCAGCGGCGGAAGTGAGGATGACAATAACAGGATGGATGTGAGCACAGACAGCAAGCGTTTTTTTAACAAAACCAGAATCCCCTCCATATGTACCTATATTTGACAGGCTAGGTGGCCTGATCAAGCGAAATTATACCCTACAGGAGAAAAGTACGGCTACAATCAATAACTCACATCTTCCCTCTCAGGGGAAGAATGGAACAAATGTGAGCTAATGATACCAGGATTACCGCTATATCGCTCATGCCCGAACGGCCGCTGGACGGGGCTCATATGCTAAAGGGATAACAGGATGGGGGAGAGGGGCAGTGGGAAGAGCGGCAAATAAGCATGTCAATGCAGTCTCAATAATCGTGTGCACGAATCGCCCGGAGTTTTTTGATAATCTGCTTGCCAATTACAAGAACCAGAAGGTGAAATATAAGGAACTGATTATTATCCTCAACAAGGACAGTATGAAGCTGCAGGCATATCAGATGAGGGCAGGCTCCGGGCACAACATTACCGTCTATAAGCTCCCGGAGTCGGTTTCGCTCGGCCAATGCCTGAACAGTGCCATAACCAAGGCGCGTTATCCGCTGATTGCCAAGTTTGACGACGATGATTATTATTCCCCGTATTATCTGAACGAACAGATCAGGACGCTGAACCGCACACGCAGCGATATCGTCGGAAAGCATGCCTGTCTTGTCTATCTTGAGAAAAGCCGCCGGCTGATTGTACGGTCACCGAAGGAGCAGCATAAGCCGGTGGTCTTTTTGCAGGGAGGGACGCTGCTGTTCAGAAAACAGGTGTGTAAGCAGGTGCTGTTTCCCGACCGCTCGGTGGGTGAGGATGTTAACTTCCTTAGGCGCTGCAAAAGAAAAGGGTTCCGCACCTTTGCCACTTCACAGTATAACTATGTCTATGTGCGCAGGTCCGACAAAGGCAGCCACACCTGGAAGGCCAAGGATTATTTTTATCTGAAGGGCAGCATTCCAGTGGCAGTAACCGGTAATTTCCGGAGCTTCGCCGACAGAAAGCTATAGCTGAGTAATAGAGCTTGTTGCAGTGAAAATAAAGAGTCCCGCGCTCCGGCTTAATCCGGGGAACGGGACTTTTCTATTAAATCTGCCTGCGGACTGCAGACAATGCAGCTGTCTTACAATGCTTTATCGTCAATTGAATTCAGCCAATTCTCAATTTCGCCGATTACGGAGCTGACACAGCCGTCTTCAAACGGTGAGATCAGTCCGGCAAGCTCTACCAGCTCAATGAAGGATTTGCTGCCGCCAGCCTTACAGAGCCTCAGGTAATCACTCCAGGCCTTTGCGAAATCCTCGTTAGAACGTTTCCAGAACTGGAATGCGCACAGCTGGGCTAACGTGTAATCAATATAGTAGAACGGGGTGCGGAAAATATGCGCCTGCTTGTGCCAGAAGCCGCCTTGTTCCAGATAGCTGTTGCCGTCATAATCGCGGTGCGGCAGATATTTCTGCTCAATCTCCCGCCAGGCCTGCCTGCGCTCCTGAGGAGTTGCCTCAGGATTGCTGTAGACGAAATGCTGGAATTCATCTACCGATACACCGTAAGGAATAAACTCCAGGCTTTCGGCCAGATGATTGAACCGGTATTTGTCGGCATCCTCTTCAAAGAACAGGTTCATCCACGGCCAGGCAAAAAACTCCATGCTCATCGAGTGGATCTCTGCCGCTTCATAGGTTGGGAAAGCGTACTCCGGCACATTCAGGCTGCGGCTGGAGTACACCTGGAAGGCGTGGCCCACTTCATGGGTAAGTACATCAATATCTCCAGAGGTTCCGTTAAAGTTTGAGAAAATAAATGGCGCTTGGTACTTGTTGAAATAGGTGCAGTATCCGCCGCTTTCCTTGCCGCTTTTGCTCAACAGGTCCATCAGCTCATTGTTCTGCATCATCGTAAAGAATTCGTCTGTTTCAGGTGAGAGCTCCCGGTACATTTGTGCACCATTAGCCACAATCCAGCCGGCATCCCCCTTTGGCGCAGCATTTCCGTTGTTGAAAACAAGGGATTCGTCATAAAATTTCAGCTTGTCCAGACCCAGCCGTTCATTCTGGCGCTGCTTCAGCTTCTGTGCTACAGGTACAATCTGCTCAAGCACCTGCTTGCGGAAGTTGGCTACCATGCCGGCGTCATAGGCGGTCCGGTTCATCCGGTCATAGCCAAGCTCAACGAAGCAGGGGTATCCAAGCTTGCGGGCGATGCCTGTACGTACAGCAACCATCTCGTCATAAATACGGTCAAAATCATTTTCGTGTGCTGCCATAAAATCGTATTTGGCCTGGAAAGCGCGTTTGCGCATATCCCGGTCAGGCGACATCTCAAACGGTGTGAGCTGGGATAAAGTGCGTTCTTCGCCTTCAAACATAATTTTGGCTGAAGCGATGAGCTGGCTGTATTCGGTGGACAGCTTGTTCTCCAGCTGCAGATCCTCAATGACCTCCGTACTAAAGGTACGGATCGAGATTTCAGCCAGGTCAAAGAGCTGGGCCCCCCATTCCTGCACGAAATCAGTCCTGTATTTGGACTTTACAAGTGCTTTGTAGTAATCGGTTATGTACTCCTGGACAATAGGTTCAACTTCATCAAAATAATTTCGCTCGGATTTGTAAAATTCATCCAGGGAATTGATCGAGGCCCGGACGTAGGCCAGATTCAGCAGGGTTTCGAAATCGCTGCGCAGCTCATTTATCGCGGTAATAGAGGCCTTCTGCTCCTCAAGGCTGTCTGCTTCCAGACCCTTAAGCAGGGCTGCAAATTCCTGCTTAAGCTTGTCAAGATCAGGACGCTCATAGGGATATTCAGTAAATTTCATGTAATCATCAACATCCTTTCTCTGCCAGATGAAGTATATTATACTATGTGGAAGACAAAACCAAAACCCAAATCATGAAGAACTTTACAAGCAGAGCGCCTGCATCAGCTCAATAAATAAACCGATGAACGGCGAAAGGTGGCGGTCCCGGTTATAGGAATAGAAAATCCGCCGCTGACAATGGTACGCTGGAATGGGACGCATGATCAGCTTACCGGAGGCCACCTCATCGGCAACTGCAAGCCGTGAAATGAAGGATACATATCTGCCGCTAATCAGCGACTGCTTAATTGCCTCCAGGGAATCCAGCAGCAGGTGGGCACGGGGCTCAAATCCGCAGTCCTCGAACCATTTGCTGGTGATCCGGCCGGTGCTGGACTGGCTGTTATGCTGGATAAATTTTGCCCCGGAGATCAGGGTAGGGGTCAGCTCCGGCTGGCCTGCGAATTCGTGCCCCGGTGCGAACACGAGCACAAGCTCATCTTCGCAGAGCGGCTGGCTGTGCAGGCTGGGCAGATAAAAGGATTCGGTGGACAGGATTCCCAGGTCAAGCTCCTGGTTGACCAGCATCTCTTTGATCACAGGCGAAGGCTTTACTGATAGCGACACGGTGGTCTCTGGATGAAGCTCACCGAACCGGCTGAGGATTCCGGGCAGGATGTAGGTGGCCGGAACATAGCTGGCACCAATGCTCAGCGAGCTGCGGCCGGCAAGGCTAAATTCCTTCACGACGCGCTCCGCCTCAGCCGCCAGGGCATTGATTTTAACCGCATAATGAAGGAAGGCTCTCCCGCTCTCTGTGAGAATCATTTTGTCCATCCTCGGCTCGAACAGCTTTTCCCCAAGCTGCTGCTCCAGATTTTTGAGATGATAGGTTACCGTCGGCTGCTTCAGCCCGAGAACGCTTGCAACGGTTGTTATTTTTTTGTGTTTATACAAAAGCTCCACAATCTGCAGCTTAATTAAATTCAGGTTCATTCCGTTCACTCCCCCGCGCTATTAGCTACAGGTTAACATAGAAAAATTCTATGAATGTTAAAACTGATGCATCAGAAAGTTAATATCAGGATGACACTTAGCGAATATAGGGGTGTTACGGGTAAGCTGCTGCATAAATCGGATAAAGGAGAACAAGTCATGATGCAGGCAATAAGCTATAAGACGGATTTTGCGGCGCTGTGCGCCAAGTATGAACTGGGGTCGTTGATGCAGCCGCCGGAGCCTGTCACCGGGGGATATATGCACAGGTTACCGGCACAATTGAATCGCTGGAGGACTATGCGGCATTCATACCTGTCTGTATGGAATGGCTGACGGAAGTCAGCAGATAAGAGCACCCGTGTCCGGTTAGCTTATGGTAACATGAGTGAGAGCCAGGCTAAGGTCAGCCGAGTCCGTTAGGAGTGAATGCACATTATGGAGATGGACAATCTATTACTATTAACAACCCGTGAAGAACTGCGGAGCTGGCTGCAGGCATACGGCAGGACGGAGAAATGCTGCTGGGTTATTGTAAGTATGACGCCTGTCCCGGACAAGCTGCTCTATCTGGATACCGTTGAAGAGGCACTGTGCTTCGGCTGGATCGACGGAGTCAAGAAAAGCACGGAGCACGGGGTCGTACAGCGGCTGTCACCAAGATCTAAAAGAAGCTCATGGACCGAGCTGAATAAAGAACGGGTCCGCCGGCTGGACAAGCTGGGGCTGCTGAGCGATGAGGGCAGACGCGTGCTGCCGGATATGGGACCCGAATCTTTTGTAATAGATGAAGGAATTGAGCAGGCATTAAAAGAGGACCCTCAGGTTTATGCGAACTTTCTGGCGTTTCCGGCACTCTACAGCAGAATCCGTATTGACAACATACAGGGCTATAAGAAGCAGCCGGAGTTATTCCAGAGCAGATTGGACAAATTCATAGCAAATACGCGGGACAACGTGATGTATGGTGCGTGGCATGATAACGGGCGCCTTGCAGATTACTGAATAATTCGGGTAATATAAACAGCCTGATTAGAGGAGGAGAAGCAAATATGGAGTACAACGCCAGCAGTCCGGAAGATTATATCAGCCAGCTGCCTGAAGAGCGCCGGACGATTATTGCCAGCCTTAGAGCAGTAATAAAAGAAAACCTTCCGGAAGGATTTGCAGAGGTCCTGGGTTACGGGATTGAATACATGGTTCCGCATGAGCTGTATCCTCCAGGTTATCATGTGAAGCCGGAGCAGCCGCTGCCGTTCATTAGTATAGCCTCGCAGAAAAATCATATCGCGCTGTATCACATGGGTATCTATATGCAGCCTGAGCTGCTGTCGTGGTTCCGGGAGGAGTATCCGAAGCATATGAAGACCAAGCTGGATATGGGCAAATCCTGTATCCGGTTCAAGCCGGCAGGCACTATCCCTTATGAACTGATCGGTCAGCTAAGCCGCAAAATTACAGTTTCCGAATATATCCGGCTGTATGAGAGAGGGCGATGAAATGGACGATAACAAGGCTACATTTGAGAGCATGGATGAATATATTGAACAGGCTGCACCGGAGGTCCGGGAGCTTTTGCAGAATATACGCAGGGTCATTCATGAAGCCGCACCGGAAGCCACCGAGAAAATCAGCTATCAGATGCCTACGTTTGACCTGCATGGCAACCTTGTGCATTTTGCCGCATTCAAAAAGCACATCGGATTCTATCCGGCTCCGCGGGGAATCGAAGCTTTTAAAGACGAGCTGTCCGTCTATAAAGGGGCCAAGGGTTCCGTCCAGTTCCCGCTTGACCAGCCGATGCCCTATGACCTGATCACCCGGATTGTGAAATTCAGGGCTGCAGAGAATATAGAGAAGGCCAAGGGGAAGCGCAAGGGATGACTTGCGCAGCGAGGTGGTCTATTCGTTATGAATCCAGCCATTAAATGGCTGTTTTTTTTATTGTTTCAGTGAGAATAGTTATCAATTATAATGAGGTTATAGGAGTTGAGATTGGAGGCAGGACGTACCGGAATGAATCTGAACGATCATATTTTATTATGGAATCACGTGTTTATTAAAATAATGGATGTCCGTCACACGATTCTTGCGCCGGGGGAGCTGCAGCCTTACCGGCTGCCGTCAAGCGCGTTTCTGTACATTGTACGCGGGGAAGCCGATGTCTATCTGGATCACAGCAGGCACCGGGTAGAGCGATTTCATGTGCTGCATGGAGGAAAAGGCGCCAGACTGCGGATCTTCCCGGACAGCGGGCTCGAATATTATCTGCTCCTGTACCGGGCTACACCGGGTTCAGCGAATCTGAGGGAGATTATCAGGCTGATGGAGCAGGATAATCCTTTTCTTAATCAATACGCCTTTGTCCCGCATAATCCCCTCACTTTATATGAAAAGGTTGAGCTGCTGGAGCGGGAGTGGGGAGACGGCTCCGGACTCGGGAAGCTGCACGTACGGGCGCTGTTCCACCAGTTTGTATATGAGCTTCTCCGCCAGCTGTACAGCCAGAATGTTCAGGCGCAGAAGCCGGAGCTTGTGATGCAGGCAGTAGAATTTATCCGGGACCACTACCGTTCGGCGGTCACATTGCAGCAGATTTCCGGAGAGCTCGGCTGCAGCGCCGGCCATCTGTCCAGGCTGTTCAAGAGCAGGATGAATACAAGCCCGATTCATTATCTGGGGCAGGTGAGGGTGGAACGGGCGGTGGAACTGCTGCTGCAGACGGATGCCACCTTACAGGAGATTGCAGAGAATGTAGGATACCCGGATGCTCATTCATTAAGCCGAAGCTTTAAAAAATATAAGGGGCTTTCTCCTATCCGCCTGAAAAATGAGCTGCTAAAACGTAAAACGAGTCAGGATATGCCCTTCCCGATGCTAAAATCTGCCGTTCAGCAGGGCTTGCTGCCGGGTTATAGTGATATTGAGAATCAATTTCACTATAGACCGGAAGGGGATCTATTCATGCAAGGAAGATTCAAATTCACCGCAATGACTATGGTATTATGCCTGTCGCTTTTATTGACAGCCTGTTCGGGGGCTGCGGGTACCAATACTAATACAAATGCCGCCGGTTCAGGCAACACTGCCAATGCCGTAGCCGCAGAGACTGCTGCTCCTGCATCTGCAAAGCCTGAAGAACAGGCAGCAGCTGTGCAGACAACCAGAACGGTATCCACGCTGTTTGGGGATGTGGAGGTGCCGGCGAACCCGCAGCGGGTGGCTTCTGACCAGTATATGGGCCAGCTGCTGAAGCTGGGGATTATTCCGGTTGGTGTCCGCAGTTATATGCTGACTGAAAGCTGGATTGCTGATTCCGGCATATCCGCCGATACGATCGCCGGCATTGAGGACCTCGGCGGCTTCCCGATGAACCTGGAGAAGCTGGCTTATCTGGAGCCTGATCTGATTATCGGATCGATTGAGAAGAACATTGAGGATTACAAGAAAATCGGTACTACTGTATTCCTGCCATACTGGGAAGGGGAATCCACCTCAGGACCGCTGGATAAATTCCGCAGAATCAGTGAAATTTTCGGCAAGGAGCAGGAAGCAGAGGCTTGGATTACAGAATATGAAGCAAAGGTAGCGGTTGCCCGCAAGAAGATTGAAGGCATCGTCAAGGAGGGCGAGACGGTATCCATAGTTCAGGTTGCGAACAACTCCCTGTATGTGCTCGCGGCAGACGGCGGCAATTACGGCAGCTCAACCATTTATCAGATGCTGCAGCTTCCGCCGACAGACAAAGCGTTAAATATGAAGGAAGGCTTTGAGAATATCTCGCTTGAAGTGCTTCCGGAGTATATAGGCGATCACGTATTTGTATACGGCTCCGGGGATGAGGGTGCTGCAGAAATTCTGAACAGCAGCATCTGGAAGGGGCTCTCTGCAGTGCAAAAAGGACAAGTCTACCTGTATGGCTCGTTTGGAAGCGAAGGCGATGAATTTGTTATGGAGGACCCTTACTCCCTGGAGCTGCAGCTGGATTCGATTGTTAAAGTAATGCTGGGCAATTAGCGGACCCAAGTAAAGTTTATTTATAACAAAGATGGGTATTTATTCTATTCTGAATTTCCCCTACAATTAGATTACAAGAATTTGTAGGGAGGGTTTAGAGTTGGATTATCATTATAGAGCGTATGAACGTACAGATATGCTGAAGGTCCGCCAGTTCCTGTCCGATGCTTACGGCCGATTGAAACAGCCGAACAGCTGGCTGATTGCCCGCTGGGAATTCGAGATTTTTTTCTTTCAGCTAAGAGCAGGCACGCTTCAGGATTGGGAACGGAACATCGGGCTGTGGGAGGATGATGCCGGGAGGCTCGCAGCAGTAGCCAGTAAAGACGGCGACTTCTATTTCCAGCTGGATTCGAACGATCCGCCGGACAGCCTCACCGGTGAAATGTTCGACTTCATAGAAGGCAGGACCGGCCGGGAGCCTGCCGAATACTGTAAGCTGGCCATTCCGACATTCATGAGCAGCCTGGAAAGGCTAGCGCTGAGCCGGGGATACGGGCTTCTGCCGGATGAAAGCGACAGCGCGGTCTCTATTGTGCTCGATAAGGAGTTTCCGGTGCTCCTGCCGGTAGGCTTCAGACTGTGCAGCGGGGAGGAAGTCTCCAATAGCGCCAAGGCTCTGGGCCATATTATGGCGTTTCAATATCCGGGGACGAAGGATGCGGAGCGGATGCTGCAATTCTACGGAGGTATCCGCGAGGCGCCGGGTTACTGTCCAGAGCTGGATCTCGCGGTGCTTAACGGACAGGGAGAGGTCGTATCGTTCTGTAATGTTTTTGTGGATGAAGCGAACCGGATCGGTATGCTTGAACCGGTAGGCACTCATCCGGATTACAGAAGATGCGGGCTTGGTAAAGCGGTAATCTATGAAGCACTGAACCGGCTGCGCTCCAAAGGCATGGTCAAGGCCTATACAGGTCCCAGACAGCCCTTCTATGAACGGATCGGTTTCGTTACGGAGGTTGAACTGGGCGTGTGGTGTAAAAGAATAAACGGATAATCAAGCCAGGCTCTGAGCTCCAGAGCCTGGCTTGATTGCGTCAGTAGCGGGTAATGCGGAAGGGCATCTGCATGCGCTTCGATCTGAATCCTTTATCATAATCCCGCAATCGGAAAATACAGATCACACTCGCAGTAATGCCTGTTGCCCTTGGCATAATTGACGGATTCGTAGCTGAATTTCTCCTCCAGCTCAAAGTGTACGGTCGGCATCCAGACCTCGAAGATATATTTCCAGATTTCACTTAGGGAATCGGCTGAAATTTCCTCAGGCCGGTGAAGGCCGATATAAGTAAACACCCCGTATTTATGCGGCTTCGTGTGCCGGACATTCATATCCGGCGGAATGATGCTGCTGCGGCTGATCTGCAGGGAAGGCTGGTAGAAGGTCAGGCCCCGGAACGGCTTCGGGACAGCCGTAAACCCGATGTAGACATCCTTCTGTACGGGATTCAGAATCCGCTGGCGGTCAAGGGTGAAGAAGTCAACGCCCAGCCGGGCTGCATCCACAGAATCGGCATTTCTCCCATCCATCAGTGTATATTCCGGTCCGGCAATGGAGAAGGAGGGGACGACATTGATCGAGCGGAAGAAGACCAGACCTTCCCCGGCACGGCTCATAAAATCAGCATTGAAGCGGTCAAGGATACCCAGCGGTGACGGCGAGCGGCGCCATTTGGCCGGTGTAGTGCCGAACTCCTCCTTGAAGCTCCGGTTATAGGTCCGCTCACAGCTGAAGCCGTATTTATCCGAAATGAATGTAATGCTGTCCCTCTGGTTCAGCAGATCCCCCAGCGACCGGGCAATCCGCCTTCTCCGAACATATTCCATCAGGCCGGTAGATGTAGCCCCTTTCCAGATGCGCAGCAGATGGAACTTGGAGACGTTAACATGATCTGAAATATCGTCAAGGCACAGCGGATCAAGCAGATGCTCTTCTATAAAATCAGTGGTGCGGTTAATGGTTTCCAGCAAGTAATGATCCATGCGCTCCTCCTGTACTTCGCAATTAGTGTCCGGTTTTGGGGAAGGGATGAGGTGTATAATTCTACCATAGGATATTGAAAGGGCAAGCGATTTCAGTCATATGGAGTAGAGGACTTACAGAAGGAGGAAGGGATATGGAAGAGAGCGGGCTTAGGGAGCTGCAGGAGCGTTACCGGGCTGCATCAGACAGCTTTGTAGACAGGGTGAAGAAGGATGCTAATGTGATTGCAGTCATAGTGTGCGGGAGTCTGGCTTATGATACGGTCTGGGAGAAAAGCGACATCGACATGACCCTGATCATCCGCGATCAGACCTTGCAGCAGAATGCATATTGTCTGGATGAGGACGGCATCATCATCAATGTTCAGCTGTTTGAGCGGAGCAGCTTTAAGCGCGGGATGGACCGGCTGCTCGGCGGCTCGATGCCGCAGTCGTATTTTGCCAAGGGACAGATGGTCTACAGCTCGGATGACAGCCTGTATGAGTATTTCGACGAGATGCGGAGGATGGGCACCCAGGATATTGCGCGTTCGCTGCTGTGGAGATCATGTGAGCTGATTGATATTTTCCACAAATGCCAGAAGTGGCTGACAGTGCGTAAGGATGCAAGGTACACCCAGTTCTTTCTCCTGAAGGCTGCCGATCTGATCGCCGGTATGGAGCTGTGTGCAGCAGGTGAGCCGCCGACCCGTGAAGCTGTCCTTAGTGTGCTGGAGCGTTCGCCGGAGCAGATGTCCCCCTTTTACCAGCAGCCGTTGTCCGGGCCTTTAAGCGAAACAGAGCTCTGGAGTGCCATCCGGGGGATGGAGCAGGTGCTGGACCGCCATCTTGATGCCATGAGCCGTCCGGTGCTTGATTTTATGGGGGATCAGTCGCTTAAGACGATGACGATGCTGACGAAGCATTTTCATATGGAAGGGCATTATCTGATCAATGTTCTGGAGTATATGGCCGAAAAGGGGATCATTGAGAAGGTATCCCAGACCATCCGCATTACATCCAAAAGCAAGCCGGCGGCGGAAGAAATCGGATTTCTATACATACCATAACGGGGAGGAACAGGCAAATGTCCATAAGAACGAGTATTGAAATCTCCGGGGCGAAGCAGAACAACCTCAAGAATGTGTCGGTGGAGATTCCGCGCGATAAGCTGACGGTCATTACAGGTGTTTCGGGCTCCGGCAAATCCTCGCTGGCATTCGATGTGATCTATGGGGAGGGACAGCGGCGCTTCCTCGATTCCATCTCTAACTTTGCCAAAAGCCGGATCAGCCAGCTCAAAAAAGCAAAGGTGGATTATGTGCGCGGCCTGTCTCCGGTCATAGCGATTGAGCAGAAGAAAGGCAACAATAATCCGCGCTCTACAGTGGGGACGGTAACAGATACCAATGACTATCTGCGTCTTTTGTTTGCCACAGCGGGTACAGGCCATTGTCCGGAATGCAGCAAGCCGCTGCGACAGCTGTCAGCTGCCCAAATTGCCGAGCATATTACAGGTCTGCCGGAGGGGACGGTGATTGAGCTGCGGGCTCCGGTCTACAAAATATACGGTGAGGATTACAGCTATACCTTCCAGCAGCTGCGGGAAAAGGGCTTCAAGCATCTGCTGATTGACGGGGAGCCGGTATCGCTGGGGGATGAGCTGGAGACGGATGAGGGCAAGTCCCACGTCATTGAGATTGTGATCGACCGGATTACGCTGCGCCATGATACCTATATCCAGCTTACGAAGTCCATAGAAGCGGCCATTCTGGCACTGGATGAAGATATTATGATTAAGGTGGAGGTAATGGGCGGCGCACCGGTGGGATTCTATGAGCACTTTGCCTGCCCGGACCATCACTTCTTCCTGTGTGATATGCAGCCGTTTCATTTCTCTTTTAATACACCGGCCAGCGCCTGTCATACTTGCCTTGGAGTGGGGATGTCCTATGTGGTGGAGCCGCATTTTCTGGTGGTTGCCCCGGAGAAGAGTATCAGCAGAGGCGCACTCAAGAATACGGTATTCAACACCTCCGGCAAGGACAGCTACCGCACAGTGCTGATGTACAGCTTGTCACAGAAATACAACTTCAGTCTGGATACCCCTTTTCATGAGCTGTCAAAAGAAATCCATGAGCTGCTCTTCTTCGGTTCCAGGGGGGAGCTTGTGCCGATGCTGCAGCCGCCGTTCTCCCAGAAGAAAAACTGGCTGACCGGCCGGGACCGGACGTTTGCCGGCTTTGTTCACGAGATGGAGAGCTGGTACAAGCACTATATCCGCAAATCCTCCACGACTGAGGCCTTTGAGCCGACCTTCATCAAGGATTGTATGATAGAAAAAATCTGCCCGGAATGCAGCGGTGCCCGGCTCAAGCAGCAGCGGCTGCAGGTGACGGTCGGCGGTAAAAATATTGATCAGCTCAGCCGGATGCAGCTTCAGGAGCTGCTGGCTTTTCTTACAACGCTCCGCTTTGAGCAGGAGGTCCGGGATGTGGCGGAGACAATTGTCCGTGAGCTGCATACGCGCATCAGCCTGCTGATCGAGATCGGCCTGCATTATATCAATCTCGGCAGACGCAGCGACAGTATCTCCGGCGGTGAGATGCAGCGGATCAAAATGTCCACCCAGATCAGCAGTGAGCTGATGGGCATGCTCTACATAATGGATGAGCCGAGCATCGGGCTGCATCCCCGTGATTCCGGCAGAGTCATTGATACTATGAAAAAGCTGCGCGATCTCGGCAATACAGTAATTGTAGTCGAGCATGATCTGGAGACAATCGGCTGTGCCGATCATATCATTGAGATTGGTCCGGGACCGGGGATTCACGGCGGCAATGTTGTTGCGAGCGGGACGCTAGAGGATATAAAGAATGCGGCAGAGTCTGTCACGGGCGGCTATTTGTCCGGCAGAACCGTTATTCCTGTTCCTGAGCAGCGGCGTAATCTGGGAGATACCTTTCTGTCTATTCAAGGTGCGCGTGAGAACAACCTGAAGGATGTTGATCTCGATATTCCGTTGAATGTATTCATCTGCATTACCGGTGTCTCCGGTTCGGGCAAAAGCTCGCTGATCAACGAAATCCTGACCAAGCAGCTCAAAATCGACAAGACAGGCGCGCGGATCGTCGCCGGCAAGCATGATTATGTGTTCGGCGCAGATCTGGTGAACCATGTCATCAACATCGACCAGTCGCCGATCGGGCGCAACAGCAAATCGAACCCGGCCACTTATATCGGGCTGTATGATAAAATCCGTGATCTGTTCGCCTCGCAGCCGGAGGCCGTGGAGCGCGGCTATCAATCGATTGACTTCAGCCTGACCCATGCCAACGGCACGCGCTGTGAGCACTGTGCAGGTGACGGGATCATCGTCACCAGCCTGCAGTTCATGGCTGACATCGAAACGATCTGTCCGGTGTGCAAGGGCAACCGCTTCTCGGAGGAAGGACTGGAGATCAGAATCCGGGATAAATCCATCTCGGATGTGCTGGAAATGACGGTCGAGGAAGCAGCGGAATTTTTTGCAGATCATAAGTACCTTAAGCATAAGCTCGGTATTATGAATGAGCTTGGTCTGGGCTATCTGACACTCGGCCAGAGCTCGACCACGCTCTCCGGAGGGGAGGCCCAGCGGGTGAAGCTGTCAAATGAGCTGGCAAAGATCAAGCGCGGCGCGCACAATCTGTACATTCTCGATGAACCAACAACCGGCCTGCACCTGGCCGACATCCAGAAGCTGCTGCTGGCGCTGAACAAGCTGGTGGACGGGGGGCATTCAGTAATCGTTATTGAGCATCACCTGGATGTGATGAAATCAGCCGACTATATTATTGATATGGGACCGGAAGGCGGCAACGGCGGCGGCTATGTGGTCGCGGAGGGCACCCCGGAGCAGGTTGCGAAGGTCGGGGTGTCGCATACCGGGCGGTATTTGCGGAGTGTGCTGGGGTAAGCAGCTGGTGAGCTGGCGCAAGCTGAGGTAAAGAGCAGACTACGGACTAGCGAGCGCTAGGGTAAAGAGCTGGTGAGCTGGCGCATGCTGAGGCAAGGAGCTAACCCAGCGAGTTCTGGCTGTTCCGGGTAAGTGGGCGGGCTTAATCGAATGAAGTGGAAATTCTCCACCTAATTCAAGCTGATTCGGTGGGTTAAAGGGATTAGCTGGAAATAAGTCAGTTAATTCTCCTGTTTGGGGTCTACAGGGGGCTTTCAGGCATTCTTAGGTGGCAATTTTCCAACTAATGCTTGGAAATATGGATAAATCGTAGATTTAAGTGGCGAAAATCGAACTATATGTCTGGGACACACAAGTTAACTCCACCTACGAAGTAAGATTAGCAGCGTTACCGGAGCTCGACTCCTGGATGGTAATGACCGGACTTGTCCGTGATAACTTTCCCGGCCAATACAGAGATTAGTGTGACTACCTTCCGCGCAGAGGATGAAAAAGGAACTGCACCCCGGCCGCTGTATCAAAAATTTGCTGAGCTGACTGAGGAGTTTGACTATCCGCATCAGAAATTTATACTAGAACGTTAAGCTGCACAAACCTAGCCGTCAGACACAAACCGGTGTGTTCAGACGGCTATTTTTTGTTGTTTGGTAATGGTATATTGTGGAAGTGTGTGGATGCGCGGATAATACGTTGAACTCATGGGGAGGTAGTCATGCCGGGATGATTGATTTTGAGAATATGCTGTGGGGCGTGGATGTTGACAGCTTCGCGGCTTTATTCGAGAAATATTTTATTAATGACGAAGTATCAATGAAGGCGTTTTTTGAAGGTTATGGTGCTGAAATTCTGCGGGAGAAGCATATTCAGATCAGAATCAGCTGCATTAAGCTGGCCCTCGGAGATATTTACTGGGGCACAGGGCATAATGTTCCGGAAGTTGCGGCAAAAGGAAGAAAACTGCTTGAGGCTCAATTGAAATACATAGGGTACAAAGAGGAGCTGATGTAATTATCGTTATCACTTACTTGTGGCATTTCACCTTAGCTTGCGTGGCAGGTTATCTCGTTGGCAACATCTGCGGAGCTGTTATTTTGTCCAGGCTGCTGATGCGTAGTGATATCCGGAAGCTTGGCAGCAACAATGCCGGAACGACTAACATGACCCGGGTGTTTGGCCTGAAATACGGGGTTGCCACATTTCTGATTGATCTGTTAAAAGCGGTTGTCTGCGTGTTTGTGTGCAAATTCGTTATGAGTACTGTTGGCGGAACAGAAGCCGGATTATTTGCCGGTTATTTAGCCGGTCTGGCTGTGATTGCCGGACATAACTATCCCGTTCTGCTGGGATTTAAGGTTGGAAAGGGCTTCGCTTCAGGGATCGGAGTGTTAATCGTCCTGCAGCCTTTGCCCACGCTGATTATATTATCTGGAGGCATCCTGCTGCTGCTCATTGTGGACCGGATGTCCATATTTGCATTAATTTTCTTTGTGGCAGAGGCACTGTATTCCTGGATGTATGATCCTGCAAAAAGGTTATGGATACCTTTGTTTGTAACCTTGTATTTGCTGCTGGCAGTCATTGCACACTGGCCGAATATCCAAAGGCTAGCCAGGGGGCAGGAACAGCCGCTGGGCATATTCCGCCGGATAAGAGCCGGAGTGAAGCATAGCCAATAGCAGGTATGAAGGTAGCAGAGCTGAACTGTCTGTACTTCAATAAGGTTCAGGAATAAAATGTAACCTTTACGGGCGGGATTCGTATGTCAGTAGAATGTCCAAACTGATCCTGGAGATGATGATATGCAGCTTATCCGTAATTCTCTTAACGATCTGATACATAACACCGAAGAAGCAGAGAGTTCGCTTAGTACGTCAATTGACAGATATCTGAGAAGATTTAGGGAGCTGGAGCCGCAGATTCATGCTTTTGTGCCTGAAGCCCGGCTGGAGCAGCGACTGAAGCTGGAGCAGGAGCGCCTGCTGGCTTCTCTCCCAGGTACTGCCGGTAAACCAGCCCTCTGGGGAATTACAGTCGGAATCAAGGATTTGATCCATGTTAATAATCTGCCGACGCAAGCGGGGTCCCGGCTGCCTGCTGAGGCACTGGCCGGCGAAGAAGCCTCCATAGTTACACGGCTGCGTGAACTCGGAGCGGTTATTGCCGGGAAGACGGTAACCGAGGAGTTTGCCTACAATGGTCCCATTGCTACGCTTAATCCGCATAATCCTGCGCATACCCCCGGCGGGTCGAGTGCAGGCTCGGCTGCTGCGGTTGCCGCCGGCCTGTGTCCGCTGGCTTTGGGAACACAGACTTTGCGGTCTGTTCTCGGTCCGGCGTCGTTTTGCGGAGTGGTCGGATATAAGCTGAGCTATGACAGAGTTCCGCTGGACGGAGTACTCAGGCTATCGCCGTCATTTGATACGCTCGGATTGTTCACCCAGGATCTGTCCGGTATGGAGACGGCGGCTGAACTGCTTGTTCCGCACTGGAATTCCCGTCAGGTGAGCGGTAAACCGGTGCTTGGTATTCCCATGGGCATATACACGCAATTGATGAGTGAAGAGGTAAAGGCAGTTTTTGCAGCACAGATTCAATCCCTGGAGCAGCTTGGTTATCAGGTGAAGCAGGTTCAGATGCCCTGGGAAGATGAGTTCATCTACGGGAATGCGATGCTGCGGTTTATTCAGGGCGAATTAGCCCGTGAGCATGCGGATCGTTTCAGTACGTATGAACAATTTTACGGTGCCAGTGTAAGGGACGCGATGATTGGCGGTGAGGCTGTTCCGGAGGGGGAGCTGGCTGAAAACCGGCAGCTGCAGCTGGTATTAAGAGACAGTCTGAAGATTCTCATGGAGCAGGAGGGGATAGATCTGTGGGTATCACCGGCACAGGGCGGAACCGCGCCTAAGCTGGAGGAGAACAATACCGGTTGGGTTGGCATGACGGCAGTCTGGAGCTTTGCCGGGTGCCCGGCTATCAGCATCCCTGCAGCCGATATAGGCGGACTTCCGCTAGGCTTTCAATGTGTCGGAAACTACGGCGAAGACGAATGGCTGCTGGCCTGGGCACGGCAGGTGGCGCTGGATCTGTGTCCGGATAGAGTTTGAGACACAGACACGTAACAGCCGCCGGACACGTTCAGTGTTCAGCGGCTTCTTTGATGATTCCGGTAGCTTAAGTATTTCTTTGGGCATAGGCGGCCAGCAGCTCTTGCAGCGGTATTCCGTCAATCGTCATTCCTTCTGTATTGCAATAGCATCGGTAAATATGCTGCCGCTGAGGTTGCTGTTGCTGAAGCAGGCGTTCTCCAGATTCATATTGTAAAAATGTTATGGAACATGAATAATCCACATCATGAGTAAAGGAAGTAAAAAGTCTGCTAAGCAGATTCCTATCCCCAAGAGAGCGGCATAGCTATTTTTTTTATTCATAAGACCCATTAATCCTAAGACAAATTCTATAGGACTAATATAAAGGAGAGAAATAATGCCGATTCCTTCTCCAAACTGATCAACTTTGATAGCATAGTAATCCAAAAGAAAAATTAAGGCCAATCGGACTAGATAAAATGAATTTCCTATTTGGATTTCTATCTATTGAAATAAAACAAAATATCCTATAATTTAACTGAAGGCAGATTTATGGTGTGCGTTGTCTATGATAAATAAGAGGTGAAAATATGAATTGCTGTTCTAATTGTCAAAATACAAACATCAAACAGATAAGTTCATTCCATACAAGACTCTTACTTTCCATCTACTTATTTTTAAATTTTTACTTTTTTACAGGTGCCATTGATTACGGTGCATTGATTGCTATAATTCCTGTTTTTATTCCTTATTCATACAAATGCTCTAATTGTAATACAACATTTTTGGGTTTGCCCAGAATTAATTCAAATAACTTTTGGGTAGGAAATAATAATGATATATATTTACTTGCGATGTTACCTTCAATACTAGTAATTACACTCCTAATACTGATCTTCCCATATACAGGACTAGGACGCATAATTTATTTACCAAATATATACTTTCTCAACAGCGTAATTGTCCTTTTATATCTATTTTTATTTAGAAAACGCACAGGAGCATTGAACCTTTTTATACGGGTATCATTATTAATTGTAACTGTGATTCTTTCTGTGTGGTTATATCCTCAAGAAGACGGTGTTGGGATATTGAAAATGATTCTTACATAAAAACTCGAATTGAATCGTACTTCAAGGGAGTAACTACTGATTAGGAGGGAGAATGAATGGGTTCTGAATTAATAGTTGTTGATTACGATCCTGGTTGGACTGGAGTATTTGTTGAATTGAGGGAATTCGTACTGCCGGTACTTGAAGACATAATAGTCTCAATTGAGCACGTTGGAAGTACCTCAGTTCCTGGATTAGCAGCAAAACCCATCATCGATATGGACATTGTGGTTCCTGCGCAGAAAGATGTGTCCTTAGCTATACAGAGGCTTGCTACTCTCGGCTATGTCCATGAAGGTGACTTGGGAATTAAAGGACGAGAGGCATTTATTCCTCCAACTGATGTTATTTGGCATCATTTGTACGTGTGTACCGTGGACAGTGCTGAATATAAGCGTCATATTCTCTTTCGCGATTATATGAGAGGTCATCCCGAGACCGCTAAAAGATACAGTGATTTAAAAATTGAACTTGCTGAACGATTCAAAAAAGACCGCGCCGGATATTCAAATGCTAAGAGCTATTTTGTGAGTGAGATACTACAACGTGCAAGTGGGAAATGATGATCTACCGCAGGAGCTTCTTTCAGCAATCCAGGGAGTATGATAATTCTAATTGAGTTGAATCGACTATGTCTTAAAGCTTTTCATCAACCGCCATGGGACATTCCCTTGAAACTCTAATTGTAATGAAGGCTCAGGGAATCCATCAGGGAGAAGGCTTATCCCGTTCGTAAATCCAAAAGTAAATCCACTAATTTCGATTAAGTTATTTGCTTCTAAGTGGCTGATCTCTTCGCTTGTCTTAACCCAACAGTCAGGACCGCTGATTAACACCCCGACTATATGATAAAACCCACCATACAAATGTGAGCCGTCATCATTTTTACAGTATTCTGAGACTTCGCCCTCTTTAGTCGGGTCTATTCCTAGGCTACAAAAAAAATCCAACACTGGCTGAGGTAATCGCTCAACTGCGACGAACCCAATCCCAAATATTGATCTGCATCATTAATCACCTCATTTTTAAAGTGTTTTACATGATTTATATTCAACGGATCAACTACTTGATCCTGCTCGTAGTGCTTATTACGCGAAACGAAATTGGGTGGAAGCCGCGTGGCCAGCGCAGCACTGTTGATATCGAATCTCACTTTATTTATTTTCGGATATTAGGACTAGTTCCCATTTGATATTGGAAACACTTAATTATATACCAGTATTTGCACCATTCTGAAATTCCATGGATTAGTGCCAAATGCTCATGTGAATATATTTTCTCTGGGGCTGATCTCATGTTGCTTCGATTAAATCATCTATACCGGTCCGTGCTGTATGGATGATATGGTTCCTATCTATGACGCAACACATGAAGTGTTCTCTTCCCCCTGATTTGGCAGCAAGCATTTCGGCGTGCCTTCGCTGACCCGGCAGTCCGTAACGGATCAACGAATGGAAGGAGTATCTTATCCGTGCCCCGCTGTCCCTGATGAGGCGCCTGCTGATCATGCCGAAGCCCCGGCGTTGCAAACGTAGAACCTGAACCAGATCAAGAAAGGAAGTTGGATAAATGTTCCGACGTACGGAGGACAAGATTAATTCGTCGCAAGCGGCAGTGTTCCTAATCATTACAATGATTAATTCCAGCATTCTGGTCCTCCCTCGGCTGGTCGTAGAAAGCACGAAGACCCCAGATGCCTGGATACCGGTGCTGATCGCCGGAGGAGTTGCGATGCTGGCGATTTGGCTTATTGTGAAGTTGGGGCTGCAGTTCCCGGGGAAAACAGTATTTCAATACGGTCCCAAAATCGTCGGGTCACTACCGGCTAAGGCGCTTTGCCTGCTGTTAATTATACACTTCATACTCGTGGCAGGCCTTGAAGCTCGTTTCATGGTCGAGGTCACGCTATTCTTCCTGCTGGAAGGTACCCCGGCCTGGGCGGTCATCCTACCATTCCTCTGGGTGTCTGCTTATCTGGTTTCTGGAGGAATCAATGCCATAGCTCGAGCATTCCAGATTATATTTCCGATAACAATTACAATGATTCTGTTATGCTTATTGCTAAGCTATAAAATATTCGAGTTTACCAATCTGCGTCCCGTTCTTGGAAATGGTCTTACACCGATTATCCACGGTTTTCCTGCTTCCACCCTAACCTATAGTGGCATCAAAGCCAGTTTTATTCTAGTTGCCTTTATGGACAAGCCGGAACAAGCCGTCAAGACAATGCTCTTTGGAGTCGGGGTGGTTATTTTCATCTATACTATAACGGTTATCACTGTAATCGGAGGACTCTCTATAAGCTCGATCGTGACGAGCCCCTGGCCGACAATCGACTTAATCCGCAGCTTTGAAATCTCAGGTTTTTTCATCGAGCGGCTGGAGTTCCCGTTTATGGTGATCTGGCTGATGCAGATGTTCTGCACCTTCACCGGCTTCTATTATCAAGCTTCCTTGGGGCTCTCTCAGATGTTCAAGTTCAAAATACAGGTCGTTATATTCGCGCTGCTACCGCTGCTGTACCTCGCCACCATCACCATAAAAACTGTCGACCAACTATTTATGCTTAACAACCTCCTCCATTTTAGCAGTTTGGTGCTAATTCTTCTGATTCCCGGTCTATTCGGCCTCGTGTTGCTATTTCGTAGAAAGGTGCTGAAGCAGAATGTTTAATAAGCGAGTGTGGAAGCTTCTCCTTGCAAAACTATTGCTTCCAGTCAGAGCGCCTGCGAATTGGTGCCCGAAGAGCGGAAGCTGGAGGAACAAAAGGAGGGGAAGATACAACAAAAAGACAGCATAACAGCAACCGGCTAAAGGTGACCAGCCTTCTGTACTTTTTGGGGCTGGTTCCAGCTGCTTTTCTGTTGGTGATGTTTATGCTCCGGCCTGGGGTAGTGAGACGGGGGATGTGAAGCTGGTGGCGGTCGTTGGTCTCGTATTCGGATTGGAGCAGGGCATCCTGCTCCTACTGGTCATGTGTCTTACTGCATGGGGATATAGAGGTTCTCAGAGGTTGTTACGTCAAACTATGAGCAAATCTGGATCGATGGCTCCTTTTATGTGGGTTGGAATAGTCGCGTGTTTGTTAGTGTATATTTGACGCAAACTGCGCGGTAAGGGAGGGGAATCGTAGCCCCAAAATTTTAATCGACGGCAGCTCTGAACGAGAAAGTATTGTTGAACTAACGTTCCCATTTAACATATTTGGAACCGAGCCCCCAATATGCGTAATTATAAGTGTTTGGCTGCTTTATAAGACCCTTTGAACGATTGATCCAGTTGGTTAGTTCTTCTGATTCAGCTGAAATAGTCACTTTATCTAATAACATTTTTAGCTTTTCAATTTCTTGAATGTCTTCTGACCTAACAATGTCTCCTGTGAAAACATAAAGGCTGCTAAGGAAAAATGGAATGTGTTTGCAGTTTTTATCGTCAACAAAAGTACAAATCATTGGTATATTTCCAAAGCTATTTACAGCTAATTCCCAATCTTGTTCTGGGATCATCTCTTCACTGTAAGCCCAAGTTTTTATTTCTTCTGGAGTAGGATTCCAAGCATGTTGCGCATCTCTAAAAATAAATACCATTCCCCTTCATTTTGGTGTCCCTAACAAAATTCTTAATCAATATTACCAAATTGGCTTTAAATAAACAAAACTTGACCCTTAGCTTAAAGAAGCATTTTCATCGAGAGTCATAGTGAACTGATGTGCAGTACGAAGATAATATGTAATAACAGAAAGCATGCTCATTGAATGCTAACGGACAAACTATTTTCCCAGGAGCCATACTTTAACATACTTTAATCTTGCAGAATTGGGAGTAACGCTCGGAAAGTGGGTTTATATAGCTCAAAATGGGGTTGTGGAAAACAACTGTTCAACTTTATAGGTGGTGATATCAAGCCTTATGTAGTATGTATTTATGGAAATCGAAGTTTTATCGGAGATGAATGTAAAACTTTTATGGCGTCCATGGGAATACAAAAGACTTGTTAAGAACTTGAAGCTTATAAAAGCACTCTCCAAAGCATTTAAGGAGCTACCTATTGATTTGTACAACGAAAACTTTGATGAGAAATTGTTTTGGCTATCAATAAGTGAGTGTATGGCACCTGGGCTAGGCCCCTTAAGCCAGGGAGTATGTGAAATCCCCCAAGAGCTTAAGAACCAATTTGAAAGTAGTGATCACGTGAAGCTTAACAAACTCAAGTTTATTTTTATCCAGATACGAACAACTATATAACATTTCAATTAGTTGATAATGAAGTTTTATCCATAAATTTAGTCCAAAGAAAAATTAAGAATTCAACAAATATTATCCATTCAATTTTTTCAAAGGAAGGGAAATTAGTAACCAAGAGTATGTATATTAAGTTTGATGAAGTATTTACAAGTATATATGAATTATCTGAAACCCTTATTTTGGAATTGGGGAATCGTGAAGAGATTGGTGGAGATTTAGTTGTCTTAGAACAACAAATTCGACTCTCAAAGTCATTATTCAATAAGTTAATGGAGAAGAATAAACAAGTATGAGGGTATTAGAAGAAGTCGGGGACATCACATAACACCATATTCACGCTTCAGGCCTTTCGGCCCTTGCTCCGAATCAAACATCATTACGCTCCCTCGGGCATTTTAAATTTTATGAAGAAAAGAGGGTTTGTGGTATTATATGTAATTATAGGCTTAAATGGATTATTTGAAAATGAGGGGGATCTAAATATGGAACGTACAATTCAACTAATGGAAACCTACGTAAATATCGACGTTGGAAACTCACCCTTTTTAAAATTAGATAAGGGGCTACAAATTCCATACTCTTCAATCACAGGAATAACAACAGGTAGACCGATACCAAATGCTTTTAAAGTATATGGTGCTTTATTTGGAGAAAGGAGAAATGGGTTATTTAGATCAAATGGTGGTTATCAGCTGCACTTTTTTGAAAATGAGCTTGAGACTCTTCATTTAGATTTGGATAGCTTTAAAGTTGGTAAATTCAAAATATCAAAGTTGATCATTGGTGTTGAAAATCCTGAAGAAATAAGTGGAAATATTTCCGAAAGAGTAAAGTGATCATTTGCTAATGAACTGTTTCTTGAACTAAGGGGAAATATTAGCTGTTTTGCAAGGAAAGATGAAAGGGTGAGGATTCTTGGAAGTAAAGGTGTTTGAGCGTTTGCCAAATCCAATCATATTGAAAAAGCTGATGAAAATCCAGGCATCCCTAAATTTAATTCTGTGTCAAGAGGAATGGCTCTGTTACCATAGCTTCATTCAAGATTGGGGTGAGGGCATTTGTATGGCCAAAATAGATAATGGTGCAGGTGATCATCTGATTATTTTATTCTCCCATGAAGGCTGTATCATAAAAGGCTTTGATCATGAATCTGAATTAAGCCCTTATGCGCAAGATGAACATAAAGTATGGCAAGGGATTTATGATGACGTTCCAAAGGAATTATTAAATTTACTTGAAGATGAGGCCATTGAGAAAGATGATGTGACCTTTTGTATTTGGCGTAAAAACAGTGATACTAGCTGGCACAAGGGAAAAGTTGAGATTCCTGAAGGTGAAAGCGACGGGTCTGACTTTTTATTGGGCTGTATATACCAAACACCCGAGGAATTTGCAGCATTTGCAGCAGATTATTTTGAGCTGCCACTATCAATAGAAGCTGTTGCCAAAATGTATACTGATTGCCCCGTCACGGAAGAAATAATCAGTCACTTAAATCCCGGCTGTGATGTAAAGGAAGTTCTTCAAGTAATAAAAGAATTAGCCTAAGCTCCATCATTTCCGCTTCTTCCGGCAGTCCAGAAACCGCATGTTCACCTCACCGCTCCCGGCAGTGTTAGGCTTCAGGTTCAGCCGGAAGGCATTACGCTTTAGGGTCCTTTTAACCTGCTGCGGTGTCAGGCATGGACGATCCTGCAGCAGCTGGGCGGCCGCACCGGAGACGATCGGCGTAGAAATGGAAGTGCCGGACAGCTTGATATAGCTTTTACCCACCCTCAGCCCGGGCTGCTGACGGGCCAGCCGGGAGCCGGGTGCTAGAAGGGAGATGACCATCTCCCCGGGCGCCACGATGTCCGGCTTAACTCTGCCGCCCGGAGCAGGACCGCGGCTGGAATAGAACGTGATGCGGTCATCTGTCTGGGTGAGCGTCCGGCGGTCGTTAACTGCTCCGACTGTAATCGCAGATGGGCTGATTCCCGGAGAATCAATCGTCCTTGGCAAAGGGCCGCTGTTCCCGGCGGAGATAACAACGGTCAGTCCGGCCTTAACGGCATGTTCGGCTGCCTGAACGAGCAGATCATCCTCAGCTGAAGCAGCTGCCGGTCCGCCGAAGGACATGGACAGGATGCGCAGTCTAAGACGCTTCCTGTTGGCGATGCACCATTCTATACCTTTAATAATGGTAGAGTCGTAGCCTTCGCCGTATTGATCGAGCACTTTCACCCCTACTATACCTGCTTCGGGAGCAGGCCCCTTGTATTTACCTTTGCTGGCCCAGCCGTTACCTGCGGCATCCCCGCTGATATGCGTGCCGTGTCCATTGTCATCGTAGGGCTTCTTCCGGTGATTAATGAAGTCCTTAAAGGCGATAATCCGGTTGACCGGCCGGGTCAGATCGGGATGGGGATAAACTCCCGTATCTATGATCGCAATGTTAACCCCTTTTCCGGTAAGCCCTCGTGTCTGCTGAATAGCTGCTGAACCGATCGAAGGCGTGGCGATATTCAGGAATGCTTTTTTCACTCCGTCCAGATAGACCTTGCCGACCTCTCCGCAGCTGCAGATCCGCTCCAGACATTTCACCGAAACCTGCGTCGATACGGCATTCAGCAGAGGCAGCCTGTGCTTTACAGGAAAAGAATGTCCGCCTATATGCTTCTGCAGAGCCTGGATCCGGGCCGGGGTCAGCTTATGCTTGAATTGGACAATTACCGGGACTGGGACAGCTCTTTTCGCAGATCCTTTTGAATTCCGCAGCTGGTGCTTTAAGGGCCTGTTGATTTTGGCGGCGTAATGCCGTATCCATATTGATTCATCCATGACTGTCGCTTCACCTCTCCAATAGCACATTCTATGCAGAGAGCAGCCCAGCGGACACCTATCTATGAAAAGGGGATAACCACTACATTTTTACGAGAGTAGGTCAGTATTGCTTTCAGGCAGCTCTTAAATTGCATTTAATACACTATCTTAAAAGAAAGTGGTGAAGCAAAGTGAGAGAAGCTGACAAGAAAGCATTGATGGCAAAAAAAGCATTACTGGCCCGCAAAACGAATGCAAAGAAGGTCGTAAAAAGAAAACGGATCAAACAAACCTTTAGCCGCTTCGTTGTTCTGGCAACAAGCACGGGTAATGTCAACAAGGATACCACCGGCTGGACAGCCTCGCTGACTAGCGGAGCGGTTACAACGACTAGGGATTTCGACGATTTCGGTGTAGCCCAATTTCCAGCCATTTCTACTCTGACCACAGTGTCCTATGTGCTGCGGATAAGAGATGAAGCGGGCAACCTTCTGACAACAAAAAGTGTTTCCGCTAACCGCGAATTCTTTGTAGCCCGTTTCTAATAATAGTGCAGCCTTAAAGTAGAATAGACACACCCGTATCCCCTACAATCATCCTGAATAGGATATTATAGGGGATATATTATGTTCCTGCTTGTACTAAATAATAGGAGGTATAAGCCATGTTTGAATGGATTCAGGGCCACAGCATAGTAGAATACTGCAGCAGGCAGGAGCACATGAATCTGGGAGACCGTTCCCGGTTTGTTATGCATACAGTCACTACAGATACTCCGTCTGGGATGACCGCACTGGCGCAGTATTTTACAGCGGGAAGTGTGCTGCTTGATTTGGATTTCAATATTACAGTTCCTGTACCGGATGAACAGCTGCTGCAGCAGGTGATGGGCCACGGGCTGGTCTATGTGGTGAACCTGCTGGTGCAGCCGGCGATTACGAAATGGGAGGGCTTTGCAGACGCTAAGCTGTACTCTCTTGGAGAGGATACTGATTTTGCAGATTTTGATCCCGGGACAGCGGAATGTCTGGAAGGGACAAGCTTGATTTTTGATGAGGATTCTTTACAAAGAATGATGGATGAGGTTAACCAGGCGCTGAAATTTGGGTGAAATGTACAATCATTTACTTGTTTTTTAGCTATAATGACAATTAACCTCACATATATATTCAAAAGACAGCCCGCAGCGGATATAATATGGCAAATAATATAACTGAAGCGCACAGGAACAGCCTGATAGCGGCTAGGTTCCTGATAATGCCGGTGAAAGGTCTGAGGAATGATGAGCCTGGAAGCTTTGAACGAACGTGTGAGAACGGATCTTTCCTATCTGGCCTACGGCGGCGAGGATTGGCTGCGTCCCCTGGAGCATCCCGAAGGTCATGTATATGATGTGGTTATTGTAGGCGGCGGCCAGAGCGGGCTTGGAGCGGCATTTGGACTATTGAGGGAACGGATCTCCAATATTCTTGTTATTGATGAGAATGAGGAGGGGAGGGAAGGGCCTTGGGACACTTATGCCCGGATGGTTACACTGCGGACACCGAAGCACCTTACCTCAATTGATCTGGGTATTCCATCACTGACCTTCCGCGCCTGGCAGGAAGCACAGACCGGCCCGGAAGGCTGGGAAGCAGTTGATAAAATCCCGCGCGGCGACTGGATGAATTACCTGCGCTGGTACCGCAGCGTGCTTAGTCTGCCTGTCATTAACGAAGTAACGCTTAAGCTGATCGAGCCTGTGGAGGAAGGAGTCCACCGTCTGCACATTACTGGAGCCGGTGCGCCCTCCAGTATGCTGCTGGCCCGCAAGGTAGTGCTGGCAACGGGTATTCAGGGCGGCGGCGAATGGCATGTACCGCCTATGATCGCTGAGAGCCTGCCGGAGCATCTGTATGCGCACACGTCGGAGGCTATAGATTGTGCTGCGCTGGCCGGCCGGACAATCGCTATTCTCGGCGGCGGCGCTTCGGCCTTTGACAATGCCAACTATTTGCTGTCGCACGGTGCTGCAGAGGCCCATGTATTCGTCCGCCGGGAGCAGCTGCCGTGCGTCAATCCGATCCGCCAGATGGAGCAGTCAGGGATGATCGAGCGGTTTCATACCCTTGCGGATGAAGATAAATACGGGGTCATCTCGCACTTCTTCAAATATAACCAGCCGCCGACGAATGACACCTTCGCCCGCGCAGCGGCATGGCCGGGCTTCCGGCTGCATCTCGGCTCACCTTGGCTGAAGGTGGAAGCGGCGGGAGATAAGGCCGTAGTGACTACGCCCCAAGGCGAGTTTGCCTTTGACTTCCTGGTTCTCAGTACCGGGCTGCTCAGTGATCCCGGCCTGCGCCCCGAGCTGCGGCTGATTGAGAGCCATATCGCGCGTTGGAGCGACCGTTATCAGGCGCCGGCAGATGCGGTCAATCCGCTGCTCGACGCGCATCCGTATCTCAGCCCGGGCTTCGCCCTGCAGAGCAGGGGTGAGGAGGGGGAGCAGCTGCTGCACGGATTGTTTGTGTTCAACTATTCGGCCTTAGCCAGCAACGGATTATCAGCCTCGGCCATTTCGGGGATGAGGAACGCGATTCCGAGGCTGGTTGCAGGAGTAGCGGATCAGCTGTTCACGGATGTCCGGGAAGAGGTGCTGCAGGCTTTTTATGAATATGATGTGGCAGAGTTTACTGCTGAGTGGCTGCCTGCCAAAGCCTGATTCTAATAATTATAGAGTAATGCCTGTCTGAACAAGGGTTCGGGCAGGTTTTTTTGAAATACAAGAATTTTTATATGTTTTACGCTATCCATAATCCTTATCTTTCTCGCAGGAACGGTTACCGCCTTCTCTGAAAAACGGCATAGCCGTTTCTACTTATCTGCTGCGGCACATTAGGCGTTTGACCTCGGCTCCCGGCTCATTGATAATAAAGAGGAACCTATTTCTTCTGCAGATTGGAGTAAGACCAATGACATACCGCAATTTGGAAGAATGCATTAACGATCTTGAGAAGCACGGGCATCTGATCCGGATCCGTGAGGAAGTCGATCCTCACCTGGAGATGGCAGCCATCCATATGAAGGTGTATGAGGCAGGCGGACCCGCACTGTTATTCGAAAAGGTAAAGGGCTCCAGATACCGCGCGGTATCCAACCTGTTCGGCACAATCGAGCGCAGCAAGTTTATTTTCCGGGATACGTGGGAATCATCCCAGGATGTTATCGCCCTCCGGGATGATCCGATGAAGGCGCTGAAGGCACCGTTCAAATATGTCGGCACAGGGCTTGCGGCCCGTAAGGCGCTGCCGCTCAAGCTGCCTGGCGGACTGCCGCCTGGCTTCGAGGAGATTCAGATCTCCGACTTGCCGCAGATCAAGCACTGGCAGGGGGACGGCGGCGCTTTTGTAACGCTCCCGCAGGTCTATTCGGAGGACCCGGACAAGCCGGGGATCATGAATTCCAATCTGGGGATGTACCGGATTCAGCTCAGCGGCAACGATTATGAGATTAATAAAGAGGTAGGCGTCCATTACCAGATTCACCGCGGCATCGGGATCCACCAGAGCCATGCGGTTAAGCGGGGTGAGCCGCTCAAGGTCAGCTGCTTCATCGGAGGGCCTCCAGCCCATACACTCTCTGCGGTTATGCCGCTGCCGGAAGGCCTCAGCGAGATGACCTTTGCCGGCCTGATTGGCGGACGCCATTTCCGCTACAGCTATGTTGACGGCTTCTGCGTCAGTGCGGATGCGGATTTTGTGATTACCGGCGAGATCCATCCCGGCGACACGAAGCCGGAAGGGCCGTTCGGTGATCACCTGGGCTATTACAGCCTGACTCACCCGTTTCCGGTAATGAAGGTGCATAAGGTCTATGCCAAAAAAGGCGCAATCTACCCCTTCACAGTCGTAGGACGGCCGCCGCAGGAGGATACCGCCTTCGGCGAGCTGATCCATGAGCTGACCGGCAGTGCGATCAAGAATGAGGTGCCCGGTGTAAAAGAAGTACATGCCGTCGATGCGGCAGGTGTGCATCCGCTGCTGTTCGCGATCGGCAGCGAGCGCTACACGCCTTACCAGCAGCTGAAGCAGCCGGCAGAGCTGCTGACGATTGCCAACCGGGTGCTCGGCACCGGCCAGCTCAGTCTGGCTAAATATCTGTTCATCACTGCAGTGGAGGACCGTCCGGTCAGCACGCATGATATCCCTGATTTCCTGACGTATATTCTGGAGCGGATCGACCTGCGGCGGGATATTCATTTCCAGACGAATACAACCATTGATACGCTGGATTACTCGGGAACGGGGATCAACACGGGGAGTAAGGTTGTTTTTGCCGCAGTGGGCGATGTAAAAAGAACGCTGTGCACAGAGGTGCCGGAGGTTCTGGCCTCTCTGGAGGGCTTCGGTGAGGCTAAGCTGGTCCTGCCGGGTATAGTGGCGCTTACGGGACCTGCATTTACGACCTATGATGATACCGAGCAGGAAATGAGCCGCCTGAGTGCTGCCATTGAAGCGCAGGGTCCGCTTGCGGAATGCCCGATGATCATCCTGTGCGATGACAGCAGTTTCATGAGCGAAGAGCTGAACAATTTCCTGTGGGCGACCTTTACGCGCAGCAACCCATCGCATGATATTCACGGTGTGAACAGCAGAATCGTGCACAAGCACTGGGCCTGCGACAATGTCATTATTGATGCCCGCGTGAAGCCGCACCAGGCGCCGCCGCTCATTCCCGATCCGGATGTGCAGCGCAATATTGAACGGGTGTTTGCACAGGGCGGAAGCCTCAGCAGTATCCGCAAGTAAGGTATGGACAAGAGATGTTCCGTCAGCCGGGTAACGGCGGGGCATCTCTTTTTCTTTTATATAGTAGAATCTCATCGTAACGGACTCCCTTGCCGCCTTCATATGTTCATTTGAAGAAACCCGTAAGCTCATTTATACTGGTTAGGGAAATTATGGATGTTAGGGCTGGTGCGTCCAATAACTATCGTTATGAGGTGAATACATTGGAAGTAATGGAGTCAGAACGGCTGATATTACGGCGGTTTAAGCCTGAGGATGCCACGGATTTGTATGAGTACCTTTCCAGGGAAGACGTTGTGAAATTTGAGCCATACGGTGTACATAATGAGGCTGATTGTGAGGCTGAGGCGCTGCGGCGTTCCGGTGATCCGGCATTTTGGGCTGTCTGCCTGAAGGAATCGGGCAAGCTGATCGGCAACCTGTATTTTCAGCAGCAGCAGCCTGCCGCTTTCCGGACCTGGGAGCTTGGTTATGTGTTTAACAGCAGGTTCCACGGCTGCGGGTATGCGGCGGAGGCCTGCCGGCGGCTGCTGGATTACGGATTCAGCGATTTGCAGATACGGCGTGTAACGGCTCGTTGTAATCCGGATAACGCACCGTCATGGCGTCTGCTTGAGCGGCTGAAGCTGCGGCGGGAAGGGTATTTCCTTAAGACCGGTTATTTTAAGCATGATGAGCACGGTGAACCCAAATGGCAGGATACCTTTGCATACGGACTGCTTGGGAGTGAGTGGTTCAGTATGGCTGAGGAGCCTGTGATCTAAGATGAAGGTAAACAGGCTGCTGGGTATAGTGGTATACCTACTTAACAGGGATGTGGTCAGTGCACGTGCCCTGGCTGAGAAATTTGAGGTTTCCCCGCGTACGATTCAGCGTGATATGGACTCGATTGGCGAGGCAGGCATCCCGGTAGGCTCCGTACAGGGCAAGAGCGGCGGCTATTACATTCTGGACAGTTACAAAATGAACAGGCAGCTGCTCCAGTCAGAGGATTACATGTACATTGTGGCTGCGTTAAAGGGACTGGTCTCCGGCTACAACAGCAGGCGGGCAGAGGAAACGGTAGAAAAAATGATCTCCCTGTCCCCGGCGGGCCTCCTGTCTGAGCAGCCGTTCCGGCTGCAGCTGGATACGCTGCGTGAAGGTAACGGAACCTTACGTTCAATCGAAGTTATCGAAGAGGCGATCCGCAGCCGGACTGCGGTCCAGTTTCAGTATACGGATGCGCAGCAGTCTGTCTCCAGCCGATATGTGGAGCCCTTGCTTTTGTCATACAGATGGTATGCCTGGTATCTGTTTGCCTATTGCTGCGAACGTAAGGATTACCGGCTGTTCCGTCTGTCGAGGATCAGGGAAATCCGAAATACCGGTCAGGCCTTTATTCATATTCACGGAAATGCGGAGCAACTGCTTGCGGCCCATCAGGATGTACGGCCCTGCATCAGCATTAAGCTTGCCTGTCCTGCCGGCAGGAGGGTTCAGCTGGAAGAAGCTTTTCCGAATGCCAGCGTAGTTGAAGAACGCGGCGCTGAGCTGATCCTGCAATTCAGTGTGCCAGAGACAGAAACCGGCTGGTTCGGAATTCTGCTGCTGAACGCCGGCTGCTGTACCGTGCTGGAGCCTGAGACACTGCGCCAGCGGCTGCAGAGCCATGCCCGGATGATTGTGCAGCAATATGAGAAATGACGACAGGCTGTTGTCCGGTTTACCTGCTTATAATGGATTCATTCCCATTCCATAAGGAGGATTATATCATGAACCTTGACTTTACAGACCCGTATACCTGTTGTCCCGTATTAGAAACCGAAAGCTTCAGCCTGAGGTTAGTCCGGATGGAGGATGCTAAGGATTTGCTCAGATGCTATAGTGATCCGGAATCCATCCCTCTGTTTAACAGCGACAACTGCCATTACGGGTTCAGAATGAACACACTTGAGGAAATGGAGAGTTGTATTGAAGCCTGGCTGGCAGAATTCCGGGCACGGGGGTTTGTACGATTCAGTATTGTTAATCAAGCATCTCAGCGGGTAATCGGAACTGTCGAATTTTTCACGAGGAAGCTTGGGCAGGGGGAGGAAAAGGGTGAGGCCGGTATTCTAAGACTGGATCTGGCCTCTGAGTATGAGCAGGCTGATGTGTTAGCTGAGATAATAGAGCTGGTAGAGCTGCAGTTTCCGCAGCATTTCACCTTCAGCGGCCTGTTAACCAAGGCGGTTCCCCAGGCGGTGCACCGGGTCGCAGTGCTTCAGAGACTGGGCTACCATAAGCTGGAGAGAAGCAGCGAACTGCCGTATGGGGATTATTATCTTAAGATGAAGGATTAAAGAGCGGCGATCCCGCCCATATAAGTGTGAATAGCCCGTCCAAACTCCCAGGTGGAGTCTTGGCCGGGCTAAGTTTTTTGCAGAAGAATGTCGAAAAAAGGTGTAGGGATAAGATAGCATTAAGAGGTAGAATGAAACAACGCTATGAGGAACGGACAGTAGAGCTGCAGCAGAGGAAATAATATAGAAATAAAGGGTGGTTGGCGGCGGATGGAGAATGGCAGGATAGGCGGGGTATGGGCGGCTCTGGTGCTGTACATATTGGCTTGTATCTGGGTAGAGATCCAATACAGCAGCATACTGTGGATGATTATTGTAACAGGCGGACCGCTGCTGGTCTGCTGTGCTTTTTGGAAAAGAGGGGGCGCCAGCGGGCCGGAGTTAAAAAAATCACGCCAATGGATTCAGCTTGCGTTCCTGCTGTGGTCGACGGGGAATCTCTTTCTGTCTCTGTTTCCGGGGGGCCAGACCCTTTCTTTCGGAGAGGAGCCGCACAGTGTGCTGCTGGCAGTAATGGTTCATATTCCGGCAAGAGTTGCGATTCTGTTCGGCATTATACATGTTTACAGAAGATTGAAAAAGCGAATCAGCAGACTGCAGGTTCTCTGGGATCAGATTACAATTGTGGAGTGCATTGTGGGCAGTATATGGTTTATCTTTTTTCAGGATGAAGCCTTTCACTGGATGCCGGGGGGCCTGCAGTCGTTCGCCGTTTTCTTTTATCTGCTCGTACCGCTGCTGGTGCTGGCCGGACTTACCCTGATTTGGATCTATATGGACAGCAGCCAGCGCACACCCGGCTGTATCCTGCTGATTTTGGGGATTGCCCTGATCGGGACGCTCGATCTCATTCAGGCGCTGCACGGCGGACTAATCTCAAGTCCATACATAGACAGCCTGTACCGGCTCTCCATCGCAGGTATAGCAGCAAGCGGTATGATGGGGACGCTGCAGATTAGCAAGATGGAACCCGCAGCCACACCGGAGAATAGTCCGCGGATGCTGAAGGGCGGGATTCTCTTTTTAATGTATCCTGTGATGATTGTGCTGCTGAAAGGCTTCTCTGTATATGTGTTTCTGTACTTTACGATCATTATTATGGCCTATTTCATTGTAAGGCTGTATGCCAAGCAGACTATCGCCGCCAAAAAAATGCTGGAAACCGAAAGGGAGTACAACGAGAAGCTGCGCCTCTATCTGAATGTTATTGAGCAGGCGCCGATGTCTATTCTGATTACGGACAAAGACAGGCAGATTGAATATATTAATCCTTATTTTACTGAGGTGACCGGATACTCCAAAGCGGAAATTCTCGGCAAGACACCATCCCTCCTGAAGACGGACAAGACTGAACGTGAGACCTATAATCAATTAAATGAAACGCTGGATGCAGGGGGGCGATGGCACGGGGAATTTGTTAACCGCAAAAAGAACGGCGAGGAATACACGGAAGCGGTGATTGTCTCTTCCATTAAAAATGACAGCGGTGAGGTCACGCATTACGTCGGCATTAAAGAGGATATTTCCGAATACAAGCGGATGAGAAAAGAGCTGTCAGACCAGCTGTTCTTCACCTCACAGTTAATTGATACGCTGCCGTATCCGCTATTTTATATTGATGAACGGCAGTGCTTTCTAGGCTGTAATGCCGCTTATGAGCAGGCCTTTCAGGTGTCGCGCACTGATCTGGCCGGCATTCCGATGAGTATGCTGCCGCATTTGCCGGAGGACGGGTACCGTAATCTGAGCGAGATGATGACTGAAGTGGCAGCGACCGGCCGATCCTCGAACCGGCAGATTATCAGAACCTTTGCTTCGGGGGAAGCGCACCATATTCTGTATTCCCTGTCTGCATTCCGCTTGTCCGATTATTCGGTCGGCGGGTATCTGGGGATTATGACGGACATCAGCGATCTGAAGCATAAGGAAAAAGAGATTATCGATAACCGCAATTTCCTTGATGCCATCATCAGCCATATGCCGCTCATGATAACGGTGAAGGATGCGCAGACCCTGAAGATTTTTAAGGCTAATCAGGCCAGTGCGGATTTCCTTGGCATAGCGCCTGAGCAGCTGGTAGGTCTGGATCTGGGGACGGTGTTCCCTGAGGCGATTGCCCGCAAGCTGATGGATGCGGATAAAAGAGTAATTGCCACCGGCCAGACCTTCAGCGAAATCGAGATTATTCCCGACGACGGCGAGCATTGCAACCTCAGATATGTGCTGACCACCAAGCTTCCGATTATGGATGCCGAGGGGCAGCCGCTCTACCTGCTCAGCGTATCGGAGGATATAACCGATGCCAAACGGCAGGAGGCGGAGCTGAAATCGGCGCTTAATCTGGCGGAAGAGGCAACAGCCGCCAAGTCGCAGTTTCTGGCAAATATGAGCCATGAGATCCGTACACCGATGAATGCGATTATCGGCATGGCGTATCTCGCGCTTAAGACCGGCCTTAACCCTGTACAGCAGGATTACATCTCCAAAATCCATAATGCCGGAACCTCACTGCTGAGCATCATTAATGAAATTCTTGATTTTTCAAAGGTGGAATCAGGCAAGCTGGAGCTGGAGAACACGGACTTTACACTCATGGAGGTCTTTACCGGGGCACTGGATCTGTCCAGCCAGACGGCCGGGGAAAAGGGGCTGCAGCTGCTCTGTACAATCCAGCCTGAGGTGCCTGCCAAGCTCAGCGGTGACCCGCTGCGTCTGGGACAGATTATTACGAACCTGCTGAGCAACGCGGTTAAATTCACAAGTGAGGGTGAGATATCCATTGCTGCTGAGCTGAACAGCCGGATTGACAGCAGGGTCAAGCTGCAGATCAGCGTGCGCGACACCGGCATCGGCATGAGCAAAGAGACGGAGAGCAAGGTGTTTCAGGCCTTTACCCAAGCCGACAGCTCGACTACGCGGAGGTTTGGCGGAACGGGACTGGGACTGGCCATCAGCCTCAAGCTGGTAGAAAATATGGGCGGCAGTCTGTGGGTGGACAGTGTGGAAGGGCAGGGCAGCACCTTTTCCTTTACCGCCTGGTTTGATCTGGCGCAGAATACGGCTTCTCCAGTTCTGCTGCCGGAAGCGGCTTCGCAGGTTCAGGAAAAGGATTACAGGCTGGCCGGAACCCGGGTGCTGGTAGCTGAAGATAATGAAATTAACCGGCAGATTGCCGCGGAGCTGCTGAGAAGCCAGGGAATGCTGCCGGATCTGGCGGTGAACGGGGCTGAAGCCGTGCGGCTCATTGAAGCAATGCCTGCGGACCGGCCCTACGGCATCGTCCTGATGGATCTGCAAATGCCGGAGATGGACGGCTTCGAGGCGGCGGCGAGAATCCGCGAGCTGTCTCCGGGACTGCCGGTAATTGCCATGACGGCCCGGACGATGCAGGAGGAGCGGGAGCGCAGCTTCGCTTCAGGGATGAACGGGCATATTGCCAAGCCGGTTGACCCGGATATTCTGTTCACCAAGATCAGCAGATGGGTTACAGACGGGACGGCCCGGCAGGCTGGTGCGAGTGCGGAAGTGAGTGCTGGGGCAAGTGCGGGAGCTAGTGCTGATGCGAGTGCGGGAGCAACTACGGAAGTGAGTCCTGAAGTAAGTGCAAGTGCTGGTGCAGGAATTGATGCAAGTGCTGACGCTGGTGCGTTGTCTATTCTGCGGCTCGGCGGAATTGATACGGCAGGCGGTCTGACCCGGGTGGGGCACAACCGGACATTGTACAGCAGCCTGCTGCTGAAGTATGCGGACAGCCAGCATGAAATGGTTCAGGCACTGCGTGAGGCGCTCCGGAAGGAGGAGGCTGCAGCTGCGGAAAGACTGGCCCATAACCTGAAAGGGGTATCGGGAAATCTCGGGGTTACCGAGATCGAGAAGCTGGCCGGTAGCCTGGGTGCAATGTTCATCAGTGAAGCAGAGCCGGAGGAGCTGGAGGAGCTGCTGCGCAGGCTGGAAACGGCTGTGCAGGACAGCTCCGGTATCATTCTCAAGCAGCTGGGCAGCAGCCGGCATCCAGCAGTGCCGGCGGAAGAGACCGGACAGCTGACAGTCCCGGCTGTGCAACTCCTTGAACGGCTGCTGGAGCTGCTGCTGGATGATGACAGTGAAGCTGTTGATTATTATGCCGATATAAGGGATACGGTGGCCCATCTGATACAACAGGCAGATATGAAGCGGCTGGAGCACAGCCTTAGCCGGTTCGAATATGAGGAGGCTGTGGAATTAACCCGGCAGGTCCTCCTTAAAAGTCAATATGAACAGAGGTTGATGTAAACAATGCTGGATTTAAGATCTGTTATATTAGTCGTAGACGACACGCCGGACAATATTGCCCTGCTCAGCGGCCTGCTGAAGGAATGCTACAAGGTGAAGGTGGCTACGAACGGTGAAAAAGCGCTGCAGATTGCCAAGGCTGCTCCCCCCGATCTGATTCTGCTGGATATTATGATGCCGGGCATGGACGGTTACGAAACCTGCCGCAGGCTGATGCAGGATGAGGTGCTGAGGGAGATACCGGTGATTTTTCTGACTGCAAAAGAAGAGGTGGAGGATGAGAACAAGGGCTTCGATTCCGGTGCGGTCGATTATATTACCAAGCCGATTAGTGCGCCGATACTCCTCTCTCGCGTGAAGACACATCTGACACTTAAGCGCTCCAAGGATTTTCTTGCTGACAAAAACCAGTATCTCGAAGCAGAAATCTCCCGGCGGATCCAGGAGATATCGCTGATTCAGGAGGTCTCGGTCATGGCGATGGCGGCGCTGGCGGAAATGCGTGATCCCGAGACGGGTAATCATATTCAAAGAACCAAGCTGTATATCAAGGAGCTGGCAACCCGGCTTGGCCGGACGGATAAATATGCGGATGTCCTCAGCCCCGAGCATATCAGCCTGATTGTCACCTCGGCTCCGCTGCATGACATCGGCAAGGTGGGCATCCCGGACCATATTCTTCTCAAGCCGGGCAAGCTGACAGACGAAGAATATGAAGTAATGAAGACGCACACGACCCAGGGCCGGGATGCGGTCCTGCGTGCCGAGCGGCTGATGAACAGCACCGAAACCTTTCTGCGGTTCGCCAAGGAGATCGTCTATTCCCATCATGAAAAATGGGACGGTACCGGCTATCCGCAAGGATTGACCGGCGATGCAATCCCGTTATCGGCTAGGCTGATGGCGGTTGCTGATGTGTACGATGCGCTAACCAGCAAACGTGTCTACAAGGAGGCGATGAGCCATGAGCGGGCAGTTGATATTATTGTCGGGGATGCCGGCCGGCATTTTGACCCCGATATCGTGGAGATTTTTGTGAAATGCAGCCAGAAATTTCAGGAGATTTCTGACCGGTACTAGGCGGCCGCAGCCGTCTATAGCAGCTTTTCAAAAAGAGCCCGACCCATCTTCTATGGCAGAAGATCGGTCGGGCTCTGCTATTTATTATAGTAGGGAAGGGCAGATAGATGATGAGAGTCGTGACGGTCGGCGTGTAGCCAGTGGAGATAGAGGGAAGCATGCCCCTGATTCCGGCGAAGAGGGCCAATTGCCGAAATGAGAGGCAAAAATGCCTCTGATTCCGGCGAGAGCGGGCCGGATGGCGAAATGAGAGGCAAAAATGCCTTTGATTCCGCCGAAACCCGGCCGAACGGCGAAATGAGAGGCAAAAATGCCTCTGATTCCGGCGAGAGCGGGCCGGATGGCGAAATGAGAGGCAAAAGTGCCTTTGATTCCGGCGAGAGCGGGCCGGACGGCGAAATGAGAGGCCAAAATGCCTTTGATTCCGCCGAACCCCCGGCCGAACGGCGAAATGAAAGGCAAAAGTGCCTCTGCGGCTAAGCCGTGTATATCCCCGAACGGCCCTTCACACGCCGGGCTTCAATGACCTCCCCGTAGTCGCGGATCAGCCCGTCGAAGATTGTCTCCCAGGATAGGCTAAGCGCCAGGCGCCGCCCCTCCCGGCCCATCGCCAGCCGCAGCTCCGGCAGCCCGGCCAGCCTGCAGATGGCCTCGGCCATTGCCGCCGGCTGCTGGGGGCTGAACAGCGTGCCGCTCCGGCCGGGCACGACCAGCTCGCGCGGGCCGCCCGCATCTGCGGCAATGACCGGCAGCCCTGAGGCCATCGCCTCCAGTACGACATTACCGAAGGTTTCCGTAGCAGACGGAAACACAAAGATGTCGCTGGAGGCGTATAGCTCCGCCAGCTCATCCCCGTGCCTGCCGCCGGTAAAAGTGACATTCGCAGGGGCGGAGGCGCGAAGCTCCGGCAGCAGCGGCCCATCCCCGACGACAAGCAGATGGACGGCGGCAGCAACGGAGCCGGGCAGGAGACGCATGGCCGCCATGAGCGTTGCGATATCTTTTTCCGGAGCAATCCGTCCAACATATAACAGCATCAGCGGAGCCTGAATCCCGTAACGCCCGCGCACATTCTCTGATTGCTTCTCAGGGTTATATAAACCGCAGTCTACTCCCCTTGACCACAGCCGCAGCCCCGTAAAGCCGCGTGTACGCAGAACACCCGCCGTTTCCCGGGAAGGTGCCAGGATGGCGTCACAGCTGCGGTGGAACCATTTCATATACTTCCAGTAGAGCGGAATAAGGCTGGGCATCCGGTAATAGCGGAGGTAGCGGTCAAAATGAGTGTGGTAGGAGGCGACATGCGGGAGGTTATGTTTATGGGCGTAACGCAGGCCGTATAAACCGAGATTGAAAGGGGTCGCCAGGTGCAGCAGGTCGGGGCGGAAGGCGCGGAGCTCATTGTGAATGGAGGACAGCCCGGGCAGGGCCAATCTGCACTCGGGATACAGGAAAAAGGGGATGCTGGAAATTTTGCGTACCGGATCATCACAATCCTCTTCAGAAGCGGACTTTGGTGAAAACAGCAGATGCTCAATTCCACGGCGGTTCAGATGTCCGGTCAGCCGGTGAAGCGTACGGGCGACTCCATTGGTCTGCGGAAGATAAGTGTCCGTAAACAAGGCAAGACGCATCAATATCCCCTCCAGGACTTTAGTTGCCCTGATCATAGCAGGTGAATATTTGGCAGGGGTCAGCGGAATGTTAAGGCTTTTTTCAGGATCGGCCGGTTTGGCCCCGCACTTTACGCTCCGTTGATACAAACCCGTACAATCGCAAACACTCGTCCACTATAGTTATTTAAAAAATAAGCTAATAGGAGTGACAACGACTTGAAAAAATCAGGTACTACCATCCTCTCTCTGCTGCTTGCGGCCGAACTTGCACTTGTTCCCGCCTGGGGCGGAGCCCCTGCAGCAGCGGCTGCAGCACTGCCGCAGGGCACTCCGTATAATGCTGACGGCTCTTATAATGTTAACGTTCCTCATATTATTGTGAATCAGGTATATGGCGGAGGGGATGCAGATACTACCGGCGGTTATTTTTCAAGCGGCTATATTGAGCTTTATAATCCTCTGGACACGGATGTGGACCTGAGCGGCTGGTCGCTGCAATACTCTGATCCGTCGATGAACGGTGCCTGGAGCAGACTTGCGCTGAGCGGCACTATTAAGGCGCATTCTTCTTATCTTATTACGGACAGTAAAAATAACCCGACCTTCCAAAGCGATATCAGCGGCAAGGGTGATCAGACGTGGAGCGGGCTGCTTTTCAATAATAAAGGTGTAAAGGTGGTTCTGCTCAGCAATACCGATCTGCTGACTGCGGTTAATCCGTTCGAGAGCAGAAGCGCTGCCTATGTGGATATGATCGGCACAGCTGGAAATGACAAGGGCTCTGTAATCGACGGCTATGAAGGGGATTACCCGACAGGCAAGGAGGAGGGAACCTCCAAGCAGAAGTCGGTCCGCCGCGCAGATTTCGCGGATACGGACAACAACAAAAAGGATCTGAAGCAGATCAGCTTCGACTCGCTTGATGCGGCTGCAATGAATCTGATGAAGCCGCACAGTAGTAGGGATGGTGCGTGGGGAGTCAAGGCACCTGCCCTGGGCATAGCCACATCCGTGCTGCCAAAGGCGACAGCCGGCTCACAGTATACGGTTGCCCTGTCCGTGTACGGAGGAATCCAGCCGTATTCCTTCACCGCAGACGGATTGCCGGAAGGGCTGAAGCTTGATCCGTCTACAGGCACTATCAGCGGAACCCCGCTAGCGGCAGGGACCTCAACTGTGAGCTATACCGTCTATGACAGCTCTGCGGCTCCGGCCAGGGTGACCGGAACGCTGAGTCTTGTTGTGGGCAAGCCTGCACCTGATCCCAAGCAGGATCTGATCAGCGTAACCAAGATCGGCGGATATTCGGTCGGAACGACCAGTGAGGACGGCGGCGTGGCTGAGATTGTCCGCTATAACCGGGATAACGGCAGATTCTATCTGGTTAACGGGTCGGCACATCCCGCGACAGTAGATATTGTTAATCTTAAAGACGGACTGCACCCGGAGAAGGAGGCAAGCATCAACATAGAGGTGCTGGCTGAAACCGGGGGCTTTAGCTACGGGGATTTAACCAGCGTCGATGTGAATACGGCGACCAAAAGGATTGCAGTGGCTGTTCAGGAAGCCGATGCGATGAAGAACGGCAAAGTGCTTGTACTGGATTACAGCGGACAACTGCTGGAGACGTTTGAAGCCGGGATACAGCCGGATATGGTCAAATACACTGCAGACGGCCGGTATATCCTGACTGCTGATGAGGCGGAGCCGCGTACCCTGGCAGGCGATCCGGAGGGCAGTATTACGATTATTGATACCTTGACCAAGGCAGTAAGCCTGGTGAAATTCGATAATCCTGCTGTCATTGATGATCTGGTGCATATCCGCGGGGCAGCAGACCCTGAGACGAAGCTGATTACCGGCAAAGGCGCCAAAGAAGACGCTGTACGTGATCTGGAGCCGGAATTCATCGAGCTGTCCGAAGACCAGAAGACGGCTTATATCAGTCTGCAGGAGAACAATGCTATCGCTGCTGTGGATATTGCTTCGGGCAAGCTGCTGTGGGTGAAAGGTCTGGGACTCAAGGATCTGAGCCTTCCGCACAATGCGCTGGATCTGCAAAGGGATAACCTGATCAGTCTTGAGAACGTCCCGTTCTATGGTGTGTATATGCCGGACGGGATCAGCCAGTACACGGTCAACGGTAAAACCTATCTGTTCACAGCCAATGAGGGCGATGCAACGGAATGGGACAGCAAGGAGAATGCCAGCACCATCGGGAAAATGAAAGGCTTACTCAATCCTGAATCGGACGCGGCCAAATTCCTGGCCGGAACAACGAAGTATGACAGCGTTGAAGTCATGTCGGATATGGGCCATGACGGAATGTATCTGTATGGAGGCCGTTCCTTCTCCATCTGGGATGCTTCCAGCATGAAGCAGGTATATGACAGCGGCAGCGACTTTGAGCAGATTACGGCTGAACGCCTGCCGGCGTACTTCAATGCCAGCAACAGCAACACTACAATGGACAGCCGCAGTACCAAAAAAGGGCCGGAGCCTGAATATGTTAAGACCGGCAAGGTGGGCAATAAGGCGCTGGCCTTTATCGGGCTGGAGCGCATCGGCGGCCTGATGACCTATGATGTGACCAATCCGGAGCAGCCGGAATTTGTGAACTACATCAATACACGCGAGTTCACACCCAAAAATAATATTGAAACGGATACTGGTCCTGAGGGGATTGAATTTATCGCTGCAGCCGACAGCCCGACGGGACTTCCGCTGGTGCTGGTTGCCAATGAAGTCGGCGGTACAGTGGCGATTTACCAGCTGAATGTGACAACGCTAAGCTTGAATAAGGCAGTATTGTCCATGCAAGCCGGCGGTACTGCAGAAGTGCTTGCAGCAGATGTGCAGCCTGCCGGCGGAACTGCCGCAGAGCTAATCTGGAGCTCTTCCGATTCAGCTGTCGCTGCGGTTGACCAGGCCGGTAAGGTAACACCGCTTGCCGCAGGGACAGCTGTAATCTCCGTGTACAGTGCAGACGGCTACGGGCTGGCTGAAGCACAGGTAACAGTATCAGCCGCTAATCCAGTGGTCAGTCTGCCGGGCTCCGGTACGCCAAGCGGTTCAACCGTACCAGTTCCGGCTCCGGCAGCAGAACCTTCTGTCAGTCCTGCCGGCGGCAAGGCGGTTGTAGAAGTTGCGGCTGAGGTGGATGCGGAAGGGAATTCTTCCTATCCGGTCAGCCTGGAGGATGTGACAGCTGCACTGGATTCATTGAAGGGATCTGCGGCACATGAGCTGCTGTTCCGGACAGCTGCCGCAGATACAGCCGAAACGGCAGTGCTTAATGTACCTGCTTCAGTATGGTCTGAGATTTCCGCCAGTACAGTAGAAACAGTGACTTTTGCAAGCCATGGAGGTACGATCTCGCTGGACCGTGCTGCAATCACGGCAATCCATACTGCAGCAGCCGGAGAAGCTGTCAGTCTGACGGTTGCCAAAGCCGCGCTTGTATCAGCTTCAAGTCTGGTCGGTACCCGTCCTGTGCTCAGCCTGACAGTAAAAGCCGGAAGCCGGGAGGTTTCCAGCTTTGGTGCAGGCGGTGCTGTGGTCAGCATTCCCTACACTTTATCTGCGGGTGAAGATCCCAACGCGGTGGCTGCATATTATGTAACCGCGGCAGGGGCACTGTCTGTATTGCCTGCAAGCAGCTATGACGCTGCGGCTGGTGTGCTGACCTTTAAGACCCCGCATTTCTCGGTTTATGCTGTCGGCTATAACAAGCCGGTGTTTAACGATACCGTAAGCAGCTATGCCAAAGACTCGGTCACTTATCTGGCGGCGCGCGGCATTATTTCAGGAACCTCGGCAGGGCAGTTCGGCCTTAAGGCTCAGCTGAGCCGCGGAGATGCAGCGCTGCTGCTGGCCCGCCTGGCCGGAGCCGGATTGAACACAGCCGGAGCAGGCAGCTTTACTGATGTGCAGGCTGATGATTATTATGCGGCAGCAGTGAGCTGGGCCAGTGTCAACGGAATTGTGAACGGTACTGGGGATGGCCGGTTTAATCCTGAGGCTAATGTGACACGGGAACAGCTGGCGGTAATGATTACCCGTCTGGCTGAAGCGATGAACTGGAGCCTGCCGGTAAGCGCCGGTGCAGCTGCCAGTTTTGCCGATCAGGCATCGATCAGCAGCTATGCGATGGAGGCGGCCAAATCCGTACAGCAGGCAGGCATTCTATCCGGCCAGGCGGCAGCAGACGGCAAGGTTAACTTTGCCCCGCAGGCTTCTGCCACACGTGAAGAAACTGCACATCTGCTGGCTAAGCTGCTGAAGGCAGTACAGTAAAAGACTTTCCGCTTAGCGTGGTCCGGCGGGCGCCCCCGCCCTTCGGACTGCCCTGACCGGTCAGGCGGGTTAGTATTACTGTTTCGGGACATGCTATAATCTAACCGGAGTTCACTCCAATTCATGTGCGAGGTGATCAGCGAATGGGATTTCAGGCTGGACAGGTGTTTATAAATTTACCCGTAGCCAATCTTCAGAGATCTGTTGAATTTTTTACCGCTTTAGGGTTTGAATTTAATCCTCAGTATACGGATGAGAACGCAACCTGTATGATTATTAACGGCAATACGTATGCGATGCTGCTGACACGGGAGTTTTTCGGCACGTTTACGAACAAGACCATCATTGATTCTGCCGCTCACACAGAGGTTATTACCGCTATTTCTGCTGCAAGCAGGGAAGAAGTGGACGAGCTGGTGAAGAAGGCGCTGGGTGCGGGAGGCAAACCGTTCAACGACCCGGTTGATCACGGCTTTATGTATAATTGGAGCTTCCAGGACCCGGACGGGCATTTATGGGAAGTCATGTATATGGATGAAAGTGCTGCACAGTAAACCTATGTATTAAAATTTCAGGCAGGTGCCCGGTAAGGGTGCCTGTCTTTTTGCTATGCTGGCGGCTGCCTTGTGTTAACAATATTGCAACATATTCTTTACGGTACGAATACAAAACACCGCAGAGCCGTTAATATCCAGCTTCTACAATGAGAGCGTGGCAAATATTACATACATAACGATACAACCAAGGCTCTAAATAGAAGGGATGATAGGCTTGAAAAGAAAGATGCTGCATTTATCCATGAAATGGAAGCTGATTCTCAGTTTTACGGCGATTTCATTTATCTTTTTGGGAGTAGCGCTGCTTCAGGGGCAGAAAATTAGTCAGGTAGAGCTGTCGATGGAACGCCAGAAGTCGGAGATGGAAAAAAGGATTACCGTTTCGAACATCACCCAGCTGCTGCAGGAGCTGAACAGCCTGGAGACAGAGCTTGCAGAATCCAGTGACCTGGAGCTGGCAGCGCCGTATATGGACAAGCAGCAGAAGCTTGAAGCAGCTGTAGCTGAGATTGAATTCGATAAAGAAACCTCTGCGTGGAAGGATCTGCAGCTGCTGCAGTCGGCATTCAAAATGTACAGCGGTTATGTCGGCAAGCTGGTAGAGACGATGGAGGATACAAGCCTTGACCCGTTGACCGTGCTTGAGGAGATTGACGGTCTGCATACAAATGCGCTTGCTGTACATCAGCAGCTGCTTAAGATTAATTCGGCACTATATAAGGCAGCATCAGACAATGCAGACAATGCACAGGCGGAATCCTTCACCCTGCTGGAGCGTACCGTCTCCATTGTCTATTATGCTGCAGGTGCGGTAGTTCTGTTTATGCTGGTACTAGCTGTGCTGCTGATCAGATCGTTCCTTTCGCCGGTAGGCAAGCTTCAGCATGCACTGCGCAATATCGCGGAGGGAGATCTGCGCCAGCAGATCAATTCTCCGTACAATGATGAGCTGGGGCGTCTGAGCTTCCATTTTGACCACATGGTGACCCGTGTGCGTGAGATGCTGCGCCAGACGGTGCAGGTTGCTTCAACGCTTGCGGATTATTCCCGGTCTTTCCAGGAATCGTCGACCGTTACTGCGGATACAAATCAGGAAATTGTCAGAACGATTCAGGAAATTTCGGTAGGGGCGGATCAGCAGGCTGTCCAGTCTGAACAAAGTGCGGTGCTGCTGCGGGAGCTTGAGCGGGAAGTGGCTGAGATTACAGAATATACTGACAAAATGCTGGCGGCCAGCGGAATGGCTGATCTTGATGCACGTAAAGGGTCTGATACGGTAGGAGAGCTGCAGCGGATTTCAGAGCGCTCACGTTCCTCTGTAGGTAAAGTATATGAAGCGCTGGAGAAGCTGGTTGAGCAGTCAGGTGATATTTCGCGGATTACAAATTCCATTACGGAAATCTCCAAGCAGACGAACATTCTGTCATTGAATGCGGCGATTGAAGCGGCACGGGCAGGCGCGGCCGGGAAAGGCTTTGCAGTGATCGCGGATGAAGTCCGCCACCTGTCGGTACAGACCAGCGATTCTTCGATTCTGATCAGCCGGATTATCGGAGAGCTGCAGGAGAATATGGCGGACTTTGAGAAAGAAATGCTGGAAACGAAAAAAAGCCTGGAGCAGCAGGATTCCCAGGTTGCTGAAACCCTGGCCTCCTTCAAGGCGATAGACAGCTCGATTTCCGGAATCAGCCGGCAGATTACACATATTCACGGCAAGGTTGAGGAGACGCAGCGTATTAATTCCCGGCTGGGGGAATCCATTCATTCCGTGGCTTCCGTAGCCGAGCAGACGGCGGCAGGTGTTCAGGAAGTGAATGCAGCAAGCACCCAGCAGGATCAGGCTATTCACGCTATCGCAAGCCAGGCACTAGAGATCAGCGAGATTTCACAGCGGCTGTTCCGGGAAATAAATGTATTTAAAATTGGACAGGACGAAGAAGCCGCCAAGCCTCACGGCAATAGCGGCCTGGTACTCAATATGGACGAAGCCCGCAGCAGCAAGGAAGCGGATGATGAAGCCCTGCTACTGGCGATGGCCGAGTGAGGCATGCAGCACAGTGATAAGCTCTGGCAGCCAGCTGCCGAGCGGAAGGAATGTGAAGCCCGCGGTGCGGGCTTTTGCTGTACTCATATGCCACGATCCGGTAATACCAAACGGTGACATATCCTTATCCGCTGCCTGGCGCGGCGTAATAGCCTGTCTACCGGTGACTGCCTCAATCAGCGAGATAATCTCCCGGATGGCAATTGCCCCGTCTGAGCAGGCGTTAACCGGCCCGGTCAGCGAAGAAAAGCCCAGCCGGTACAGAAATTCTGCAGCTTCATCCGAGCGGATAAAGGAGATCAAGGCCTCCGGATCAGGAATGCCAACGGGTCTGCCTGCTGTAATCTGCTCGATATGAAAATGCAGCCGGCGCGTATAGTCATCTGTTCCGAGAACAATCGGAAACCGCACTGCCGCTGCCGGGAAGGCCGTCTGATTCAGCAGAATAGCTTCGGCCAGCCGTTTGCCCTCCTGATAGCTGAAGTTCTCCTTCGGGCCCAGCCGGATGGGATAACTCCCCGGGTCAAAATCGGCTTCATCCAGTATTTCCGGGCCGGGATCATAGACTGACAGGCTGGAGGTGAGAATGTACCGTCCGGCAGTTTCTGCGAAGATCCCGGCCGCTGCCGCAGCATCGTCGGGTGAGTAACAGATGTTGTCGTAGACAACATCAAAGTGCCTGCCGCCAACCGCTGCCGCCAATGCTTCCGTGTCAGACCGGTCTGCGCTCAGCCGTGTAACAGCATCCCCGAACTCATCTGCTGTCTGCCCTCTTGTCAAAATAGTAACCTGTGTATCTTCATCCTCCAGCAGCCGCTGAACCAGCCGTTTGCCGAAAAACCGTGTGCCTCCAAGTACAAGTATGCTTCTCATGATTAACCCCCTTAGCAGATTGTCAGGCAGCCATCCGCAGTCCCCCATGGATTCCGGTATATCCGGAAGCGGTGTGAGCGGACAGGTTGCGGGCTTGAACGGTACTGAAGCCGGTTGCCATTGTAACGCCGGCAGCCTTCTCCCGGCGCAGCAGCTCCAGCATCACAGGGACTTGCCCCTGCTCGTAAGCTTGGGCCAGTGCGGCCAGCAGCAGCCGGAAATCACTGTCTGCGGACAGGGCCGGCCCGTCCGCAGACAGTTCTGTGCGCACAGCTGTCAGAGCTTGCCTTGCCCGGTACAGCGCGGCTTTGACCGCCCCCTCCGTGGTATTAAGCTGCTCTGCCGTTTCCTGTGCCGGGTAGCCTAGCACATCGCGCAGCAGAAATACGGACAGCTGGAGCGGCGGCAGGGATTTCATCAGGGCATGAAATACCGTTTCGAGTTCGCTCAGGCTAGACTGCTCTTCTTCCGTGAGAGTATCTTCCGGCTGAAGCCCGCGCTCCATAGCACGGTGATGCGCCGATTTACGCCGGAGGCTGTCAATCCATGTATGTCTGGCAATCCGCAGCAGCAATGCCTGGCGGTTAGGACTCGCCGGCCATCCGCTGTAGCTCAGCGCTTTGGTCCAGGTGTCCTGAACCAGATCATCGGCCTCATGACTGGAGCGGGTAAGCGACAGGCAGTAGCGGCTCAGGGCCGTATGAAGCGGCTGCAGATTCTCAGCATCCGCTTTCCCGACAGTTATAACGTGCTGATCAAGGATTAGCATGTGCGGTCATCTCCTTTGTGGCAATCCTCACTGTAAGTTCAGTTCCCTCTATTATATAAGCGAATACCTCCTCATAAAAGATACGGGGCCAATCCGTTTTTTTTTCAGCCGGATACCGTATCCTTTTCCGGCATTCATCCGGTTACAAGATATCACTCAAAGTACAACTTTAAGGAGGTATGAAGGATGAGTGTTATCCCGTATGTAGTTGAACAGACAGGCAGAGGTGAGCGGTCCTATGACATTTATTCACGCCTGCTGAAGGACCGGATTGTATTTGTCGGTGCGGCGATAGATGATCAGCTGGCCAACAGCATCATTGCCCAATTGCTGTTTCTGGCGGCAGAGGACCCGGAGAAGGATATTCAGATGTTCATTAACAGTCCCGGCGGGTCGACTACCGCAGGGTTCGGTATTTATGATACGATGCAGGTAATCAAACCGCAGGTCAGTACGATCTGCACGGGATTTGCGGCATCCTTCGGATCACTGCTGCTGCTGGCCGGGGCTCCCGGCAAACGGTTCGCACTGCCTAACAGCGAGATCATGATTCACCAGCCGCATGGCGGAGCGCAGGGCCAGGCCAGCGATATTGCCATCAGTGCCAAGCGGATTCTGCAGATCAGGGAGAAAATCGTACAGATTACAGCAGAACGTACCGGCCAGCCGGCTGACAAAGTCGCAAAGGATATGGACCGCGATTATTTCTTGACGGCAGATGAGGCGCTGGACTACGGCATCATCGACAAAGTAATTTCCAGTTTATAATTGAAAAGGAGCTGATGGGCATGCTGCAGGAACTGATTGGACAGAAGGTGGCGGTACATTTTCTGGACGGAACCAGCGTTAGAGAAGGTGTGCTGGAGGAGCTTGATGAACGTTTTGTAAAATACCGGACGGAGTATCAGCTGCTGTATATCCCGGTTTCCTCTATCCGCGCGGTTGCGCTGGAGACCAAAGAGCGGGAACGGCCGCGGGTCGGATTCGGGCATTAAGGACAGATACAGGACGTAAAGAGACTATTCTTAAGCCAAGAGGCGCAGGAGTAGTCTTTTTTTGTGCATACAGGATTCCATTGATAATCATTATCAATTATACTGGAAGGACTTATAGAGTTACTGATGGTGGTGAGCTGGAAATGCTGGATGAGGAAATAAGAGACGGTCAGGAGCAGGAGCTGCCGGATTGGGAGGAGCTTGCCTTCCGTCTGCTGTCCGTTCAGGCTGTGAAGGGTACAGACGAGATGCATTTGCCACAGCAGCTTGTATTAACCTATGCACTGATTGTAGTGACAGGCGGAACGGTACAGCTTCAGGCTGACACCGGCCTGCTGGAGCTGGCAGCCGGTTCAGTCAGTCTGTGCATTCCGGGACAAACCTTCGGCACTGTGGAGCAGTCGGGGAGTCTGGAAATGTACATATTTTATTTTAATGTCTACAGGTACGGCGCAGCAGACGAAGGCAGCCGTCCCCTCAAGAATGCGCAGCTGCTTCCGCAGTCAGGGCTGCTGGCACAGATCCCGGTGCAGTCCATATTGACAGTGTGCAGCGAGCTGGCACAGAAGGAGGAAATGCAGCGGCGGAGAGTGAGCTTTCGGGCGCAGATTGCATTTCAGGAGCTGCTGCACAGTATCCGGGTGAGCGGACGGCAGCGGCCAAGGGATACGAATTATGCGCTGGAACAGGCGAAGCAGTACATAGAAGACAATTTCACCCGGGATTTAACCGCACAATCACTGGCTCAGGCCGCCGAATTCAGCCCTAAATATTTCAATGATCTGTTCAAAAGGAAATACGGTAAAAGTGCTCTGGATTACGCCGCTGAGCTAAGGCTGCAGCAGGCCAAACGCCTGATGGCAGAGAGCGGTGCGAAGCTGAGGGAGATCGCCCACCAGGTCGGGTATGCGGATGAATTCTATTTCAGCCGCAAATTCAAGAAAATGATCGGTGTGCCGCCCGCAGTTTATATGAAGAGCCGGCGCCGTAAGCTGGTGGCTTATTCCTCCTCGCTGCTGGGACAGCTGCTCCCGCTGAACTTGATGCCTTACGCGGCGGCTCTGCATCCAAAATGGACAGAGTACTACTACAGGAATTACCGGACAGAAATTCCTGTCCATATCAGCGCCTACCGCAGCAAGCAGGACTGGCAGGCCAATCTGGAGATCCTGCGGCAGGTTCCTGCTGACCTGATTCTGGCTGAGGACACGCTGCTGGCGGAAGAAAAGGCGGCACTGGAGCGGCTTGCGCCGGTTCATTATCTGTCCTCCGAGCCGGCTGACTGGCGCAGCCAGTTTCTGGAGCTGGCGGAGCGGCTGGGGGAATCCTGGCAGGCAGCGCAATGGCTGGCCCATTTTGACCGGGAAGCAGGCCAGGCCAGAGAACAGCTCCATGCGCAGATCGGCAGTGAATCTGTTGTGGTCATCCGGATGCTGTACAGTAAGCTCTATCTGCACTGCAGCCGCAGTATAGCCAGCATGCTGTATCAGGAGCTGCGGCTGCAGCCTGCTTATACCGGCGGAGGCGGCGTCTACAACATCCCGGTAACTCCAGAGGACATTGCAGCTATCGGTGCGGATCACCTGCTGATGCTGATCCGCAGGGAGAGTGATACGCTGAATGAGTGGAGCAGGCTGCAGAATGATCTGCAGTGGCTGAAGATTCCGGCAGTACAACGGCACCGCGTACATTTTCTGGCTTCAGACCCGTGGCGTGAACAGTCAGCCTATGCCCAGCTGCGTATGATCCGGGAGACCAGGCATCTATTCCTCAGCCATTCGTCCATACATGTTCCGTAATTTGTCCATGGAGCACCAGCCGGCGTACCGCTATAATCGGTAATGATAATCATTATCATAATTAGAGTACGTTAAAAGAGTGGGATGAGATGAAAAGAGCAGCCGGATTTAGAGCAGCCTCCCTGCTGGTGCTGGGAATTGTATTGATTGTATTAGTTAGTGTATTGTCCGTGCTTTACGGCTCCAAGGATATCAGCTACATAACGATCTGGAACGCGCTTGTACACTTTGACCCGGATAATATTGATCACCAGATTATTCTCACTTCGCGAATCCCCAGAGTTGCCGGCGCACTGCTGATCGGTGCATTTCTGGCAGTGTCCGGTGCGCTAATGCAGGGGATGACCCGGAATTACCTGGCCTCGCCCTCCATAATGGGGGTCAGTGACGGCTCGGTGTTCGCGGTTACGCTGTGCATGGTATTTCTGCCGGGGACCTCGTCAATGACAATGATTCTGTATTCACTTGCCGGCTCCGCACTTGGTGCAGCGCTGGTGTTCGGGATCGCCAAGCTGGTTCCAGGCGGTTCTTCGCCGCTGGCAATGGCTGTCCTCGGGACTATAATCGGCACCTTTCTCAGCGGAGTGTCCCAGGCGCTTTCCGTTTATTTTCAGGTCTCACAGGATATCAGCTTCTGGTATAATGCCCGGCTGCATATGATGGACCCGGCAGTAATCAAGCTGGCGATTCCGTTTGCGGTTGCCGGTCTGACACTGGGCATGCTGATGTCCCGTCCGGTTACCATGCTGTCGCTCGGTGAAGAAACGGCAGCGGGGCTTGGGCTCAAGGTCACTGCCGTTAAGGGGCTGACGATGCTGAGCGTCGTCCTTCTGACGGGCATCTCGGTGGCGATCGCCGGGAAAATCGCCTTCATAGGTCTAATTATTCCGCATATTACACGGCTGCTGATCGGACAGGATTACCGCAAAATCATTCCGTTCGCCGCATTCTTCGGGGCGCTGTTCCTGGCAGCGTGTGACCTGATCAGCCGGTTTATCAATTATCCGTTCGAAACGCCGGTCGGCGTCGTTACCGCAATCTTCGGTGTGCCGTTCTTCCTCTATCTGGTGAAGACGAGAGGGGGCAGCCAGGCATGAGCAAGCCTTCTCTTACACCGCAGTCCAAACAGGGCAGATTCTGGTTGCTGTTCCTGCTGTTCGGCCTGCTGACCCTGGCCGGGGTCTATATCAGCCTTACCAACGGTACCTTCGACCTTACGGTTAAGGATGTTGTCCGTACCCTGCTGCGGATTAATCCGGTCGAGGACTATGATCTGGTTATCTTTGAATTCCGACTGCCGCGTATTGTCCTCGGTGCGCTTGTCGGGTTCGGGCTAGGCATCGCTGGAGCCGTACTGCAGGGAATCTCGCGCAATACGCTGGCTGACCCGGGCATTCTGGGTATTCATGCCGCCGCCGGGGCATTCGTAGTGCTGTTCATGTTCTTTACAGCAGGCACCATGCAGGCACCGGCCTGGCTGTCGGTGCTGTCCATGCCGATGTTCGGATTCATCGGAGGACTGATCGCGGTTATCCTGCTGTTCGTGTTCGCCAGATCGCACGGCGAGTTCCATCCGCAGCAGCTGATTCTGGTGGGGATCGCACTGGCATCAGGATTCGGGGCGGTTACGCTGTATATCTCACTCAAGATGGACCCGCAGAACTTTGAAATGGCAACCGTATGGCTTTCCGGAAGCATCAGTAATGCGAACTGGCGGCAGATAATGTCCACGCTGCCCTGGCTGGTCATCCTAACGCCAATAATATGGCGGAGAGGCGCAGTGCTGGATCTGATGCAGCTTCATGAAGTAAGCGTGAAGGGCGTCGGCGTTGCAACCGGCAGGGAAAGGCAGATTCTGCTGTTATGCTGCGTCGGGCTGGTCAGTGCCTGTGTATCTGTGTCGGGCAGCATCGGGTTTGTGGGGCTGATTGCCCCGCATATTGCAAGGCGCCTGATCGGCAACACCTATAGATACATTATTCCGTTATGCGGGATGATTGGCATGCTAATGGTCGTGCTGGCTGACTTTATCGGCAAGACTGTATTCGCCCCGGCTCAGCTGCCGGTCGGCATTGTAATTTCTATTATCGGGGTCCCTTACTTTATCCTGCTGCTGTTCAAGGCACGGGTAAGATAAGTGATCCTGCAGGGTGGCTCAAGCGGCTGGGAACAGCGCGTTTGAGCTTTTTTTGTAGCATATGGAGGAATCGGATTCCTGCTGTTACACATACTATGCCTAACTAAATCCGCTTAGACAGGCGGACTCTAGCGCGGACAGCGGAGCAAGAAGCCGTTAACGGACAGCCAAAACGGGTAAAGATAACTAGTGCGCCTGGATGCCGGAGGTGAGCCTGTAGTTTGATTTTGAAATAATTTCGTATGAAGAAAGGCGCTGCTGTGATACAATAGCCTAGTTGTCCTTCTTGCCTAATATGATGGTATGACAAGCTGCTGCTTCTGAGAGGATATGTTTATAAAAACTCAGGAAAACGAAGCATAAGCGCGCATTTACATGTGTTCAGGAGTATTAACGGGATAATTGCGAGATTTTACAGACTATGTATCAATTTTTGTCGTTTTTTATTGATTTGTTGAGAATGTTTCTGTATAATCAGCCTTGTTGATTTTTCATAGGATGTAGCCTGCCCAAGCTTGATGAAACGAAACGACTGACAACGAAACGGATCCAGAGCAGCAAGGCTAATAACTAATAACTTAAGCAAATTTAGGGGGTTATTAATTGTGGGAAAAGCGTTAATTATTGGCGCTGGCGGTGTAGCAAGCGTTGTTGTTCATAAATGCTGCCAGAACCCGGATGTATTCGAAGAGATCTGTATTGCCAGCCGTACGGTGTCGAAATGCGATGCTCTTAAGGAGAAACTGGATGGCGGCCAGACGAAGATTTCTACGGCTCAGCTTGATGCGGACAACACGGAAGAGGTTATTGAACTGATCAAGAGCTTCCAGCCGGATGTCGTGATTAATGTGGCTCTCCCATACCAGGATCTGACGATCATGGATGCTTGCCTGGCTACCGGAGTGCATTATGTAGATACAGCTAACTACGAACCGCAGGATACTGCAAAATTCGAGTATTCCTGGCAGTGGGCGTACAAGGAAAGATTTGAGAAGGCCGGTATTACAGCACTCTTGGGCAGCGGCTTTGACCCTGGCGTAACCGGTGTGTTCACTGCGTATGCCCAGAAGCATTATTTTGACGAAATTCACACGATTGATATCGTTGATGCGAACGCCGGCGACCACGGTTACCCGTTTGCCACCAACTTCAATCCAGAGATCAATATCCGCGAAATTACTGCTAACGGACGTTATTTCGAGAACGGTGAGTGGATTGAAACAGCTCCGCTGTCCGAGAAGAAAGTCTACGATCTCCCGGAGATCGGCCCTAAGGATATTTACCTGCTGTACCATGAAGAGCTGGAATCCCTGGCTGTTAATATTAAAGGCGTAAAGAAAATCCGCTTCTGGATGACTTTCTCGCAGAACTATCTGACTCACCTGAAGGTGCTTGAGAATGTCGGTATGACTTCAATTGAGCCGATTGTGTATGAAGGCAAAGAGATCATTCCTTTGCAGTTCCTGAAGGCGATTCTGCCTGACCCGGCTTCCCTTGGACCAAGAACCAAAGGTAAAACCAACATCGGCTGTATCATTCAGGGTACGAAAGACGGCCAGCCAAAAACATATTATGTCTACAATGTCTGTGATCATGAAGAATGCTACAGAGAAGTGGGCTCCCAGGCTATCTCCTACACAACCGGTGTTCCTGCCATGATCGGGGCTATGATGATTATCAAGGGCATCTGGAACAAGCCGGGCGTGCACAACATCGAAGAGTTCGATCCAGACCCGTTCATGGATGCTCTTAACAAACACGGTCTGCCTTGGCAAGAAGATTTCTCGCCAACGCTGCTGGACTAGGGCGTAAGGCAATGAAAGAGATCGATATCGACATCAGCACACTGCCGTCACCTGCCTATCTTGTTGATGAGCGGCTGCTCAAGAAGAACCTGGAGACCCTTAACTACGTTCAGGAGCGCACCGGAGCGAAGATCCTTCTCGCGCAAAAAGGCTTCTCCATGCATGCACTGTACCCGCTGGTCGGCAAGTATCTGCATGGTGTAACCTCCAGCTCCCTGTTCGAAGCCCGTCTGGGCTTCGAGGAGATGGGCAAGGAAGTGCATGTCTATGCACCGGCCTACATGGACCGTGAGTTCACCGAGCTGCTTGGCTATACCGACCACATTGTGTTCAACTCGTTTGACCAGTGGAGCCGGTTCAAGGACCGCGTACAGAATGCCGGCAAGCCAATCAGCTGCGGTATCCGTGTCAATCCGGAATACTCTGAGATTGAAGTGCCGCTGTACGACCCTTGCTTCAACTACTCACGTATGGGTGTAACCCTGCCGAACTTCCGTCCGGAAGAGCTTGACGGCATTGATGGGCTGCATTTCCACACGATGTGTGAGCAGAACTCCGACACTCTTGAGCGCACACTCAAGGTTGTAGAAGAGAAGTTCGGGCAGTATCTGCACGGCATGAAATGGCTCAACTTCGGCGGCGGCCATCATATTACCCGTGAAGATTATGACCTGGAGACACTGATCAAGTGTATCCTTCATATGAAAGAAACCTATAATGTACAGATCTACCTGGAGCCGGGCGAAGCGGTTGCGCTGAATACCGGGTACCTTGTAGCTACCGTACTGGATACGATGCATAACGGCATGGACATTGCCATTCTCGACACTTCGGCTGAATGCCATATGCCCGACGTGCTCGCTATGCCATACCGGCCGAACATCATCGGCTCCGGGCAGCCTGGAGAATATCCGTACACGTACAGGCTCGGCGGCATGACCTGCCTGGCCGGCGACATTATCGGGGATTATTCCTTCCCTGAACCGCTGAAATACGGTGATAAGCTGGTTTTCCTCGACATGGCGATCTATTCCATGGTGAAGAACCATATGTTCAACGGCGTGAACCTGCCGGCTATTGCTTCATACAATGATGAAGAAGGCCTGAAGATCATCCGCGAGTTTGAATACAGTGACTTCAGCGGCCGTTTGTCTTAATTCTTTTTTATATTAGAGTGCCCTGCAAGCCGGCTGGAGTTGGCTTGCGGGGCGCTTTTTTGCTTTTCCATGGAAAGAAGATAGTGGATGTGGATAGCTGCACTTTGTACACTTATTATGCTCATTTTTGCTGTCACCGCGGCTTTAGCTGCACTTTATACAACTAAATGCACCAATATCGGCTCTGAGAAGCAAAATGGGGATTTTTAATTGCACAGACTGCAGTTAAAATGAGAGATGGACTCTTTTTGCGCCGGATAGTTGCAGAGAGTGCAGTTATAGCACTTCCTTGAAGCCTATTGCACATAAAGGATGAAAAAAACAGCCCCGTATCACCGCCTATTAGGCGGGACACGGGGCTGTTCTGGATGGAGACATTTTTGTTTAGATCCACTTTAAATGCACTATAGCTACATAGAGCAAGGCTGCCTCACTTCATACTAATCGCAATCTCCTCCTGCTGCGGCAGCCAGCTGACGGTGGCGCCGAGCTGCTCGCTGATAAAGCGCAACGGCAGATAGAGGGTACCATTCACGATGAACGGAGGCGTAGCAAGGGCTACTGCTGTATCGTTGACCGTTGTCTCGCCGCTTACGGTATTTATGGAGATAGAGAGTGAAGGCTTACTCGCGGCGGCTCGGGTGATGGTTACTATTTTGTCCACCTTGGAAGCTGTGCCTCCGTTACTGGTTGGTATGGTTGTATGATTCTCCTTATAGGCGACGATAGCTCCCAGCTTATCGAATAGTGAGCGTAAAGGAACAAAGTCCTGGCCGCCGCGGGTGATTACACCGTTCGTCAGATTAACCGTCTCTCCGTTTAAGGTGAGGGAAACAGGCTTTTGCATCGGCACCGGCTGGTCAAAGCTGAAATCATAGTTAGCGTAGCCGAGCTGGGCATTTTTGTTGACGCCCCACCCCCAGAGGGTTCCGTCACTTTTTTGCATAATAACGTGGCGTCCGCCGCTCTCAATGGAGGTTATATTGGAAGCCAGTAATGTGAACACTGCATCTGCGTTAATAGTCTCTTCTCCGATGGAGGCCGTGTATACCTTGCCGTCGGATGTTAAAGCGATTATAGAACGTTCCATAATATAAGCATCCGTTACATTCCAGATTCCGCTAAAATGCAGCGGTAGCGCCTGCTCATGGAAGGCCGTGCCGTCGGAGCTGCCGGTAATGGTCATTCCCCGGAACCAGAGGCCGGCGTTATGGTCGATGGCGAGCGTGCTGCGCCCGTTATCATGAAGGATACGGATATCCTTCAGTCCGGTTACAGGTACGGGATTCATTACATCGCTGCCGGCAACCGGATTATAGATCGATTCGATAGGCCAGGTCCAGACTGTGCCGTCCCCGGCAAGCGCAAAGTTGCTCTCCAACTGCAGGATTCCGCACAGCTTCTGGACAGGCTGGAAGGAGCGCAGCTGATCCGTTGAGGTCCACACCGTTCCGTCCTGCTTGAGGATGAGGAATCTTGTCCAGGAGCCCTGCTCATTATCCTCGCTATAGCCTCGGGCAGCCGTTACTCCATCTATCCCCGCAACAAGGGAGAAAGAGACTGGTCCTCCACCGTTGTCCTGTAATTCTGCCTGATAGAGCGCACCTTCTGCGTTGTTAGCCAGGTACGTACCCTGTACCATTGCAAGATCAGTCAGACCGGTCATTTCCGGCACTTGTACGGTCTCCATGGCTGAGGTCTTGGCATTCGTCTGCCATTGCCAGACGGAGAGATCCTGCTTAACAGCAAGCCCTCCGCCCCCGGCAAGACCGAAGGAAGCCATAACCTCTGTAAGGCCCGGTATACGTGTCGGAACCGGGCGGCTGTCGCCCCAGACCCAGAGGCTGCCGTCTCTTTTGATCAGATGATCCGGCCCGTAAGCGGCGATAGTGGTAACTGAGGCTGCAGTATCAGCAGCCTCAGCCACTCCGGCGTTGCTGATTACAGGAATGCCGGCTGCTGTAGCTAAGCTTAGCGCCAGGCTGAGCAGTTTAGTCCATTTTTTCATAGTAAGATCCCCTTATTTCAGTCTGCATATATCGTCCTTATTGCATGGTAATCGCGATCCGTTCCTCCTGCGGCAACCACTCTGCGGCTGCACCGAGCTGCTTGCTGATAAAGCGCAGTCTGTCTTTTGCATAATCATATGCCTGCCGGTATTCTGTATCGTGGTGACTCCCTCAGCCAGCAGTTTGAAACGTCTGATCCCGGATATGTACATCGGCATACCTGTAAGCTCAGGGATTTGCGTAGGAACGGACTGATTGTAATCTGATCGGTAAGACAGATGCATAGCAGGGCAGTGAAGAACGGCGGACTCTTTCTCATAGTCATCCTATCATCAACGAATTCCATTAACTTACATTTAGACGCGCTTTCCGTATAAAAAGTTTCTGCGGAAAAATGTCGCTCATTGTCGGCTGACCTGTGATACAATATCTTAGTCTGTTTTTTTAGTTTTGTCCGTATCTGAGGAGGAAATCAGCGTTAATGAAACATGCACCTTTTATTGCAGTAGAGGGCCCGATCGGGGCCGGAAAGACTACACTGACTACGATGCTGGCCGAAGAGCTGGGGCTCCCGGTCGTCAAAGAAATTGTGGAGGAGAATCCGTTTCTGGACAAGTTCTATCAGAATATGGACGACTGGAGCTTCCAGCTCGAAATGTTCTTTCTCTGCAACCGCTACAAGCAGCTTGAAGATACCGTGACCGAGTACATACAGAAAGGAAAGCCGGTCATCTCGGATTATCATATTTATAAAAATCTGATTTTTAGCGAACGGACACTCAAAGGCACGAAGCGGGACAAATACCGTGAGATTTACCACGTGCTTACCGATGATCTGCCGAAGCCGGATATTATTCTGTATATCAGAGCGGATCTGGATACCCTGCTGAAGAGAATTGCGAAGCGTGCCCGGGCGTTTGAGGAAGAAATCTCCCAAGTCTACCTGCAGCAGCTGATCGAAGATTATGACGATGCTATGGCCCAACTGGCCGTCCGTGAGCCGTCGACCGTTATCGTGACGATAGACGGGAATAAGGTTGATTTTGTGGAGAACCAGGAAGACTACCGTGCAATCGCCGCACAATTAAAGGAGCTTATGAAATGAACACATATAACATCCCGGACAACGCCATTATTACAGTAGCCGGAACGGTGGGCGTCGGCAAATCGACACTGACCGGAGCGCTGGCGCAGCGCCTGAACTTCCAGACCTCGCTGGAGCAGGTGGACCATAACCCTTATCTGGAGAAGTTTTATCATGATTTTGAAAGATGGAGCTTCCATCTGCAGATTTATTTCCTGGCGGAACGGTTCAAGGAGCAGAAGAAGATGTTCGAGCTGGGCGGCGGGTTTGTGCAGGACCGTTCGATCTATGAGGACACCGGGATTTTTGCCAAAATGCATGCCGATCAGGGGACTATGTCCAAGACCGACTATGACACGTATACCAGCCTGTATGAGGCTATGGTGATGACGCCGTATTTTCCGCATCCTGACGTGCTTATCTATATTGAAGGCAGCCTGCCGTCGATCCTCACCAGGATCAATGAACGCGGCCGCGAGATGGAGATCCAGACTGATGTCTCCTACTGGGAGCATATGCACGGACGTTATTCCCAGTGGATCAATGAATTCAGCGCCTGCCCGGTGCTGCGCCTGAATATCGACGATTATGATGTAAAAGACCCTGATTCGATGTCTGCCATCCTGGAGCAGGTGGGCAAGGCGATTAACCGGAGTGCGGTAACGAAGTAACCTTTATATAGAGTGTAGAGCGGGAGCCAGCCGGTGCGGTTGGCTTTTTTTGCGGGGAGAAAAAATTAAAGAGTTTCAGAGATTGTTCAGAGGCTTGTGGTAGATTATTTTGCATCGCGATATTTGAACACTGGTAGAAAAACGGATATTCGGATTTTTTCATATTCATTAGGGGGCATAAATGATAGTCTGGTTTAGAATTATGTTAAGCGGATGGATTCTGTTCTGCGGGTTTGCGGTCAGCTGGTTTCTGTACGGGGCAACAGGGCATTTTCGGCAGGGGCTTGATCTGATGGAAGCTGCTCTGCTGCTGGGTGCCGGAATTCCGGTTATGCTGATCTTCGTGCTGATGATTGTATTCTTAATAAAAAAGTGGGAGCCGGTAACCGGAGGAGATTATGTGCGAATCAGTGTGGGGCTGGCGCTGTCTTTTATTCTGTCTGCGGCGATGATTGATAGTGTGGGTACATTTAAATAGAGGCAAGAGCTTCAAGCTTGGACAATAATTACTGTCCGGGCTTTTTTTGTTTTCTATAGTCGTATTCGACAATTTTCTGAGTGCAATAGTCGAAAAAAATAAAAAAAATTCAATAAAAGCGAAAAAAATACGAAGTTTTATTCAGATTACCCCCTTTGTACCCCTCTGAAACAGCATTTTGTCGAGATTTGTTAAGAGTTTGTTTAGAGCCGCCTGCTAGAATGGACTTCAGATATGAAAAAATAGGTATTTAGTAATTAATCATTCTTGTCCGTCGTAAGGGAGCCGAAAGGAGAGAGCGTGCAGACACAAGGTATATAAGACTAAACACAAACAATTCTTGTAGGACGGCGGACGGAGAATGATGAAACAATAAGGGGGAGCATCGAATTGCTGATGAGCAGGAAAGCGAAGAAATACACCGCATTAAGTCTAACGATTATTATGCTGCTGTCTTTGATACCCGATGTGTGGACAGGGCGAGTGCAGGCTGCGGCAAAGGACATTGAAGTGGTCTTTAAGAGCGGTGCGCGTATAGGAAATCTGTCCTACAGTGCCACCAATACATTTATTAACTTCTACAATAATCAGGTTGAAGGGTTCAGACAGACTGAAACCGACAAGGATGCCCAATATGACTGGGCGGGCGGAAATATTTTTGCCGGGGTTAACGATAATGAAGCGACCGTTCAATTCGAGGTCCGTGTAGCGGATAATCCGATTTTGCGCGAGATGGCCAAGAGCGGACATGCCGAGATGAAGACCGGGTTCGCGGTTCTAAGACGTCACTCCGGATTCTTGTGGACACGTCAATCGGCCATAAGAATTAGTATTGACGGAACAACGCTTATTAATGAAAGAACCGGGAGCAGCCAGGTTTATAACAAGTCCGCCTCAGCTGTCATCAAGCCCAATTCTGTCATTAACATATGGGTCTATGGTGAAGGCGATGATGACGGTGAAGCAGCAGGCGTACGCGGCTTTTACCTCAATTTCGAGGACATGCAGCGCCCGGTCCTGAACAACTACACCTTCACCGGCAACGGTGCAACCCGTGAGAATACAACGATTAACCAAACCGAGCTATATGTGAAAAAGAGCGAAAATGTTACGGTCGCCTACAATTTCACAGAGCCCGTTCTGCCGACCTCTCTGGTGGCAAGCAACTCTGACTTCTTCCTCCGTCATCCGTTGTTTGTGAATCCGGCGGGTACAGGACTTCCGGGAGCAGGCCAGCAGCAGTATCTGGAGAACATCACTTACAGCTCCTCCAATCTGAGTACGCTGCATAATTCGATCGCCTTCTCCTACAGCCCGAACGAGTACTCCCAGAGCGGAAACCTTCCGGTGGAGCCGAAGATTGCAGGGACAACCCCGAACAATCCGCCAATGGAACAGACCATGCAGGAGAAATTCACAGCAGCCGGACTAGCGGATGCGGCGGGTAACATGGCAACGATCAGCTTCCCGAATGCCGGCAGCACAGCGAGCTTGCCGAATGTTCAGGGCAGAACCGTTGACCCGTTCAACTATAAGAGCGGCGGCTACCGGGTCATTGTCGATGCGGTGCGGCCGAAGTATACCAAGGTCGGTAACGGCATCCAGCCGGAGATTCTGACCGGGGTAACACTCAATGAAGGCGATATTATTGATTTTACGGTGCAAATGACCGAAGAAGCTGTTGTGAAAAAAGGCTGGACTACGGCTCAGACCTTCCTGCGCTTCAACAACGGCATGAAGGCTTACTACACCGGCGGTTCCAATACAAAGAACTGGACGTTCCGGATGACCGTGCCTGGCGGTACTGCTGTAGAAGCGCCGCTGCTTAAGGTAATTGCGCTCTCCAATGATGCTAAGGGCGATAACACGGACATTAACGTTATACAGGACTATGCAGGCAACCTGCTGTTCCAGCCGGCTAACTATGACGGCGAGCATGTGGACGGCGATACGTCGCTGGTGAACTCCAAGATCGACTGGGCGAACCTGTCCATCGACAACACGCTGCCGATCATCGGCTACCGCTATGAAACCGGCGGGGGCAGCAACACCACTTATCAGAAAAAAGGAAAAGTAACGATTGATGCCAATGATCCGGCAGTAAAGGTGCCTTCCCTTGATCCGATAGCTGCAGACCGCGGCCTTGACAGACCAAGCCGGGGGATTTACCGCCCTTCGAATATGACCGGCTCGGCTTCACCGTCAGTCGGCCTGGTGTACTACCTGTGGAGCCAGAATCCGGCAGACCCGTTCGCTTCCGTACCGGAAGACAACTATGCCGCGCTTAAACGGTATGCACTATCTGCGAAGCAGCCTTCCGAGGAGCTGTATCCGGACAAGTTCCATGATATTAAGCTCCAGGTTGCCAATAACAAGACGAACCTGCTGGCACCTCCGGCAGAAGCCTTTACTTCCGAGAACAGCGGAGAATGGTACCTGCACACATGGACTGCAGACATGACGTGGGATTCAGCGCGTGAGCTTAAGCAGTATGAGCTGAAGCAGCAATATGTCAGAGAACATGATGAGCAGTACAAGGCATGGCTTGCAGAAGCACCAGGGAATGAAGATGAGAAGATCCTATATGCCGACAACAAGGCACTGGTTGCTGTAGGACAATACGGGGACACGAATGTATGGAAGCTGGACTACTTCAAGAAGGCTGACTCCAACTGGACGCATAACGTGGGTATCCTGAAGCTGGACAATCAGGTTCCTGTCATTGCTAACGGGACTCCAAGCAACGACAACTCCAACAGTGTTGAGATTACAGCCCTTGTATCTGATCCGCACAGCGGAATCGATACCGTGAAGTATCAGTGGGTTAAGGACGGCAATCAGCCGGCGGATGTGGACTGGAAGCCTGCTAACTACAATGGCACAACAGTAACCCAATCCACTTACGAAGATGTTTTTGAGGATGGCAGCTACTGGCTCTATCTAAAGGCGGCTGACAAAGCCGGGAATGAAACTACGAATGTAGCTTACGACAAGACGGTCACTGTTAATTCACAGGACAGCATGCCGGCTGCCTTCTCGCCGGAAGCCAATGCGAATTATGTGCAGAGCCATGATGTTATGTTCAGCATCGGTGGCATTACACCGGATTTCGTCGGATATGCCATTACCGGCAGCTCCAATCATCCGGCTGGCGACAGCGAATTTACGGCACTTGAGCCGGCAGAAGTGACGGGTAAAAAATCGCTTCTTGAAGCATTACCGTCTCCTTCACCGGAAGCCGTCAACGGCGGCGCAGCAGCAACACCGGCACCGACTCCAGCACCGGTGGAGAGCAGCGGCCCTGAAATCACTCCGGCACCAACACCTGCAGCAGATCCGGCAATTGAACCTGTGATCGGTGCAGCGGTCGGACCGGCAGCAATGATGAAGCTGCTGTCTGCCGGTCTCCTGAATGCAGGCAGCTTTAAGCAGGTAGCTGTCAACACACTGGAAGCAACACCTGAGCCGGAAGCTTCAGCATCACCGGCAGCAACAGCGGCACCGGAAAGTGGTTCTCAAGCATCTGCTGCACCTTCAGCGGATGCCAAGCCGGCAGAAGATACCGATCAGGCAGCCATGCTGCTGGCTGCAGAAGAGCCGGAGAAGCTCACTTATCTGATTCCGGCCGACACAACCAAGAACGGTGTACAGTATGTGCATTTAATTGTGAAGCAAGGCGATAAGGCGTATTACTACTCCAAAGCCTATTATTTTGATAACGAGCCTTCACTGGTAACCTTCAGCAAGAACGGTGTTAACTACCCGCTGCCTAAGCAGACGCTGAATGTTACCGTATCTGAGCTGTTCAGCAAGACAGGCGCAATCACCAAGTATCAGTGGGTCAAAGCGGCTGAAGCTGCACCGGATATGGCTTCAACGGGCTGGACGGCTCTTCCGGTCGGCGGAGCTGTTGAAATTACCGGTAAGGATCTGAAGCCGGGTGAAGTGGCTGATTATACCTTGTATGTGCTGTCTATTGACGGAGCAGGCAACAGTGTAATCGTGCATACTCCTGACAGCTTTAAGGTTTCGGCCAGCGGAGATGAGGAAGCCCCTCCGGCAGATGCCGAATCGGCACTCCTGTATCTGTCGGGTGATGCAGAAGACGGCTATACGGCCATTGTGAAGCTGAGCCTCGACACAGAAGATAAAGCCGGCTATGAATATTCGATTTCACCGGATAACGGCAGCAGCTGGGTGAACTGGAAGCCTTACACCAACTTTGTATCGGTTAAGGTTCCGACAGGTAATCCTGCTTTCCTGGAAGTGATGGTGAAATACAGAACACCGGGCGGCAAAATCAGTGACGCAGCCAAGCTGAAGTTACCGGCCCAGATGCCGGAAGATGCTCCGGTTTATGCTCTGGCCAGCATGAACACCACGAGTCCGGTGAATGCGACGATTGGTGCGAACATTGAGGTGGCAGCCCCTCCAGGCGTAAAAGTCATTGTCGGCAAGGTGAATCCGACTGTACCGACACGCACAGGCAACACCTTTAATGTCAAGGAAAACGGCTTCTACAGCTTTGATCTCATTGACCTTAATGATGCTGAGCGTACAGACACCCTGTACATCGTGGTTAAGAATGTGGATGGTACGGTGCCTATGGCTACCGTGGAATATCCGTTCACAGCACTGACGAACAGCAATGTAACGGCACTGCTGGTTGACCCTTCAGAGCCGATTATTATTACGAACAACAACGGCAAGAGCTCGTATACCTTTAAGGAAAACGGCTCGTTCACCTTTGAATTCAAGGATGCCGCAGGTAACACAGGCACAGCGGTAGCTACAGTGAACAATATTGACAAGGAAGCACCTAAAGTGAAAATTGTCCGCTCCTATCAATACGGGGCTGACGGCAGCAAGGTGTTCGGCACAATTGAGGATGGCAACGGCAATGTGGTGCTCTCTTCCGGAGTAACGCTTGAAGTGCAAAAGGCGGATAATTCGGCGAAGCAGATCTTTATTACGAGCCAGAACCAGACTGTATCCCTGAAAGAGAACGGTGTAGCTTCCTTTACTGTAGCTGACCAGTTCGGTAATACGACAGTTGTCAAAGAGACCGTAACCAATATCCTGAACACAGCACCGGATGCGGACAAAATCACTTATACATTCGTTGATGCTGCAGGCAATGCAGTTTCTGACAGCAAGGTTATTACAATCGGCGGACAACAATACGCACAGGGCAAGGTTAAGGTGACAGTGTCGGGTAAGACGACAGCGCCGAATATGGTGTTCTCTGGACTGAAGCCAATCCGCTCAGGCGCAAGCTACACTAACAAAATCAGCGCGGCTGACGGCACGTTCACTTACTCCAGAGAATTCGAAAGTGCCGGTTCAACCGTAATGACGATCTCCGATCTGCTCGGCAATTCGAGCAAGATTCCGGTTACGGTAAAAGGTCTGGATAACACCGCACCTGAGCTGACATTGAAAAAGAGTGCTGTCGGCATCGCCCAGAACAAGCAGAATTTCAACTTTGCCGTTGATCTCGGCGGCTACACGGTCTCCGATAATGTATCGTCGGCAGCGAATGTGAAGGTTGAGGCTGCCGGTCTTGATCTGACTAAGCTTGGACGCCAGCAGGTTACTTATACTGCTACTGACCAGGTGGGCAACAAGACGGTTGCAACGCAGGATGTCATTGTAGTCAAAGACGGCGGGCTGCTTATTTTCGGGAATGATACCCTGATTTCAGCATCCTCCGGAGAATCCGCATTGTTCAGCAGCAATACCATTACCTTCAAAATCAGCGGCTACAACACTATGAAGGTCTCAGGCACTGACAAAGTGAACGAGTGGGGTACGTTTGATCTGATGTATCAGTCAGGTCTCTACCGCGAAGGGCAAATGAAATCTATCGCTACCAAAATCACCTATGATCAGCTGGTAAGCGGACAGTACAAGGTTACTTTCCCGAAAGCCGGCTGGTACACAATTATCGTGAGAACGCAGGAGCGCGACCGTGAGTATGCGACCTTCTTCGTCAGCAGCACGAACTAGAAAGAACTATGAACAGGGGGACTATAGGTGAAGCTGCTTAAAAAAACGTGTGCGATGATGCTCTCCTTTGTGATGGTATTCCTGTCTACATCAGAGAGCCTGCATGCCCTGGCGGATGCGGCTAAGGCAACGAATACAACCACGATTACCAATGACTTCATTAAAGTCACTGTGGATAACGCTACGGGCCGTTACGGTGTCCGTACAGTGGATGGCCAGCCCATACGCAAAAAGGACCAGAATACCAATCTGCTGTTCCAGGGAGATGATCCGGAAACGTCGTTTACGACGTTCCGGATTGATGGGACAGATTATATCTACGGTAACAAATATAAGTTCGACAGCAGTTTTTATTCCGAAACAACAGCACCAAAGGTTGTGGAAAACTCTAACGGAACCAAGCAGCTTGAAATGCTGTGGAAAATTAAGGGCGTAGAGATCAAGCAGATTCTCATGCTCTACACTGACAGCACGGATAAGGTGAATTCCGGAAATATCAATATCCGCTATGAAGTCAATAACAAAAGCGGTGCTGTCGTAGAAGTCGGCAGCCGGATCCTGCTGGATACTATGGTCGGAGCCAATGACGGACCCTTGTTCCAGATCGGTACAGCTTACCAGGCTCCGCTGATGGTTGAAAGAAAACTTACACATGACCCGCGGGCAGCGGGCATTCCTGAAGAGGACGCAGCCCTTTACAAGCTTCCTTCCTACTGGGTTATGCGTGATAAGCTGGACCTGACCAATCCGCAGGCGACGAATGTTGTCGCCTACGGCTTCAACAATATTGCCGAGCAGAATATCAATATTGTGGATGAGATGATTGTCGGCCACTGGAACGGTCTGGCTAATACAAAATGGGATTACAAGGTGAATCCGAATCTGGATTTCACCCGTGACACCAATGATTACGGAAGCGCCGACTCTGCAGTCGCCTTTTACTGGAACCCGGACAAAATTGCAGCCGGAGGCTTCCAGAGCTTCGAGACAGTATACGGCCTCGGGGAAATCATTGCCCCGGACAAAGTATTCTCTGTCCGATTTGTAGACCAGATTCAACAGCTGGCTACGCTTGAAGATAACAGTGCTTACCGCGACGAAGGCATTTTTGATATCACCGCTGAGGTGGAAAATCTGGCCGCATTCAATATGGAGCATTCCAAGATTAATGTGAAGCTGGAGCTGGAAAGCGGACTTGATTTCGTCAAGCTTGACAGTAAAGGGGCAGTTGTAAGAGATGCCAACGGCAATGCGGTTATTGAGAATACGCGAAGCCGGACGCTGGAATTCAAGAAATCGGCAACGCCTGAAGAAGCGGAGCAGGGTATTCAGCCGAAGTACAAGCCGGGTGATACGATTGCAGCTTCATTCAAGGTGAAGGCCAAAGGCAGACCTTGGCCGGTAACGCGGGAATATATGCTTACCGCCAGCAGTCCGGAGACCCAGAGTGAAATTGAAGGGATCGCGGATGAGAGCATCAAGGCACAGTATGAATCGAGCAAATCGAATTTCATTCTGCTGCCGCCGGTGGGAGAAGCGACTCCGACTTATGTATACGGAATGTCACCGGATGAGCTGTACAGCACGGACGTGAAGTATATGACAGTCAACCTGTCGAATATCGAAGCCTACAACACCGGTAACGATACGACAGCGGCTAACTTCGATCTGTATCTGAAGGAGACCGTGACCGGAGAACGTTATAAAATTAATGTCCAGGACGCCGTCGTTATGCAGCCAACGGATGACGGAATGTCCGGTGATATGCGTATAACCTACCGCGGCGGGGATATGGTTGACGAGGCCGGCAATGTAATTGAAGCTGATCTCGGACCAGAGCTGCCGCTCGGTGAGTATCAGGTGGAGATTGACTATAAGGGTGATGCCGGCGGCGATGAGGAAATTGCCTCCATGTATGACATCACCACGGAACAGACCATCCTTGTATCCGACAATGACGAATCGCGTATCCGCGAAGCCGGCATTATGGTCGTGTACAAGCAGCTGGTGGACGTCAGCGGTATCGCGAACGGTTCGTCTGTAAGCGGAGATCTGCTCGACGATCTGAACAGCCTTTTCCCGAATGAGCCGTTTAAAGACGGAGCATTCCTCTATAATGCAGTAACAGAATACAAGAAGACCAAAGCGGTTATCGGAATGGCCAGTAAGGCCGTTGATCCTGAATTTGAACTGAGTGAATTTATGGATGATGAAGCGCTGGAAGAAACACCGCTTTACAACTATCAATTATTTGATTCTGAAGAAGACCTGGAGGCATTCGAGGCTGAAGCAGAGGATGAAGAAATTGACCGCGAAGTCGTTGTAGTGATCCGCGGGATGATCAAGCAGGTCGGCTCCAAAGCCGATGAACAGGTTATTGTAGATACAAAGACTGAACCGGCCATTATAAATGATGCTGTAGCTTATACAGGTAAGGATCTGGCGTTTGTCCGCGGCAAGCTGAATATCTTCGGACAGACCCAGTCAGATGACATGCCGTTCCTGGATACCCTTTTTATTAAAGGGGATGGAACGCTGAGCGTTGCCAGCAGCGGCTTTATTTTCCACAAAGGGGAATGGACGCTGGACTTCTTCAACGGCTTCAACAAATCGCTGGGCGACGAGAATTTTAATATGCCGTCCGCTGGCATTGAAGATGATGAGGATGAAGAAGAAGAAGAGAATACGAACCCTGAAGATGATACCCAGAACGGCAGCCTGAAATGGGCCGTCGGCGGCGTAGGCGACAGATTGAATCCGCTGCGCCAGGTTATGATCGAGGATGTATATTTCAACAGACAGTCGCTGTTCGCAGCACCGAGCTTCTCAATTGACGGATTCGGACTTTCTTTTAATGACTTTATGTTAAGAGAAGGCGGGATTTCCTTCGGCGGCTCCCTGTCAATGAAGATTATTAATGCAGAAATCAATAACGTCGTATTTAACGATAAAGGTTTTGTCGGCATTGATGCGGCACTTAAATTCGACTTGGGCGAATCGGTCGGTTTGTTCGGACCTAAGAAGGAAGGCGCCAAGAAAAAAGATGACGACGGGCCTAAGAGTCCAAGCGGTGAAATTACAGTAACCCACTTTGTTCAGGAGATCGGCGGAGAGCCGGTAGAGAACCAGTATGGACTGGCATTCGATGCCCAGCTTAAGAACATGCTCGAAGTGTCCGTTGAGCTGTCACTGAAGAAGGTCAGAGACGGCCGTATCCTCCCGGATGTTATTGCCTTCGGAGCAGGACTTCCTTCCCCGGGTATTCTGATCACGGGTGCTACGTATCTGACAGGAATTCGCGGCGCGGTCCGTGAGCTTGCCGATACCATTGCGGGCGGAAGCAAGGATGACCCGTTCCCGCTGACTGTATCAGCTGGTGTAAGCCTGAGATTCGGGATGGCTCCGGCGTATTTCTTCGGAGATGTCGATCTTACGGTTAAACGGACCGGACTTAAAGTAGAAGGCAAGATGGACTTCTCCACGATGGCAGAGCCGGAGGATGATGATAAGCTGCCGATGCTGACCAAGGCGCTGCTTGAAGCCCAGTGGGTAACCCCATGGTTCGTGCGCGTTCAGGCTGAGATGGATATCGGCGGCTGGGATATCATTATCGGTAAGGCGGGAATCTTCGTCGGACAGAACCTGGAGAAGAACCGTACAGATTTCGAGGGCTATATCGGCTCCAAAATCCAAATTCCGAACAGTGTGCCGATTGTCGGCGGTATGCCGCTTTCCAGCATGTTCCTCGGAGTCAACAATGATAAGGTATGGGGCAGTATCGGCATTCTGCTGATCTCGCTCGGAATCACATATTACTGGGGCGGCGGGGTTGAATTCGGAACCTCGACAGACCAGCTGCCGGATGGTGTTATTCATCTGGTTGTAGATGACCCTGAGCTCGGACCGCGCCTGATGGTTATCGGACAAGGTGTAGAGACATTAGCAACCTCTGAGGCGGCTGTTCCGGCAGCTGAGCAGGAGAATCAGGAAATTGTATACCGCGAAGTTGCTGAAGGTGTGGATTACGTTGAGAATGGTTCATTGAACGTCAGCGTAGGCGGCATCACGGTTAAAAACAGCGGCAGAGTGCATGAGATTCCAATGGATAATGTAACCGGTAATGCGGTTATCGAAATGGAATATGAGTCTAAGGATCGTCCGGAATTCACGCTGAAGGATGGAAGCGGGAAGGCGTTCCCGGTTAAATTCGATAATACGAATACAGACCCGACGGCTAATGCATTCACCCAGTACATTCCGGCCAGCAGCTCCAAAGACCAGGTCGATGTGCGTAAAGCGTATATTATCGTTCCAGCAGATAAGGTAAATGGCGGCAAATGGACACTGACTGCAGTATCTCCGGTCAAAACCAAGCTGCTTAACGTTCCGACTGCACCGCAGCTGAACGATATCGTTCTCGCTAAGGACAACTCGAATGCGGACAAGTTCAACGCTTCCTGGAAAGTAGCCAATGCAGCCGAAGGAGATACAATCAATCTGTATCTGGCTCAGGACGCAGTTTCCAAGAAAACAACGACACTGGATAACGGAGAACCCGTGCTTGAAGCAGGCGATCCCGGTCTGCTCATTGCCAAGGATATTCCGGTCGGCCAGAACGGCGGCGTCAGCGGCGGAGTAACCAGCGGAAGCACAAGCATTGATGTTACCAATGTAACCCTGATGGGCAATCCGGAGGATATCCGCGGACTGCTGAGACAAGGAAATTACTATCTGCGTGCCGAGCTGAAATCCAGCGCTACCTTCGCTACGAAGACTTCGGTGCAAAAGTTTGAGATTGTCGATCCGTTTGCACCGCAGAACGTAAGCGATCTGAAGGTTGAACCGGCAGGAAACGGACTGTTTGCCCTTTCCTTCAAACCGGGCGCGAAGAAAGCCGGACACAGCGGCTATGAACACAGCTATATTATTGATGCAAAACGGTTGCAGGACGGCGAAATGAAGGATTATGACAATTTCGGCGAAATTCTGTTCACTGAAGAGGAGCTTGCCCCTTACTGGAATGCTTCAACAGGCAAGTATGAGGGTATTCTGATCGGCGGCTGGTCCGCAACCTCAACTACTGATGAGGTGGATCTCGGCAGTCTTGAAGGAACCGTAATGGACCTGAAGGATGTCAAGTATGTCGGTCTTGAAGTCGGCTATGAATACGAAATTGGCGTGTCGGCAGCAACGGTTCCGACTGAAGCGGATGACAAGAACCAGAATTACCATTATGCAGACCGGATTGCTGCTGCGAAGAAGCTGCTTCCTGTACCTGTTAAGCCTAAGCTGAATGTAACAGGTCAAGGTACGCTTGAGAACACTGGCGCTTACATCAATCTGCTTACCAAGCAAACGGAGCAGACACTGACGTTTACTTCGGATCAGAAGAATGTAACCGTAGAAGCGTTCTATGCGGAAGAATCAATCGGTAAGGTAGCGCTTAGCAATACGGCTAACGGAAGCCAGGGGACGCTGAAGCTGACCAAGTTCCAGACAGACGGACCGTTTGCTGTAGAGCTGCGTGCAACGAATACAGCAACCAAGGATCTTTCGGTAACCATGCTGTATCTGACGGTTGATACTATTGCACCGGTGCTCTACATTGACCAGCCGGCGACCGGAGCAAGAACGGCTAACGACGGTTCGGGCAACAAGATCACTGTTGCTGGTACTACAACTAAAGGAACGCTGCTGAAAGTAGGCAGTACGGTAGTGCCGGTTGCTGAAGACGGCACCTTTAATGCAGAGGTGCCTGTGGCATCGGCTGATCCGACTGTTGCGCTTCAATTCACCGCTACAGACGGTGCCGGTAATGAAAATACGGCAGTTGTGAACATCTCCAATGAAAGCTTTGATGTTCCTTCGGCGCTGATTCTCGAACAGGTTCCTGCTCTGCAGCCTGGAGACAAGAGCATCATTGCCAAGGCCTACCTTAAGGTAGCCGACGGCAAGGACGAGAACGGCAAGCTGAAGTATAAGCAGGTGGAAGTAAGCCAAAGTGACATGAGTAAAATCACCTACTCTGTAGCATCCGGAGATTCGGTTGATGTTGTGACTGTCGTGGATCAGGCAACACAAAAACGCACCACTACTGTTACAGCCCTCGCAACCGGCTCAAGCCTGATTACAGGGGAGTACACAGTAACGGATGGAGTAACCATCCAGGGCTATACGGTTGCTTCGGTTGAAGTGCCTGAGCCTGTGAAGCTGGGTAGCCTGGTTATTTCTGCAGTGCCTGCAGGGACGAATACAACCCAGACCAGAATTATTGTATCCGACTCCGGGGATATGACCGGACAACAACTGGCTTACAAGATTTACAGCTCAGGTCAAGGCGGGGCCCTTCCGGCATTCCAATCGGATCTGAGCGACTGGCAGATCCTGCCGGCTGACGGTGCTGTATTCGTGAAGCCGGGTGATGAGATCGTCGTTGCCAAGCGGACATCCATGGATAAACTGGCAATGGCAGCCGCCCAAGTAACTGCGGTCATTTACTCCGCATTACCGGGCAATGGACCTGGTGCCCCAAGTTCTCCAGGTGCTCCGGGTGCTCCAGGTGCTCCTGGACCAGTAGCTCCTGCACCGGCTCCTGAAGGTGCGCCTAAAGCAACACTGAACGGCCAGGATGTAGAAGCGACCTGGAACGGCACTACAGCCGTCATTCATCTGACTGACAGCAGCAAAGCTGCAGACGGTACAGGGGATATTACAATCAGCAGTTCAGATACAGCAGCAGGAGGCTTTGATATTACGGTTGATCAGAGCGTCGTGCAGCAGGCTGTTACAGCCAAGAAAAATGTGGTAATCCAAGTGCCGTTCGGATCACTCGTCCTGACACCGGATCATCTGTCAGGACTTAACGGGCCGCTCCGGATCAGCATTGGAAGCAATAATGCTAATGATAAGACAGCAATGTCCGCAATTGCGTCAACCCAGAACTTCACTGTGCTGGGAGCAGGCGAAGGGGTACATGTTGCCGTCAATCTGCCTTCCGGCAAATGGGCACCTGCCCTTAAAGCCAATGTTGCGATCCCTTCAGGCATAGCTGCCGGTGGTATCACCGCAGTGGTTCTGAAGGATGCCAGCGGAAACTGGACAACGATACCTTGGAAGCTGAACAGCAACAGTACTGCTGTGGATGTACAGCTGACCGGTGAAGGCAGCCTGTTCTTCATCAGTAACAAGAAGGTATTTAAGGATGTGGCTGCAGGCTTCTGGGCTCAGCAGGATATCAACGCCGCCTCGGGTAAACTGTTTGTTCTGGGTAAAGCGGCTGACAGCTTTGCACCTCAATCCAAGGTTACCCGTGCAGAGCTGCCGACGATTCTCCTGAGAGTTGCAGGGCTGATGAACAATCCGTTCAGTAAGCAGAATTTCTCGGATGTGTCGGCGAACAGCTGGTACAGCCGCAGTGTCTCAATCGCAGCTGAGCTGGGTATCGTCACCGGCCAGAACGGCGGCCAATATGCACCGCAGGCTACTCTGTCGCGGATGGAAGCAATGACCATGGTCGGCAGACTGCTGAATGTAATCAGCGCCGGCGGCGAGACACTCAGCGAGGCTGAGGTTACACAGATTCTTGCAGCCTATGCTGACAAGGATTCCATTCCGGCTTGGGCCCGGCAGTCCATTGCACTCAGCATCAAATACGGCATCATCCGCGGTGTGGACGGAAACATCAATCCTGCCGGCGTATTGACCCGAGCTGAAGCTGCTACTATTGCAATCAGACTGGATCAGTATATTACAGACAAACAATAGAACGGCAGGGCCCGCATCAGCTGAGTGGCTGATGCGGGTATCCTACTGTACAGCATTTCATACTAGTTAAGGTGGTGTCATGATGGCAATAAAGCAAAAATCAATCCTTGGGTTGGCGGTTGCACTGATAGTTCTGACTATCGCAGCGGTTGCAGGTGGCCTGATGGTCAAAGCCGACGGGCAGACCTGGTCGGGTGCAGCGGATACGTCATGGTACAACCCGGTTTATACAACTTTTAAGATTGATACCGAAGCCAAGCTGGCCGGGGTGGCAAAGCTCGTCAATGAGGATGTTGACGCAGACGGCGGCAAGGTAAACGGGCTTAGCGGTAAAATCCTTGAAATAGACCGCGACATGAATCTCGGTGCTTATCTTTGGGTACCGATCGGTAACGGCGAATATCCGTTCCGCGGAACACTGATTTCCAAAGACGGATCTATCCTTACTATTTCTGAAATGAAGCTGCCGTCAGGCTTGTCTTATCAAGGTCTTGTCGGCAATATGATAAACGGTACCGTAGGGGGATTTATATTCTCTGATAACGGCTCAATCAGCGTGACCAGCGTGACCTACGATGTGTATGCAGGGGCTGCAGTCGGTAAAATGACCGGTTCCAGCATTGTGTACGACATTACGAACAACATCAAGATTGCAACAGACAGTGCACCTTACCACACATATGCCGGCGGGATCGTCGGGATGGGTGAAGGCTCCATTGCCAGCTCGTTCAACAATGCTTCTATCACAGCTAACGGTACAGCCGCTATCGGCGGTATTGCAGGCTATGCGGATGCCGGAGGCTTGAAGCTGAAGAAGGTTTCAAACACCGGTGCTGTGCTTGCTAACGGACAGGGCGGCGACTCCATCTATGCCGGGGGTATCGCGGGCCATACTATAGGCTCCGTAACGATGAATGATGAAGACACGATCATCAGTAACAGTGGTCCGGTTACTGTAAACGGAGGCTCCACTGTATATGCGGGCGGTATTCTCGGGCAAATCGATAATACAGCAGTATTCTCTGATTCGACGAATAACAGCGGTGCTGTCAGCATCAATGCTCCGTCAGCAACAGGCACGTATGCGGGAGGCCTTTTCGGTGCAGTAGGTACTGTAACAGTTCCCGATATCAGTATTGTGTTTGTGAATACGGCACCAGTAACCAATAACGGCGGAACAAATGTGCATACAGGCGGGATTGCCGGTTATGCAGGCAGCACGGTTACCTGGACCAAAGAGTATAACAATGCTACAAATGTAACAGCTACAGGCTCACAAAATATCTACACAGGCGGATTAATCGGTTACGCCCAGAAGGGGATTGTTCTTAACAATCCGGCAGTGAATGCTTACCTGAATACCGCACACATTCAGGCTAGCGGAGGAAGCGTCATTTACACCGGCGGTATTGCCGGGTATGATGCAGGCGGAAGCATTGTCAACGCCTCCTTTACTGGTGCGATTGATGCCGTAGGCTCGGCAGATGTGTATACCGGCGGTATTGCCGGGTATGAAATCGGCGGAAGCATCCTGTCCTCGCAGGCAGGCAATGCAGCCATTATTCCAACCATTACCTCTGACGGAACAATCGGCGGTATCGCCGGTTATCTGGACGGTACCATTAACAATGCAGCTGTGAAAAACATCCGTCTGAAAGCAACATTAGAGGGCGGTGTAATCGGCGGTATCGCCGGTAATGCGCAAGGAACAATCAACGGCGCTTATGCCGGGGATGCCAACAGTGCAGATTACAACAGCCTGACCATCGAGGCAGCGGTGAAGAACCCTGCTGCGGGTGCAGATAATGTTACTGCCGGAGGACTTGTCGGTATGAATGACAAAGCTCTTACTCTGACTAACAGCCAGGCTGCCAGAGTGGGACTGATCACTGAAAGCGGAAGAAGCGGCTACACACTCGGTACAGTAGCTGGTAACCTGAACACGCTGGCGGTGATCGGTACAACGGAAGCACCGGTTGTGGCGAAGGACTTTGTCATTGAAATGAACGCGGACAACGGAATTGTCGGCGGTGCTATCGGTGTCAACCGGACTTCCGCGCTTCATCTGCATTCCGAGCGGATTGAGATTAAGGCTAAGGGTGCATCCGCCCATGCCGGCGGTATTTTTGGAGAGAACCATGGTGCAGCACCCTATGTGCTGGCCGAGAACATCATCCTCAGCTCTGAAGGCGCAGATGCGCTGCTGGGCGGGGTTGCCGGCTTGAATACAGGCTCTCTTACAGATGCAACAGCTAATGCCGTAAGCATCACAGCAGGCGGGATCCGCACCGAAGCCGGCGGTATTGCCGGACGTTCGGCAGGTGCGGATGCAGTTACTAACCGCTCCAGCATCAACGCTCCGGTATTTCATGCCGGCGAGCTGGCAGTAGTTACCGTTAACGGTACAGATGTCAAAGCCGGCGGACTTGTCGGTTACGCCCAGGCTACGGATATTGTTAATCCAGTCGTTGCAGCAACAGCGCCGGATTATGTCAATATTTCGGTTAAAGGAACAGGGGCAAGAGTCGGAGGTCTGGCAGGTGCACTGGAGAACAGTACACTAAGCGGAGACACAACGACTGTCAACCTGGAGAACCTGCTTATTAATACTACTAAAGATGCGGCAAACGGCTATACCGGCGGACTTGTCGGCTATAATGACAAATCCAGACTGGAGCGCCTGGTCGGAAAGACACTTAACCTGACGATCAACGGTGCTAACGCCAAAACAGCGGGGATTGCCGCCTACAACCTGGGTACCAATTCAGCAGTTATCACTAACAGCTATTTAACAGGACTCAGCTTGAAGGTAAATGCAACAGCGGCCAATTCTACCATCGGTGGAATTGTCGGACTCAACGATGCCCGTCCCGGTGATCCGGTGATGAACCCGGGATCGGCAGTGAGTACGATTCAGAACACGCGCACACTGGGCAGCATCGCGGCAACGGCACCTTCCTCCATTCTTGGGGGGATGGTCGGCGAGAACCGCAGCCTGATTGCCAATAACAGCATTACGGATAAAATTTCGGTATCCTCCAAGGGCAATAACGTAACCTTTGGCGGCTTGGCCGGACTCAACACCGAAAAGGGTACGCTGTACTACACCTATTCAAACGCCAATCTTACCATTGAAGGCGCAGGCACTCTGGCCGGAGGTCTGGTAGGCGAGAATACCGGAGCAGTTAAAGGCTCTTACATCGATATCGATTTGAACGGTAAAGCGACCGGTACAGCAGGCCAATCCGTATTCCTTGGCGGACTGATCGGCCGCAACAGCGCTGGTACTGTAGAGCAGTCTTACACTGCCTCCAGAGTTACTGCCGGCGGAGTTTACACGAACGTAGGCGGACTGATCGGCGAGCTTACCGGAGGTACAGTCAAGAACTCATATGTAGCTAAAAGCGTGGCAGCAACAGGTGATCATTCCTATGTAGGCGGCTTTATCGGCAGAATAAAAGACGGTAAAGTTTCTAATGCCTACTCTGCGGCTGAGGTTTCGGCCACTAACGGCGCATACGCCGGCGGCTTTGCCGGACGTTATGACAATGCCAGCAAAGAGCTTTTATACAAAACCTACTATATTAAAGATGAATCGCTCAACATCAACAAGGATCTGCCGGACTTTGCAGAAGGCAACCACCGCTGGTTGAACGTGCACGTACGGCTGACTACCATTCTTTCAGCGACGCTGAAAGACAGAACGGTGTTCCCTGAATTGTCCGGCTGGGATTTCGCCGGTGCATGGAAATACGGCTCACTGAATGCAGATTACAAATATCCTGAAGTGAACCGTGAGGCCAATACGGGCGGCGATCTCGGCAATGACGTCAATGCCAATATCAACTGGTACATGAAGGATAAGGACGCTATCGTATTCCAGATTACTACCGAGGCTGAGCTTGCGGGTCTTGCGTCCATTGTCAACGGCACTATCGCCGGTGTGGACAAATTCAATTTTGCAGGCAGAACAATTACAATCACGAACCCGGTTCACATTCAGTCCAAGCAATGGGTTCCGATCGGCGATAAGGAAGAGAATGCTTTTGAGGGCACATTCAACGGCGGTAACCATTTGATTGACGGTCTGACCTTGCAGCCGGTCTTCACCTACTCCGGATTGTTCGGAATCATTGGGGAAGCTGGAGCAGTATCTGCCGTTAATCTTGAGCCTTTGACTGTCTCGGGTATCCAGTTCACCGGCGCTCTGGCCGGCCTTAACCTGGGTACGGTATCCGACGTAAATCTGAAGCTGCTGAACGGTATCAAAATCAGCGGCGGAACGGTTGGAGCTGTAATCGGCAAGAATACAGGTAATGTTACCGGATTGCACCTGACTCTTGACGGCGGAAGCCGGATCGAGACTGTATACAGCGGCGGCATTGCCGGCGGCATTATCGGTGATAACACATCCGATCTGACCGCGGCAACCTACTCCGTCAATGCCATCGACGGCAGCATCGGCAGCTCTGCGGATCAGGCTGTAGTCGGGGGTGTAATCGGTGTTCAGTCCGGCGATGTCAGCGGGCTGACAACTGAAGTAACCAGCAAGCTCCGCATTAGTGCTTCTGGAATGAACAGCATAGCTGGCGGTGTTATCGGTACATTTACCGCAGGCACAGCAAGCGGACTGGAAGTAAGCTTTACAGACGGAATAATTGAAGCCTCCGGGCTTGACTCCATCCTGGGCGGTGTTGCCGGACAAGCGGCAGCGGGTACAGTGCTCAAGGATATTACAATTAACGGAACCGGAAACGGTGTACAGCTGTCCGGTAATGGTACCGTTGGTGCAGCGGTTGGTTATAAGGAAGGCACACTTGGCGGCATGAAGCTTAAATCCATTGCTTCACTCAGCAGTACCTTTGATATTGATCATGTGACCGTAGATAAAGTAACACTTGCCTCAGCAGCAGATTCTCTGCAGGCTGTAATCGGCGGTATTGCCGGACGCATAGTGAATGCTGCTGTGAATAACAGCTCATTTGCAGGTACGATTCAAGCTCCGGGTGAATCGGTAATTGCCGGAGGAATCACCGGACAATCCGACAGCTCCATTCTTTACAGTGTCGATGCTGCACCGGTAATTACAGTGACAGCCAAGACAGGTGAAGCTGAAGCGGGCGGTATTGCCGGAGCTATCTCCAGCAGTAACAGAGATGAAGGATTTGATTTCGGTAAGGCGTATCCGTTATACAACGGAATCTATCTTGCCAATGTTCATAACGGTACTGTAACAGTTGCCGGAACAGACCATGTGATGGATCTGTATGCAGGCGGTGTGGCCGGCCGTAATAATAATGCTTCGATTTACCGTTCCAGCTCGTCAGCAGACCTTAATGTCCATGGCGGTAAAACAGTAAATCTTGGCGGTATCGCAGGCTACAGCAACGGTATTATTGTGGACGCCTACGCTGCCAACAGCCTGAAGGCTGATGACAGCAGTGTCTATAATGTCGGCGGTATCGTTGGTCAGGGAGCTGACGGCGAGATTCATTACAGTGAAGCAGCAGCACCTGCCGGACAGGCAATTACGGTAGGAACTGCCCTGACGCTGGATAACTCGCTGCCTGCTACCCGTACAGGCGGAATTGTGGGTATGGGTGATCATATTGTGATTACTTACTCCCATGCGGACATTTCGGTAAATATCAATGATACCAATAAAGACAACACCATTTACGCAGGCGGCTTCGCCGGTCTGCTCGGTGATACCGATGTGCGCGAAGGACAGATTTCACACTCCTATGCCACAGGCGCGCTGAATGTCAGCGGAAGACTGGGTTCTTATGTCGGCGGCTTCGCCGGTTCAGTTGACCACTACAGCATCAGCAGTTCCTATGCATCCGGTGATGTGGCGAACACTGCACTTGATACACGCACTGGCGGTTTTGCCGCAGCTGTAGAAAGAAACGCCGGCATCAGCAGCTCTTACGCGCTGCAGGCGAAGCTTTCCACGACAGGAATTAAATCGGCAACCCGTTCCTTCACAGGCGGCTTTGCCGGATACAATGACGGTACCCTTAGCAATGTTTACGCAGACGTACCGGCCATTACTGCCAGCGCACCGGGAGCTGATTTCCAGCAGGGCGCACTGGTCGGCTACAATTTCCGTGACGGCAAAGTTAATGGCTCCAGCTATGTAGGCACTCTTCCGGCAGTAGGAAAAAATGCCGGCGCTGCAGTAAATGCTGCTGAACTGGCACCGGCATCAGCACTTGATCCGCTTGCATCCGGAGCCTGGAACATGGATCATGATACTTCGTTCATGGATAATGCCGCAGAGGGTGTAATATCACTGAACTCTGCGGAGCAATTAACCGGAGCAGTCCTGCTCTATAATGAGACCGGGTTGGATTATTATGTTCTTTACAACAGATCGGCTACCGAAAAACCGGTCTACCATACCCTCAATCTCGCTGCCGACGTTAATCTGGAAGGTAAGCCGTGGGTTCCGTTCCATAGCTTTGAAGGAATATTCGATGGTCAAGGCCATACAGTATCCGGTCTTGTATTGGATTCCGCAGAGCAATCCTATATTGGATTTGTAACTGAGAATCTCGGCACCATTACTAATGTTAGCTTTGAAGGTGTTAAAGCTTCAGGTAAAAATGTCGGAGCTGCTGCCGGAATAAACCGCAGCAACGGAACAATTTCAGGTGTTACCATCAGCGGTACACTGCAGGGGACTGAAGCTGCAGGCAGTGCAGCAGCCGTCAACGAAGGAACAATCAGCAAGGTTAATGCTGTAGACCTGACGTTGTCCGGTGCCGGACGTATCGGCGGAATTACCGGTGTGAACGCCGGTTCAATCTCGGCTTCCAGCTCCGGTGCAAGCATTAACGGAACTGGACAGGCGGCCGGAGGCATCACAGGCCAGAACGCACCGGCAGGTATTATCACTGATTCCATGTCATATGCAGATGTTAACGCAGCTGCAGCTGAAGCAGTTGCCGGCGGTATTGCCGGAACCAACAGCGGCAGCATCAGTAACAGTTATTCTGCAGGAAGAATTTCTGCAGAGGGTACTCAGAAAGCATGGAGCGGCGGTATTGCCGGATATGCTGCAGACGGAGCAATTGCGGCTTCCCTGAATACCGGCGAGATTAGAGCAGCAGTGAACGGTGTGCTTACACCTGGTGCTGCATTCTTCGGCGGTATTGCCGGACAGAAGGCGGACGAAGCCACTATCAGCGGCTCTGTGTTTAATACACAGATGCTGAAGGTGAATATTGCTTACTCTGATGCTGAAGGCAGAGCAGTAACACGCCCTTCTAATGTATCCGGGCTCAAAGCGGCCGAGCTGGTTAACGGGACACTTCCTGCCGGCCTTACAGCCGGATCTTGGACAGCGCATAACGGATACTATCCTGGACTCACAGCTTTTGAGGGGACGAAGGAAGGAATGCTCAGCACAGCCGCAGTTGTTCTGAGCCCGCAGGATCTGGTCAACCGGATAGCATCCGGCTTTGCGCTGAAAGGTGCAGAAGGGGTTAACTGGAGTGCTGATCCGGCAGCAGTTGTTCTGAACGGAACGACTGGAACACTGAGAGACGGAGCCGGAACCAAACTTACGGTGTCCGCTCAAGGGCTGAGCAGAAGCGTAATGATCAACGAGCCGGCAGTGAAATATCCGGCAACAGCAGCGGCACCTGAGCTGCGCTCAGATGCCAAGGACAATATCATTACAACGGAGACTTCGGTTGTCCTTGGAACAGATGAGCCGGGCGGCAGCATCTATTACACTTTGGATGGCAGCACGCCTAATGAAACATCCTTGCTGTACACTGCACCGATTGTGCTGAAGACAGCCACAACAGTTAAGGCTGTTACAATTGTTACAGGCAAAGAGTACAGCAAGGTATGGACAGAAACATGGACGCTTCCTAGCGGTGGAAGCGGCGGAGGCGGGGGCGGGTTCTTCGTGCCTCCTGTCAAAGAACCGGCAATTACAGCGGTCACCAGCAACGCAAGCATCAACAGTGACAGCGAGGCGCCGGTGAAGGTTGCCAAGAACAGCAAGCTGAAGCTGACTGCTCCTGAAGGGCAGGTCATCTACTACACGCTGGACGGCAGTACACCGACGGTGAACAGCACGAAGTACACCGGAGAGCTTCTGATTACCGGAAATATGACCATCAAAATGATTACCGATCAGGATGATACGGTCATCACTATCGAGTATGCGGTTGAGAACGCGAAGTACAATCTGAAGAGCGCTGCAAATGAGGTTAAGTACATGACCGGTTATACGGACGGTACGTTCAAACCAAGCGCAGCGATTACAAGATATGAACTGATCGCATCCCTTGCCCCGCTGCTTGATATGGAGAATGTAAATGTAGGCAATCTCTTTACTGATGTGACAGCAGAGTATGACAAGCTGACTGGATTCTTTGCTTCAGCTGGCATTATCCAGGGTTACCCTGACGGCGGGTTCGGCGGAACCAAAGGTTTGACCAGAGCCGAGTTCGCGAAGATCATGACCACTGTGCTGAATCTGGATGTTACAAATGCCGGATTGACGAAGCAGTCCGATCTGAAGGGCCACTGGTCAGAGCAGTATGTGAATGCTTTATCCAAGGCCGGGTATGTACAGGGATTCCCTGACGGAACCTTCAAGCCGAATGCTTCGATTACACGTGCAGAAGCTGTTGTTATGATCAACCGGATTGTCGGCACCAAAAAGCTGACGGTAACGGCTGTGAAATATAACGATCTGCCGGCATCGCACTGGGCGTTCAAAGATATCATGTCAGCAGTGCAATAAACGAAAAAGGAATGAGTAGCGGATGAAAAAACAGCTGGCTTATCTGTGCATCATAGTATCCCTGCTGTCCGCAGCCCTCTTCTACAACGGCACAACCAGTGCCGATACGCAGGTCGTCAACAATGCCGAACAGACCTATCAGCTTGCTGAAAAAGCGATGTTCTACCTTCGGGTGCTGAAAAGTGACGGGACGGCAAGTGCCACGGGTACGGGAGTAATCCTGTCCCCCGGCGGCACGGCGGTAACCGCGTACCATGTTGTAAAAGGTGCTGACCGGATGGAAGGTGTAATGGCAGACGGGACTGTGATCAGTCCGATCAAAGTTACGAAATACGATGAGCTGAAGGATGTAGCAGTGCTTGAGCTGCCTGCGCCCGCCGCGATGAAGATGAAGAACAATGTCTATGCTTATCTTCAGGTGCGCAAAGATGCGGTAGAGCATGGCGAGGCTGTATTCGCACTGGGGTATCCTTTAAAAAATACGAATATTATCACCGAAGGCATCGTCAACACGCCTGCAGCAGAGATTAACGGCCGCAGCAGAATTCTGACCTCGGCACAGGTAGCAAGCGGAATGTCCGGGGGGCCGCTGATGGATGCACACGGCCAGCTGGCCGGTGTGATCTCGGGCTCTTTGCGGACGATGAACAATATTCATCTGATCGTTAACAATGATGATGTCCGCAGCCTGCTGCCGCCGGTACTGAAATAAGGTGCCTGCCAGGGCAGAAGGATAAACAGGTCTTATTACAAATGATGGCTGTCCCAAGGCGTCTGATTTTAGGCGTGCAGGACAGCTTTTTTTTAAAAAACAACTTCCTGAAGAAAGGCGGGAGAGGCATGATTAGAGCGTTTTTGCTGGATGTGAATCAGAAGGATCTCTACAAGCTGGATGCGATGCTGCACAGGTCAGGAAAAGTCGCTGTGATCGGAAAGTCTTCTCATCCGCAGAGTGCTCTGGAGCAGATGACCCTGCTTCAGCCGGATGTGCTGTTTCTGGATCTTCAGCTTCAGGGCCTGCAGGGAGTTCTTGTCGCCGAACAGATCAAGCAGCTGCTGCCGGCGATCCAGATTGTAGTCACCACGGAGAGTAAACAGCATGCGTTATGGGCATTTGACCAGGCGATTGTTGATTATCTGTTAAAGCCGTTTGAAGAGGACAGGCTGGTCCAATCCCTGGAACGGCTGCGTAAAGGCAGCTGATTGCAGTAAAGGATGCCGGATGGACTCCCCCTGTGATACAATATTCTGAAAAGCCAAAGAACAGGGGATGGAAGGAATGTATGATTTTGAACGCATAATTGACCGCCGCAATACCCGCTCCTACAAATGGGATCAGAGTGAAAAGCTGTTTGGCAACAGCGACATTCTGCCGCTGTGGGTGGCTGACATGGATTTTGAGAGCCCGCCTGCGGTGAAGGAAGCTATTTTGCGCCGGGTGGAATCCGGGATCTACGGATATAGTGTCACTGGTGAATCATACAGACAGGCGATTGTGAACTGGTACAGCCGCCGCCATAACTGGGAGCTTCAGCCGGAATGGATTACAGATTCTCCGGGGATCGTCACCTCGCTCAGCCTTGCAGTTGAGCTGCTAACCAAGCCGGGGGATCAAGTAATTCTGCAATCACCGGTCTATTATCCCTTTTATGATGTCATTAACATGAATGACCGCATAGTAGCCAAGAACCCGCTGATCTTAAGCGGCGGACGCTATGAGATGGATTATGCCCAGCTCGAGGAGCTGATGCAGGGCGGCGCCAAGCTGCTGCTGCTGTGCAATCCGCATAACCCGGGCGGAATCGTATGGAAGCGTGAGGAGCTGCTGCGTCTGGGCGGGCTGTGTCTGCGTTACGGTGTCACCGTCATCTCGGATGAGATTCATTGCGATATGATTATGCCTGGACATCAGCATATCCCGTTTGCCTCCTTGTCAGAGGAGCTTGCAGATATTACGGTAACCACACTGGCAGCAACCAAAACCTTTAACCTGCCGGGCCTGCAGACCTCGTATATAGTAGCCAAAAATCCGCAGCTGCGCCGCCAATTCGAGCGCAAGCTGAAGACGCTTAGCCTGCATATGTCGCATTATTTTGCCCAGGAGGCGGTAGAAGCGGCTTATAATGAAGGAGAAGCCTGGCTGGACGAGCTTATCCAGCATATTGCCGGAAATGCCGATTATGCGATCAGCTATCTTGGAGAGCATCTGCCTGCGGTTAAGGTTATGCGTCCGGAAGCAACCTATCTGCTGTGGCTGGACTGCTCTGCTTTCGGGCTAGATGTAGCCGGACTTAAGAAGCTGATGTACCAGGAGGCGGAGGTTGCTTTTAATGAAGGCTCTGTTTTCGGTGCAGAAGGTGAAGGTCATCTGCGTATCAATCTGGCTTGTCCGCGTTCAATCCTTGCCCAGGCCCTGGAGCGCTTCAGCCGGGCGGCTGCACCTTACGTCCAGCAGTAAAACGATATAACATTTCAGTAAGCTTGCCGTTAGCCCTTTTGAACACTGGCTGTTCAGAGGACCGCGGCAGGCTTTTTGCTTGACTATGCAAGATACAGAGATGAATGGAGAGAAACTGTACATGAGCACAACCCGAATGATTATTGACTGCGACACCGGCATTGATGATGCACTTGCAATACTATATGCACTCCATACTCCGGGTGTAATAATTGAAGGTATTACTATCGGCTTCGGCAATACCCGTGTTGAGCAGGCGGCAGAGAATACGCTCAGGCTGCTGGATCTGGCTAAGCCGGATTATGAAATTCCTGTTGCCATCGGCGCTTCCAAGGCACTGGCCCGGGAGCTTGGCGGCTTCTCGCCCCATGTGCACGGGGAGAACGGCATTGGCGGCGTTCAGCTCCCTCCGTCTTCCCGGCAGCCGGTTAAAGAGACAGCTGCAGAATTTATTGTGAGGCTGGCTAATGAGCACCCCGGAGAAATTGTGCTGGTGACGCTTGGACGGCTGACCAATCTGGCGATGGCGCTTGAACTGGACCCTGGATTGACAGGCAAGCTGAAAAAGGTAGCTGTGATGGGCGGTACGATTTATAAGCCGGGCAATGTGACCCCTGTGGCCGAAGCCAATCTTTGGGGTGATCCGCTGGCGGCTGACCGGGTATTTACCTCCGGTCTGCCTGTGCTGATGGTGGGCCTTGATGTGACGCTGGAAACATTGATTACGGCGGAGCATATGGAGCTGCTGAAACGGTGCGGCAAGGAAGAGAACCGGGCAGTGATTGACTTTATGGACCGGTCGCTGCAGCATTATTTCAACTTTTACCGTGAGGCCAATTACATTATTAATGCAGCACCGCTGCATGATCCGCTGGCACTGATGGCTGCGCTGCAGCCGGATCTGCTGACCTGCCGGAAGATGAAGGTGCGTGTCGAGCATCAGGGGGAGCATACCTGCGGGATGGTCGTAGCCGATCTGCGGGCGCAGCCCAAGGTTGGGGAGTTTATTGAGGTAGCTGTTGGAGTGGATGCCCGGCGTGCGGTCGGTGGCTTTTTAAGTGCGTTTATGTAGGCTGTCCCGGCTGCCGGATTCTGAGGACATGTCATCAGCGACATTCAAAAGTAACAATCTATTAATTTGCTAAATTGTGCTAGTTTGGTAAAATGATAGGGTCGTGATTGTCCGTCATTCAGAATCTTGCAGATTGGAGAATAGAAGATATGAAAAGCTTAAGTAAGCTGATATTATGCGCTGCAATTTCGATGAGCGGTTTCGCTGCTCTTCCTGTACAGCCTGCGCAAGCTGCAGCAAGCAGCGTGACCATAATGCTGGACGGTTATCCGCTGCCCTTCCCGGTGTCACCGGCAGTCATGAGCGGAACAACGATGGTTCCGTTCCGGGCCATCTCCGAAGCGCTCGGGATTAAGGTGGAGTGGAACCAGACAGCCAAGAAAATTACGGCAACCAAGACCGGCGCCTCAGGCTCCAAGGTGGTCACTCTTACATTGGGCAGCACAACAGCAACAGTCAACGGCGCAGCAGTCAAGCTGGCTGTTGCTCCGCAGAATATCCGCGGCACGACGATGATTCCGCTCAGCTTCTTCGGCCAGCAGTTCGGGGCAGGGGTAAGCTGGAATCAGGCGACGAAAACCGTGTCCATTACTTCTCCCCAAAGAGACCTGTATACACTCGGCTTCTACGCCCAGAAATCTTACGGCGAAGTATCGCTGATTCCGAGCTTCGATGCCGTCCATTTCGGCTGGAGCCGGCTTGACCGCAGCGGGCAGTTTACGACAGGCAGTACAGATTTCTGGTGGCCGAAGGCTGACGGTGATGTGACGCCGGAATCGATTGTCCAGAACGCTGCAGCCGGAGGAACGGCCCCTTATCTGATGGTCTATTCGGGAGATAAGGAGCTTGAGCTGACCAAGAATCTGGAAGACCCCGCCTTGCAGCAGCAGACCATCTCAAGCATCGTTTCGCTGGCAACGGAGAAGGGCTTCCAGGGGATCGGACTTGATCTGGAGGGCCTGGGGCTGACCGGGGACAAGCAGCTGGTGCAGAGCCAGTTCAATACGTTCGTGAAGAATCTGGCGGCGGCAGCCCGTCCGGCAGGACTCAAGCTGACGGTCATTCTGCCGCCGCTGAACGGCTCCTATAAGGGCTATGACTATAAGACGCTAGCTTCACTGGCCGATGATCTCGTCATTATGGCGTATGCCTATGAAGATGAATCCAGACCGGAGCCGCTGGATAAGGTTGATCAGGGAATCCGCCTGGCGCTGGAGCAGGTCAGCAAGGACAAGCTGATCCTCGGCATCTCGGTATACAGTGAGAATGAGAGCTCTGTGAATGCGAAGATCGGCCTGGCAAAGCGTTACGGCCTAAAGGGCATCGCCATCTGGCGTCTGGGCCTCATCGGCCAGCCGGTATGGAACGAGATGAGTAAATCCGTGGAATTATAATGTTGTTAATGATGAAGAGGCTGCTGCGTGCAGTCTCTTTTTTGCATTCTCGGGACATATGGAACAAGTCCATCACAACAAATGTCACATTAACCTGAGCCCGAAACCTTTATAATTTATAAGGTTGACCCTTGGCTGACTATTTTACTTACAGGAGGACGTTTAAGCATGAGCATAAAATATAAAGCACTGGAGCTTGATAAGCCGCTGACCTATGAGCTGGAAGGGCTTGAAGTAGGCGTCACCTCGAACTGCAATTTCCGCTGCGATTACTGCTGCGCCTATAATAGAAACGACGGTGAGGCCATTAACGGCAAGGAGGTTATCCGCATTCTGGAGGAGCTTCCGGGGCTGAAGCGGGTCCGCCTCTCCGGCGGCGAGGTAACGCTGAAGTTCCAGGACTGTGTGGAGATTGTGTCCTATTGCTCTTCCCGCGGCATCCAGACCCAGCTGAATTCTAACGGCAGTCTGCTGAATGCGGAGCGGATCGAACAGCTGGTGAAGGCGGGCCTGACCACGATACATATTTCATTTAACTTTACGACGGCTGAGGGCTTCTCGAAATATTACAACATTCACCCGACAGTCTACGAAAAAATCAGAGAGAACATCACCCTGTTCGCCAAAACAGAGGTGAACGTTGTGCTGGAAACGCTGCTGTTCGACCAGACGCAGGATAACATGCAGGAGATCAGCGACCATGTATATTCCATGGGAGTACGGACTCACGAAATCCAGAACAGCATTATTATGGGCCACACCGGCTGGAAGGCAATTGCGGCACAGGAGAACCTGAAGAATGCCGTTAAGCAGCTGATTGATAACCGGAAAGAGGACACCACGCTGTACTTTACCTGTATGGACCGGTTCATGGACAGACTGGGCTTTGCAGAGCAGCCGGGCGTCTACTTCCCGCACTGTATTGAAGGCAAGAAGCAGCTGCATCTGCACGGCAACGGCGATATTCTGATATCTGAGCTGTGTCATCCGGTCATTATCGGCAACATTTACAAAGGCACTTCACTTACTGAAATCTACAGCAATATGCCGAAGCCGCTGGAGCGGTATTTGGAAAAGCTGCCTTGTCCGGCACTGGACGCTCTTTTCCCGGCAGAGGTGTAAAACGGCGTGCTCCCGTTACGGAGCAATAGCCTGATTAAATGGACTACGGTCTTTTTGCCGTGGTCCATTTTTATTTTATCTGCTAAATAACCCTATAATTCGACAAAGTGTGATATTTTTCGCTGAAATTCTTCATGTTATCTTCACTATCCACCGGTACAATCCGATATAAATTGTAATAAATGTTACAAAAAATAGACTTTTTTAAGAAGATGGATAAGATGAGGGCGGAAGGGTGCTTATTAAATGAAAATTCGGATGAAGCTATCGGTTATGATGGTCGTCGTTACACTGCTATCTACGGCAATGATGGGGGTTTTCACGTATAACAAATCCACCGGCACGATAATGGATCTCACCGAATCTGCGATGGCACAGGTTAATACCAACAAAGCACAGACAATCGAAGCCATGATCGACAAAGAAAAGCGGAGCATGCAGCAGGCGGCCGGCGAGTCGGAAATTATTGAGCTGCTGGCGAGGGATGCGTCCGGTGAATTAAGCGCCGGTGATGAGCTGCAGGCTGAGGTTAATGTAAGGCTCCAGACACAGGTCAAGGATGCCGGCAACCTCGAGCACATGTTTGTAGTTAATATGCAGGGAATCGGGATTGCTGATAGTGACACGGGGCTGGTGGGCACAGATTTCAGTGAACGTAATTACACGATCAATGTGATCAAAACCAAGGCGGCTGTGATCAGCGAAACGCTGAAGTCCAAATCGACAGGGGCTTATGTGCTGGCTTTTGCCCATCCGGTAATGAATGACGGCGAGATGATCGGATTCGTCGCCTCAGCCGTCAACGCGAACAGCATTATTAAATATCTGGCGGATGCCAAGGTGGCCAATGTCCCTTCCTCCTACGCTTATCTGGTGGATGAGACCGGGAATATGCTGTACCATCCTGATGAAACCAAGATTGGCCTTCCTGTCGAGAATGAGCAGATAAAGGCTGTAGTAGAGCAGGTGAAGACCGGGGCTGAGGTTCCGGATGATAACGTAGAGTATCTTTTTAACGGAATGGAGAAAAAGGCCGCGTTCACCGTAATGCCCGATACCAAATGGACGCTTGTGCTGACCGGTGACATCGGTGAAATCATGAAGCCTGTCGACAGTATGACAACCTTTATTATCCTGCTCGGTCTGGTCAGCCTGCTGCTGACGCTCTTGATCGGCATTATTGTGGCAACCCGGATTTCTTCACCGATCATCAAGCTGACGGAGCTGATTAACCGGACGGCGGAGCTGGATCTGAAATATGATAAGCAATATGAGCATCTGGTGCGGAATAAGGACGAGACAGGTACAATTGCCAAAGCTATGTTCCATACACGTGCGGTTCTGCGCGATATGGCCGGAAGTCTGGTGAACATTTCAACCAAAGTGCTGGATAATGCGGTGACTCTGGAAAAGCTTTCGGTTGACGTGCGCGAAAATGCGCATGACAATTCGGCTACAACTGAGCAGCTGTCCGCAGGGATGGAGGAGACGGCGGCTTCCACCCAGGAGATGACGGCAGCGATCCATGAGGTACAGACCAATGTCCAGCTGATCTCCGGCCGGGTCAGAGAAGGGGCAGAAGTGTCCGGCCATATTACAGAGCGTGCGCTGGCCCTGCAGCATGATGCCCTGGAATCGACGGACAGAGCCAAGCGGATCTACGAGGCGGTACGCACTGAAATGGAACAGGCGATCGAACAGTCCGGAGCCATCAACGAGATCAACGTGCTTGCGGATACCATCCTGTCGATTACAAGCCAGACCAATCTGCTCGCGCTCAATGCGGCGATTGAAGCCGCCCGGGCGGGTGAGGCAGGCCGGGGCTTCGCGGTTGTGGCCGGCGAAATCCGCAAGCTGGCCGAGAAATCCTCGGAGACCGCATCAGGCATTCACGATGTAGTCAAAAATGTCTACACCTCCGTCGGACTGATGAAGGAGCATTCGGAAGCCGTACTGGACTTCATTGACCGGAACGTGCTTGCCGACTATGAACGTCTGAATGAAGTCAGCCAGCAGTATAACGAGGATGCTTCCACGATAAACGGGCTAATGGGGCAATTTGCCGAGGCTGCCGATCATCTGAATGAGACTGTAGGCAGTATTGCCATTGCTGTGAACGAAGTGGCTGCTACTGTTAATGAGGGGGCAATCGGAGTACAGGATATTGCAGTGAAAACCGCTGACATCGTTGAGAAAACCTTTCACGAAGCAGCTATGGCGGATGAGAATACCCAAAGCGCCAAGGAGCTCCAGACCCTGGTCGACAAATTCAAAATATAACTGTAAAACAATTAGCGGTTCCTGCTTGCAGGGACCGCTTCTTTGCATGCTTTTCCGGGGAATGAGTCCGGGGAAAACATAAATTTGGCTCTACAGCGGTTCTTCCTGGTATTTTAGTCCATAATTAAAGTAAGAATATAATAGGATGTCAGGTTTACCGATTATGGCACATTGAAAGGGGGAACAGCATGGTAGAAATCTCACTTAAAGAGGAGCGGCTGCCGGGAAGCATACAGGTGCAGCAGCTGCAGGAGAGTTTTTTGCTGGAATTGATCCGGGAGGATTGGCTGAGCACCGAGCAGGCCAGAACCCGGCTGCGCCAGCTCAAGCTCTCTTCGCTGGCTGCTGAGGGTCTAAGGCTGCGTTTTGCCGCCGCTGAGCTGAAGCTGCCGCCGGAGGAGCTGTCTCCTGCTTCCAGACGCAGACAGCAAGCAGCGGGGATGAACTTCCAGCTTGCCTGCCGGGAGACGGCAGCAGGCTGGAAGCATATCTATCCGTTTGCCAGTGAAGCTAATTCCCTGCAGCTTTTTTTTCTGATTCCTGCCAAGGAGGGGCCAGAGCATGCGGACCGTGCCGGGAGATTTATGGAAGAACTGGGGCAGAGGCTGAGCACCCGCATGGAATATGAATGCACGATTACAGCAGGCGCTGAGCTCAAGGGCCTGAAGCGGCTGAAAAATGCATTCGCCTCCTGTCTGTGCGCCCTCGGCCGGGGCAGCCTGCCGGAGATGCAGCAAGGAGAAGACAGCGGGGCTGCCTCCGCCATGACTTGGCTGACTCCAGATGAAGAACGACGGCTGCTGCACCTGATTGGGACTGCAGATACCTTCGCCTTCGGACAGGAACTGGATGCGCTATTCGGACCGGGAAGGCAGGATGCGCCGCTGTCAGGCTTTCAGCTGTATCAGGGGCTGCGGATTCAGCTCCTGCTGGCCGTTACTGCCGGAAAATTCGCTTTCCGGGGGAGTGCCTTGTCCAAATATGTGTGGAACAGTCACAGCGCGCTTGCAGCCTGCATAACTGCGCCGGAGCTGAAAGAGCAGCTGTCTGCGCTGGGACTGCTGGTCATGGAGGAGGTGCAGCTGGCCCGCCAGTCTCCGGAAAGAGGACTTGCCGAGGCGGTAAGAAGATATATAGAGCGGAATTACGGCTGGGAGATTCAGCCTGCCCTGGCAGCCCGGATCTTCGGGATGGAGGAGGACAGTCTGCTGAGGCATTTCAAGCAGCATGTCGGCATGCAGCCTGCTGACTATGCCGTCAAGATCAGGATGGGCAGAGCGGAGCAGCTGCTGCCGGATGTCAGCCTGAAGCTGAGCGACCTCGCCCTGCTCGTCGGCTATGACAGCCCGGGCACTTTCGTGAGCGCCTTCAAGAAGTACAGCGGCAGAAGCCCGAAGGAATACCGTGAGCGGCTGCACCGGAATCGTTGATAATGTGCGGCACCGGGGAATCCCGATTTTTGGTAAGAACTTCTACTAATAGTACTAATAGTACTAATAGTACTAATAGTACTAATAGTACTAATTGAACTTCCGGCAAAAGCAGATTGTTTTCCCGGCCGAAAGAAAGCGCATACTTTTTACTTGTCAAAGGCAATGAAACATGTTATTCTGACTTTGGGATTGTTACTGAAAAGGCAAAACCCAGGACATGTGTTGAGACATGTTTTGGGTTTTGCCTTTTTTTAGTCTCACTACTTGTACTCGCTACAGTTACAGAACTAATACAACAAAGCAGGTGATGTTGAAATTTTAGTCTCCCTGGAAGCGCTTAACAGTGTCGGCTGGCCTGAGACTTTTCGTCCAGTGTCTAAATCCTGCGGGTACACTATTTAGGGATATAGAGGAGGCAGCTTGGATGATTATCAAAAAAATCTTTAACAACAACGCCATTGTCGCCAAAGATTCGCAAAAGCAGGAGCTTGTCGTCATGGGCTGCGGAATCGGCTTCAAAAAGAACATTGGTGATGCTGTAGAAGAAGGATTAATAGAAAAGGTCTTCATACTTAAGCAAAAGGAAGCCTCCGAGCGGTTCAAGCTGTTGCTTGAGGATGTCCCGTCTGAATATGTATCGCTCTGCTACGATATCATTGAATACGGCAAGAACATGCTGGAGGTACCCTTAAGTGAATATATTTATGTTACACTCACGGATCACATCTATAATACGTTCAAGATGTATGACGAAGGGATTCAGAACCCTAATCCGCTGATCTGGGAAATCAAAAAGATTTACCCCAAAGAATTTGCCGTCGGCTTAAAGGCGCTGGAATTCATCCGGGATTCTGTCAATAAAGAGCTGTCAGAAGATGAAGCGGGCAACATCGCTCTTCATTTAATTAACGCCCAGATCAACAGCTCGTACCATAAGACATCGGACGTAGCAGGCCAGACCCAGAAAATACAAGACATTCTGAACATTATTAAATACACTTACAATATCACCCTCGATGAGAAGTCGATCAGCTTCGAGCGATTCATAACCCATTTGCGCTTCTACTTCCAGCGGATTCATCAGAAGAAGAAGATGGAGCTGGATGATGATTTCTTATTACAGCAAGTCAAGGCAAAATATAAGAATGCATATCATTGCATGATGAAGATTGAGAAGTATCTGAATACCGAACTGTCGGATGAGGAAAAGCTGTACCTGACCATTCACGTGCATCGTGTAACAGACCGGCAAACTGAATAATCATTTTGGATTGTTACTGGTAAAGCAGGCGAGACCAAAATAGATAACATGCTCTGTATGTTATCTATTAGGTCTCGTCTTTTTTATAAGAAATATTTAATAAAGGAGCGGTCAACATGAAATACGAGCAGCTCGCAAAAGCCATCATTAAGAACGTAGGCGGCAAAGAAAATGTTAACAGTCTGACACACTGCATCACCCGTTTACGGTTTAAATTAAAGGACGAGAGCAAGGCGAACACCGAGGTGCTGAAGAGCATGGACGGGATTGTAACGGTAATCCAGAGCGGAGGCCAGTATCAGGTCGTTATCGGCAACCATGTGCCGGAGGTATATGCAGAGGTCTCGGCAATTGGCGGGTTTCAGTCAGCGGCAGCTGAAATACCGGATGAGAATGTTGGCCTTTTTAATAAATTTATCGATATCATCTCAGGTGTGTTCACACCGGCGCTGGGCGTATTGTGCGCAACAGGGATGATTAAAGGCTTTACCGCACTGTTCCTATCCCTTGGGCTGCTAACGAGTACTTCAGGTACCTATCAGATTCTAAGCGCAATCGGTGACTGCCTGTTCTACTTCTTCCCGATCTTCCTGGGGTATACGTCGGCCAAGAAATTCAACGCCAATATCTTTCTGGGGATGGCAATCGGGGCAACGCTGGTCTATCCTACATTTTCGTCGATAACGGCTTCCGGTCAACCGCTGTATACCTTGTTTAGCGGCAGTGTCATTGAATCGCCGGTTTACCTGACCTTTCTTGGCATTCCGGTAATCCTGATGAGCTATTCGTCCAGCGTTATTCCGATTATCCTCTCGACGTATGTGGGCGCGAAGATTGAAGCGGTGTTCAAAAAAATCATTCCAAGCGTGGTACGGACCTTCCTTGTTCCTTTTTGCACCCTGCTCATCATTGTACCGCTGGCACTGATTGTCATCGGTCCGGTTGCGACTTGGGCAGGCCAGCTGCTTGGTGCAGGCACTTTGTTCATCTATAATCTGAGTCCGGTTATTGCCGGCATTCTGCTTGGCGCGTTCTGGCAGGTATTTGTTATCTTCGGCCTGCACTGGGGTTTTGTGCCGATTGCCATCAACAACCTCACCGTGCTGAAATATGATCCGATCCTGGCCGGCGTCTTCGGAGCATCCTTTGCCCAGACAGGTGTTGTGCTCGCGATTCTGCTGCGGACCAAAAACATTAAGTTGAAATCGCTTTCTATTCCGGCGGTCATCTCCGGGATCTTCGGGGTTACCGAACCGGCCATCTACGGGATTACCCTTCCGCGCAAAAAGCCGTTCATTCTCAGCTGTATCGCAGCAGGTGTAGGCGGCGGTATCATCGGGCTGATGGGAACCAAGGGCTATATCATGGGCGGTCTGGGGATTTTCGGAATTCCGAGCTATATCAGTCCTGAAGGGATGGATGCGGGATTCTACGGGGCCATTATCGGAATTAGCGTGAGCTTTGTGCTCGGGTTCCTGCTGATGTACTTCGGCGGCTTTAAGGATGATGTTGTAAAAGATCAGCCTGCCGAAGGTCCGAAAGGTGACATTCTGGTGAAGCAGGAGACGGTAAGCAGTCCGTTAAAAGGTGAAGTTATCGCACTTTCCGATGTTAAGGATGAGGCATTCTCTACAGGGGCGCTTGGCAAAGGAATTGCCATTGAACCGGCGGAAGGCAAAGTATTTGCTCCGGTGGACGGGGTGTTAACCTCCTTGTTTGCCTCCGGTCATGCGATTGGAATCACCAGCGATCACGGGGTAGATATTCTGATTCACGTCGGCAAGGACACTGTTAAGCTGAAAGGACAGCATTTTACACCAAGAGTGAAGCAAGGGGACAATGTGAAAAAAGGCGATCTGCTTATGGAATTTGATCTGGAGGCGATCAGAGCGGCGGGCTATATTCTGACCACACCTGTCATCGTTTCGAATTCAAACAATTACCTGGATGTTATTGAAACCGGGAAGAAGTCTATCGGCTACAGAGAGGATTTGCTAACCGTAATGATCTAACACAAACTTATTGAAGGAGGAATAATGATGTTACCATTGACCAAGCATTTTCCGGAAGGATTTCTGTGGGGGGGAGCAACAGCGGCGAACCAGCTGGAGGGCGGTTACAACGAGGGCGGCAAAGGACTCAGTACTGCAGATGTAATCACAGCCGGCACGCACACCACTCCCCGAAAAATCACACCGGTTCCTGAGCAGGGGCTGAACTATCCGAGCCACGAAGCGGTCGATTTCTATCATCACTATAAGGAGGATATCCGGCTGTTTGCGGAGATGGGCTTCAAGGTGTTCCGGATGTCCATGGCCTGGACGAGAATTTTTCCGAACGGGGATGATGCCGAGCCCAATGAAGCCGGCTTGAAGTTCTATGATGATGTATTTGCCGAGCTGCGGAAATATAACATTGAGCCGCTGGTCACCATCTCCCACTATGAAGCTCCGTTCCATCTGGCGCAGAAGTACAACGGCTGGACCGACCGGCGGGTGGCGGACTTTTATGTTAACTATTGCGAAGTGATATTTAACCGGTACAAAGACGTGGTGAAGTATTGGCTGACCTTTAATGAGATTAACATTCTGACGATGCCATTCGGATCATTCATGGCCGGAGCGATCCTGCCGGAGGGCAATACGGAGTTTGGCCATGCTCCGGCAGCTTCCGGTGATGAACAGCTCAGGTATCAAGCGCTGCACCACCAGTTTCTCGCCAGTGCAAGAGCGGTGAAGCTGGGGCATTCCATTAATCCGGAGTTCAAAATAGGCTGTATGATCGCCTACATGTGCTCCTATCCGCTGACCTGCAATCCTGCGGACATTATACTCGCGCAGCAAAAGGATAATATATCGAACTTTCTCTGCTCGGATGTTCAGGTGCGGGGCGCGTATCCGGGCTTTGCCAAACGGTATTTTGCCGACAATGGCATTGAAATCGCTATGGAGGAAGAGGATGAACAGATTTTGCTGGAGGGCCGGGTTGATTTCTATACCTGCAGTTATTATTCCTCGACATGTGTAAGCGCCGATCCGGATCAGGAAGCCATCGGCGGCAACCTGTCCATGGGACTGAAAAACCCATATCTTCAGGCCAGTGCCTGGGAATGGCAGATCGATCCGCAGGGTCTCAGATGGTCACTGAATAATATCTATAACCGTTATCAGATTCCGGTGATGGTGGTAGAGAACGGCCTTGGGGCTGTGGATACTGTAGAAGCGGACGGCGCAATCAATGATGATTACCGGATTGACTACCTGAAGGGCCATATCGCGGCAATGAAGGAAGCCGTGGCTGACGGTGTAGAGCTGATCGGTTACACCCCTTGGGGCTGCATCGATCTGGTGAGCGCAGGGACAGGGGAAATGAAGAAGCGATACGGCTTTATCTATGTAGATAAAGACAATGATGGGCGAGGAACGCTGGCCAGATTCCGCAAGAAGAGCTTCGGCTGGTATAAGCAGGTGATTGAAAGCAACGGGGAAAAGCTTGAATAAATTAAAAAGCAGAGAGTAAGCCGGTATAGAGCCGTATCAGACGAGGAGCTGATACGGCTTTTATACTGAACGGCCTTAACCGGAAATAATCTGTATTGCTTCGTCCGCTGTAACCAACTGCTCTGTCCCCGGCACCATATCCTTGATCCGGAGCTTTCCCTGTGCCGCTTCATCTTCGCCAATTAGCAGGCAGTACCGGATGCCCTTAGCAGAGGCGGCGGCCAGTGTTTTTTTGAGCTTGCGTGTGCCGGTATCGACATTGACCCGGATGCCTGCGTTCCGCAGCACGGCAGCAGCTGTAAGTGCCTGCGGCATAGTCTCACCGATCGGAATCAGCAGCACGCCGGAATCGGCCTCCGGCACCGGACGTTCTCCCAGCAGGGCCATAATCGACTCCATGCCGAAGGAGATGCCGACCGTCGGAATAGTAAGATCCTCCCGTCCGACGAGCCTGCCGATGATGTTATCATACCGTCCGCCGCTGCCGAGACTTGAGGTATAGCCCCCGGTTGCATCAAAAATTTCATATACCGTTCCGGTATAAAAGGACAGGCCGCGTGAGAGGAACGGGTCAAAGATGCAGATCGCGGACAATCCGGTGGCATCGATCAGCTGCTGCAGTGCCAGCACTTCAAGTGCACCCGGCTGTCCGGCCAGCTTGTAGCTGTCTGTAAGACTGCTGAAATCCGTATCGTCTGACTCCAGCAGCCTTTCAATCGAATCTGCTGCTGCTGCACTGATTCCCTTGTCCTGCAGCTCTGCCAGCACACCGGACGAGCCGATTTTGGCCAGCTTATCGAGCGTCAGCATTACAGACAGGCTGTCCTCTGCAGGAACACCGGCTGCTGAGAGTATTTCGCCCAGAAACCGGCGGTTATTCCATTTGAGCACGACAGGGATATCCAGCTGCCGGAATACATCTGCCGCCAGCTGCATCAGCTCGGCTTCGGCCTGCGGTCCGGCAATGCCGGCCACATCGGCATCGCATTGCAGGAACTCGCGCAGACGCCCTCTTTTAACCGGACCGTCGCGGAATACCTTGCCGATCTCATATCGTTTAAAGGGAAGTGCAATACCCGGATTCAATGCAAGCACCTTGGCGAATGGAATGGTCAGATCATAACGTAATCCCAGTGTCCTGCCGCCCTGATCGGTTAACTGGTACATTTCCCGGAGAATCTCATCGCCGCCGGCATACTTGGAGGTTAGCAGCTCCAGCTCATTCAGCAGCGTCGTTTCCATCGGCTCGTAATCATACAGCCCGAACAGCCCGCGCAGCACAGTCTGGACCTTTTGTCTTACCGCCTGTTCAGCCCCGTAATAATCATAAGTTCCTTTAATGTTCTGCATATTCAACAGCTCCTTAGGTTTGGAATATAAAAAAACGCGCCGGACCCCGTGGTCCTGCGCGTTCCTATTCCGCAGGGAGGTCAAACGCGAATAGCGTTAGCCCTCCCTGAATGCCTTCAGGTGTGCTAACGCCGCTTGTGATGATGAAGCTGATTCTGTATGATGGTAATGCTGTTTATAAGGTTCACCGAAATCAGCTCCCTGCACATTTTGATTAATGCACATTATAGCGGATGGATTGGAGCTGTGCAAGCGGCAAAATAAACAGGGGCCGGATAATGGATGACTAACGTGAAAAGAGGCATTTATTATGAATCATGAACAATTGATAGCGGAAGCAGAAGGCTACGCCAAGGAGCAGCTGGGCCGGGATACTACCGGACATGACTGGTTCCATACAGACCGTGTACGGAATACGGCGGGTCTGATTGCCGGAATGGAAGGCGCGGATGTCCTCATTTGCACCATTGCCGCACTGCTGCATGATGTGGCCGACGAGAAGCTCAATACTTCCAAGGAAGCAGGCTTAAGCAAGGTTCAGCAATGGCTCGATGAACATATGGAGGATGCGGGACAGATCAGGCATATCATGCTCATTATTGAGACTATGTCCTTCAGCGGCGGCGGAGGTGCTCCGATGTCTACTCTGGAAGGCCAATGTGTACAGGATGCGGACCGGCTGGACGCCCTGGGGGCAATCGGAATCGCGCGGACGATGGTTTTCTCGGGAGCCAAGGGCCGTCCGGTTTACGATCCACAGGAGGCGCCGCGTGATGAATCGCTGCAGAAGGAATACCGCGATTATTCCAAAGGGACGGCGGTTAACCATTTTTATGAGAAGCTGCTGAAGCTGAAGGACCTGATGAATACTGCCTACGGGCGTAAGCTGGCTGATGAGCGGCATGCCTTTATGCTGCTGTATCTGGAACAATTTTATAAAGAATGGAATCAAGGCAGCCGGAAGCTGTTATAATGGGACAATGCTTAACACGGAAGGAACAAACAACTACATGAGTGAGTTACAATTTAGAGATTATGAGTTACATGAAGAGATTATTAAGGCGCTGGACGTGCTGGGCTACACCCATCCAACTGAAGTGCAGAGCAAGGTTATTCCTGTTGCCCTGAAGGGGCAGGATCTGATTGTCAAATCACAGACCGGCAGCGGCAAAACCGCATCATTCGGTATACCCGTCTGCGAGCTGGTGGACTGGGCCGAGAACAAGCCGCAGGTGCTGGTGCTGACGCCGACACGGGAGCTCGCCGCTCAGGTAAAAGAGGATATTACCAACATCGGCCGTTTCAAACGGATCAAGGCGGTAGCTTTGTTCGGCAAGCAGCCCTTTGCCCCGCAGAAGATTGAATTGTCCCAAAAAACACATGTCGTCGTTGGTACGCCGGGACGCGTGTTCGACCATATCGAGCGCGGCACTCTGCCGCTGAACAAGATCAGAACGCTCGTCATTGACGAAGCGGATGAGATGCTCAGCATGGGCTTTATCGAGCAGATTGAGAAGATTATTAAGCAGCTGCCTAAGGAACGGGTAACGATGCTGTTCTCGGCCACTTTGCCGGAAGCCATCAAGAACCTGTGCCGCAAATATATGACGTTGCCTGCGGATATTGAGATTGAAGCCAGCGGGATTACGACGGCGACGATTGAGCATGCGCTGATTGAGGTTAGACAGGCTGCCAAGTTCGGGCTGCTGCTGGACCTGCTGACGGTGGAGAACCCGGACAGCTGTATTATTTTTTGCCGGACACAGGAGCAGGTAAACGACCTGTTCCGCGGGATGGCTGACCAGGAATTTCCTGCTGACAAGCTGCACGGCGGGATGATGCAGGATGAGCGGTTTGAAGTGATGAATGCGTTCAAGCGGGGCCAGTTCCGCTATCTGATTGCTACGGACGTGGCTGCCCGCGGCATTGACATCGAGAACATTACCCATGTCATCAACTACGATATTCCGATGGAAAAAGAGAGCTACGTGCACCGCACCGGCCGGACCGCCCGCGCAGGCAAAAGCGGCAAAGCAATTACGTTTGTCACGCCCAACGAGCATAAGTGGGTAAAGGACATCGAGGGCTATATCGGGTTTGAACTCCCGCACATGAAGGCTCCTTCGGAGGATGCTGTGGCCTATGCTAAACCGGCTTTTGAACAGAAGCTTGGCAAGCAGCAGGTCCGCAAGGCAGGCAAGACCGAAGTGATGAACCGGAATATCATGAAGCTCTATTTCAACGGCGGCAAGAAAAAGAAGCTGCGCGCGGTCGACTTTGTCGGTACAATTGTCAGGCTTGAGGGAATGACCGCCGAGGACATCGGAATCATTACCATTCAGGACAACGTAACCTATGTGGATATTCTGAACGGTAAAGGCGCAATGGTGCTGCAGGCCATGAAGGATACAACCATTAAGGGCAAGCTGCTTAAGGTGCATATCGCGAAAAAATAATAACGGATAACGAGTAACGGGGGACGGTTATAACGGCAGCTGCGGTAAGTCGTAGTTACGCTGATGATCAGTGCCCCCTCAGGAGTCCGGCTTCACGGTGGAAGATTTGCTTTCACCGTGAAGCCGGGCTTTTTGCTGATGAAGCAGGCCGGATGCACAGAACGTGATATTTTAGGCTGCAAACCGCTGCAGATTAGCGTAGATTTCAACATAACTATCGTAAGTATGCTGCCAAAAAGGATGTGGAAGATGATAGACGTGAGAAGCCGGGAATTCGCCGTTCCCTTTCTGCAGAGCCTGATTCAGGTAGATACCTGTAATCCGCCGGGGAATGAACACCGCTTGTCCCTCCTGCTGTATGATTTTTTGCAGACGGCCGGGCATGACAGCACGGTACGGGGAATCGGGGAGGGACGAAGTAATCTGGAGGCTGTATTTGCCGGTACAGGCAAGGGCAGGAAGCTGATGTTCTGCGGGCATCTGGATACGGTCAGCCCCTGGACTGCCGAAGCGGGGATATACCCGCCGCACGGTGCCGTAATTGAAGGCGGCCGGATGTACGGACGGGGAACCTCCGATATGAAAGCCGGGCTGGCAGCCATGCTGCTCGCCGCCGTGTCGCTGCAGCAGGAGGGCATCCGCCTGGGCGGTGACCTGATCTTTCTGGCGACAGCCGGTGAGGAGGTCGACAGCTGCGGGGCCCGGCAGTACGCACAGGAGCATAACCTGGAGGAACTGGACGGCCTGGTCATTGCCGAGCCGACAGGCAGCCGAATCGCAATCGGCCATAAGGGGGCCTTATGGCTGCGGATTACGTTATTTGGACGCAGCGCCCACGGCTCCATGCCGCAGCTTGGCCTGAATGCGGTGGAAGGGATGATGGAAGTCATCGCACTGCTTCACCGCCACGCACTGGAGTGGCAGGCCCATGATCCCGTGCTGGGAACCAGCAGCCTGTCCGTCAATACAATCTCCGGCGGTGTACAGACAAATGTCATAGCTGACCGCTGTACCATTGACGTGGATATCCGTACCGTTCCGCCGCAGCGGCACGCGGAGCTGCGGGCTGAAATAACGGCCAGGCTCGATGGCATGAAGCAGCTGAATGCCGGCTTCCGCTATGAGGTGCAGGAGCTGCTGGACCGCAGCGGGGTTTATACACAGCCGGATGAGGAGCTGATCCGTACTGCACTTGAGCTTGCCGCAAGGGCAGGAGGCTTGGCTGAACAAGAAGTGACACGAACAGCCGGTGATTACAGTGGAGCTGCTGGTGAGAAGGGGGCAGATGGTGAGTCCAGTGCCCCGGCTGTGCAGGGAGTATCCTATTACACGGATGCTTCCGTGCTCCATAATCACGGCAAGCTGCCCGTGCTGATCTACGGTCCCGGAGATCCCAAGCTCGCCCACCAGCCGGATGAATGGATTGATATAGAAGCGTATCTTGATTCGATCAGCTTTTACCGTGAGCTGGCCGTCCGCTTTCTTGGATTAGCTCCAGACTAGCCGCTGTAACAGAATCGTCTTCGTAGTCTCAGATTTGTGGCTCACAGCCAAGTCTCCACAGGATATTTCCTTCTATAACAAAACAACCTTCCGCCAGACGGCCAGCAGGCCGGGGAGCGGAAGGTTGTTTCTGCTTGCTTATTGTGTTGTACGGTATACGTTACGCGTTATACTGTGCCTGATACAGGCGGCTGTAAGTGCCGCCGGCATTCAGCAGCTCCTCGTGACGGCCTTCCTCGGAGATGCCGTCTTCGTTCACGACCATAATCCGGTCGGCATTCTTAATAGTGGTCAGACGGTGTGCGATAACCAGTGTTGTCCGGCCCACAGACAGCTCGGCCAGGGACTGCTGAATGGCTGCCTCTGTCTCGGTGTCGAGTGCGGAGGTCGCTTCGTCCAGAATCAGGATCGGCGGGTTCTTCAGGAACATCCGGGCGATGGCCAGGCGCTGCTTTTGCCCGCCTGACAGCTTCACGCCCCGTTCGCCGATGATGGTGTCCATGCCGTCCGGCAGGGAGTTGATCAGCTCCTCAAGATGGGCGCGGCGGGCAGCTGTCCAGATCTCCTCCAGCGGAGCACCGAGCTTGCCGTAGGCGATGTTCTCGCGGATCGTACCGGAGAACAGGAAGACGTCCTGCTGCACAATTCCGATCTGCTTGCGCAGGGAATGCAGCTTCATATCACGGATATCGGTGCCGTCAACGGAGATGGCACCGCCGGTAACATCGTAGAACCGGGGCAGCAGGCTGCAGATGGTTGTTTTACCGGCACCGGAAGGACCGACAAAGGCGATTGTCTCTCCGGCCTTAACCTTCAGGCTGATCTGATTCAGCACAGGGCGGTCTGCTTCATAGCCGAAGCTCACGTTCTCGAATACAATATCACCGCGCAGGGAGCCGGCGTCAACGGCATCAGGCTTGTCAGCAATGTCCGGCTCCGTATCAATAATTTCCAGATAGCGCTTGAACCCGGCGATACCCTTCGGATAGCTCTCAATAACGGCGTTAATTTTTTCAATCGGCCGGAAGAAGATGTTCGACAGCAGAATGAAGGCGACGAATTCGCCGATCTCAAGCTCACCTTGGATAAAGAACCAGGCGCCGCAGATCATAACGACAATTGTAATCAGCCGGGTCATCATATAGCTGACCGAGGAGCTTTTGGCCATCAGCTTGTACGCCATTAGCTTGGTCTGACGGAAATTCTGGTTATCTTCAGCGAACAGCACCTTCTCATGCTCTTCATTGGCAAAGGACTGTACTACGCGGATACCGCCGACATTGTCCTCAATCCGGGCGTTGAAATTACCCACGTTGCCGAACAGATTGTGGTAAGTAGCGGTCATGTTCCGCCCGAAGTGAATAATGACCCAGGCCATAATCGGCACAATGATAAAGGTTATAACAGCGAGCTGCAGGTTGAGGTCTGCCATCAGGATAAAAGCACCGATCAGCGTCATGATCGCAATAAAGACATCCTCAGGACCGTGGTGCGCGACCTCGCCGATATCATTAAGGTCATTGGTGATCCGTCCGATCAGGTGGCCGGTTTTATTATTATCGAAGAAGCGGAACGACAGCTTCTGAATGTGGTCGAACATTTTTTTGCGCATATTGGTTTCGATGTTGATCCCCAGCATATGCCCCCAGTAAGTAACCACATAGTTCATGACCGTGGTCAGCGCATAAATAGCCAGCAGGGCAATACAGGCAATTAGAATCAGCGGCCAGTCCTTGCCGGGCAGCAGCTCATCAATAAATTTATTCACAGCTACCGGAAAAGCAAGCTCCAGCAGCCCCGCGCCTACCGCACAGGTGAAGTCGAGAATAAACAGCCCTTTATAAGGCCGGTAGTAGGAGAAAAAACGACGCAGCATCTCTTGTTCACTCATTTCTGTAGGAATATGTATTGTTAGTTGAGAGTCATTCTCAACAACCTTATTCTTAGGATACTAAAGAGGGTTGCCCGATTTGTCAACCATTGTCATGCGCATAGAGAGGCATTTATTTATGCCGCTATACCCAGTCCGTGCCGGATGTTTCCTCATATTTTATGACTATTCAAAGGACAAAGGAGGAGATATCATGAGCGAAAATATCGGCGGATACAGCCCGTTCACTTCAACCGGCGCTATTCTGGTATTGTTCATCCTGCTTGTTATCATTTCTAAATCCCTTTGGGTATAATGATGGGCTAGGGTCAGCTGAACCCGCCGTTCCTCCGGGACGGCGGGTTTGCTGTGCTACATAAACGTGAGGCAGTCCGGTAAAAACATAAGCAATTCCGGCGGGCAGAGGTTATAATGTTACAATGTGTGTTAGATCATCCGGCTACATAGGCTGACAAGCTCCGGCTTTTCGGCTGCCGGCAATGCAACAAGGAGGAACATCATGTCTGTAAGTACGCAAGACCGGGCATCCGCGAAACCGGGGATGTCCGCTGCTAAGGCCGGCACCGGCGGACTGCTGCTCGTGCTGGGTATAATCTTTGTGGCCGCAGCCCTTCGGGCACCGTTTACATCAGTCGGACCGCTGCTGAAGCTGATCCGCGACGATCTTGGGCTGTCCAATACGCAGGCGGGGTTTATCACAACACTGCCGCTGCTTGCTTTTGCCCTCTTGTCACCTTTTGCGCCGCAGCTGGCCCGCCGCTTCGGGCTGGCCAGGGTGCTGCTGCTCGCGATGCTGTCATTGTCAGCAGGCATACTCATACGTTCTGCAGCCGGCGCAGCTACCTTTTTCGCCGGGACAGCCGTTATCGGGCTTGCTATTGCCGTCTGTAACGTACTGCTTCCCGGGCTGATCAAGGGGAGATTTCCGGCCCGCATTGGGCTGATGACCGGCATATATACAGTCTCAATGAACCTGTGTGCGGCTGCAGCCTCGGGCTTCAGCGTACCGCTTGCGGGAGAAGCGGGCTTCGGGTGGCGCGGAACGCTGCTGATGTGGTTTATCATTGCTGCAGCGGCTGTTGTTTTGTGGATACCCCAGTTAAAAGGCTCCGTGCAAGGTAACGGAAGCCAGAGCGGAAAATCCGGTGTGAACGTATGGAGGTCGCCGCTCGCCTGGCAGGTTACCCTGTTCATGGGGCTGCAATCTTTGCTCTACTATGTGCTGATCTCCTGGTTCTCGGTCATTTTAAGTGAAAGAGGCATGTCCTTAAGCCAAGCAGGCTGGATTCTGTCACTGATGCAGCTGGCCCAGCTTCCCTTCACCTTCTTTGTGCCGTTGTGGGCGGGGAGACTGAAGAACCAGCGCGGTCTTGTACTTATTACATCGATCCTGTTCTTTACCGGCATCCTCGGAATCTGGCTTGGCAGCACAGCCTGGATGGTGCTGTGGGCCATCTGCATCGGGATCGGCGGCGGCTTTGCCTTCGGTCTGGCGATGATGTTCTTCAGCCTGCGGACCAGAAGCGCGCAGGAGGCCAGCGAGCTGTCCGGAATGGCACAGTCTGTGGGCTATCTGCTGGCGGCGATGGGACCAGCCCTGTTCGGGCTGCTTCATGATGCCACAGACAGCTGGAGCCTGCCGCTGGCACTGCTTGCTGCGGCGGCGCTGCTGTTATTCGCTGCCGGCATGGGGGCGGGCAGAAATAAAGTTGTAGGCGGCCGGTAAGGACAGAACCGGCAGAGACAGTACCAAGGGCGCACCGGGATACGTATCCCCGTGCGCCCTTGGTTTATCTTTTTGCAGCGGCTACTCTGATTCTGCGGTAATCCATAATCCGAGTATGCCGTCAGCGAATGTATTCAGCCAGCCATAGAGAAAATACTATACACGCTGAACATGATTAGAAATACAGCGGAGATCCGGCTAAGGCGACGGCTGAAGGACTCGGGGAGCCTGCCCCTGATCCATACTATTATAAGATTCAGGAGCAGCCACCAGCCGAAGGAGCCGAGCGCAATGCCGGCCGGGAGGAGCAGCGAGCCTCCGGCTCCGCTGCCCAGGGCAGCTGTCAGGGCAATGAAGCTGACAACGGTGGCAGGGTTAGCCAGTGTTATCAAATACGAAGAAATGAAGCAGTAGAAGCGTCCGCTGCGCGCCCCTCCGGCAGAGGCCTCAACCCCTGCCGGCCGCCAGGCTCTGGCTCCAAGGTACAGAATGAACAAGGCGCCCAGCAGTTTCAGCGGCAGGGCAAATTCAGCAGTAAATTCACTTACGGCCCGGAACCCGGTTACTGCAATCAGGGCATAGCACATATCTGCCAGCGCGATTCCGGCACCGGTAGCCAGCCCTGCGGTCAAGCCCTGCTGCAAAGTCCGGTTCATGCAGAGCAGTGACATGGGGCTGACCGGTGCAGCGATCAGGAAGCCGAAGCCAAGGCCGCTAAGCAGTGCGGGCCAGTGCATCATGGCTCATTGCCGCTATGAGGCAGGGGAACATTCGGGGTTTCCTTGAGTGTGCCGAGTATAATGGTCGTACGGGTGCGGACGATACCCGGAAGGCTCTTCAGCTCCTCGCTGATAATCCGGTCCAGATCCCGTGTACCGCGGCAGCGGATTTTCAGAATGTAATCATCGTCACCGGCGGTATGATGGCATTCCTGAATTTCCGGCAGCTTCTGTACGAGGTCAAGAAAAGCCTGCCGGTGTGCGGGACGCTCAAGTGAGACTGCGACCAGCGCCCCGAGTCCATAGCCGGCGGATTCTGCATCAATCAGCGCGGTGTATCCTTTAATCACTCCCTGCTCCTCCAGCCGTCTCACCCGGTCGGCAGCAGCAGGAGAGGACAGGCTGAGCAGGCCGGCCAGCTCTGACCAGGTTATTCTGCCGTTATCCATAAGCGCTCTGACGATTTTGTTATCTAATGAATCCATCTTCATTTTCCTTTCTTTATTAAGTTATATGATAATATATATTTATATTATTAATAAAACAAGGGCATTTGATTGTTTTTGTGAAAATTAACTTTATTGTTTTTCTTCTGCCTGCCCAAAAAATTAATAAATCTCTTGCATTCTGTCCCGAAAGAGAGTATATTCTTAATTACGGTGATTGAGTCGCTGTGATACATAATATGCGGTCATGGCGGAATTGGCAGACGCGCTGGCTTCAGGTGCCAGTGATAGCAATATCGTGGAGGTTCGAGTCCTCTTGACCGCATCATACACAATGAACCCTTCTTAACGAAGGGTTTTTTGTTTGTCTTTGGCCTGCCCCTTATCCTCAATCACACCGGTGATTGGGGATTTTTAATATTCAGATGTCATCTTTTGTTCCGGAGCTTCATAACCCGGGCAAGTTAGCCGAAAAAAGGTATAATATAAGAGAGTTGAGACCCTTAATTTTACAGAGGAGGCAATGTCTTTGACGGATATCCTTTACAAAAATCTATTCCTGCGGTCTTCTTCCGGATTTGCGGTCGTTTCACTTAAGGACGGGCTCATTGAGCTGGCGAATCCTTCACTGTGCCGTATGTTTGGATATACAGAGAAGGAATTTCTGGGCCTCCGCTATCTGGAAATTTCGTGTGCTGAGGAGAGAGACCAAGAGGATCAGGATCGGATAATAAGACTCCTGCTGGAGAGTCCCGGTACGTCAGTGGACAGTGAAGAGCGGTTTATCCGCAAGAACGGGGAGATGTTCTGGGCCGCACTCCACCTGTCACTCGTTATGGACGAAACTGCAGGAATTCCAATATATATGATCGCTGAACTGCAGGACATTACTGAGCGCAAGGCAGCAGAACTAAGAATACACAAGGAACATGACCTCTATAATCTGATTACCAGTAATACACCGGATATGATCTCGCTGGCTGATCCCGAGGGGACAATTATCTATGTGTCACCTTCCGTGGAGAAGATGCTGGGATATCCGGCGCATGAAATGCTCGGCAAAAAAAGACCTGACTATTATCATCAGGAGGATGCCGATGAGATGCGGGAGCCGGGCAAGCTCTTTTCGGACAAGGATGTATTCACGAGAAGGGTCAGGCATAAGAACGGGAACTACCTGTGGATCGAAAGCTCCTTCCAGGTGATGCGGAATGCTGAAGGGGAAGTAATACAGGTGCTGACCGTAGCCCGGGACATTACAGAGCGTAAAAAGTATGAGGACATGCTGGCCCGTGCGCATCTGCTGGCTAAAATGGGCTCCTGGGAGTGGGACTATGCGGACGGCCAGCTTAAGGTTTCAAAAGAATTGCGCCATATATTTGGCCATACCTGGAATAACGGGCAGAACTCCGTTTTGGACCCCGGGCTGGTGTTTGACAGGATTCATCCGGATGACTTGCCGGACTTAATGAAAGAATTAACCAGATGTGCGGAATCGGGTGAAGGCGGAAACTGGATTTTTCGGGCAAATGTGCCCGGGCATGGCGAGAAATGTATCAGTGTCCATTGGGAAGCGGTACTTGGAGATCAGGGGGAGACCCGGCAACTCAGCGGAGTGGTTCAGGATGTGACTGCACACCATCACATGGAAGAACAGCTGCGGGAGAGTGAGCGGAATTACCGGCTGATTTCAGAGAACTCCCAGGATTTCATCACGCGCAACGCAGCAGACGGCGATGCCACTTATCTGTATGCTTCGCCGGTCTGCCAGCAGATGCTCGGCTACACGCCGGAGGAGTTGGCGGGGACCAAGGGGATGGAATACATCCATCCTGAAGATCTGCTGAAAGTGCGACAGTACCTGGCCGATATCATAGACGGACTGAGGCTGGAGCCGATGGAATTCCGCTTTTTGTGCAAGGACGGCTCTTATCTGTGGGTGGAGACGACGCTGCGCCATATTCGTTACGGCACCGGGGGGAATGCTGAGATCATCGGTGTAACCCGGGATGTCTCGGATCGTAAGCAGTACGAGCAGAAAATGATGGAAAGTGAAAACCGCTACAAATCGCTGTTTGAGTACAATCCGTCTGCCATTCTGGCGATGGCTCTTGACGGCCGTGTCAAATCGCTGAATACCAGCCTGCAGCAGCTTACCGGCTTTTCCCGTGACACTCTGCTGGACTCCGCTTACAGCGAGCTTATTGATCCCGAGGAGCTGGATTATGTTGCTGAGCGCTTTACACTGGCTGCCGGGGGGATCTCGCAGTCGTTCGAGAGCAGGCTGATCCGCAGGGAAGGGCATAGGGTTGAGGTAGGGATGATATATGTGCCGATCATGCAGGATTCCAGGGTCACTGGTGTATTTGCCATTATAAGTGATATTACAGAGCGTAAGAGGCATCTGGAGCAGATTGAGAAGCTTAGCTATGAGCATGCGCTGATCCTGAACTCGGTTACCGAGGGGATATTTGGCATCAGTCTGGAGGGGGAGACGGTATTCATTAATCCTGCCGCTTCTGCGATGCTTGGTTATGACTCCGGCCGGAGCGGTGGCAGCATTGAGCTGCATGCGATACAGCAGACCTGGCTGGACGGCGATCCCTATCCGGGAGGCGGAAAGACGCTGCCGGAATGGTTCTCCGAACACCTGACCTATGAAGAGAAGGAGGGCGTATTCTGGCGCCAGGACGGCTCCAGCTTCCTGGTCCGTTACCGAATGACTCCGCTGTTCGACAACGGGGAGCAGAAGGGTACTGTAATTGTATTCCGTGATATTACCGAGGAAAAGGCAATCGTGCGGGCGAAGGAGTCAGCCGAACAGGCGGACAGGGCTAAATCAGAGTTCCTGGCCATCATGAGCCATGAGCTGCGTACGCCGATGAACGGTATTATCGGAATGACCGATCTGCTGACGGGCACAGAGCTGAGCGAAGAGCAGGAATATTACACTCAGATTATCAATAAAAGCAGTGCCTCGCTGCTGCATATTCTGAACGAGGTGCTTGATTTCAGCAAAATAGAGGCGGGAATGATGACAGTTGAGCTGCAGTCGGTTGATCTCCGGCAGGTGATGGCCCATGTTGCCGATATCTTTTACCCGCGGGTGAAGGAAAAAGGGCTTGTTCTGCATACCGGGCTTGATCCTGACCTGCCGCCGCTGCTGGTGACCGACGAAGTGCGGCTGCGCCAGATTCTGATTAACCTGGTCGGGAATGCCGTTAAATTCACAGATGAGGGCTCGGTCAGCGTGTCCGCCAAGCTGGAAACATCCCTGGAAACCGGAGTAGTAATCCTCAAATTCACCGTAAAAGATACCGGCATCGGCATTGACCCGGCGAGCCAGGGAATGCTGTTCCAGTCTTTTTCCCAGCTCCATCCCTCCATAAACCGCAAGTATGGCGGGACCGGACTTGGACTTGCCATCAGTAAAAAGCTGGTCGAGCTGCTGGGGGGCGCAATCGGTGTAGACAGCCGGGAAGGCGAGGGAGCGGAGTTCTATTTCACCATTGAGGCCTTGATCCCGCGTCAGGATCTATCCCAGGAGCTTATTTCAGCGGGAGAAGGCGGCGAACAGGTAACGGTTCAGAACAGGCGGAGTGAGTACTCATTCGGTGAATTCGGCCCGCTCTCCATCCTGATTGCCGAGGATCATCCGGTGAACCTGCAGATTCTGCAGGCACACCTCAAGAAGCGCGGATATGCTGCGGATGCCGCCCTGAACGGGCTGCAGGCAGTGGAGGCTGTGCGGCTGCACCGTTATGATCTGGTCTTCATGGATGTCCAGATGCCGCTGATGGATGGAATAGAGGCTACTATGCGAATCAGAGAGGAGCATGGCTTGTATCCGGTAATTATTGCGGCTACGGCTTTTGCCCAGAAGGAAGACAAGGAGATGTGCCTGAGGGCGGGGATGCAGGATTTCATCTCCAAGCCGATCCTCACAGACGAACTGGACAGGGTGCTCAGGGAGTGGTCGGCACAGCTCCATAAGTAGGACAACTGAATCCGGGGAGGATTGTAGTATGAAGTGGCTCCTCTATACGCTGTTTGGCTTACTGTATGCACTGGTTACATTTTTTGGATTAGGGCCGGTGCTGTTTGCGGACGGAGAACCTGCAGAACGGGGTGTGACGCTTATTGCGGTGCTGCTCATCTATATTCTGCTTACACTGGTCCTGCGGCAGATACTAAAGCGTCTGTCCAAGCGTTGACAAATTTTTCGCTGCTGACTATATTTATATTATTCGTAATACTTACGTATAAATTACAGCAGCGAGAGGATAACAGCAGTGAACAAGATGAAACGCGGCGATTTTATAATTATTGTACTGGTTCTGCTGCTTGCCGGCGGAATCTACGGGGTTAAATGGCTGGATGTCCGGGGAGAGCATTATGAGCAGGGGGATCTGCAGGCGGTGATTACAATTAACGGCAAGCCGTACCAGACCGTCACTCTGACCAAAGAGGAGCAGACCCTTGATATTCAAACCAAATACGGCCATAACATTCTTAAGGTATACGATTACGGGATTCAGATGACCTATTCGGATGCCCCCCTCCCGATCGCGCTGGATATGGGGTTTATCTCCAGGCCGAAGCAGCAGATTATCTGTATTCCGGCCAGGCTGATGGTTGAGGTCGTAAATCCCGGGTCCTCCATTGACAACGACGATGAGCTGGATGCGGTTATTTAGCCCCGGCTTCTGCCGGAGCGCCGCTGATCTGCTCCCAGGCGGCTATTGAATCGGCATTGGAGTACACGTAAGGAGTATCGGGCTGGAGGATCGGAGTTACATGCTCCGGCGTAATTTGGACTACAGCTTTACCTTGATACTGCGCAACATGAAGCTTGCCCTGCACCTCAATCCAGGTGTCTGCGGGCAGGCTTATTTGCGTCTGCGGATCAAGCAGGATGCCGAAGGGTGTAGCGTCTGCCGTACAGCACTGCACCAGAAAGCGGCTGACTGCAAAGGAACCCCCGTCTGTGCCCTGGCCTTTGTACAGGAAGCCGGATACTTTGATCTGCTTGCCTTCAAACTGCTCCTTGTACAGGTCGATAGCTCCGAAGGTCTCGGAAAAAATCTCCGGATGCACAGTGATCACAGGCTGCTTATACAATCTGCCTGCAAGCCCGGCGAATTCCTCCTGATAGGGATTGGAAGCCGTAAACCGCTCTCCGCTGCCTTCTTCCGGTGCAATATAGGTTAAGGAGATCCCCTTTCTGGCAGCGGCAGCGCTGCCCAGTGCCCGGTCCGGCAGCACAAAGCCAAGCAGCAGCGGAAACAGGAACAGGCCGTATAAGGCGGTGCTCCTGAACAGGGAGCGGGGCAGCTGATGCTCGCAGTCACACAAGGCGCTGCTTTTTCCGAACAATGCCTGTATTCCGAGACTGGCCGCCATCAGCGCCAGCGGTACGGGGCAAAGCCTGATCCAGCGTGCCAGCTTGGGAGCTACATAATAGTGCAGCGCGTCCTGCTGGCTTAAATGGGCGATGTAGAGTGCAAAGCCGAGCAGAAGGACCGCCCTGAGCAGATAATGGACGCGTATGCTTCGCGGATCATTCATGGGGACCTCCTGTAAGGTGTACTAGAGCCAGAGTGAAGCCAGCACTGAACCGGTGAATACAGCTGCGAAGATGAGAAAAAACAGATACAAGGCGAATCTGGTTTTGAACAGTGAGAGCAGCATCAGCGAATTTTTGAAATCCAGCATCGGTCCAAGCACCATGAAGGCAAGCAGGGAACCGGCCGGAAACGTATGCAGGAACGTGGCGGCCACAAAGGCATCTGAAGTGGAGCACAGCGACAGCACGAAAGCGAGACCCATCATGAACAGGTAAGAGCCCAGCGGCATCCCGCCGATTGCTTCCAGACTGCCGTGATCCATGAAGGACTGAATGCCGGAGGTCAGCAGGCAGCCGATGATTAAATATTTGCCCATTTCAAAAAACTCATCCGAGGTATGCACCAGCACAGAGACAAATCTGCCCCCGCGGGTACTGAGCCGGTGCGGTTCTCCGGTTTCGCGTCTGATGGACAGCCGCAGCGGTGATTTCGTTACGGTGGCGTATATGATGAATCCGATAGCAGCAGCAACGGCAAAAGCCAGTCCCATCCGTGCGTAAGCCAGCCAGGGATGCGTGCGGAAGGCGGTCAGCGTGGCCCCGTACACAACAGGATTCAATATGGGCCCTGAGAGGATAAATACGACCGCGACATACAGCGGCATTCCTTTTTGCATCAGCCGGCGGACCAGCGGAATCATTCCGCATTCACAGACGGGAAAAAGAATGCCGAGCAGACAGCCGAACAGGATTGCCGGCACCGGACGCCGCGGAATCCAGCGCGAGATCCATTCGTCCGGCACGAATACACGCAATAGAGAGGAGAGCAGGGCGCCGAGCAGCACGAACGGCAGGGCCTCCAGCAGGATTCCGATAAAGGCGGTTTTGAAGCTGTGCAGATATGAGTTGTCCAGCAGCTCCGGATGGGCAGGCAGCCAGACTACGCCGAGGATGATCAGGAACACGGCGGGAATAAGCAGCGGCAGCAGTTTGAACGGTGAAAAGATAGTCAAGGCGTTGTCAGGCTCCTTCCCGTCTCATTGCTTCAGCCGAACAGCCTGGACCAGCGCTCCGTCAGACGCTGCTCTTCAAGGCCCAGGCCGATAAATACGATATAGGACTGGCCGGGATATCTGGATTCCTCCCAGCTGATGCGGCTTCCGGCGAACTGGACCAGCTGGACAGGCTGCAGCTCCTGTTCCCGGCCGGCCAGACGGACATGGCCTTTGGCTCTTAGCAGGCTGCTGCCGCATTCACGGAAGAAAGCTTCCAGCGTCTCTGCAGATATCCCTTGCGCGGCAGATTGCGGAAAGGTAAGTGTGACGGCAGATACCTGGGAATAGGAACCTGAGGTGCCCGCTTCCCGCTCCTGCAGGGCTGTTGCCCCGGAAGATTGTCCCGTCGGCATGCGCTTGAGCGGAGCACTGCTGACAGGAAGCGCCCGCCGCTGTGCGGCTGCAGCACGCGGCTGCTGGGGGGTAATTCCGTCCAGTACGGGACCAAGATTAATCTCGCTGTAATGGGTGAACACAATTTCCGATTCGGTGTTGTATTTACGGACTGTCTTTTCAATTCTCCACAGCCGCTCCGGATCGACAAGGTCTGATTTGTTAACAATCAGCAGATCGGCACCGGCCAACTGCTTGCGCAGGGTACGAACCAGCTGCTTGTCTGATGAGAAGCGGCTGTTATACTCCAGTACATTCTCTGCATCCAGCACGGTAACGGTATAGTGCAGATGTACTTTTTCGCTAAGCGGCAGCTCCTGCAGGGTCAGGGCGATCTCCTCGGGATCGGCAACGCCGGTCAGCTCGATATAGATAATATCCGGCCGCCTTGCGAGTACGGCGTTCATGCTGCGCGGCAGATCTTCTCTGCGGCTGCAGCAGACACAGCCGTCCAGCAGCTTTTCCACATTGGCCCCGGTCTGCTCCTGCAGAATATATCCGTCTACATCCCGTTTCCCCAGCTCATTCATCACAACTCCGGGGCTGAGTCCCCGCGCCTTGCTCTCCTTAAGCAGGGTGAGCAGGAGGGTTGTCTTCCCGCTCCCCAAAAAGCCGCTCAATATCATCACCGGTATCTTCATGGTCCAAACTCCCGCTTTTATTTATTATGAATCACTGCAAGAATCATAGTTTCATAATTCCATCTATACGTGCCGCCGCGGGCAGAAAGACCATCTTTTTGAGAGAGTGAGTGCGGTGCTGCTAGAAATTTTTTTAGCAACGGACGGTTGACATTTGATTGGAGAAGCCTGTATGATGTGTAAACCGTAATAATTACGAATAAGCAAAAGGAGCTGAATACTGTGAGAGTAGTCGTTACATTGGCCTGCACTGAAACAGGTGACCGCAACTATACCACTGTCAAGAATAAGAAAAATAATCCGGAGCGTCTGGAAATGAAGAAGTATTCCCCGCGTCTGAAGCGCGTTACCCTGCACCGTGAGACACGCTGATTGTTCGCCGGCCAGGCCGACGGCTGTTCAATAAACCTACACTAAGGAGCGGAACAATGAAAAAAATACCTGTTACAGTGCTGAGCGGATACCTTGGCTCCGGCAAGACAACCCTGCTCAACCATATCCTGCAGAACCGGGAAGGGCTTAAGGTGGCGGTAATCGTCAATGACATGAGTGAGGTTAATGTGGATGCGAATCTGGTTAAGTCAGGCAACACGCTGTCTCGTACAGAGGAGACACTGGTGGAAATGTCCAACGGCTGCATCTGCTGTACGCTGCGTGATGATCTCCTGCGTGAGGTAAGTAAGCTGGCTGCTGAAGGGCGGTTCGATTATATCCTGATCGAATCCTCAGGCATCAGCGAGCCGGTGCCTGTCGCTCAGACCTTTACTTACGCCAATCCGGAGCTGGATATTGATCTGACTGAGCTGGCCCGGCTGGATACGATGGTTACTGTGGTTGACGCTAACCGCTTCTGGCATGATTTTGCCTCGGGAGACAGCCTGCTCGACCGCAACATGACTGCAGGCGAAGGTGATTTCCGTGACATTGTCGATCTGCTGATCGACCAGATTGAGACCTGTGATGTGCTGCTGCTTAACAAATGCGATCTGGTCGAGGAGCAGGAGCTGAACAAGCTGGAGGCTGTGCTGCGCAGATTACAGCCATCCGCCAAGATTATCCGTACCGTCAAAGGTGTGGTTGATCCGAAGGAGATTCTGAACACGGGCCGGTTCGACTTTGAGAAGACAAGCATGTCCTCAGGCTGGATCGCCGAGCTGAATAAGGAGGACCATACACCTGAGACGGAAGAATACGGTATCGCCTCCTTTGTCTACCGCCGCAGAACACCGTTTCACCCGCAGCGGCTCAGCTTCTTCTTCAGCAACTGGCCGGAAGAGGTGGTGAGGGCTAAGGGTCTGGTATGGATTGCCGCGAAGGGCGATCTGGCGGCAAGCTTGAGCCAGGCCGGACCGTCGATCCAGTTCGGACCGGCCGGCTACTGGCTGGCGACACTGCCGGAGGCACAGCAGCGGGAGGTGCTGGCAACCGAGCCTGATGTACAGGCCAGATGGGATGAGCAGTGGGGCGACCGGATGAACGAGATCGTGTTCATCGGTATTGGTATGGACCGTGCCGCGCTGGAAGCCCGGCTCGACAGATGCCTCCTGACCCCGGAGGAGACGGAACAGGACTGGGAGCAGTTTAATAATCCGCTGCCCTGGGTAGCGGAGGAACTGCTGGCTGCCGGGCAGGAGTAGCCTTAGCCTGTCAGGCTCAAGGTGAGTGCCAGGTCTTCAGTGCGCATATGTATGTAAAAGCAAATGGCAGGATGCGGCATCTTCGCAAACGAACGGAGGCGGTACCATGATTCTCTCATCAATGCGTAATGTAGTGTTTGGTTACGGGGAAGAGCCGGTAATCGACCGCCTCACGCTGGATATTGAAGCCGGGCAGTTCATCGGTATTACCGGACCGAACGGGGCAGCCAAAACCACACTGCTCAAGCTGATGCTGGGCCTGCTGCGGCCGTGGAGCGGGACAGTGACTTTGAATCAGGAAATAGCAGCCGGCGGCAGACTGGAAATAGGTTATGTTCCACAACAGGTTGCTTCGTTTAACACAGGGTTTCCGAGCTCCGTGCGTGAACTGGTGCGGTCCGGCTGCTATGGTAGGCTTGGATTGTTCCGCCGGTTCACCAAGGAACAAGAGGAGCTGGTGGAGCGTTGTCTGAGGCAGGTGGAGATGTGGGACTACCGTAACCGCAGAATTGGTGAGCTGTCGGGCGGACAGAAGCAGCGGATCTGTATCGCCCGTGCGCTGGCCCAGGAGCCGCAGGTGCTGGTGCTGGATGAACCGGCGACGGGAATGGACGCTGCTAGCCGCGCCGGATTATATAAGCTGATGCGGCACTACGTAAGTGTACATAAACGGACAGTTATCATGGTTACGCATGGACAGGAAGAAGCGGGCAGCTATCTGGACAGTGTGATTAACCTGGAGCGCAGGGAGAGGGAGGGATGGACGTGTTTGGTTACGAATTCATGCAGCGTGCGTTTTGGGCAGGAGGAATGATCGGCATCATCGGACCGCTCCTCGGCGTCTACCTGATGCTGCGCCGGCAGGTGCTGATGGCCGATACATTGTCGCATGTGTCGCTGGCCGGCGTAGCGCTTGGCTCTGTGCTCCGGCTGAATCCTGCGCTTAGCGGTTTTGCCGTTGCGGTTGCCGGCGGAATCATCATCGAGCAGCTGCGCCGTTCCTACCGGACATACAGTGAGCTGCCGGTAGCCATCATCATGACCTCGGGACTGGCACTGGCGGTTGTTCTGATGAGCCTGAGGCAGAATTTGAGCAAAAGCTTCAGCTCCTACCTGTTCGGCTCCATAGTTGCTGTCAGCGGTACCCAGCTTAAACTGATTGCGCTAGTTACCGCTGCCGGGCTGATCTATTTCACTGTTCTGCGCCGGCCTTTATACAGCCTGACCTTTGACGAGGAGACCGCCGGCATTAGCGGGGTACGCACAGGACTGCTGTCCTTTTCGTTCGCAGTGTTAACCGGAATGACTGTTGCGGCTGCAATGCCGGTAGTTGGAGTGCTGCTGGTGTCCGCGTTAATTGTATTGCCTGCATCTATCGCGCTGCGCCTTGCTTCAGGCTTTACGGCTGCAATTCTGATTGCGGTCTCGACCGGTCTGCTGGGCGTGTTCAGCGGTCTAACCGCTTCCTACTATATCAATACGCCTCCCGGAGGCACGATTGCCCTGATCCTGCTGCTGTTTCTGCTGGCAGCCATATCGTTACAGAAGCTGGCCAGACTGAAACGCCGCCGTAGACAATACCGGAGCCCGCTGCACAGCAGGGATACCGTTAATTAAATATAGAATTCACTGGAGAATAGGAGTGTCTATCCATCTTGTTAAAGATCAGAACCCGTCATCTTACCGTTTTGGCCCTGTCTGCTGTACTCATTGCCTCAGGCTGCGGAAGTAACAACAATCCTGCAGGCAATGCGGCTGATATACATGCTACAGGTACTTCAGATACATCCGCCGCTGCCAATGCCTCAGCAGATTCGTTAGGCAAGCTGGACATAAAAGTAAGCTTCTACCCGATGTATGAGTTCACAAAAAATATTGCCGGCGATCTTGCTGATGTAGAGCTGCTGGTACCAGCCGGTATTGAGCCGCATGACTGGGAGCCGACTGCACAGGACATGGCCCGTATCACCGATGCAGATATACTGATCTATAATGGTGCAGGCATGGAAAGCTGGACCGGACAGGTGCTGGACAGCGCTTCAGGCAGCAAGCTGATCACTGTGGAGGCCAGCAAAGGGCTGGATATTATGGAAGGCGCTGAAGAAGAAGAGGCCGGCCACAGCCACGGGCACAGCGAAGAAGCCCATGGCACTGATGAGCATGACCACGGGCACGGGGAAGAAGCCCATGACGCTGATGAGCATGACCATGACCACGGGGAAGAAGCCCATGGCACTGATGAGCATGAGCACGGGCACGGCGAAGAAGCCCATGGCACTGATGAGCATGACCACGGGCACGGGGAAGAAGCCCATGGCGCAGACGAGCACAACCACGACCATGGCGGTCTTGATCCCCATGTCTGGCTGTCCCCGGCCCTGGCTATCAGGGAGGTTCGCAACATTGAGGCTGCACTGGCTGCAGCATCTCCTGATCACGCAGCAGCTTTTAAAGCGAACGCTGACAGCTATGCGGCTAAGCTGGAGCAGCTTGACCGGGATTTCAAAGACGGCCTCTCTAACACGAAACGTAAGGATTTCATCACGCAGCATGCAGCGTTCGGCTATCTGGCCAGAGAGTACGGACTGACTCAGGTGCCGATTGCCGGCCTGTCTCCTGAGCAGGAGCCTTCTGCTGCACAGATGGCAGGTATTATTGAATTCGCCAAAGCAAACGATGTAAAAACGATCTTTTTTGAAACACTGATCTCTTCCAGCGTCGCTGAGACTATTGCCCAGGAAATAGGAGCTAAGGCGGCTGTACTGAATCCGGTTGAAGGTCTGACAGAAGAGGACCGCAGCAGAGGTCTCGACTATATCGCGATTATGCGCCAGAACCTGGAAGCCCTTAAGAAGGCCTTGAACGAATAGGCGGAAGGATGACTTCCGCGGCTGACATTCATTAGAATCAGGAAAGGAGCTGAACATGTTTGGCCAAAAAATCAAAAGTTGTAAAAGAGCTTAAACGCCAGGAGCTTGCCGCCAAATACGCGGATAAACGCGCAGAGCTGAAGGAAAAGGGAGATTACGCGGCCCTGCAAAAGCTGCCCCGCGACTCCTCGCCGGCACGCCAAAAGAACAGATGCGCCGTTACAGGCCGGCCCAGAGGCTACCTGAGTAAATTTAAGGTATCGCGGATTATTTTCCGTGAACTTGCGCTTAAGGGCCAGATTCCCGGTGTAACCAAATCCAGCTGGTAGGTCTAAGCAGAGCCGATTCATAGACCTGCTGTTAGCATATAAGGCCGTTCCCCAAAATAACGGGAGCGGCTGTTTGTGTTGTATTTTTATTCACTTTGCCGGCTCATCTCCTTGGGTTATGATAAAGGCACTACAGTCCCTTATATAAAAAGGAGGCCGACATATGAGCTACATCAATACATTCATCCGTGTCTCGGAGGATTGTCCGGTAGAGACAGGGACCGTTCCGGTGAGCGCAAAGGCGCTGCCTCCCGCACATCTTATCCAGTATGAGCTGCTGGCAGATAGTCCCTATAAGTACAATCATGAGGAGCTGCTGTATGAGGTGCATGTGCGCCACAAGCAAATTCCCAGGGAAGAGCGCCTCACCCGCAAAACGGAAATATGGGCCGGACTGTTCTCCAAAAAACACCCCTGCCTGCGTGCCTCCATGCTGCCAAAGCGCTACGGCTGGGGAATCCATTATGATGCAGCGGGCAAAATCGCCATCTACGGCAAAGAGTCGCCGGAATATGATAAGTTCACATCCGAAGCGGAGAACGGGCTGACCCTGCTGAATGCGATGCGCAGCAAACGGAGCTAGAAACGGAAAGGAGTCCGAGGCATTGTACAAAAATATTGAAGAAATATCACTGAATACCTGGCCGGCGGAACAGAGTGTGCTGCTGGATGGCTGGATTCTGCGCACGGCTTCAGGTTATACAAAACGTTCCAATTCGGTTAATCCGTTATACGGACCGGAGGGGCATGCCGGGAGCCTTGAGGTGCAACAAAAAATCCGACTTGCCGAGCACTATTACGGTCAGGCGGAGCTTCAGACCGTATTCAAAATTACTCCGTACTCAAGACCCGCCGGACTGGATCACCTGTTAAGTGAGCTGGGCTACCGTGAAGACAGCCCGTCCTCGGTCCGTATGCTTGAACTGGAACAGCTGCCGCCGGTGCAGAGCAGACACACTTTAGTTATCAGGGAGCGGCTGGAGGAAGAGTGGATCGAAGCGTTCTCACAGCAGACAGGGCTGTCCGGAGCACAGCGGAGTACCTTGTGCCGGATGCTGGGCGCCTCATCTCTGCAGCATGGATATGCTCTGCTCTACAAGGACGGTGAGCTGGCGGCCTGCGGGCTAGGTATCATTCAGCATGGATATATCGGGCTGTATGATATTGTTACAGCTCCCGGATACCGCAGACAGGGTCTGGCAGAGGAGCTGATCCTGGGCTTGCTGCAATGGGGACAGGCTCAGGGGGCAACAGCTTCTTTTTTGCAGGTGGTGCTGGCGAATGCCGCCGCTTCCGCTTTATATGACAAGCTGGGCTACAAAGAGATTTATCAGTACTGGTATAGAGTCAGAGACTAGTATTTATCTTAGAAAGGAGATTACTATGTCGCAATATTGGAGCGGGCGCTTTGCCCGGGAAGGGATGATCTGGGGAAGCCAGCCCAGCCCTTCAGCAGAGCAGGCAAGTGAGGTGTTCCGTGCGGCCGGACTGGGCTCCGTGCTGGTCCCAGGTGCCGGTTACGGGCGCAATACTAAAGTATTCTCAGCCGGATTCACCACCTATGGCATTGAATTAAGCGCAGAGGCGCTGGAGCTGGCGGAGGAATGGGACCCTGCAACGCATTTTATAGCCGGTTCGGCGCTGGAGCAGCAGCTGAGCACGCAGGTCGATGCTGTATACTGCTATGATGTGCTCCACTTATTCTTGGAGGAGGAGCGCAGGCGGCTGATTGAGGCATCTCTTGCCCAGGTGCGTCCCGGCGGCCTGCTGTATTTCACCAGTTTTTCCGATGAGGACCCGAATAACGGCTGCGGCCGCAGGCTTGAACCGGGAACCTTTGAGTACAAGGAAGGGAAATACGCCCACTTTTTTAGCGATGCTGATTTAAGAAGCCATTTTGCCGGGACAGAGATTATTGAGAGCGGGTCATTCGTTGAGCGGCTGCAGAGCAGCCGGGGCGGAGCCCATGAATACATACTGCGGTACCTTATCGCACATAAAATAGGCTGATCGAACAAGACGTCAATAGGCCCTCCTTGTCTGTCTTGCAAGGAGGGCCTTAAGTAGGATCATCGCTTAGAAGTAAAGGTTCATCCGGCGCTCTGCCTGCTATCGCAGCTCACAATCGGCAAACAGAATATGCCGCGGAATGCGGAAGAAGCTTTCGGCCTTTTCCTGCAGGGCAAGGGTCGGAAGATGACAGTGGTGCAGCCATTTGCGGAAGGTGCCCGGATGGACGCCGATCCAGATGCTGACATCGGTTACTGAAAAGTCATACACCATGCACAGCCCTGTCAGAATCGTGTTGTTCTGCGGTGAGTGGGCAAGCGTTCTTTTCATAAAACGTGAAGGGGTAGGCTGGCATACAATCGGACTTTGCCGCAGGAGTGCCTCGTTGAACAAAATATGGGACGGATAACCCAGCAGACGGCATACCTTGTCCAGATTGTTTCTGGAAGGGATGCGGCCCTCGTACACCCAGGCGCTTACACTGCGCGAGGACACGGAGAGCTCTTCTGCAAGCTTGGACAATTTGATGTCCTTTGCCATGAGGATTGCCAGCAGAACCCGGTTGCGGATCTGGCTGCGCTTGGGTCTGCGGAACCGTTTTACACGTACGCCTTGTCCAAGATATTTGCGGTTGATCAGAGACCAAGCCTGAATTTTATGAGGTTCTTGTTGATTCTTAGGCATACTTCCTCCGAATTTTTAACGTTATACTACAATACTTTCCTTTGCGCTGCAATGGTTAATGCTGTAATTGCTGACATGAGGGTTAAGTTTCTTTCAGAAGTGTTGCCGTTATGATATATTTTTAGTAATCCAAAATACAAAACTGTCTGCAGGGAGCGAATCAGATGATTAAACATATCGTATTTTTCAAATTGAAGGACCGTTCACCGGAGAGTGTCGCAACTACAGTCGGCGTGCTCCGCAACATGGAAGGAAAGATCCCGCAGCTGCTTTCGATTGAGGTCGGAGCCGATGTTATTCATTCGGAGCGTTCCTTTGATATCGCGCTTGTCACCACGGTTGCTTCACTTGACGATCTGCAGGCTTATCAGGTTCATCCTGCCCACAAGGAAGTCATTGCACACATTAATGAGGTCAAGGAGCTTTCAATCGCGGTTGATTACGAAATCTGATACCGGAAGCGGTGATGTACATGCGTGAGCTTGAGTATCCGATGGAAGCATTAACCTATCTGATCGTTTTTCTGGCTGCCTGTTTCATTATGTTATTCTGGCTGAAGCGCCGCGGCAGGCGCGGCAAGTAAGTATAGCACATTATCGTTCTTCCATACCACCTTACTACCAGGAGGGTTCAGCTGTGTACTATGTTAACCGCAAGCAAATTGAGAATATACTGGATCAGATTCCCGCAATAGGCACCGGTCTGCGCAGTGCTGCGGATTCCTGGGACGGCGGTATTATTAAAGGGCTGGTACAGGAGCGCTGCCTGCATCTGGCAATTGAGGTAGTGACGGATGTCGGAAGCTGTCTGATCGACGGCTTCATCATGCGCGATGCCGGCAGCTACGAGGATATCATCTCGATTATCAACGAAGAAAAGGTGCTCGGAGACAGCGGAATTTACGCTGTGCTTATTGAACTGGTCGGGCTCCGCAAGCCGCTGGTGCAGGATTATTATATCTGGGACCGCAGCAGGCTGCACCACCTTACCGCGCAGCTTCCGGATATTCTGGACTGTTTTGCCGCAGAAGTACGGAGGTATCTGGATCAGGAGCTTGGGGCACAATTGCCGGTCTGAGTCCGGTTTTAACGCGCAGCCGGTTGAATATATACGGATAATATCTGTAAAGAGAGGAGGTGCCTGAGCATGAAAAAAGGGCAGGAAAGCGGTTCGACAAGACGAAATATTATGACGCTGCTCAAAATGAAGGGTCCGCTGACGATTGGCGCGCTGGCAGAGGAGCTGGGAATTACCGAGATGGGCGTCCGCCGGCATGTGCTGCAGCTAGAGCAGGAGTCACTGGCCAAGACGAAAGTCGTCCGCCAGGCGATGGGCCGCCCGCTGCATGTATATTCGCTGACCGAGCGGGCGGAAGAGCATTTTCCCAAAACCTATCACAATCTGGCGCTCGAGCTGCTGCGGGAGCTGGATCACAACAACGGTACCGATGCGGTTAACCTGCTGTTTGAAGGCCGGCGCAGGCGGATGCTTGCCCAGTATTCTCCGATGATGGAGAACCGCAGTCTTGAGGAGCGGGTAGCGGAGCTGTCATCGATTCAGAATTCCGGCGGATATATGGCGGAGTGGAACAAGGAGGAAGACGGCACTTTTGTCATGCAGGAATTCAATTGTCCCATCCGGCAGGTTGCTTCCCAGTACCGCAAGGCCTGCCAATGTGAGCAGAGTCTGTTCGAGGAGCTGCTGGGGGCAAAGGTTACACGCAGCGAATGTATGGCGGAAGGCGGCCATTCCTGCCGGTATGCCATAACGCCGATTCCTCCGGCTAAGCGGGACAAAACATTAGAAAAGTCTTCCTGAAGCAGTCACAGGACATACTCTCTATGCTTATGATATAGCAGAACTAGGCGAACGCCCGGGGATGACGGGCAGAGGCACTTTGAATCCAGAGGAGAGATTGAAGATGAAAAAGGATACCAAAAGCTTGCTGTGGGGAATTCTGGCCGGCAGTGTAGTCGGATCTGTAACGGCGCTGCTGTTTGCCCCAAAACCGGGAAAAGAGCTGCGTCAGGACATTGCGGACGGTACAACCGCAGCCGTTGATAAAGTGACGGATATTGCTGGTGCGGCTGGAGAAAAAAGCAGCGAGCTGTATGGCAAAGCCAAGGATGCGGTAGAATCTGTGGTGAGTGAAGTGAAGGAATGGAGCAAGCAATATACACAGATTGATGCGGAAGAGGAAATCGCTGTCGTCAGCGGGATCGTGATCGAGGAAGCCGCTGTAAGACTGGATGAGACAGACACTGCAGAGATCATTGCTGCGGCTGCCGAGGATGCACAGGATGTGGCGGATGCCGGAGTTGAATCAGCAGAGGATAGCGCCGATGCTGTTCTGCAGGATGCTGTTATAGATGACAAGGACGGCTCAATCTAAGCTGCATGGAACATTGTGCTTCTGTACAGTATCCCCGCTGCTGAATCTATTGATATAGCTGGCTTGCAGCCGCCTTCCGCGTCCCCGCGGGAGGCGGTATTTGTATTCCTTCCTTGAACTGGAGCCGTAAAAATAGTATTATCTGCAATTGGGGCTAAAAGTCAGGTACACTTGGGTATGACCTTACATAAGCTACACAAAACAAGTAAAAGGAAGCGGTGTGTTCGTGCAGCAGGCTATAGCTATACTAGACTCAGGTGTGGGGGGGCTTACAGTTGTCAAAGAAGTAATGAGACAGCTTCCCAGGGAAAAAATCATTTATTTTGGTGATACTGCCCGTGCCCCTTACGGACCCCGTTCGACCGAAGAAGTGAAATGGTTCACGGAACAGATTGTTGACTATTTAATTCAATTTAATCCTAAAATGATAGTGATTGCCTGCAACACAGCTACGGCAGCGGCACTAGATTATATCTCGGCCAAGGTGTCTATACCGGTCATAGGAGTGATCCATCCGGGAGCACGGGCTGCAATCAGCGCCACCAAAACCGGCCGGGTCGGTGTGATCGGCACCGTCGGCACGATAAAAAGCGGGGCTTATACTGCTGCGCTCAAGGAGCTGTCCCCGTTCGTGGAGGTAGTCAGCCAGGCTTGTCCGGCGCTGGTGCCTTTTGTGGAGCAGGGTATGTTCCGTTCAGAGGAAAGCCATATTGCTGTTGCGGAATCGCTTAACGGGATCAAATACGAGCCTATTGACACTATGATTCTCGGCTGCACGCATTATCCTTTTCTCGTAGAGCCGATAGGTAAAGTAATGGGACCGGGAGTGAAACTGATCAGCTCGGCGGATGAGACCGCACGGGAGATCAGTACGATTTTGTATGACAAAGGCCAGCTGGCCCGGGGGGATGAAAGTCCGATTCACCAGTTCTTTTGCAGCGGAGACGCCGAGATGTTCCAGCGGATCGCCCGCGACTGGCTCGGGGAGCAACTCAAACGGACGCCGGTAGTCTGGCAGGTATCTTCATTGTAGGCCAGCTGTTGTAAATGCAGCATCAGACGTATGTAATAGGGACAAACCCCTAAGATATCAAGACATTAGAACCGGGAGCTGTTCCCGGTTTTTTTTGTATTCAGGGAGTGCATAGTAGAGTGGTACGGATTAGCTGTGTTCTGGGAACGCTCTGCTCTTATGTGAAGTGAAAGAAGGGGGAGGGCAAAAATGCCTTTGATTCTGGCTGAAGCCGCCGAATGGGCGAAATGAGAGGCAAAAATGCCTTTGATTCTGGCTAAAGCCGCCGAATGAGCGAATTGGAGGGCAAAAATGCCTTTGATTTTGGCCGAAGCCGCCGAATGGGCGAAATGGAGGGCAAAGATGCCTTTGATTCTGGCTGAAGCCACCGAATGAGCGAAATGGAGGGCAAAATGCCTTTGATTTTGGCCGAAGCCGCCGAATGGGCGAAATGGAGGGCAAAAATGCCTTTGATTTTGGCTGAAGACGCCGAATGGGCGAAATGGAGGGCAAAAATGCCTTTGATTTTGGCCGAAACCGCTGAATGAGCGAATTGGAGGGCAAAAATGCCTTTGATTCTGGCCGAAGCCGCTGAATGAGCAAAATGAGAGG
>NZ_CCDG010000009.1 GCF_000723885.1 Paenibacillus camerounensis
GTGAATTATAACCTGAATGGTCAAGTAATCTCGGAGGAGAAACTGAATGGAACCACTGTGGTGGAACGCGCAAGCTATGTTCGCGGAGACCGGCTGCTGGCGAAGAAGGATAAGATAGCCAACAAAGACTATTACTATCTATATAACGGTCATGGTGACGTGGTTCAGATCGTGGATTCAAGCGGCACGGTGAAGAACTACTACAGCTATGATGCCTGGGGAACCATCACGAGCCAGAAAGAAGAGATTTCTAACTCATTTAAGTACGCGGGTGAAACCTTTGATGCGGAGACTGGACTTTACTATCTGCGGGCACGGTATTATGATCCAAGTATCGGACGGTTTTTAAATGAGGATACGTATGAGGGGCAGATTGATAATCCGCTGAGTCAGAATCTTTATACGTATGTGCATAATAATCCGTTGATTTACAACGATCCAACGGGACACTTTGTAGGAACAATTACAGGAGCAATACTCGGTGGTATTGTTGGAGGTATTACCGCTGCTATACAAAAAACCAATATTAAGGCAGGTATAGCCGGAGGGGCTGTGACAGGGGCTATTGGAGGGGCAGCCCTGGATTTGACTCTTGCTACTGGTGGAGCGACGTTTGTGATTTCTCTTTCAATTGCTGCAGGAGCATTGGGCGGAGCTGCGGGTGATGTTGTAAATCAGGCAGGAAACAATCTTGCTAAAGGCAAAAGTGCGACAAGTGATCTAAATGTTCAAAGTATTCTGATTAATGCAGGAATTGGAGCGGCATCTGGTGTATTAGGTGGCGCAACAGCAGTAGTAATGAAATCATTTGAAGATGCAACAAAGAAAATATTTGAGGGCATTGCATTAAATGCGTTGAAAAGTGGAAATGAAACAGTACTTGATACTTCTATATCTAGTGTTTATAAAGCGGCAGTGAAAATGGGCAATACAAATTCTACTATTGACTATACTGCCACTGTTGTATATAGTGCTTCTTCAAATACATTGGTCTATTTAGTTAATAATCAAGTTGTCCAAACTGTAGTGGTAAATGTAAATCAAGTACCAACTCAAAACGCTAAGCAATCATATACAAAAGCGGATGGAACAGTAATTAGGGTACAAAAAGATTGATACTCTGTAGCAAAATAATATTTTACAAGAGGTGTAATTTATATAGTGAGGATTTTATATGTTAGCAATAAGGTTATATTATTAGGGATTGCATACTTTTGCGCGTTGTCATTTGCTCCGATTGTTCTTTTAAAGTATGGTGACTTAAGCAAAAGTATGAATATGATTGTGATTTTAATTTGGTTATTGGCAGTGGTACCACATTGTTATCTTATGTTGTTTGATAAGAAAGTATATTTTAATAATGAGGGTGTTGGATTTCAATCATTATTTAAAAAAAAATTTATTAAATGGGATGAGGTAAAAGAAGTCGGAGTAGTAATTTATGCTCCTTTTGCGGGTCATGGAACTGCAACTTTTTTGTGCATTTCTACTCAACAGGCTGTAACTGGGCGAAGTATAGTTGTTTTTGAAGATCATAGTATATATATGAAATACAGAAAATCCCTTATTCCGATTTTAAGAAAATATTGGAAAGGGGAGATCATCGGCTGAATTAAAACAAAGACACAAAACGATTCATTTCGTTTTGTGTCTTTGTTTTTGCATAATGTAAAAAAATGCTTGGAAATCTGGATGCAGGAGGTAAGGAAGAACGCGTTAAACTCATCGAGCAAGCCGTGAGCCTAGGGGGAATTGCGGAATTGTGCCAACTCTTGGGCGTCTCCTGAACAGGGTTCGCCGGAAATGCAGGTGGAACGGAACGAACCAGGCTGGAGATCGCGTGGCAGAGAACCTGCTGAAGCGAGACTTTACGGCAGCGAAACCTAAGCAGAAATGGGTAACGGATGTGACCCTATACCGGGTAGGTGAACGCTGGCTGTATCTCTCGGCTATAAAAGAGCTGCCCAACAACGAGATTGTTGCCTACCAGTTAAGTGAACGTAAAGATAACGAATTCGTTCTACAAACGTTTACCAAAGCATTTGCCAAGCGAAAAGACGTGACCGGAGTGGTCGTTCACAGCGACCAGGGATTCCAGTACACGTCTCATGCATACCATGACATGCTGCCAAAGGTTGGCGCCCAAATCAGCATGTCACGCCGGGTCAATTGCGTAGACAATGCCTCTATGGAGAGCTTCTTCTCGCATCACTAAACGGAAGTGCTCTACCCTTATAATATCCACAAAATGGCGGATGCACAAAAATGAATGAAGAAATACATTCAATTTTACAACCGAAGACGACCACAGCGTAAATTAAACAAACTGACGTCGGTAGATTACTGACGCCAGTTTGCTGCTTAGGTATTTTTTTCAATGTCTACTAATTGGGGGGGTGACCATCCACTCCATGTGGCTTTTCTTTTTCCTAAAAGACTGAGTGATGTTTGTATTTGACACCCAACCTCATATAATGTATATATTAAATATATACATTAAACACATTACACCGAAGGATGATGGTGCCGCAGCATGAACATTTTGATATCAAGTACATCAGGAGAGCCGATCTATGCCCAGATTGTGACGCAGATCCGGCAGCTGATTCTGCAAGGGGAGCTGGGAGCCGGGACACCTCTGCCGTCCATCCGCCAGCTGGCGAAGGAGCTGCAGATCAGCGTGATCACGACCAAACGGGCTTACGAGGAGCTGGAGCGGGAGGGTCTGATCAACTCGATCGTCGGGAAGGGCTCTTTTGTATCCGGGGCGGATCAGGAATTCATCAAGGAGCAGCGGCTGCGGATACTGGAGCTGAAGCTGAAGGAAGTTATTGAGGAGAGCAGGCAGCTGGGGCTGTCTTATGGAGAGCTGACAGAGATGCTGAAACTTATCTACGAGGAGGAGCAGGAATGAGCGATTGTATCAGGCTGGAGCATGTACATAAGAGCTATGGGACTTTTGCGCTGCAGGACATTTCGCTGGGGATTAAGGAAGGCTATATTACCGGACTGATCGGCCCGAACGGCGCTGGCAAAACCACGCTAATCCAGATGATCATGGGCATGGTCCGCCCGGACCGGGGTGACGTTCAATTGTTCGGCGGGCAGAATAAAGAGCAGGTGCCGGCGGTTAAGGAACGGATCGGCTATGTGTCGGACGAGAATATTTACTACGAGCAGCTTACGGTCAAGCAGATGAAAAAGGTAATCGCCCCCTTCTACAGCCGCTGGAATGAGGATACATATGTGAAGTACCAGGAGCTGTTCAGGCTGTCTCCGGGCAAGAAGATCAGGGATCTGTCCAAGGGGATGAAAATCAAATTTTCACTCGCCATCGCTCTATCCCACAGTGCAGATCTGCTTATTATGGACGAACCTACGTCAGGGCTTGATCCGGTATTCCGCCGGGAGCTGCTGGATCTGTTAACGGAACACATCCAGGACGAGAAAAAATCCATTCTGTTCTCCACCCATAACACGACCGATCTTGACCGGATTGCTGACTATATTGTATTTGTGAATGACGGGCGGATTGTGTTTGATGAGATGAAGGAAGCACTGGCGGAGAAATATCTGCTCGTTAAAGGCGGCAAGGAGCTGCTCGACCGCGACACCCGGCGCCTGTTCCTGGGAATCCGCGAGAGCGCACACGGCTTTGAAGGGCTGATGGGCAACCGTGCAGAGGGCGAGCGGTACTTTAAGGACACGGCTATCTGCGAGACACCTACGCTGGAGGAAATTATGTATTTCTCGGTAAAAGGGAGTGAGCTGCGTGTATAATTCATTTCATCTCATCCGCAAAGATCTCATTATTGTGCAAAAGTTCATTCTGCTGCTGATCCCATACTATATGGTCATGGGCTTTACGAACTTTGATAACTACACCGTGTTCGCCCTGCTCCCGGCCATGCTGCTCCTGATTAATACCTGCACAATGGATGTACAGCAGAATAACCAGAAATTCCTGGTCAGCCTGCCTGTTCCGAGACAGCAAATTGTACTGGCCAAATATTTGGCCATGCTGCCTTACTCCGTGCTAAGCTTCGCCTGCACCGTTCTGCTATATTTCATCGCCTTCTCAGTCGGCCGGACCACTGAGCCGCTTGCCTGGAGGGAGCTGCTGCTATGCATCGCCGGATTCCCGCTGCTCGCCTCCTTCTACCTTCCGCTTCATTACTGGCTGGGCCGCAAAGGAACACAGGTGGTCAATATGGTGTTTATCATGCTGATTATGCTTAATTTCGCTGCAATAAAACAGCTGATGGAATGGTTTCCCGGACTGGCGGAATGGGTGAGCAGCGGAAAGGCGGACAGTCTGCTGCTTCCGGTAATTGCTGTCCTTGGTTATGTACTGATTCTATTCTGCTCCTACCTGATCTCGCTGCGGGTGTTCACTGCCAAGGACATTTAGTGTACAAAAGCCCGCATTGCTTGCAAAAGTAGTGCTATATAAACAATGCGATGACCTCTGGAGAAGCCGGGGGTCTTTTTGGCTTCGGTAATGTAACTTAACTGGCTGAACTCGCTGAAACCTTTCTCCGCAAAGCCTGCAACTAAACTCACTCTGAATCGACCCAAAAAGCAATATTGGCCCAGTATAGTTGCACGGAATACACTTAAACGGGCTTTGGGCGGAAAAAGTGGCGTTTTAAGTGTACAGAGTGCAATTAAGCAGGGACGAGATATACTTAATAGTAAATAAAGGGAACCATTCCTTGATTATTGGGGTCGTATTAAGTGAGGTGAAGCGCTTGGAGCTGAATGGACGGAAGGATAAATTCAAGAGTGGGCTGATGGTCCGGTCGAATGATGAGCAGAGGACTGAGCTGGAGGATAAGCTGAAGTCTGCTGAAGCGATGGACGAAGACCAGCTGCGGCAGATTATGAGCCTGTACGGTAATGATATCTGGAATTATATCTACTATCTAACTAAAAACACGGAGCAGGCGGAGGAGCTTACGCAGGAGGTATTTATTAAATGCTTCTACCGGATCGGCACGTACAAGGGAACAGCCAGCCTGAAGGCCTGGCTGCTCGCGATTGCACGGAATACAGCGTTCTCTTACCGCAAGTCACGCTTTTTCCGTACCGGCTTATGGGGCGGGGTGCAGAGCATTACGCCGGCTTCCCGGGAGCACGAGGGGGCAGAACCGGAAGATGAGCCGCTGTTCGGGACCGTACGCTCGGCAGAGATGGAGTATATGGGCAACCAGCAGATACGGGACATCTGGAGCCTCATTATGAAGCTGCCGGATAAGCTGCGTGAGGTGCTGGTGCTGGATCTGAAGACTGGGCTGTCGATCCATGAAATTGCCGCACTGACTGAGCTGCCGCCGGGAACAGTCAAATCGCGGCTGCACCGGGCACGCCGTAAAATCCAGAATAAACTAAGGGGGTTACAATGATGGATGAACGTGAGCCGCAGTGGTATGAGCAGGCCCGTAAGGGGCCGTTCCAAGAGGCCAGGTTTACCGATTCCTCTGCCGAGCGGGTGATGCGGAGATTGCGTGCGGAAGCGGAGCCGGCCCCTCCCCGCTCCCGGCGCATGCCCAGGGTGGCGGTTATGGCTGCCCTTATCCTCTTATTGCTGGCCGGAGCTTTTTATCTGAAGAACGGACCTCTCGGCAGAGAAACCCCCGCAGGGGTTAAGGCCCCTGTGGAAGAACAGGTTAAGCCTACAGATGAAGCGCTAAAGAAGACTGCTGAACGGCTGATGCTGGAGCAATTGGGTCAGCAGCTACCCTTTGAAAAGCTGGACCGGATAAAAATGCCGGGGCAGGCAGAGCTCATCTACAGAGAGAACGAGCTGTCTGATTCTTATGCCTTCATCTGGATTGATGCGGAAACGGGGGAAGCGGCCGCGTTCAGCATGAGCGCATCCGTTGAAGCGGATGATATTGACAAGACGCTGATAAATGAAGCTGGCGATAAGCTGCAAAAGCTCGGTTATACAGGGGAATTTCAGGCTACGGGTATAACACGTTATGTTTCTTATGGGCGTACTGCGGATAAGACGGTTCAGGTTATCAATGTTGTTCATGCAGCAGGCGCAGATATTAACTTTACGAACGGAGTCTATGTCAGGGCCAGTTTCAATGTAAATCAGAAGCAGGTTAGTGAGGAGCTTAAACAAGCCGGACTGGAAGCACTCGGAATGCTTAGATTCAGCAGCTTGGCAGACCAGCTGACCAGAGTTGTCCGCTCCACAACGGAAGGTGCAGGCGATGAAATTACGCTGTATTACGGCGACGGCCGGGGCGGAGATACATTTGTAACCTTCGATTATGCAACCCGGGCTATTCTGGATGTAGCTGATTATGCACTGAATCTTGTGGATCTGGGTGACTCCCGGAATGACGAGGAACGGGGTGAGCAGCTGCTCAATATGGACGATGCGATACTTCAGAGCACAGCCGCAGCCATCGCAGACAAACTGTATGGAATCCGCCTGGTGGAGGATTACATGATAGTCAAGAACGGATCAATGCCGGGAAAGGTTACGTTTGAGAGCCGCAGCGGTGCACCGGCGATTGAAGTCTCTTACAATCTCGACGGCGTCATGTACAGCTTCTCTGTAAAAAGAGAAACCAACTCACTATAATAATGAAGAGATTTATATGTGATGAAGAAGAGACGCAGGCCTGCAGCAGGCTGCGTCTTTTTATTGCAAAAGTCCGCTGAAGGCCGTACAAAGTCTTTGCGGGGTTATTTTGCGTAACAAAACAACTATTGCTATACTAGAGAAATCTGAACTTTTACAAATATGTGGAATTTAGTTAACAGAAAATTGGTATGGAAGTAAGAGGGATTATTATGTACAAACAAAACGCCGGACTACTGCCGGTGCAGTTCTATGTTGTAGCCGGACTAATCTGGCTGAAGCTGGTGCTGCTGCGGGTGCTGTTTTTTGAACAGATTGCCTGGGAATGGATTGTCATGGACCTTGCGCCGGTGCTGCTGATTATGGGCATCCTGACCGTTCTGCTGCCCCGGCGGATGAAGCAAGGGGCTTACTGGAGCTTCAATGTTATCCTGTCGCTGCTGCTGTTTGCAGCCAGTGTGTATTTTAACCATTTCGGGTCGGTCCCGACCTATCTGGCGTTGTATGAGCTGAACCAGGTGTTCCAGGTTAAAGAAAGTGTGGAATCGACGATCCAGCCGGTGGATTATCTGTTCTTCGCCGATCTCATAGGGATGGCTGTCTATGCAGGGCTGCGCAGATGGCAGCGGGGACCCTCTTACAGGGGCCGGAGCTATAGCGGCGTTACACGTACGGCTTACTCAAGAACCCAGCTTGCTGTCATATTGGTGGCGATTATTGGGGGAGGCACGCTGTCCGCGTATTCGGTGCATGCTGCAGGCAGCATCACGAATGAGCTGGTGCAGGCAGAAAGCGCCGGATTTCTGAACTATGAAGTGGTTGCGGCGCTCAAAGCGCAGGAGGATAACGGGCTGATCGGCACAGGTGATATTCATGAGACGGTTGCCAAGGTGAACACGCTGGAAGCGTCTTATCCCTACAGCAGCAAGCCAGCCGGCACAGTGCCGGACTATTTCGGCTCCCAGAAGGGCAAGAATGTCATCGTCATTCAGCTGGAGGCATTCCAGAACTTTCCGCTGCATCAGTCACTGGACGGGCAGGAGCTGACGCCTGTACTGAATAAGCTGGCAGGGGAAGGCTTTTATTTTCCGCGGGTGTATCAGCAGATCGGCCCAGGCAACACCTCGGATGCCGAATTTATGAGCAACACCTCGATCTACCCGATCGGCACACTGGCGATGTCCACCGGCTTCAGTGACCGTGAGCTGCCAAGCCTGCCGCGTCTGCTGCGCACAAAGGGCTATGAAGCCTATACCTTCCACGTGAACAAGGCCGGCTTCTGGAACCGCAATGAGCTGTATCCGGCGCTGGACTTTAACGGATATTATGACAAGGACGACTTCGTCAATGACCATTTCAACTCATTTGGCGCCTCGGACGAGCAGCTGTATATCACCGCTGTAGAGGAGCTGGCACAGCTGCAGAAGAAGGGGATACCGTTCTATGCCCAGCTTGTGACCGTTTCGAGCCATCATCCGTTCAAGATTCCTGACAGCTTCAAGAAGATTACCATGCCGGATACGCTGGAAGGCACCATGCTGGGCGATTATCTGACGGCAATCAACTATACCGACTATGCGGTAGGTACACTAATCGAAGGGCTTAAACAGCAGGGCTTGTGGGATAACACGGTGCTTGTGCTGTACGGGGACCATTTTGGACTTCAGCCGCAGGATGTGCCGCCGGAGCAGGTCGAGGAAGCGCTGGGTATACCGTATCATCCGCGGATCAGCCGGTTCAATATTCCGCTCATTGTGCATGTGCCGGGTATGACTGAGGGCAGCACGGTAGAGCGTACCGGAGGGCAGCTTGATATTGTGCCGACGGTAGCCAATCTGCTCGGGCTTAACCTGAAGGATGAGGGCTTTACAGCCTTCGGGCATGATCTGCTTAATATTGACCGGAACGTTATCGGGATGCGGTATTATATGCCGTCCGGCTCGTTTTTTAACGATGAGATTATGTTTGTTCCGGGCAAAAGCTTTGCTGACGGCGAAGCCGTGTCGCTGGACACTCTCCAGCCTGTAGCGGACTATGCAGATTACGAAGAGGATTATAACTATATTTTGCAGCTGATGGGCTTATCGGATGAATACGTGAAGCTGCTGCCGCAGCGCTAGGAGGAGTTATGAAAAGACTACTAAAGCCGCAGGTCTGGATCACCCTGGCCGGGGGCGGACTGATACTATACCTGCTGTTTCTGCAGCCGTTTGTCGGGGTGGCCGATAATGGCGATTTTTTGCGCATGATGAATACAATCGGACTGAACTACTATGATGCTGCGGAGAGCTACGCCGACCGCTTTTTCAGCTTCAGCCATTCGCAGTTTGCCTATGACCATTTGTTCAGGGGCTTCTACCCGTCTTCACAGATTCTGCTGGTGCTTGTGCCGCGGCTGCTGGCCGGGCTGGTCCACGGCAGTTATTTCGATATCCGCGTCCTGGGGGCGGTATATTCCGTGCTGCTGCTGGCCGCGACCTGGATGATCGTGAAGCTAGGGATTAAGCACTCCGCTGTTATGGGGCTGCTGCTCGGGGCGGGGGTATTATTTGTTTTTTACGATATCGGGTATCTGGCCTATTTCAATTCGCTGTTCGGCGAGCCGGTGTCGATGGTGTTCATGCTGCTGACGTTTGTACTGGGACTGAGACTGACGATGCAGGACCATCCTACCCCTAAAGGACTGACGCTGTTCTTCATTGCGGTGCTGTTTCTCGTCTGCTCCAAAATCCAGAATGCGCCGGTCGGCCTTGCGTTTATGCTGATTTTTTGGCGGATGGGCTCTCTGAAAGGAGAAGGGAGCTTCCGGAAGCTGGCCCGGCGGTTCGCTGTAGCGGTTGCAATCGTATCTGTAGTCCTCTACGTAACGGCTCCCAAGGAGCTGAAGCATATTAACCTGTATCAGACTGTGTTCTTCGGGATTCTGAATGAGTCTCCGGACGTGCGGGGCGATCTGCGTGATCTCGGGCTGCCGGAGCGGCTTGAGGTGCTGGCGGGAACGAATTATTTTCAGGGGGATACGGCAATCAAGCAGGATGATCCATCGCTGACGCCGGATTTTTATGACCGGATCTCGCATAAGGATGTGCTCTTCTTCTATCTGAAGCACCCGTCCCGGCTGATAGATAATATGGAATATGCGGCGCAGAACAGCATGTCCATCCGTCCCTATTATCTCGGAAGCTATGAGAAGAGCCTCGGTAAGCCTGCAGGCGCAGTAGCTTTTACTTACAGCGGCTGGAGTGAGTTCAAAAACAAGCTTCTTCCGGACTCCCTCTGGTTCCTCAGCCTGTTCTATCTGGCCTATTATGCCGGGGTGCTGATTCATTATTTCCGGGCAAAAGAGCGCCGCGAACGGGTTGCCGGCGAGCTGCTTATGCTGCTGGGACTAATTGGTCTATTCTCCTTCCTGGTGCCGATTCTCGGCGACGGCCGGGCGGATATCGGTAAGCATTTGTTCCTGTTCAATGTCAGCTTTGATATGATGGCTGTAGTCATGTTGGGCGGTATTGTGCGCATTGTTGCAGGTCTTTTGAGTCGCAAACATGGGACTTTGGGGAATTGACCCAAGGTTCATAATCGAATACAATGTGTTTGGAACTTTAGTAAAAGTTTAACAAATGGCTTACAGCCTCATCTGAGTAAGGGGGCCGCTATGGAAAATGATGAACACAGAGACAGAATCGAGCAGGCAAGGCAGGAATTAAACAGGCTGGCGCTTGAATACGGAGTGCAGGATGTAAGAGTCCTACGCCAGTCCGTGAAGCTGGATGCACTGCTGAATGAATATACCGGTTGCCTTACCGACAAAGATGATATGCCTTATTAGTTATAGAAGAACAGTACGGGGATTGCCTGGACATCTGACGCTTGTTAAGCGCGGATGTCTTTTTTTATGGAGTTGTGAGGCAGGGGGCTGCTAACGAGAATTCAGAGGAACGGACGGGGAGGGCGTGGGAAAGGGAGGAGGCTGATGGAAGGGAGCGGATGGAGGAGGAGTGATGGAAGGGAGAAGCCCGGGAAGCGGAGGAAGGCTAGTGGAAGGAGAAGCACGGGGGGGACGAGGAGTGACGGAAGGGAAAGGCCTGTGTGGGAGGATGAGTGATGGAAGGGAGAGGCTCGGGTTGAGGAGGAGTGATGGAAGGGAGAAGCCCGGGAAGCGGAGGGAGGCTGATGGAGGGAGAAGCACGGGTGGGAGGAGGAGTGACGGAAGGGAGAGGCCTGGGTTGAGAAAAAGCGATGGAAGGGAAAGGCCCGCTGGTGGAGGCCCCCCCTTGCTATTTAGCACGAGGCGCTACAACTGATCGCCGGAGATATTACGAAATTTGCGGGAACGGAGTAAGAGCAGATTTTTGCGAGGGGAAGGTACCGGGCAGCGGATGGAGGCGAATAGCAGTTGAAGCAGTGAATAGCAGTGAATAGCAGTGAATAGCAGTGAATTCACCCTATATCAGGTGTTCCGGAATATTAGTTGGATTTTTGCTACCTAATTCCATGTTTTATCATCATTTACGAGCATTAGGTGGAAAAACGCCACTTAAATTGGCCCCGGCACCTCTTTTGAAGCAAATTGGGAGGAATTAGGTGGCGTTTTTCCACTTAGTTACCTGAGGACGATGTTTAGCGGAGAATTAGGTGGCGAAAATCCAATTATTTTGCTTAACACAGCTCTATAAAGCGAATTTTACACGTTCCACCAAGCTGATTGTATACGTTCGATCCGGCTAATTATTCATAAACGTTCGAGGGATCATTAACTAACCTGTTTCCTGAAATAGCTCTTGTTAAGAGTGCTCCGGCGGCCGTGTGGCTGTTTGGGGCTTTTTTTGCTGTGTTGGCCGCGGCGGGAGTGGAAGGAATCAGCAAAGGTGCGGGCAACCCGGGTGCTTGGCAGGGGGCATATGCCAATTTATTGCCGGGCATGGCAGATGTCCATGAGGCGGATGCTGACTCCGCATATAGTACTACTGTCTTGAGAATACAACGGGGCAGGGTGAAAGCCGTGAAAGTAAAAAAGAGAAGAACGCGTCCGCGGGATTACCGGGACGGCTATCAGGAGGGATACCGTCTCGGCTTATGTGAAGCTGTAAAACGCCTGAATTCTCCGGAGGTGGAAGCATGCCGGCCTTTCAAGCTGATGTATGTCCCGCAGGGGTTCGAAGCGATCGATACAGGAATCACAGAAGCGATCAAGCTGCTGGTCAGTGAAGTGGTTATCAGCAGCCCGGAGTCCATGCTTGAGGTAGCCGCCCGCGAGCAGCCCGGGGCCGTGCTGGTCATGAACGGGCTGCATGTGTTTCCCGCGAACCACCTGGAGCAAATTGATGAAATCCGGAAAATGGGTATCGCTACAGCAATCTGGTTTGCGGATGATCCTTATTTTACCGAGGATACCTCAGTCATCTGCCTGCATTATGACCATGTCTTCACACATGAGCTGGGCTGTGTTGAATTCTATCGCTCGCTGGGAGCCGGCTCAGTCCATTATCTTCCTCTCTGTGTGAACCCGCAGATGTTCTATCCGCGCCGGACCGGGCCGCAGTATGACTTCGACATTGTGTTTATCGGCAACGCGTTCCGCAACCGTACCGCGCTGTTTGATGAGCTGGCCCCTTTTCTTAAGGGGAAAAAAGTGCTGATTGCCGGAGGCTTCTGGGAGCGGCTGAGCCAATTCGATGAGCTGTCGCCGTTTATCAGGAGCGGCTTCATTCCTCCCGAGGAGACGGCCAATTATTACAGCGGAGCTAAGCTGGTCATCAATATTCACCGGCCGTGGGAAGGCGGGCTGGATAACCGCAATACGTTTCAGCTGCCGTCCCGCTCCATCAATCCCCGTACCTATGAGATCAGCGCCTGCGGAACGATGCAGCTGACTGATATCCGTGAGGATCTGGGCAGCTATTACCGTCCGGGCCATGATCTGGAGACCTTTGCCTCAGCGGATGAGCTGAAACGCAAAATCGAGTATTACCTGAAGCATGAGCACGAGCGGCGGAAATTTGCGCTCCGGGGCCTGCAGACGACCTTGCGCCGGCATACCTTTACGGCCAGGCTGCCTGAGTTGTTGAATGTTCTTACTTCACAAATGTGAAATCCAAAGGGATGAAGGAGCGATTATTCATGAATAACGAATTTATCATGCCCGCGCCGCCGCTGCCACGGACACCGGCGGAGGAAGAGAAGCTGCGCGGACGCCTGACCGGCTTCAAAACAGGCTATGACGAGGGCTACCTGCGCGGACGGCTCGCCATCCTGGACGGCCGGCCGGAGGAGCCGATTCCGGTGCGTAATCTTCATATATTGTATGTGGCTTCCGGCAAGGGTTATCCGTACTCACCGCTGGATGATGCCGTTCTGTTTGCACTGCAAAGACTGACGGCCCAGGTGACCGTATCGGATGTAAGGCAGAACCTGGCGGAGCTTGCAGCAGTGCAGCGGCCGGATCTGGTACTGGTGCTGGACGGAATGGAGCTGCCGCTGGAGCAGATTTCCATGCTGCGGGGCAGAGGAATCAAGACGGCAATCTGGTTAACGGATGACCCGTATTACACCGATTTTACGATGAAAATCGTTGCCCACTACGATTACGTGTTCACCCTGGAGCGCAATTGCGTGGAGGTATACCGCGGGCTCGGCTGCCCTGAGGTGCATTACCTGCCGTTTGCCGCCCACCGGGAGCACTACCGTCCGACAACCGGACGTTCGCCGATCCAGCGGGATGTCAGCTTTATCGGCTCGGCTTACTGGAACCGGATCAATTTTTTCCGTGACATTATGCCTGAGCTCATGAGCTACAACACCGTCATCAACGGGATCTGGTGGGACCGCCTGCCGGAAGCTCCGCTCTACGGGGACCGGATCGAAATCGGCAAATGGATGTCTCCGCAGGAAACGTCGGTAACCTACAGCGGCTCCAAAATCGTCATTAACCTGCACCGGGCTCATGTCGACGAGAAGGACAACAATAACGCGCTGCTGATCCCGGCTGCTTCGCCGAATCCGCGCACGTTTGAAATTGCCGCCGCCGGTACGCTGCAGCTGAGTGATGCCAGAGATGACATGGGAACCTTTTACAAGGTGGGTGAGGAGATCGACACGTTCTCAAGCCCCCAGGAGATGATGGATAAGATCCGTTATTACCTGACTCACGAGGAAGAACGCCGGAACATGGCTCTGCGCGCCTTCGAGCGGACATTGAAGGATCATACCTACACCAGACGCCTGCATCAGCTGCTGACGGTCATCTACGGTTAAAGGTTCTCCGCAAGCAGGACGTTTTCTTGAAAATGTGCATTTACCGGGGGACAGGTGTCGTGCCGGCATCTGTTCCCTCCCAATATACTGTGTACTGGACCTTGACGTTCGCCCTGTAGCGGATGGTATGCGGTCAAACCGCAACGGCAGCTGACAGGGGAATACAACGTAGCAAATGCTCTGTAGCTAATGCTTCGAAAAACTAAGCGTATGCTTCCGAAGCGAGTTTTACTGCGAAGAAGTGCCCTGTAGCTAATGCTTCGTAAAACTAAGCGTATGCTTCCGAAGCAAGTTTTACTGCGAAGAAGTGCCCTGTAGCTAATGCTTCGTAAAACTTTGAAGGAGGTGAATGGCTGCTCGAGGCCCCTTGCCAGGGAGCGCCGATACACCATGGCCGACAAAGCTACAATCGTCCTCTTTTCCCACGTTTCCAATACCCGCAGCATCACAGGTGCAGAGAAGCTGCTGCTGTTCTTCGCCCGCGAGCTGTCCTGTTACTTCAATTGCATTCTTGTAGCACCCCAGGACGGAAAGCTGACCCAACAGGCCCGCAGGTCCGGCTTGAATGTGCAGGTAATCCCGATTCCGCTGGTCTACGGAATGTACACTCCGTATGCCGGACTTGAGGCGGATATCCGCAAATTTCAGGAGGGCCGGGAGTATCTGGAGCTGAAAAACTGGCTTGCCGCACTCCGGCCGGCATTCATTATTTCCAGCACCTGTGTGCATGTTCTGCCGGCGCTGGCGGCAAAGTCGCTGGGCATTCCGGTGGTATGGAAAATCTCCGAGACGATTACGGACAACGAATATACCGGAATCAGTGTGGAGCTGATCCACAGGAACAGTGATGAAATACTGGCTATCTCCCATACAGCGGCGGCCTGCTTTCCGCAGGAAATCCGCGGCAGCAAGGTTACGCAGCTCCCGCCTTCCTGGAACGACCGGGAGCTGCTGATGGAGGCCTGGAGCACTCTCCGGGGCGAACGGCGCCGCGAGCTGCGGGTGAATCCCGGGGAGCTTCTGATCGGTTACATTTCTTCCTTCATTAATAAAGAAAAAGGTCTGGAGCATTTCGTCAAAATGGCAGTTCTGGTCAGCGAACAGCATCCGGAAGCAAAATATGTGGTCATCGGCACCCCAGGGGACAAAAGCTACTACGAACGCTGCGTACGCAAGGTGAAGCTGGAGGGGCTTACCTCCCGGTTCAAGTTCTACGGCTATGAGGATTCTCTCCCTTCAGCTTACTGTGCAATGGATCTGCTGGTTGTCCCCAGCCTGATCCGCGAGGGCTTTGGTATGACGGCTCTGGAAGGCATGGCCTTCGGCAAGCCGGTCGTCGCCTACGATTCCGGCGGCCTGTGTGAGGTGCTCCAGGCTGCCGGCTGCGGCGGCCTGCTCGCCCCGGCCGCAGATATCGGCGCGCTCGCTGCACGCGTAAACGGCCTGCTGGCGGAGCCGGGCCTCGCCGCCGCCATCGGCAGCCAGGCGCGCGAGCGCATCGACGCCGTCTACGGCCCGGCGGCTTACCGCGCGCGCCTGCTCGGCCTCGCGGAGCGCTGGCAGCTCCGCTACTGCCTTGCGCCGCCTGAGCCCGGCGGCGCTTCACCAGCCACGCCCGTGCCTCAGGCACCGGGCGGAGGCGAACCGGCGGCGCGCACAGCTCCGCCGCCGGCCAAGACGCGCCGCGCAGCACGGCTGCGGCGCGCGAAGCTCCGGCGCGGCAGGCTGAGCCGCGCCAGAACCCGGGCGCGCCGCGGCAAGCGCCCGGGACGCAAGCAGCGCGCGGGCGGCAGCGCGCGCCGGAAGAGCAGCCGCGGGCGCAAGCACCGCGGCGGGAAGGCCCGGCGGCGGGGGCGCAGCCGCTAGGCCTTGGCCTTAGGCGAGGCGCAAAGCTGCTCGCCGGCCTTGGCCTTAGGCGAGGCGTAATGCTGCTCGCCAGCCGCCCTTAGGCGAGGCGCAATGCTGCTCGCCGGCCTTGGCCTTAGGCGAGGCGCAAAGCTGCTCGCCGGCCTTGGCCTTAGGCGAGGCGCAAAGCTGCTCGCCGGCCTTGCCCTTAGGCGAGGCGCAATGCTGCTCGCCGGCCTTGCCTTTAGGCGAGGCGCTAAGCTGCTCGCCGGCCTTGCCCTTAGGCGAGGCGCAGTGCTGCTCGCCGGCCTTGGCCTTAGGCAAGGCGCCACGCCACCCGCCAGCCATCAATACCCCCTGCTCATAGCGGGGCAGGGGCAACCCCAAAGGGAGTGAACCCATGAAGATCATGACCATTTTGGGCACACGGCCCGAGATTATCCGCCTCAGCGTGATCATTCCGCTGCTGGATAAGCATGCGGAGCGGCATGTGCTGGTGCATACCGGCCAGAATTTCACGGCCAGCCTCAGCGGAGTATTCTTCGCAGAGCTTGGACTGCGGGCACCGGATTATGTGCTGCAGGATAAGCAGGCGGGACTGGGCGGCCAGATGGCCGCCATGTTCGGCAGCCTGGAAGGTATCCTGCTGAAGGAGCAGCCGGACCGGGTGCTGCTGCTGGGCGATACGAACAGTGCGCTATGCGCTATTCTTGCCGAGCGGATGGGCATTCCCGTTGTGCATATGGAGGCGGGCAACCGCTGCTATGACCTGAAAGTGCCCGAAGAGAAAAACCGCCGTGTCATCGACGCGGTTTCGACCATTAATATGCCATATACGCAGCAGAGCAAACGCCATCTGGTCAGCGAGGGTTTTCCGAGCCAGCGTATTGTGCTTACCGGCAACCCGATTCATGAAGTGATTACACACTACCAGGCGCAGATCGGCAGCAGCGATATTTTATCCCGGCTTACGCTAACCTCCGGGCAATACTTTCTTGTTACTGCGCACCGGGCGGAGAATGTGGATGATCCTGATTCGCTGGTACAGATCATGTCAGGGCTTAATCTGGTCGCTGAGCAGTTTGGCCTCCGCCTGATCTGCAGCATCCATCCGCGTACCCGCTCCAAGCTGACAGAGCAGTTCGCACTTGAGATGAACCCGCTGGTGGAATTCCATGAGCCCTTCGGATTTTTTGATTTCGTTCATCTGGAGCAGCACGCCTTCTGTGCGATTACGGACAGCGGAACGGTCCAGGAGGAGTGCTGTCTGATGGGAGTGCCGACCGTAACGATCCGCCGGACAACAGAACGTCCGGAGACGGTGGATTGCGGAAGCAATGTAGTGTCGGGAGTGGAGCAGAACAGCATTCTGCGCAGTGTCCGGCTGATGACGTCACTGAGTCCGAAATGGGAGGCACCGGAAGGCTATCTGACCCCGGATGTCTCGGCTAAAGTAGTTAAATTTTTGCTTGGAGGGAACCTGCATGTTTAATAATAAACGGATTATGGTCACCGGCGGCACCGGTTCCTGGGGGCATGAGCTTATCCGGCAGCTGCTGCCGCAAAATCCCAAAGAGATCATCGTCTTCTCCCGCAGTGAGTCTGCACAGGTGGCAATGAGCCGCGAATATGAAGATAACCGCCTCAGCTTCGTCATCGGGGATATCCGTGATAAGGAAGCGCTGATCGCCGCCTGCCGCGGGGTAGATTATGTGTTCCACCTGGCTGCGCTGAAGCATGTGCCGGTCTGTGAGGATCAGCCGTATGAAGCATTAAAGACCAATGTAGTCGGTACCCAGAACGTCATCGAAGCAGCCATTGCCAATAATGTGGAAAAAGCAATCTACATCTCCACCGACAAAGCGGCGAATCCCTCCAACTTCTACGGCATGACCAAAGCCATCGGCGAAAAGCTGTTCGTCTACGCCAATCTGCTTGGCTCCCGCACCCGGTTCGTAACGGTACGCGGCGGCAATGTGCTTGGAACAAACGGCAGCGTTGTGCACCTGTTCATGAAGCAGATCAGGGATAAGGGCCAGGTTCGCATTACCGATATGAATATGACCCGCTTTTTCTTCACCCTGCGCGATGCGATTACCCTGCTGTTCAAAGCCTCTGAAGTGAGCCTCGGCGGTGAAATCTTCGTCATGACCATGCCGACCTGCAAGATTGTTGATCTGGCGGAGGTGCTGATCGAAGCATCAGGCAGAAGCGATGTCAGCGTGATCGAAGCAGGCATCCGTCCCGGAGAAAAAATCCATGAAATCCTGATGAGTGACTTCGAGAGCCTGACCACCGTTGTCTACGATGAGCAGTATCTGGTTATTCTCCCGACGCTGGATATGCCGGAGCTGAAAGACCACTACAAGAGCTATCCGCATGTGTCGTTTAACAGCTTCAGCTCGGAGAACAATCTGATGGATCAGGAGGAGATCAAGAGCATCCTGATCCGGGGAGGGTTCCTGCAATGAAGCTGCTTATCCTCGGCGGAAACGGTATGGCGGGTCATATGCTGGCGGCGTATTTTCGCCGCCAGGGTACACATCATGTCTTCCATACAACCCGGGATAAGAGTGATCTTGGCGGGCTGTATGTCGATGCCGACGACATTGCCGGCGTTGAGAAGCTGGTAGAAATCGTATCGCCCCATTGCATTATTAATGCAATGGGTGTTCTTAATCATTTTGCCGAGCGTGACCGGGTTACCGCTTATCATGTGAACGGCTTTCTGCCGCACCGGCTGCGCCGTGCTGCGGATAGCGCCGGTGCCCGCCTGATCCATATCAGCACCGACTGTGTATTCGAAGGAACGCGCGGCGCTTATACGGAAGAGGACGCTGCCGACGGCACCTCAGTCTATGCCATTACTAAAAGTCTCGGTGAAGTCCATGCACCCGGACATCTGACCATCCGTACCTCAATCATCGGGCCTGAGATCCGCGCCGGCGGTATCGGCCTGATGGAATGGTTCCTGGCCCAAAAGGGGCCGGTCTCCGGCTATAAGCGGGTGATGTGGAACGGGGTTACCACACTGGAGCTGGCCAAAGCGATAGAGCAGATGCTGGATTCACCGGTGTCCGGCCTGATACATCTGGCCCATCCGCAGCCGCTCAGCAAATACGAACTGCTGCGCCATATGCAGCAAGCCTTTGATAAAACCGATGTTGAGATTATTCCTGAGTCCGCTCATGTCCAGGACCGCACACTTGTAAGTACAAGAGCCGATGTTCATTTCGATTTGCCGGCATATTCTGTAATGCTCAGGGAACTGGCTGACTGGATGAACCAGTCAGCGATGTACACATGAAGGCGCGGAGGCTGCTGATTACCGGAGCTGCGGGCTTTACCGGAGCGCATGCTGTCCGTTACTTTCATGCCGCCGGAGCTGAGGTAACCGCTGTGGTGCGCCGCCCGGCGGCAGCCTCCCCGTGGCCGGAAGGGGTAAGGCAGTTCACATGTGATCTGAGCGACCGCCAGGCTGTGGCCGCCATGGTAGCCGAAGCAGAGCCGGATGAAGTGCTGCATCTGGCCGGCCGCAACTCCGTGCCGGAGTCGTGGCGTGATCCGCTGCTCTATATGGAGACCAACGTGATGGCGACGCTGTATCTGCTGGAAGCGCTCCGCACCCGGCCGGCCGGCCGGATTCTGGTTGCCGGCTCCCGGCTGAAATACCGGCCGGGAACGGTCTCCGGGCCGCCCCATCCCTACAGTCTCAGCAAAACGCTGGAGGAGCTGGTATCTCTCGCCTGGGGTACCTTATTCAAACAGCCGGTGCTGATGGCAGAGCCGTGTAATCTGATCGGTCCCGGACCCTCCACCGGCTTCTGCTCCCTGCTGGCACAGCATATTGTGCGCAGCGAGGCGGCAGCATACGGGGGAACCGAGGCACCGCCGGCGTTCCGGCTGTCATCCAGACATGCGCTGCGCGACTTCCTGGATGTGCGGGATGCCGTACGGGCTTATGATTATATTCTGCAGCACGGTACGGAGGGGAATATCTACCGGATTGACTCAGGGACACAGCGGACACTTGGGGATATTTCGGGGAAGCTGCTGGTCCATGCCCGGGCTCCGGTTCCAATGGACTGGGGGCCGGATGCTCCGGAGGGAGAGCAGGCCATACCCGCGGGTCATCCCGGCGGCGCAGATACCGGCAGCGGACCGGAAGTGAATGCTGCCGCACTCGGCTGGAAACCGGAACTCAGCCTTGAGCAGTCACTGCGAGAGATTGTGGATTATTGCCGCTCCGGCAGGGGAGGAAGGTTGTCATGAATCGTCCGAAGGTTTCGGTCATTATCCCGTTTTATAATTGCCCATATATTGAGCAGGCGCTGCAAAGCGCCTTATCCCAATCCTGGCAGCCCTATGAGATTATCGTAGTTGATGACGGTTCTTACGTTCATACGGACCGGTTAGCCCCATACCGGCACAAGATTCATTATCTGGGCAAAGCCAACGGGGGAACCGCTACTGCCTTGAATCATGCCATTCTCCATGCTACGGGAGACTATGTCGCCTGGCTTAGCTCAGATGATATGTTCTACCATGACAAGATCAACAATCAGGTGCTGTTCATGGAGCAGAACGGCCTGCTGATCAGCTATACCAATTTCCACTATATCAACGGGGAATCCCATTTGACGGAGATGAACGCTTCTCCGGTGTTCCCGAACCAGCTGGAATATCTGCGCTGCTTCCTGCACGGCAACCCCATTAACGGCTGCACCGTTATGTTCAGGCGTGATGTGTTCGGAGCAATCGGCTTGTTCAACGAATCCCTGCCGTATACACATGACTACGACCTGTGGTACAGGGCTATCCTGAGCGGTTATCCGCCGGTCATGCTGAACCAGTCTTTAACGGCCTACCGGCGGCACAGCGGAATGGGAACCCTGAAGCATTATGATGTCATCATGGCAGAGGCTGCAGCAACCAATGCCCGTTACAACGGGATGCTGCGCGGGCTGATTGCCTCCATGGGCGGCTGAGGCGTGCAGCGGCTGCAAGATCATTTTTGGGGGAGAAGCCTATGTACCGGGAAATTCAAGTGACTGACTTTCTGCCGGTTCTGCTGGAGCAGCTGAAATTTTCCGACAGTATTCTGGATGTCGGCTGCGGGACCGGTGCGCTGCTCGAGCGTTATGAGGCTGCTGTAGTGGTTGGGCTGGATATTCACAGGCCCTATCTGCTGCACCGCAAATATACTTCACCCCACATCATTCCGGTTCATGCCAACGCCAGCCATATCGATAAGCTGTTTCTGCCGGGAACATTCTCGGCTGTTACACTGATCGATTCGCTGGAGCATTTTTCGGTGGATGAGGGCAAGGAGCTGCTGAGAAAAGCGGAGCTGATTGCTGCCAGCCGTGTAGTGGTGTTTACGCCGCGCGGATTTTTTCCACAGGAGGGAACGGACCATTTTCACCTGCAGGGGGAGTATTATCAGAGGCACTGGAGCGGCTGGGAGCCGGAGGACTTCATGAAGCTCGGCTATTCGGTAACGGTGCTGAAGGGCTTTCATCATGCCGAGAATCCGGCCTTCCGTGAAGCCTTCGGTCCGGATCACGCGCCGCTTGATGCACTGCTCGCCTGCAAAACGGTCTAAACCATACTTCGGAAAGGAGGTGAGCGTATGAATCAGAGCCCAAAGGTTTCAGTAGTGATTCCGTTTTATAATTGTCCGTACGTTGATCAGGCGGTGGAAAGCGTGCTGGCCCAGAGCTATCCCGATATCGAGCTTATTGTTGTTGATGACGGATCAACCCTGTATACCGAGAAGCTTGCCCCATACAGGGATAGAATCCTGTATATACGCAAACAGAACGGCGGCACCGGCTCGGCGCTCAATATGGGAATCAAGGCGGCCAGCGGTAACTATTTTGCCTGGTTAAGCGCGGATGACCGGTTTCATCCCCACAAAATCCAGCGGCAGATGCAAGAGCTGCGGCGCACGGGAACTCTTTTTAATCATACCGCTTATTATTACATCAATGAACGGGGAGAACGGGTATCTGAGGTGATCAGTGTTCCGTTTGCAGACAGGCGTGAGCTGATTGCCACCATGATGAAAGGCTGTCCGGTTAACGGCAGTACGGTTCTGCTCGATATGGGGATTTTCCGAACGGTCGGTATCTTTGATGAGAGCTTTCTCTATACCCAGGATTATGACCTGTGGCTGCGGATTCTGCCGCAATTCGGCTGGTCCTATATTGAGGAGCCGCTGCTGGATTACCGTGTGCATCAGGGAATGGGCTCGGTTATACACAACGAAGCGCAGACCCGGGAGATTCAGATGGTACAGGCCAAGCATAATGGGGTTCTTACCCAGCTGCTTCGAAAGGAGGGAGGGCCATGAGGCTCATATTTCCGGTTCTGACCCTGTCCAGGGGAGGCGCGCAGCGGATGCTGGCCGAACTGGCCAACCGTCTCAGCGCTACAGGCCATGATGTGATAGTTCTGATGCCTGCCGGAGGCACAGTCGAATATGAGATGCACTGTGGGGTGATCCACTCACAGGACACTACCCTGACAGAGCATGATTATCCATACGGGGATATTATTGTTTCCAACTACTATACAACTGTGCAGTCAGCCCAGCGGGCGAGTCAGCAGGGAAAAGGAATCCATGTCAGGCTCGCCCTTTGCTATGAACCGACCTTTTTGCCCGACAACAATCAGTCCTTCGCCTCGTACAGCGTTACCCGGAACCTGATGGTGCTGTCACGCTGGCAGCAGGAGATTGTGCGGATCAACCACGGCATTAAAGGGAGAATTGTACCTGTTGGCGTGAACGGGGATTTTCATAATATGCACATGCGTGAGGTTCCGGACAGGGCCCTGGTGGTATCCGCGATTCTGCGCAAGCCTGAGGGGGGCTTCTCCGGACACCGGGAGCAGGAATATTTGCTGCAGGAGCTCAATACGGTCAAAGAGCTTCATCCCGAAGTCCAGATCTATCTGATTACACCGCCGGGCGAATATGCCGATTCTAATCTCCTCAAGGCTATTCTGGCCGACAACCGCTACCATACGCGTACGCCTTCCAATGATATAGAGCTGTGTTACCATTATAATGAAAGCGACATTTTTGTCAGCTCCAGCACGTTCGATACGGGCTCTCTGCCCGGCCTTGAAGCGATGCGCTGCGGGGCGGCGCTGGCTACGGTCTATTCGGGAGGAAATCTGGAGTACGGCGTGCACGGGCATAACTGCCTGATGTCCTACCGGTTCGAGAACAGGCTGGCCCAGGATATCCTCATGCTGATCCGGGATAAAGAACTGAGAGAGCGTCTTGCCTGTAAAGGGGAGAATGATTCGTGGAAGTTCACCTGGGAGAAAAGCATGCAGATATTTCAGGCGGAGCTGTTTGAAATTGTATCCAGGCAGGGCGGAGCATAGCAACCGCTCACTACAAAGAACCTTCAGCTCCGGTGGCGGCACCGGAAGGCCTGAAGGTTCTTTTGGCTGGAAGGCAGCAGCTAGAAAATGGAGAAGGAGTTCAGCATTTCACGGAACGACTGGGCATAACGCTCTGAGCCGAAGCGGTCCACCATATGATTTCTGCCCTGAATGCGAATGCTGTCCCGCAGCTCAATATTGTTCATCAGCTCCAGGCCTTCCTGTACAGCAACTCCGATATTGCCCAGCGGATAGAACTTGCCGGAGTAATTATGGACGATAAAGGAACGGACACCGTCAGAATCGGTGCTAAGTACAGGACAGGTGCAGCAGATGGCTTCAGCCACGGCATAACCGAATCCTTCGGTTATCGATGTGGACAGCAGAAATCCCCCGGAGGCGGCAATGGAAGAGAAGTATACCGGCATAACATGGTTAGGGATATTGCTGAATGCGACCAGCCGGTCGTTCAGCCCCAGCCGTTGCAGCTCCTCATTAAAAAGCTGTGTCTGCTCTTCGGAAGCCAGCCCCGGATCATGGAACATCCAGAGATGCAGATCAGGCTTGTATGCACGGATCTCCTTGGCAATCTGCAGATATTCACGCCAGTTCTTGTTGTTCTCCAGCCGCCCTACCCAAGCAATGACCGGGTCATGGGGCTTCTCGCCGGGAATAAAGCGGAAAGACTGAATATCTACGATGTTGGGAATAATGTACCGGTGCAGCCAGGGGCAGATGCTGATGAACAGTTCCAGCAGATGATCGGTGGGCGGAATGAGTACGGCATTGCAGTAAGAACGCAGATAAGGCACGGCTTCTATAATCATATCCTTTGCATCTTCACGCCTGCCAAGCCCTTGGGATTCATAGATCAGGATCCCTCCGTAGCCCAGCAGGCGCAGACGCTCCATCAGCAGATAGTCAGAGGTTACAATAATAGCATCATAACGCTCAGCCTCGAGCAGTGAACGGATTTCTTCATCCCCTGAAGCGATGAATACCGGGAAATTGTTCTGGTTCTGTTGGGAGGAACCCTTCATGAGATATAACACATGGCACTGGATACCTTCACGCTGCAGACTATCACATCTTAGCCTGTTCAGAGTCTCCACTCCGCCGCTGGGTACATAAAACGTAAATAAAACCTTCATGCTCAACCCTCCTGAGTTCACCTTGCGGAGCCCTACTGTCTACAGGATACGCGAAGCTCTCCCGGCATGTGACTGCTTGAGGGCAGTGTGTGCCAAATCCTTTCAGAATAGTGCTGTCTGCAGCAGGCAATGCTAAGCCGTGTATCTGCAATCATCACATTCTAGAGATGGAGGATAAGAACATGTTGCGATCAAAGGTCAGCACATCGGTAGTCCAGGCAGCCCTGCTGCTGGGAATGGTCAGTCTTACCGGCTGCGGAAGTAATCATTCGGCGGACAATAATACCGTGCATACGAACAGTGCCGGGGGTAATAACGGCAGCCGTATTCAGACGAATGCGGTAAGGGGCAACACTTATGACAAAATGGAGATGAGCCAGGAGCTTGCCAAGAAGGTCTCAGACATGCCGGAGGTCAGCTCCGCCAACGTCATGCTGGCCGGGAAAAGCGCCTATGTAGCCGTCAAGCTCGATGAGACCAACGGGAAGCCGCGAGATCTCAGCACACATCACTATCGTTCATACAGCTATGATGTCGGGAATCTTACCAGCCTTCTGCCCCGTTCCGGCGGGAATATGACGGGTCGGGCAGGCGGTATGGATGTAGGGAATATGACCGGAAGAACAGGCGGTATGGATAGTGGCGGGGTAACCGGGCGCGGCAGGGCAGCGGGAACACCGGGGGTTACAGGTATGGGCGGCTCTATGGCCGGAGTTCCTGCCGATCTGACCGGTACAGGCACAGCCGGGGGAACCGGTCTAGCCAATCCGCAGGGGTATACGGACGATGGTATGACCGGCGGCAACGGGGCACTGTTCGGCAGCAACTACACGGATGGAACGCGGATGAAGCGTGACATTGACGACAGCCTGGGGAACGGGATCGGTATCCGCAGTGTGGCTCCGGACAACAATTACCGGATGAGCGGCAACGAGGATGTGACCAAGGACATGAAGGACAGAATCGCCTCCGTGGTCAAAAAGCATAATCCGGGCATTAAAAATGTCTACGTCTCGGCCAATCCGGATTTCGTGGAACGCGCGGATTATTATGCCGAAGAGGCGCGTGCAGGCCATCCGCTGAAGGGCTTTGCGAAGGAATTCGGCACAATGGTGGAGCGGATTTTCCCGGCACACAGCGGCTACTAAGGCTGCTTCAGCAGCGGAAAGTTACTGAAATAGTAAATTGTCAGGCTCCGGTGTTATTTTAGAGAAAGCCTGCTCGCAAATCTTCAAAAAAAACAGAGCAGCGGTTCCCCGGTCCAAACCGGGCAAACCGCTGCTCTTGTTTTTATTTATATCTATAGAAGCGCCCGGCTCCGGTGCCGAAGGCACAATAAGGTTATACCGTTCTTTACCCGGCAGTAATCTCCCGGCCGCCGATCCATACGCCGCGCAGATGAAGCTGATCATCCAGCAGCAGGATGTCACCTCGTTTGCCGGCTTCAAGCGAGCCAATGGTCCGCTGCATGCCGAGCGAGACGGCCGGCGTAAGGCTGGCTGCCCGGGAAGCTTCCTCCAGGCTTAGCCCAACCTCCTGAACCAGATAACGGAAGCCGCGGATCATGGTCAGTGTGCTTCCTGCCAGCGCTTCGGGATGCTCCTTCAGGGTAGCTACGCCGCCGCTCACCAATACAGGCAGATCACCGATGGTGTATTCCCCGTCATCCAGCCCGGTTGCCGACATTGCATCAGTGATCAGCAGCAGATTGTCTTCGTTCTTGAGCCGGGCAATGATCTGGATCGCTGCAGGGTGGACATGAATTCCGTCAGCAATGATCTCTGCACGAATCCGCCCGTCGTACATTACAGCACCGGCTGTACCGGGCTTACGGTGATGCAGCGGTGTCATTGCGTTATACATATGCACCGCCTGATTCAGCCCGGCGTCTGCCGCGGCGACGACCTCCTCAAAGGTGGCATTCGTATGACCCAGGGCAGCTGTAATCCCGTGCCTGCGGAGCCAGAGAATGGCTTCAAGCGCCCCTTCACGTTCCGGCGCGAGCGTCACCTGGCGGATCAGTCCGGGATACTGAGCCTCCCAGGCTTCCAGCCAGTCGATATTGGCCGGAACAATATGTTCCGGATTCTGAGCGCCAGGCCATTTCGGGCTGATGAACGGTCCCTCCAGATGGACTCCGGCCAGCCGGGCATACGGCATCCCCGCTGCACGGTAGCTGTTGACCTCTGCCAGCACCCGGTCAATATCCGGTTTGGAGGCGGTCATGGTCGTTGCCAGCATCGTTGTTGTTCCCTGCGCGGCATGGAAGCGGGTAATGGCATCCAGAGCGCCGCTGTTGCTGTACATGAAGTCATGGCCGGCGCCGCCGTGGACATGCACATCGACGAATCCCGGAATCAGCAGGCTGCCGGGCTCCCCTCCGCTTGCGGACCAGCTGCTGTAAGCAGCCGGCAGCCAGGCGGCTTCGCCTGCGTAATGAATAGCCTCAGGGGAGACCGCGATTACGCCTTGTTCAATTAGTCCGGAAGGTGTCAGCACCTTGCCGTAGAGCAGCTGTCCTGAGACGGTTGCCGCAGTTGTTATTTCAGCCATTTGGCAGCTCCTTCGTCCAGCAGCACGACTACATTGGGATGGCTCTGCAGCAGCGAGGCCGGACACTGGGTCGTAATTGGACCTTCCAGTGCATTGCGGACCGCCTCCGCCTTCTCTTCACCGCGCACCAGCAGCACGATCTGACGGGCTTTGAGGATGCCGCCGATGCCCATAGTTACCGCCTGGCGGGGTACATCCTCCAGCTTGTCGAAGAAGCGGGCGTTGGCCTCCCGGGTTTCATCCAGCAGATCCACCACATGAGTGCCGCTGCTAAGGCTGGCATCCGGCTCGTTAAAGCCGATATGCCCGTTGCTGCCGATGCCGAGGATCTGCAGGTCAACCGGTCCGTTGTCTTCCAGCATCCGGTCATAGGTCAGGCACTCCGCTGCCGGATCAGGCGCATTGCCGTTCGGGACATGGGTGCGGGCGAGGTCAATATCAACATGCTTGAACAGATGCTCGTTCATGAAGCTGCGGTAGCTCTGGGGATGGTCCTCCGGCAGACCGACATATTCATCCAGATTATATGAGGAGGCTTTGGCAAAGCTGACCAGCCCTTTGCGGTGCAGTTCGACCAGTCTGGCGTAGACAGGGACCGGAGAGCTGCCGGTGGCAAGTCCGAGCACGGCTCTTGGATTGCTCTGCAGCAGGCTGACGATCAGGTTGGCGCCGGTTTCCGCGAAATCTTCCTGGCTCTTAAATGTAAGTATGTTCATTAGGATTGACCTCCCCGTTTATTACGGTAATGTTGGACGTTCAGATAAGACTGCTCCAGCTTGGGGATAAAGTCCCCGAACCGGGTGCTGACCATGCCGGTGAACAGAATATCAATGATGTGCAGCTGCGCGATCCGCGAAGCCATATCGCCCCGGCGCATGCCCTGCTCCAGCGAGGAGGAGAACAAAGGGATGTCGGCCAGTGTAGCCAGCGTGCTGCTGCCGTAAGACGTTAGGGATATAGTGGAGGCGCCGCTGTGCTTCGCACAGCCAAGGGCGTCAATCGTCTCCGGCGTTTCACCCGAATAGGAAATGGCAAAAGCCACATCACCTTTGGCGAGCGAGGAAGCCGACGTAATCTGCATATGTGAATCGGCAAAAGCCGTACAGTTCACACCAATGCGCACCAGCTTCTGATAGAAATCCTGCGCAACAATCGACGAGGTGGCCATCCCGTACAGATCTACCCGGCGGGCGTTGCATAATAAGGCTATAACACTCTGCAGCCGCTCCAGATCAAGCAGTGACGTTGTATCGCGGATAGAGGCCAGATGATTAGCCTGCATCGCCTCAACGATGAGAGAGAGAGGGTTCCCGGCCACGATATCCTGGTAGGAGGAGCCGCCATCCTGCGGCCCGGCATCACTGTGGGCAATCTCTGCGGCCAGCTTAACTTTGAAATCGGGAAAGCCCTTGAAGTGAAGCACCTTGCAAAAACGCGTAACCGTAGCCGGGCTAACCCCGCACTGCTCAGCCAGCTCTGTAATGCCCATATGGATCACTTCTCCGGGGGAGGCAAGAACACGCTCAGCCAGCCTGCGCTCCATCTGGGAGAAGCTTGCCTGCTCATGCTCCAGGGCATGCAGGATAGGAGACATGGCTCCACCTTCTTTTCTTTTTATCAACTGAAATTATTTTTAGTATTTATCTTCGTATATAAGAAAATTATTTTCATGATTAGCATAAAACAATTTGCTGCGGGATGCAAGCCGGTTTTTTAACCCGGATTTAAGGGGGCTTACCTCCATGCGGCAGCACGTTTTTTTACCTTCAAGTGCAACCGAATACGGCAGGATTTGAATGTCCGTATACAGGAGACTATTATCCTTGTGTAATATACAAATGATTAAAGAAATCCCTACAGATAAATACTTTTCTTATAAAAAAGTGTCTTTTACCAGTGGACATATTCACACCATGTGTTATAATGAAAGCGTAACCAAAAACATTGAAAAATTATTGATTTCATCGCTCAAGGAGGATGAAGGGAATGCTGGAAGTACTTAAGGAGCTTAAGAATCGGGTCATTGGATATTGGCAGCCGGAGTTAACCGGAGAGGACAGTTATCAGAACATGGAATACACGGTGCAGCGTCATCTGCATACACCGCCGTCGGCCAGCCCGCTGACTTATGAGGAACAGGCCCGGATCAAGACAATTATTTACCATTAATACAGGCATTTATACAGGCTGCACCAGATAGATAAGACTACCTATATCTTGTATATAATCAAAAGACCGCAATCCCGGAGAGCTTCCGGAGCTGCGGTCTTTCATTTTTAAGCCGGATCAGGAGCCTTCTTCTTCACTTCTGTACTCAAGCAGATCACCGGGCTGGCAGTCAAGCGCCTTACAAATTGCCTCCAGCGTGGACAGCCGTACCGCCTTGGCTTTACCGTTCTTGAGGATGGAGAGGTTGGCCATCGTAATGCCCACCCGCTCCGACAGCTCGGTTACGCTCATTTTCCGCTTAGCCAGCATCACATCAATATTTATGATTATCGCCATGTCGTCACCTCAGACCGTCAGGTCGTTCTCTGATTTTAGATCAATTGCTTCTTTCAGCAGCTTCTGGAGCACTGCAGCAAATACCGCAATCACCATCCCGGCAAAAATCAGGATCATCCCGATAACAATAATTCCCGGGGCATCATCCTTCTCCGCCATCAGGTAAAAGAGCGGCATACCCAGCACATACACGCCGCTAAAGGCCAATGCGCAGTATTTGATCTGCTTCAAGGCCTTCACAGACAGCTCCGAGAACGCCTTATTCCGGTCTATGTAGCTTAACAGCCTGAACGCCAGATACAATGCGAAGTAGAAGGGAAGCACCGAAGCGTATAAATCAAGCAGCACAAGCACCTTCAGATAAGCATGATCCGGATACAATTCTGCTGCAAACCCCGCAATCTCCGGTACCACAAAGATACACAAGGCCAGCACCGGAATACTGATGAGAATAAGCGCCGCCTTCAAAAAAAGTGTTGATCCGCGTTCCATAACAAGCCTCCCGCTAATGTATGATTATGAACCTAATTTATCATAATATTTATTGTCTTGCAATAAATATATAATGATATTAAACATTTAATTATTGTTGTGTTCTGCTGACTTTAGAGGCTATTCAGGATTGCCTGTTGCCTGCTGCCGGATTTCGCTTCAGCTTGTCTGTTACTGGACATCCGCCTGCGCCCAAATTGGATCAGCAACCGCACCATTAACATTGCGTTTACATAGTATGTTTTGACTGTATCCCTTTACCTTGTTATACCAAACAAACCCAGGGCAAGGAGGGGTGACACCATTGAAGGGGAACGATCATCACAGCAAATTTCTGCTAACGCATCGTGAGCGCGAAGTATTCGAGCTCCTCGTGCAAGACAAAACAACACGGGATATTGCCGGACTGCTATTTATTAGTGAAAAAACAGTTCGCAACCACATCTCAAACGTTATGCAAAAGTTAAACGTAAAAGGCCGTTCGCAAGCGGTTGTCGAGCTGATTAAGCTTGGGGAGCTGAAAATATAGCTGCCGTGCTTCAGGGATGACGCGTTTATGCCTCCTTTTATCCTGCGGGATGAGGGAGGTTTTTTGTTTGCCGGGATTGTGATTCCTGTCACAAGCTAATTTACGTAAAGTGATAAATTAAAGTCACTAATGTAATTCAGGAGGGTCCGTTATGGCCAGATACGAGCAGCAAAGATATTTTCTTAAATCTAATTTTCATGAATTCAAGCAGATTAGAACAGACAAAATCAAAGGAGTGCCCCAACCACCTATTGTTAAGCCTTTTGATCCGGACTCGCTCCTTATTGATTTGCCAAAAGCCGGCAGGGAAGTTGTGTGTAAGGACAATATTTTTGATTGTATAGACCAGAGAAGAAGCACGCGGTTCTATTCTGCGGAAACGCTCAGCTTAGGCGAGCTGTCCTATTTATTATGGGCTACCCAGGGGATTACGGGAATGAACAGCAATGGGCTTACCTTGCGGACAGTACCCTGCAGCGGAGCGACACATACGTTTGAGACCTATTTAATAATTATGCGGGTAGAGGGGGTTCAGCAGGGGATTTACAGATATCTTCCCTCCGGGCACAAGCTCCTGTTCATGTTTGAATTAGATCAGATGGAACAGAAGGTCGACGCTATTACGTTAGACCAGCCGTTCGTCCCGAATTTTGCGAAGAAGGCCGCTGTGCTGTTTGCATGGAGTACAACGCCCTACCGCTCCGAATGGAAGTATGACATCTCAGCCCACAAAAAAATCCTCATTGATGTCGGGCATGTATGCCAGAACCTGTATCTGTCCAGTGAATCTATCGGAGCCGGCACCTGCGCCATTGGAATCTACGATCAAAAGCTGATTGATGAGATTCTGGGCTTGGACGGCGAGGAGGAGTTCGTACTCTATCTTGGTGCAGTCGGGAAGAAGCGGGAATAGCAGATTGTAGTTTTTTTGTTGCGGCTAATGCTAAGGTGTGAGTAAAATAAAAATATTAAGTATATGGTAAGGAGGGGAACCATGAAAGATCCGAACATGCAAGAAAGAGCGGTTACTGGAACTGGTAAAGGGGTTCTGCCAGCAGTATCTGGATGAAGATTATGAGCAGCTTTCGTGTAAAATGGTCGAAAAGCTTGGACGCAAGCGGACAGTTCCCTTTATGAGCGGAAAGCTGGAAATCTGGGCGGCCGGTATCATTCACGCCATTGGTACAGTCAACTTTTTGTTTGATAACAGCTTTGAGCCTTGCGTATCCGTTCATGATATATGCGATTATTTCGGTACTACACAAAGCTCTACCTCACAAAAATCTAAATTAATACGTGACATGTTTAAAATGAGTCATTTTGGAGGCGAGTTTGCCACACAGGTGTCTCAACAACACAATCCGTTTAACAAGCTGTTCTCTGTAAACGGGTTTGTTGTCTCTGCTAATTTTTTTGAAGAAGACAAATAAGAAATTTATATTGGTGTTTAAGCCTTTCTTCATCTTCTGGGATGATGAAGAAAGGCTTTTTGCTGCGGGCAATCAGGCTTCAGCCAATAAAAAAACCGTCTGAGGCGGCCAGAGCTTTTGCTTATCCGGTCCGTCACGCCCTTGCGGTCACGCCGGTTTAATCCGGTAAGGTGTTACACATTCAGTGTAGCGTATGAAATGCGTTCCATAGCAAGCTTTTTACAATAAAAAATTTCCGGGGGAGGTGTGATAAAATAAAACCATTAACTATAAGCCTAATTTCAGGAGGAAGCTGCGCTGATGGCCAATATCAAGGAAATTGCCCGGATCGCCGGCGTTTCCGTAACCACTGTGTCCCGGGTGCTGAACAACCATCCTTATGTGAGTGAACCGAAGCGAGCCGCTGTGCTCCAGACGATAGAGCAGCTGAATTATGCGCGGAATATGAATGCGGTGCATCTGAGTACCGGGCGGACAGGGACGGTTGCAGTCATTCTGCCGTATATTAATTTGTTTTATTTCTCGGTGGTGATGGACGGGCTGGCCCATGAGGCACTGCTTGCCCAGTACCGGCTGATCCTCTGCCAGAGCAACTACGACGCTGATGAGGAGCTGAAGGTGCTTGAGATGCTGCGCAATAAAGAGATTGACGGTGTGGTGGTGGTCTCTACTGCACTGCAGCCGGAGGTGATTGAGGAGTATACGGGGTACGGGCCGGTGGTAACCTGTCAGAATAACGGGGAGCGGCGTTTTTCCTCTGTATATATTGAGCATTATGCGGCTTTTTGGCATGGGCTGGAGTATCTGAAGAACAAGGGTTACCGCAAAATCGGCTACTGCGAGGGCAGGCAGAACGGCAGCAGCGCCACGATCCGGCAGAGCGCCTTTCATGCTTTTCTTACTGAGCATAATCTGCCCTGCCGGCAGGAATGGATGGTATTTGACTGCCTGAAGGAGGAGGACGGGGCGGCGGTTGCCCGCTCGCTGCATCAGATGGAGGAACGGCCCGAAGTCTTCATCGTTACAGGTGACCATGTCGCCGCCGGACTGATTATTGAGGCGCGCAAGCACGGGCTGCGGATTCCGCAGGACGTCGCCGTCATGGGCTTCGACAACCAGCCGATCGGCCGGCTGCTCGACATCACCACGATCGACAACCACCTCTACGATATGGGCGCCGCTGCCTTCCGCATCATCCATGAGCAGATCCGCACAGGCAACCGGCAGCCTGTATACCGTAAGCTGGACTACGTGATCATTGAGCGGGGAACGGTGTAGGGAGCCGGTGCCGGTCAATATATTCAATATAATCCGCCGCGCTCTGCTCAATTTCTTCATCAGTGGCCTGAAAGGAGGCGCCGAAGACAGCGAAATAGGGAAGTGCCGTTGCACCGACATGGATGGCACTCGCTTTAAAAGGAGCAATAACCTCATCCACTGTAAAAGAGACTGAGCCGGCAGGCCGATAGTTCTCTTTTTTATCACCGATAGACACTGCAAGCCCCAGCTTCTTGCCGCGGAGCTTTGTTCCGTTTGAGCCGTAGGCCCAGCCGTGGGTGAATACGTCGTCCAGCCATTTTTTCAGCAGAGGCGGGTAGCTGTACCAGTATAACGGAAACTGGAAAATAATAAGGTCATGGGCTTCAAGCAGCTTTTGTTCTTTGGTAACATCGATCTTCCAGCCCGGGTACTCCTTATACAGCTCGTGAACTGTAATACGGTCCGGATGCTGGAGCAGCTCCTGTCTCCATCTTTTGTTGACTCTGGAGTGCTCCATATCAGGGTGCGCCAGTATCACCAGTGTGTTCATAGTCTCACCTTTCTTCTATTGAATGTTTGGTTTGCTGCAGCTGCTTCTATTATTTTTCGATTCAGGCAAAATGTAAATACACACAATGAAGTAACCTGGTTACCTCAAAGTGTGCATTGGATACAGCAGGGATGTGTGCGATGATAGAGGCAGGCGGTAGAGAGTAACCGTATATTTTTGTCCACGGACGGGGTGATTCTATTGAAGCAATATCATTTAGGTATCGAAGCCACGCTTGAGATTCTCGGCGGGAAATGGAAGGCGCTGATTGTATGCCTGTTAATTCCCGGTATGAAAAGAACAAGCGAATTACAGCGCAGCATCCCCGGCATCTCGCAAAAGGTGCTGATCCAGCAGCTGCGTGAGCTTGAACGTGACGGAATTATCGGCAGACATGTACATCAGCAAATGCCTCCCAAGGTGGAGTATTATATAACGGAATACGGGATTACAGCGAACCGGATAATTGACCTCATGTGTGTCTGGGGCAGAGAGAATATTGAGCGGAGGCGGCAGCAGGGCGAAGAGGTGGAGCTGCTGGAGACTGAGTCCTGAAAGATTTGCTTCACGAGCCTGATACGGCCAAGGGGCGGACCGTTCGGGCTTTTTGGGCAGGCAGGCAGGCAGGCCCCCCTTCTACGCTGAATTTAGTTGGAAAAATGCACACTATTTGTGCTCTTTTTGCCTGAATTAGGTAATTAGGTGGAAAAAGGTTACTTAATTCCGGTGATAACACTGGTTAGAGCCCCCATGTGAGGTATTAGTGTACTAAAATCCAC
>NZ_CCDG010000010.1 GCF_000723885.1 Paenibacillus camerounensis
GTGAATTATAACCTGAATGGACAAGTGAACTCGGAGGGGAAGCTGAATGGAACCACTGTGGTGGAACGCGCAAGCTATGTTCGCGGAGACCGGCTGCTGGCGAAGAAGGATAAGATAGCCAACAAAGACTATTACTATCTATATAACGGTCATGGTGACGTGGTTCAGATCGTGGATTCAAGCGGCACAGTGAAGAACTACTACAGCTATGATGCTTGGGGAACCATCACGAGCCAGAAAGAAGAGATTTCTAACTCATTTAAGTATGCGGGTGAAACTTTTGATGCGGAGACAGGCCTTTACTATCTGCGGGCACGGTATTATGATCCAAGTATCGGACGGTTTTTAAATGAGGATACGTATGAAGGGCAGATAGATAATCCGCTGAGTCAAAACCTTTATACGTATGTGCATAATAATCCGTTGATTTATACAGATCCTACAGGGCATACTGCGGAATGGGGAGCTGGAGTTGGTGGAGATAGTCCTCCAAAATCAACCTGGGTGAAGGCTGGGGAAGGGATTTTTACAGCTGCTGATTTTTATACAGGCGGAGCAATTAGTGATTATGTGAATAATTACAGTGGGCAATCATGGAGTCCTCAACAGTTCTTGGATGCTGGTGTAATTTTAATTCAATTTATCCCGTTATCCGCGGCTGAAGCAAAGCTTTTACAGGTTGGTCAAGCGGCTGAAAAAGCAGGAGTAAGTCTTATACAAAAAGCTGGTCAGTGGATTAAAGTTGTTTTTAAAAGTGAGGAAAAGATATTCCTACCTAAAGCGGAGTCTTTAAAAATGACTAACACTGTAAAGAATCATATAGATGATATAATTAAGAAGGGGGCTTTAAAAGGAGAAAAATCTAGACCATATGTTGAATCCAATGGAACAACATTATTAATGCAGGAAATTATGAACGCTGGAACTCCTTTAGCAGATGCATCATTGAAGAATGGACTTAAGTGGGATGTGAGTGGGACTTTTCGAGGAAGTACTGGTGAGTGGCAGTTAGTTGTTGACCTAGATACAAACACAGTAGTCCATTTTAATTTCGTTACAAAAAAGTGAAGGATTTGATATATATGTTTTTGGCCGTAGATAATGGTAAAAAGCTATCAGGACAATTGTTTTATATAAAATCAGAGTATTCATTTGATGTTAGACCGAGTAGGAATTCTGATATTACTTTGATGTTGGACTTCTTGTACCTTGGGTTTGATTCAGAAACAATGTTGGCTCAACAAGTCTGGGGTTATAATCCTTATGTTACTTGGAACGAAAGGAATTTGATTTCCCCCTGTTACTTTGTAGGAGAACTTCGACTTCAAGAATTGTTCGAACCTGGAACTTCAAACCAACTGAAAGAAAAATGGGACACCAGTTATGATTCTAAGACAGGATGGTTATGCATTGGTAATGAAAAGCATTCGAAAAATGACATTGGTGTTGAATTTGCTAATGATATTATTGCTGTTGTGGCTGATACTGGTGAATTAAAGTCAATTTGGTTAAAACCATATATACAAGAATAAAGATTATCATCGTCTTGGTATGCATGAAAACACACTATGAACAAACGATATGTAATTATTTAACCACATGTGACTAATCTCCATGTGGTTTTTTAAATCATTCTTATTGACGTACATTTACGGATGAAAATGGAAAACAGCATGAGTACACAAAGTCCATTGACCCTCATCAAGAAGAGAAACACTGGATATACGCGGAATTGAAGTTGGAAAGAATCATTTTGATGCTTCAAGGTGCCTTATATGATGAACTGTACGCTGGGGAAAATAAAGATAAGGTGTATGAGATATTGGAAAGAACTTCGAACCTATTAAACGAATCTGCTTCCGATGATCTGAATGCCGAACAGCATTCTTAATGGGAGAGTAAGCATGACAAGCGTATTGAGGCGATGCGTTCCATGATGTATTTCATGGGAGTCACTGGATTCATGGTGTGGGATGAAGAAGAGGGAAGTTTCCATAACGAATTGTTCAAGCTATTGAAAAAGTATGATTTACTGTGGATGCAAGAATAAAGCTAGAACGTACCAAGGGAGGTGGTTACGAAGTAGGAGCATTATCTTTTCTTGTAACATAGCTAATCTGATCCAGAATATTAATCTATCCAGAAAACAGAAAGAAGGAAATGAATAATTGATACGGTAGTTATAAAAGTAAGACCAATCCATCTTGAACCAGTAGTATTATTAGACATTAAAAGTTGTAAAGAAGTTACATTTCTTAACAAGGAAACAGGTGTACTACAAACGATGAGGAACTGTCTTATATCAAGTATCTTAATGGTAGTAAAACATTGTCACTTCAAGTTTCCATACCCAAACTGCTGTATGGTAACAATGTGAACCAAATTACCGAGACCGATATTCCTCGTTTTTTTGAGCGTGTACAGAAACGCTTATTTCAACTTTTTTCAATTGACATTCCCCATTTGGAATGGTCAATCAGTCGAGCGGATATATGTTGGAATTTCCAAGTGGGTAATAATGTTGGTGAGTATGTGCAAATGCTCAGTAAACAAAAGTTCCCCTTTAAAAACACAAGAATCTACAATCAAGATCAAACAGTTGAATTTTATAATAAGAGTAGCAGAATTATCCTTTATGACAAACAACGTCAAATGCAAAAGGAAAAAGCTTCTTCTGAAATTATCGAGCAGTCCAAAGGAATCCTAAGGCTTGAAATTCGACCAAGTGTTAGCGATGTGAAGAAATTCTCAGTGACCAAAAATGCAATTGAATTACTTAACAAGTCATTCTTTGAGTATATGACGGGTAGAGTGCTAAATGAATTTAAGTATCCATCATCAGAGAGTCTGATGGACTTATCTTGGCTAATGGAGAACAGAGAGAACATATCCAAGATCGAAACTGTTCTTGGTTTCCAACTACTGCAAAGCATATTCGATGAGCCTGCATTAAGGCAGCTTTATACACCATCTACTTATGCCAATCGCAAAAACTTAGCCAAAAAAATAGCAATCCCCCAAGGGGACTGCCTAGATCGTCTTGCTATAAATAGCTAGAAGACACATCCTCACCGATGGACACGTTATTTTGCCGATAACGATAAAAAGTCCAACATGCTGGATGAAATAAAAATAACATAGTCTCTATTGTACTTGAAAATAAAGAGATTTCAACCCCTACCTTCCGGGAAATGTTCACCATTATGATAGGAAAACACCCGGGGGTGGTTTACATCAAAAAGCATGGTTCTTGTTGAAGAATAGGGCGTAGCACATCCAGCGCCCGACCCGACTTACATTTGAGCACCTTAAGCTTCCGAATCTTCAACAATCAGTTCATGGATGGAGATGTCTAGGGCTTCACAGATCGCTTCCAGCGTTCGGATATAGACTCTGTCTACTGAATCGGAACAGAGATGATTGATCGTTGCGTAGCGAATGTTCATTTGCATAGAGAGTTGACGTTGAGAAATTCCTTTCTCAGCAAGTATTTCTTTTAAGCGAATCTTTAATTTCATAGGAAAATAATCCTCCAACGTAAAAACGTACTATTAACCGTACTATATCACATTGTATCCAATCTAGCATTGATATATACGCTTAAAGGTACTATAATTACTATATACTCTTAAGGGTATATAGTGGCGGTGTTACAGCAATTCTAATTCATGTAACGCAAAGGTTATGCGAGGGAGGTAAACCTTATGAATGTCATAGGCTATGTACGGGTCAGTACGCAAGGTCAGGTAAAGGATGGCTACAGCCTCTCTTACCAGCAAGACGAGATTCAGTCGTACTGTGAGCAGCAGGGATGGCATCTGATTCACGTCTTTACTGATGAAGGCATCAGTGGAGCAAAAGTGGACGAGGAAGCCTTAGAAGTCGAACGAGAGGGCTTCCAAGACATGCTGACCTATATATCGAGTCACAAAGTGGATTACGTTGTTGTCCTGAATACAAGCAGATTATGGAGAAGTGATATTGTCAAAGTCCTTGTCCATCGGGAACTGAAAAAGCGCAATATCGACATTCGGAGTATTGAACAACCGACCTATAGCCTTTTTAAGAAAGACCCGTCTGACTTCCTCATTAACGGTTTGATGGAATTGCTGGATGCATATCAGCGGCTGGAGATTGCTATGAAGCTGGGACGTGGACGTAACAAAAAGGCTTCCGAAGGCAAGTTTGCAGGTGGAGGTATTCCTTTTGGTTACAAAGGGAAGCGGGGATCAAAGCAAATGTTCATTGACGAACAGAAGGCATCCACGTTTCAGCGGCTATTTCAACTGAAAGAGCAATACCCTGAATGGTCATTGTCGGCTTTAGCAGAGAAGTTAAACGAAGAAGGATTCACAACGGAACAAGGGAAAAGATTCACCAAAGTACAGGTGAAACGAATCCTAGATCGTAAAGCATTTTACCAAGGAACGTATCGTTATGGTCAGATCGAAGCAGACGGTAAACATCAAGCGATCCTACGGTCTGGAGAAATGTACTTGTGACGATATTACAAGATAAGTATGAATCGCTGGTTGAGCAAGAAGATCAGCTTCTAACAAGTCTCCGAACCACTGCCGCTTATGAAAATGCCGTTTTTCAAATTACACATGAACATGCTGCGGAAATTGACTTGCCGACAGCGGAGAAAATTATAGATAAGATTCACGAGTACACAGAAGAACTGCGGCTTGACCTGCTTTATGTACGTCTAGAGAAGTCACATGTTGCTGGAATGTTAAAACTTACAGCTTTCTAAGCATTATCGTAAACAAGAGATTGCTAACGTATCTTTGCGGCATCAACCGCTCGAACTGAGGATGCAAACTTGTTTATCCATGATGTTTTCGCCACTCATTTGAGTGGTTACTAATGGGCTGGATACATACAGATCAAGCGATAAAGACAGCAAAGATTCTTGAATGCAACGAGTCGAATCCATTAGTAACAATTCAAATACAGAGGGAGAAAAAGAGGATGATTGAACAGCAGAATTTAATCTATGTAGGAGTTGACCTGCATAAACAACATCATACAGCCGTCATTATTGACTGCTGGAGCAAGAAGCTAGGGGAACTAAAATTCGATAACAAGCCGTCTGCCTTTCCTTTACTGCTCAAGGAATTGAAGAAGTACACCAAGAAGGGCTTGTCCGTCGTCTATGGACTGGAAGATGTCGGAGGCTACGACAGAGGACTCGCCGTCTATCTTAAGGATAATCGTTGCTGGGTGAAGGAAGTGAACGCAAAGCTAGCTAACGCCAGAAGAAAGAGCCATGTGACCGTTCAGAAGTCGGATAGCTGGGATGCGGAATGTGTTGCCAAGGTACTCAGAGACGAGTTGGAGCGCCTGCCGGATGCTCAGCCTGTTGATCTGTTCTGGGCGATTAGCCAGCTTGTGACGCAGCGGAAATGGTTGGCTAACAGTTTAACGGAAACGGTAAAAAAGATGCACCAGCAGATTAGCTATTCCTATCCCAGTTACAAAAAGTTCTTCTCTGAAGTAGAGGGGAAAACGGCGCTTGCCTTCTGGGAGACCTACCCTTGACCGTATGCCTTGAAGGACATGTCAGAGGAAGCCCTTGCTGCCTTCTTGCGAAAGCACAGCAACAATGGATTGTCCCATAAGAAGGCAAATCAAATTCTTGCTCTGATCGACGCAGATGGAGAAACGTATCGGGATTTTCAGGATTCAAGAAATTCAGTTGTGATGAGTCAAGTGGAATCCGCTCGTTTTTTTCAAGAACAATTGGTCTGTATCGAGGGTAAGATTGAGCATTTGATGCAGCAGCTTGGCTTTCAGCTTGAATCCATGACAGGGATCAATGTGGTGACAGCGGCGCAGCTTGTGGCAGAGATTGGCGATATTCACCGATTCTCTTCCTCTGATAAGCTTGCCCGATTTGCTGGCATTGCACCTGTAACGGTTGGTTCAGGAAACAAGTCACGAAACTTCAAGAGTAAGCAAGGCAACAGAGAATTGCATGATATTATCAAGAGTCTTGCAATTCGTCAGATTGGTGTCACTCGTACCAAGCGAGAACAAAAGAATGCCTATTTTCATGCTTATTATGAGCGAAAGATAGCAGAGGGCAAGACGAAACAGCAAGCAATTGTGTGCTTAATGAGGAAGCTGGTAAACATCATCTACGTAATGATGAAGAAAAAGTCAGCCTACGTGATGCCGAATACACCAGTACAGCAGGCGGGATGATAGAATGGGTGGTAGCTGGGATTGCATTCTCATTCTCAGTTGCCACCTTCTTTATTCAAATCTCCGCTTTATAAACTAGGATACGTATGAAGGGCAGATAGATAATCCGCTGAGTCAGAATTTGTATACGTATGTAACTAACAATCCGTTACTTTATACTGATTCCAGTGGACATGATAATCAAATGGGACCCGGGTGGGGCGGCTTTGCTGGAGATAAATATCAAACCGACGATCCATGGAATTGGAGTGGGCCGGTAGCTGACATAGCTGATTTCCTAATATTGAGTGATATTAACACTCTTCGAAATTCCGATTCGTCATTGCTAGCTAAAAGCTTAGCAGCAGTAAATTTAGTGCCAATAGGGAAAATCATTAAAGGCAGCAAAATGACGCTTCAATTTCTTAACAAAGAAGGCAAGCTGATTGAAAAAGAGTTCCAGCTAACTGGAGACGCATTAACTGCTGCAAAGAAGGCTGGTTGTAATTGCTTCACTGCTGGAACTAAGGTCCAAACAGACGAAGGGGAGAAACCTATCGAGGAAATCGAGGTAGGAGATAGGGTTCTTTCTAAAAATGAAGAGACTGGCGAGCAGGCTTACAAGGAAGTCACGCATTTGTATCGAAATGATAAGGAAATCATCTTCGAACTTACAGTAGGCGACCAAGTCATCGAAACAACCGATAACCATCCGTTTTGGGTAGAAGGTAAAGGATATGTGCTAGCGGCTGACTTGCAGGTTGGGGATAGGCTACAACAGAGTAACGGAAATACCTTAACAATTGATAAAATCAATATTGTAAAACATGATGAAAAAGTTGAGGTTTATAACTTTACTGTTGCCGATTTCCACACGTATTTTGTAAGCGATTTGGGAATATGGGTTCATAATACTGGTTGCGATGTTATGAAAGTCTGGGATTTAGAGGGAACAGGCGATGCAATATCAAAGAAGAATCTTAAAGACATCACTGAAAATATGAAAAAGAACGGATGGGTTGGCGACCCGATAGAGATATATCAAGTAAATGGTAAAAACTTAATCGTAAATGGACATCATAGAGCTAAAGCAGCAAGACAAGCAGGGATTGAGAATGTACCTGTTAAGATGTTAACTGAGCAGGAACTCAAAGAAATTTATAAGAGAACACCAGAGCAGTTGCTCAATGAATATTACGGAAGGTGATTGTAATGGGTATGGAATCATACAACTTTTTATTAGTTCCATATGACTCCCAAGTTACTATTGAAGATGATGTTGTCGATTATGTAGGTGGAGAAAGAATACCTTTTTCCAAAGCAGTTGAAGCTATTTTATCTATAAAGTGGATTAGAGCTTATGTTCCACCCGATGTAGCTACGAGAAAAAATATAGAATGTTATTATGCTTATTCAGATGGTACAGGTATTGTTGAGATTGAAATAAACGCAGGTATATTTGAAATGGAAGGGATCGAGGAAATTTCCGTGCGTTTAGCGGTAACTAGCAATGAAGAAACATTTAAAGTGGCTATATCTATTTGCAAGATTTTGAACAAACAGTTACGAATGAAAACGATTGATATGCGACTGGGAGAGGAGATTGATGTAACAAACGATTTTCGCCTCAGAACGAGTCAGCAAGCGTTTGAGAAAAAAAAACGGAAGTTTTACGAAATGTATTCTCTACCTTATAATTGTATTACTGAACCCATGAATTGCGGAAAAGCATTTTTTGAAGCACTAAGAGGCAAGTAATCTGATATAAAAAATAGTAGGGTCAGATATTATAAGACCTTGAGGGCGGTAATCTTCAAGGTCTTTCTTTTACCTATACCCAGTGTCGATTGAATTGGGCGGCACGTCCCGAAAGGACTTAACCCCCATCACTCTCTTATGATATTCTTCTAATATGTCTGTACGCACAGAGTTGCTTGTGTATTTTATTACCTAATAGCGCTATTCTGTTTCATTAATTAGGTTGATTATGGTCAGATACCTCCATGATTGACCTGTTTTTTTGTTATCTTTGCGTTCTTGCGTTTTGAGTCGCAACTGTACATTATTTTTTCTCGATAAAGCGGGTAAAAAGGTCAAAAACGCATTTCAAGCTGCAAAAAGAACTAAAGTTTTAAGTATCCGATTCCTGAATTTCCCTTATACACTCGACTTTGGCTGGTACCAGAAAGAATTTGCAGTAGTTGTGATTAAAGATTCAGATTGGCAAAAGCCCGCACTTGAAAAAAGATGCACGAAGCCAGAACAACTGCACGAGCTGGTACAGGAATGTGCTGAATTTATCAGGGGAAAATTGAAAACCGAGCGGAGTCTTTAACCGGATATTATCATAAATAAAGCAGTATTTTTCCGCAGGCGGAGGAATGCTGCTTTTTTACTGGTTTGTGCTTCATTCACCATATTTTTACTATAAATACACGTATAAGAGAAGGGTTATCCCGTATGGATGTTGAAATTATTTACAGGTATATTTTATATTTGAATAAAATGGAACTGTGGGGGCGGCAATGATGAGCACATTTACTGCAAACTTTATATATGCACAGGCTGATGACGAGAATGATGTTTTGATGATAGGCTTCGCTGATGACCAGTATGACCCGCAGGCGTATATCCTCTTCCAACAAACCATGCACCCGGATGAGCAGGACCTGGCGCTGGGTTTTGATAAAATCCATATTACTTACAACGATGAATCACAGTCACAGTATGGCGGAATCGAAAAAGTGCTGCTTAAACCAGGCTCAATCGAAATTTCTCTTGACGAAGAAGCTGTTGAAGCATTGGCTTGTGAAGCAGCGGTGGTGCGGGTTAATTTTGATCCGGGGGCACTTAAATTAGAAGAGCGTAGAGAACTTTTTGAACAGATGTTTGGAGAGTTACTTGAAATAGACGCTGAAGCGGGGCTGCTATGATAATCTACCTGCTGCTATATTCAGATGGGCAAAAATGGTACTTTGAAGCAGATGACAAGGGCGTAGTCTATAGACAAATGATATTGGAAGAGGGCAAGGCGAGCAAAATTTCTAATGTGAAAAAATATGATTTTTTCCTGGCAGAGCATGAATTGTCTTTGGACGATCCTGAACTGGAGCCCATCCCCAAAGCGACATTCGAGGCAGTCTGGAATGAACTGATCAAGGAGCAGCTGCCGGATTGGCTCGAAACCAAACGTACCTTTACACAGGGCACCAAAATATTCGGCTATCTAGAAGTGCTATATCCGCATGGAGTTATTGTAAGCATTCCAGATACTAAAGCCCTTGGACTTGCTGACTATGACGAATGTGCTGCACATGCCGGGCATCGCAGTATATATAAAGGCTTGTTAATTGAGGCAACAGTCAGCGGATATGATGAGGTTAATGGCTGGCTTTTACTGGCAGATCCGTGTGTATGGGGATTTAGAGAGGAGTCCAGCATGGCAGACCAATCATCAGCTATTAAAGAGCTGGCATTGCACTATAAAAAGTTACACCGTTCTTTTCCATACCAGGATTCAGTACGCTTGAAGGAGGATTTTGCAGAAGCTTTTGCACATTTAAAAGAGGGATGGTTCGACGGGGACTTTAGTGAATATTGTGCGTTAATTGCTGGAACGGTCAGTTATGTTATTTATAACTCCGTTACTGAGATTCCTCAGAGACAGCTTACTTTGTTACGAAAAAGCTTTTTTGAGCGCTATCCGGCGTATGCTTTTATACAGCCAAGATTGTCTGATTATCCGACGATTTCAGCAGATCTGGAGGATCATGAGCGTGCCAGGGGGATGCTGCTTAGTCTGATACACGATATTGATGGTGAGGCATAGCTTATTTGAATAAAAGGAGGCAGAGAAAAGTGAATATAAAAGTTCACACGATGCAAAAGCTGATCTCACTAGGTGCTATACTGATTCTGCTTATCGGCATTTCACTCTACTCCGGGTATTCGTCGGGCCAAGCCGAGATTAGCTATAGGACAGATATCAAGCCAATCAGCGAGCGATTTCCCAACCTGGCGGGCATTGATAAAGTTTTTTGGAGCGGAAGCAGCATTGGCGGTGATTTTGGACCGACTAATTATTGGATGAGAGGGTATGTGTTTTTGAGCCAGGCTGCTTCAACAGCGCTTAAACAGAGCTATACTTGGGAGAATGCGCTGATTATTCCTGAGCTTCAGTATGATTTTAAAGGTAAGCTTCAGCATTGGAGCAGTAGTGAAGATTTTGATGCCTACATTAAAAGTTCAAGCTACGCAGGCAATTTTTATTTTGACCATAAGCGGAATGTTCTTTATTTTGATGTGGAGCGGTAGTGTCAAAAGGTAGAACACAGAGGTAGGAATGTCGGAGGTGTGGGCAATTAAGAAGAGACTTAAATATTATATTCCGGTGTATTCAGCTGGATATTGCCTATCTTTATGGATTACAGGTGTTCCTCATTGGTATTACCTGCTTCCGATCAAACTAATTCCTTTATGCATTATGATGATTGCAGGAAACAGCATGTATAATATCTCTGTTAAAAAGATGCCTCTATACAAAGCTAAACTTCTAAGCTTGAAGTATTTAATTATCTCAATTTTATTTTTGTTCATTTTCGCCATCCTATATCAGCTTTTGCTGCCATATTCCATTGATATATCTTCACTAATTGGAGTGTAGGAGAGAATTATTATAAGGTGTTGTAGAGATCGTACATAATAATGTGTATATGGTCACAGATAAAGATGTTGGGGAAGAGGAGTCCGAGCTGGAGAGACAGGTTAGGGAGGCTTTGCATGCAAATTGATCAAATACAAACTATAATGAAAAACCACCATCTGCATGAGATTTTTTCAGTAGGCGTTGTAGACTTGGAGGAAACAGGGCCAGCCGAATTCGTTACCTTAATGGACCGCCTTTTTTTCGAATTTGGGGAAGTGTTGATTAAAATGGAAACGATTGAGCAGTATTCGAAATTGGCACTCACGGCAGTGAATAGTATTCAATTCGAAGTTGATCTGGAAGATGTCATTTTGGCAAAAGCAAGAATCAGCAATTTTGTCTTTAACAACCCCTTGACTGATAATAAGGTAGCGGAAATTGTGTTATACAATATGGAAAATAAGGCTGAGGAGCTCATATGCGACGCCTTGAAAATTGTTTTGTTAAATCAGCAGGAAATCTTTATCGATCCGTCCTTTTTAGGTAGTAACATCGGAGGGCCTGAGGTTGAAGCCATATGGAGGTATAACCTGGCAGATAACTATACACCTGTCCCAACGATACTTAAAATCCATTCGAGATGATACATATCCCATTCTCCCCATCACACTCCATATGCTACATTTATTCCAACACAAGGTAACCTTTTAGCCCCTAAACGGCACTTATAGTTAAGAACATGTGAAAAGAGGTCCGGCAGGCATGGAAACGCGGTGGATTGAGGAAGCGCAGCAAGGGGATACGGAAGCGTTCGGGCGGCTGGTGGCGCATTTTCGCGGGATGGCGTTTGCGGTGGCGTATGACAGGCTGAGGGATGTACATTTGGCGGAGGATGCTGTCCAGGAGGCGTTTCTTGAGGCCTACACTTATATCGGCAGGCTGGAAGAGCCGGCTGCGTTCCCGGGATGGTTCAAAACAATAGTTATCAGACAATGCCAGCGGACGCTGCGGCGCAAACGGCACTCCAGTCTTCCGCTGGAAGTGGCAGTCCATCTTACGGACGGGTCACAGGCGGTAGCAGAGCTTGCCGAGCAAAAAGAGGGCGCACGCATTCTGCACCAATCGGTGGCGGAGCTGGGTGAGCGTCTGCGGGTGCCGCTGCAGCTGTTTTATTTTTACGGATATTCCCTGCAGGAAATCTCCGCATACCTCGACATTCCGCTGTCCGCACTCAAAAAACGGCTCTTCGATGCCCGGCGCAAGCTGCGCGGAGCACTTCCGGTCATCGACCTGGCTTCCGTGTTCAACAGCTTATATGAAGGAGGCAGGAACATGCTGCATATCGTTAACGGAGATAGTGTGGGTAATATGCTGAAGCAGGGCATCGTGCAGGGGGATGTGCTGGTTTGGAGAGAGATTTACTCGGCAGGGCCGAATTTTGTGAATTCCGGAGGTGACCAAGAGCGCGCCTTCCGGGCACAAGCACTCGAGCAGTCCATGGGCATCCCGTCAGCAGTATATATAGCCGGCTGTGCGGAGCAGGAGGAGAAATTGCACGGCTTCAGCCGCTATGAGGAAGTGGTGCTGTGGTTCGAGCATGACCTGTTCGACCAGAGTATGCTGGCCTATCTGCTGCACTGGTTCAAGGGTCAAAGGCTAGGCCGGACCAGGCTCAGCCTGCTCTGCATCGGGGAATTTCCGGGTATTGAGCTGTTTCACGGTCTGGGCCAGCTGACTCCGGAACAGCTTAGTACGTTGAACGGGACGTGGCGGACTATCGGGACTGAAGAGCTGGAGCTGGGCAGTGAGCTGTGGCAGGCTTATGCAGCTGCAGAACCGGATCACCTGGCAGATCTGCTTGAGCTGAGAAAAGATCAGCTGGCGGCATCCGCGCTGCCTTTTGCTTATCCTGCATTTCAGGCCCATCTGTCGCGCCTGCCCTCAGTGGAGAACGGGCTTGGCATCGTGGAGCAGACGACCTTGCACAAGGTGCGCGGCGGAGCTGACACTCCAATGAAGCTGTTCCGGCAAGTGGCAGATGAGCTGCACATGCTGGGGATGGGTGATCTGGAATACTGGCTGTATCTGCGGGGAATGGTGCAGGGGGCAAATCCGCTGCTGCATATTGACGGTGTGGAGGCTGCGGACAATTGGGATTTCCGGCAGGTGCCGGATTTTCTGAACCGGAAAGTAACGGCTACAATGCTTGGCGGACAGGTGCTGGAGGGTACAGCGGACCGGGTGGCTGCACAGGGTATTGATGTCTGGTACGGCGGACTGCATCTGCATGGCCATTCGGTGCCTTGGCGGTGGGACAGCTTGGCGCAAAGACCCGTGCGTATGTAGTTTTTGATGCTATAATAAGGTTCTGATATGTACCGGAGGGAGGAGAAGATCATCAGAACCTTAGTGGTTAGCGATATTCACGGCTGTTACCGGGAATTTAACGCGCTTTTGCGACAAGCAGATTATGTCCCGGACCGGGACAAGCTGGTGCTTATCGGCGATTATGTGGACCGGGGGCCGAACAGCAAGGCTATAGTGGAGCAGGTGATGTCTCTTCATGCGGAATATGGTGCAGTTATCCTGAAGGGCAACCATGACAAAATGGCCTGTGATGCGCTGCTCAGCGACGATGAGGACAAGCTCGATCTGCACTGGATGAACAACGGCGGGTTTTATACCCTGGCTAGCTATGCAGGAGCGGATGCAGATTTTGTACAACAGGATCTGGGCTGGGCAGAGTATATCCGGATCAAGCACTGGATCAGGCAGGCGTATAAGCAGCATCTGGATTTCTTGAGCTCGCTGCCGCTGTATCATGAGACGGAGGGCCATCTGTTCGTGCATGCCGGGATCGATCCGGCGCTGGCGGACTGGAGAACACAGAAGGATTATGATTTTATCTGGATCAGGGAGCCGTTCTACAAGCATCCGGTAACAAGCACCAGCAAAACTGTAGTATTCGGCCACACGTCAACCTTCGAGTTCCAGGATGACCCCGGCATCTGGTTCAGCCCGCACGGCGACAAAATCGGCATTGACGGCGGCTGCGCCTATGGCGGGCAGCTGAACTGCCTGGAGATCGGTGAGGATGGATATAAGAGCTATAGTGTGCGGCTTGGGGAGAGTAGCTGAGGAGCCACTAACAATCAATATTTTGTCCGGGATCGGGATTCTTTTTTATAGATTTACTGAGGGAATAGATTTAAGTAAAGTAACGATAATCGCAATGCTGCTTATATTATGGTGCATTCTGTTTCTAGTCAGAAGGAACTCCCGCAAGCTGGTGCGCTTTATAATCAGATAGATTTTTGGGATATTAAATATCATTCTAACCTACGTCTGCAGATAAGCAGTTTTATCGGACATAGCTGCACTCTATACACTTAAATCCAGCCTTTTACAGACTAAATAGAGTTTAGATGTACTTTGTGCAGCTATATTCAGCGATTATTGGCGTTTGGAGAGAATTTCCTGATTTTAGTTGTATGGAGTGTAGTTATTGGGCTGATTTTGTGAAAATGGGCCGGAATAGTTGTACAGAGTGCAGCTAAGTTGATGTTCTGATATGTGCAACACTCCATCTCGTGAAAAATAATACATATTCTTCCTGCTGATAGATTTATAGTAGGTTTGGAGCGCATTTTGTGAAGTGCTGAGCCAGCAGGATAGCAAGCGCAGGCAGAAGGCATCACAGTGTTTTAATTTTAAGCATGTTACGGTTAGTAAAAACCAGGAGGTCATTACTGTGAAAACAATATTGTCCAGAATCGGACTCGGATTATTGCTTTTGCTCATCGTATCCATTGGGGTATGCTTTTATATCGGTGAATTTAATTATGCCTATTCGCTGATGATTCTGCTGCTGTTCGTATTTGGCGGCATGGGGGCAATCTATAAGCTGCGCAATGACGAGTACATGTATGACAGGCACCTGAGCAGCAGAAGCAGCGGCAGAAGCGAATATGAGGAGTATACAAGGTAACCGTGGTCTTTATTGGATACGGTGAACCGGGCGCAAGGTCTGCCCGGGCTGAGTCTATCATAGAATAGGATAAGTCTTCATCTACTCTGCAGCGCAGGAGGTATGCCGGATGGATGAGAGGATTCAGTCACTTACCGTGTCTATCCAGGGAATTGTAACCGATATCATGGGGCCGCTGCGCCGGAAAAGCATCAATGAGCCTGCATTTGCCCGGTTATATGCGGCAATGGAAGAGGCGGAGCTGCTGATCCGGGAGGAGCAACAGATTGACCGGCAGCTGGCGGCACAGCTGTTCCAGGTCTATTCACAGCTGGTAACCCAGTCGGGTTACGTGTATGACAAAAGTCTTTTTGTCCCCCATATCGGCAAAATGCAGGGGATGATCCGCAAAATATTCGGGAGTCCCCTGCAAAATGTCTAAAGTTAACCGGTTGCCTGAAGCCCCTGTATTCCCTGTCCTGACAGAGAACACAGGGGCTTTTTCGTATGACAATAGATTTTTTTTAAGCAGGTGTTTAGATTTGTCCATTGCCAAACCATGGCAATCTATCTTACAATACTATAATGATAATGAGAATCAATTTCAGAAGAATGGGTGAGATTCATGAATCAACAGGCAACAGCCAGCAAGGGGCAGATCCCTACTGCGGATCACGTGAAGTTTCGTTCACGCCCGTGGGCGGCGACGCTGATCCTGATTGGCGGTCTGATTGCCTTGGTATTCGGTATTGCAGTTTCAGTATCGTTTGGAGCGGCGGATATCAAGCTGTCAGTGGTATGGACCGCTGTCTTTCACTTTAACCCGGATTTGACAGACCATCAGATTATCCGTGAGCTGCGGATGCCGCGGGTGCTCGGTGCAGCAATGGTTGGGGCAAGCTTTGCCGTTGCAGGTGCTATTATGCAGGGAATGACCCGTAATCCGCTTGCGGACTCGGGCCTTATGGGGATTAACTCCGGCGCCGGATTTGCGCTGGCGGTCTGTTTTGCCTTTTTTCCGCAGCTTCCGTTCATGTACCTGATTATGTATTCCTTTATAGGTGCAGGTATGGGTGCAGGCATTGTCTATGGAATCGGCTCCCTGTCCAGAGGCGGATTAACGCCTGCCAGGCTGGTGCTGGCCGGTGCAGCCTTCAGTGCGCTGCTCTCCGCGCTCAGCGAAGGGATTGCTTTATATTTTAACATTGGACAAGATCTGGCCTTCTGGTATGCCGGAGGGGTAGCCGGAACGAAATGGTTCCAGCTCAAGATCATGTTTCCGTGGATCGGCGGAGCCATTATTGGAGCTATCATCCTGTCCAGATCCATCTCCATGCTGAGTCTCGGTGAGGATATCGCCAAAGGACTTGGACAGCGTACAGGGCTGGTCAAGCTGGCAGGGGCGTTAATCGTGCTGATTTTGGCCGGAGCATCCGTATCAGTGGTCGGGGCTGTAGGCTTTATCGGCCTGATTATCCCCCATCTGACGCGCTATCTGGTGGGTGTCGATTATAAGTGGATTATTCCCTGCTCGGCAGTGCTTGGCAGCCTGCTTGCGATCTTTGCTGATCTGACGGCCAGAATGATTATCCCTAAGCATGAGACCCCATTTGGTGCGATTATCGCGCTGATCGGCGTGCCTTTCTTCCTGTACCTGGCCCGCAAGGAAAGAAGGGAGCTATGAGTGTGCAGAGAACGACAACGGGTATGTCCTATGAGTCTGCCAGACGCAGACGCGGACTGGGTATTCTGGCAGTGATTTTTGTGCTGATCGTGATTGCTTTTATTATAAGTGTGAATACAGGATACATACGTTTAACCCCGCTGCAGCTGCTGAACACAATGCTGGGAAAGGGCACGGACAAGCAGGAGCTGATTCTGTTTGATTTCCGGCTGCCGCGGATCGTCATCTCGCTGCTGATCGGTGCCGGACTGGCTGTTTCCGGGGCCGTTATGCAGGGTGTCTTCCGCAATGACCTGGCTGACCCTGGTATCCTTGGCATCAATGCCGGTGCCGGGCTGATGGTCATGCTGATGGTTTCCTTTTATCCGACAACCAATGCGGCTCCGGTCTATTTTCTTCCGGTCATTGCCTTTGTCGGGGCAGGGCTGACTGCGGCCCTGATCTATGTACTGGCTTACAAACGGCATGAGGGCATCAAGCCGATCCGTCTGCTGCTGACCGGTGTTGCTGTGGCTGCCGGAATCAGCGCCGCGATGATTGTACTCACACTGCGCCTCGATCCCGACAAATACCAGTTCGTTGCGACCTGGCTGGCGGGCAGTATCTGGGGGACCAGCTGGAAGTTTGTCCTGTCTCTTTTGCCGTGGATTGTCATCCTGGTACCCTATGTCATCTATAAGGCGCGGGTAATGAATGTGCTTAACCTGGGTGAGCAGACAGCGGTTGGCCTGGGGGCTAACGTCAACAGAGAGCAGTTCAAGCTGCTGGCAGCCGCTGTCGGCCTCGCTGCATCCAGTGTTGCGGTCAGCGGCGGAATCGGATTTGTCGGTCTCGTCGGGCCGCATCTGGCCCGCCGCCTGGTTGGTCCCAAGCATCAGCTGATGCTGCCGGCCTCAGCATTGCTGGGTGCTCTGCTGGTGATTACGGCCGATACGATCGGCCGCTGGATCCTGCAGCCGTCGGAGATTCCGACCGGCATCGTCGTCGCCGTCATCGGCGCACCTTATTTTTTGTATCTGCTGGCACGTACGAAGTCATAGACAGCTTGACCAACATTTAACCGGAGGGGATAACATGAGTGATCAGGAACTGGAATTATATGATGTGACGATAATCGGCGGGGGACCTGCCGGGATGTATACAGCTTTTTACAGCGGGATGAGAGATTTGAAGACAAAGCTGATCGAAGCCAAAGAAGAGCTGGGCGGAAGAATGCTGATCTACCCCGAGAAGATGATCTGGGATGTGGGCGGCGTTACCCCAACCCTCTGCGGTGATCTGATCAAACGGCTGGAGGAGCAGGCACGTACATTTGAACCGTCCATTGTACTCGGGCAGCAGATTGTTAACCAGGCACGCCAGGAGGATGGCACGTTCATTCTGACTTCGGCTACAGGGGAGCAGCACTGGACACGGACTGTCATTCTGGCCATCGGATACGGCATTCTGCAGATGGCCAAGCTGGAGATTGAAGGTGCTGACCGTTACGAAGTAACCAACCTGCATTATACCGTGCAGGAGCTGGAGCCGTTCCGCGGCAAGCATGTGCTGATCTCCGGGGGCGGCGACTCCGCGGTAGACTGGGCCAATGAGCTGGAGAAAATCGCTGCCAGCGTTACAATTGTGCACAGAAGAGATCAGTTCGGCGGACATGAGAAAAATATCTCCCGTATGAAGGCATCCTCAGTTAAGGTACGGACACCGTATACAGTAAGCCAGCTGCATAGCAGCAACGGCGAAGCCATTGACCAGGTGACAATTACCCATGCCGATTCCGGCGAGAGCGAGCAGTTTGCAGTAGATGCGGTTATTGTGAATCATGGGCTGAGGAGTGATTTCGGCCCGCTGCGTGACTGGGGCATTGAGATGGGCGAATGGTGGGCCAAGGTTAGTCCTCGGCTTGAAACGAACCTGCCCGGTATTTTTGCCGCCGGAGATTTTGTTGATTATGACAGCAAGGTCCGCCTGATTGCCGGAACGTTTACGGATGCGGTGCTGGCACTCAACAGCGCCAAGCTGTTCATGGACCCGGATGCGCCTAAATATGCTTATGTATCCTCGCACAATGACCGGTTCAAGGAGAAGAACAAGGCGCTGGGCGTAAGTGATGATCACTAGAAGACAGCTGGTATTCCGGCTAACCTTCCTATTATAGATTAATAGTTACCTGGGCTGCCGGCCTGTAGGATGTTCTACAGGCCGGCAGCCTTATTTTTGCTTGCGGCCCTGCTCATTCCATAAGCTGCATAAAAAAAGTTTCGCAGGCAAATAGTAACAGGGGAGGTGCTGAGCATGCCAAATGAGACAACAGAATCCAGACCTGGAGAGATCAGCAACAGCAAGGAGCAGGGACCGCCCATCTATTTAAAGCTTGAAGATAATATTAAGCAGATATGTGACAGGCTGGGGAACAGCCCGGATCTGATTGTGCGCGCCTATGAATCACCGTTTCAGAATATCCGTGTAAAAACATTGTATATCAACGGTCTTATCGATAAAGAGCTTGTAGAAGAGTATATTACACATGCTTTGTCGTTTGACTCTTTGCGGCAGGGTATAGAGCCGGCTGCTGAAGAGGCCTTTGCTTATGCCAAGGAAAAAGCCCAGAATATCGGCAAAGAAAAGATAGTAGAGGACCAGAACAGTCTGCTGGAGGGGCTTCTGTCCGGGGATACGATGATCCTTTTTGACGGCCTTGAGAAGGGAATCAGCGTAAGCACAAGCGGCGGTGAAGGCAGGTCTGTTACAGAGGCAACGACACAGGTGAATATCCGCGGTCCCAAGGACAGCTTTACGGAATCGCTTGGGACGAATCTCTCGCTAGTACGCAAACGGATCAAGAATCCGAATCTCTGGGTTGAGACCCTGACCATAGGCGCTGTAACCAAAACGGACGTATCCATTGTGCATATTCACGGCCTGGCGAAGGAAGAGACACTGCAGCAGATCAGAAAGAAGCTGGCGGATATCCATGTGGATTCCATCCTGGAATCCGGCTACATTGAGCAGCTGATCGAAGAAAACAATTATTCGCCGTTTCCTACACTCTATAATACCGAACGTCCGGATAGTGTGGCCGGGAATCTGCTGGAGGGGAGAATTGCCATTTTTGTGGACGGGACTCCCTTTGTGCTGATTCTTCCGGCTACCTTTTTTATGTTTTTTCATACAGTTGAAGACTATTACCAGCGTTATGATATTTCCTCAATTATCCGGATATTGCGGTTTATTTGTCTGCTGGTTTCCCTGTTCGGCCCGGCGATTTTTGTTGCTGCGCTTAACTTCCACCAGGAGATGATTCCAACGCCGCTGCTGATCAACTTTGCCTCCCAGCGTGAGGGGGTGCCGTTCCCGGTAGTTATTGAGGTGCTGCTGCTGGAGGTGACCTTTGAAATTATCCGCGAAGCCGGTATCCGCATGCCCTCGCAGATCGGCCAGACGGTCTCTATAATCGGCGGTCTTGTACTGGGGCAGGCAGCCGTTCAGGCAGGGATCGTCTCGCCGGCAATGGTCATTGTCGTTTCGCTGACGGGAATATCCAGCTTTGCGACGCCGGCCTTTAATATGGCCCTGTCCATCCGTATCCTCCGCTTCATTATTACTTTTGTCGCTGCTTATATCGGACTGTACGGGATTGCCATTATCGGGCTTATGCTCGTTGCCCATCTGTGCAGCCTGCGTTCTCTGGGTGTGCCGTACATGTCGCCGGTAGCACCTTTTGCATCGGGTGACCAAAAGGATATCTTTCTGCGCACACCGCTGCATTTCATGAAGACACGGCGCCGTCTGATCAGCAAGGACAGCAAGGTGCCGGGAACTACCGCACAGCTCAGCCGGGACGGCCGTCATGAAAGCTAAGCTGGCGCTGCTGCTCGCAGCTGTTCTGGGCTGCTCCCTGGTGCTAAGCGGCTGCTGGAACAGCCGGGAGCTGAATGAGCTGGCGATCGTCAGCGGAATCGGATTGGATGCTCTCGACGGCAAGCCGGGCTACCGGGTAACCTTTCAGATTATTAATCCGTCCTCATCCGCACAGACAACGGGATCTGCCAGCAATCAACCGCCGATTATCATCGTCTCGGCAACCGACCGTACCATTTTTGGGGCACTCCGCAAAGCATCGCGGCGGGCAACCCGGCAGCTCTTTTTTGCCCATACCCAGCTGGTGCTGATCGGAGAGTCCCTGGCGCAAAAAGGAATTACCAGCCTCTTTGACATTTTTGAACGGTCCCATGAGCTGCGGCTGAATTCAGCGGTGCTGGTCTCCAAGGGGACGGATGCGGCATCGGTTCTCAAGCTTCTGACGACACTTGAGAGCATGCCGTCCATGGGACTTCTCAAAAAAATGCAGAACACCTCCAAAGTATGGGGGGAGAACCGAATCATTACGGTGTTTGAGGTGGTTAACGGCATTACCGGGGAAAGCGATTTTACCATTAATGGTGTAGAGATAGTAGGGGATGCAGCAGAGGGGGAGAAAAAAAGCAGCCTGGAGCAGTCTGAGCCGATGGTTGGTTCACTAATGAGCGGGCTAGGCGTCTTTAAGGAGGGCAGGCTGATCGGCTGGCTGAACGGGCCTGAGTCGAGGGGAACGCAATGGGTACTTGATAAACTGAATGAAACCAATGTGAACATCGTTTCTCCGGACATGGAAGAAGATATCGCCGTAAATATTTTTTATTCCAAGACCCGTGTGAAGGTGGACCTCCAGGACGGCAAGCCGGTATTTCATGTCCATATCAGTGAAGAAGGGATTATCAATGAAACCGGGGGGTTCGTGGATTTGGGCAAGGAGGACGAACTTCAGGCGCTGGAAAAGGGTATCGCAGACAAAACAGCGGCCGAGGTCCGGCAGGCGGTTAAGGCTGCACAGGACATGAAAACAGATATTTTTAACTTTGGCAATGAACTGAAGCGAATCCATCCGCAGGATTGGGAGACGGTAAAAGAGGACTGGAGTGGCGCTTTTGCCGAAGGGGAGCTGGATCTCAAGGTGGATGCCTACATCCGCAGTACGGGAATGCGGCTCAAGCCGTACATTCCCGCCAAAAAATAAAGCCTGGTGAGGAACGGGGGCGTAGTATGCGAAAGGAAGTCATAGGACCGTTTCAATTGTTTGCGATGATCGTTCTGTTCGAGCTGGGAACGGCGGTGGTTGTGCCCATCGGCCTGGAGAGCGGGCATGCGGTATGGATCTCCATCCTCATGGCGCTGCCCGGCGGCATCCTGCTGTATCTTGTGTACGCCTACCTGTACCGCCAGTTTCCGGATCTTGTAATCAGCGGGTATACGCGAAAAATTCTCGGCAAATGGATTGGCTGGCCGCTCAGCCTGCTGTACCTGCCGGTTCTGACCTATAACGGCTCGCGGAACCTGCGGGAGGCTGGTGATCTGCTGATCTCCTCATCGTATGACCGGACACCGATTTTTATTATCAATTGCATTATGGTTATTGCTGTTATGTACATCCTGTATCAGGGAATCGAGGTGTTCTCAAGAACAGCAGAGATTTATTTCTGGGTGATTGTCCTGATGGGGCTGATTGCGAACTTCGTGGTAATTATAGCCGGTCTGGTACAGTTCAAAAATCTGTTTCCGATTCATCCCGGGGAGTGGGTGGAGGCGCTGAAATCAGCTTATCCCAATATTTGGATTTTTCCATATGGAGAGCTGGTTTGCTTTACTGCGATTCTGCCGCATTTCAATTCGAAGCATAAAATCGGAAGGACCGGGGTTGGGGCGATGGCGCTGAGCGCCTTTCTGCTGAGCTTTACCCATGCGGTTGAAATGTCAGTGCTGGGCGAGGATATTTACAGCCGGACCACTTTTCCGATGTTTACTACGATTACGCTGGTCAATGTGGCTAATTTTCTGCAGCGGCTAGACGCACTGGTTATATTGACACTAATTATCGGGGTTTTTTTCAAAATGTCCATTTACTGCTATGCGGCAGTCTCCATTGCGGCTGATTTATTCCATGTCAAGGAGCCCCGGAGGCTTGTGATTCCAGTGGGGTCAGTGGTTCTGTACAGCTCGTTTGTCAGTGCAGAGAATTTCCCGCTGCATATGAATGACGGTAAAGTGTTTCTGGAGAACATCCTGCCTATTCTGTGCGCGGTGATTCCGGTTCTGTTATTTATCGTGCATCGTATCCGGCGGAGGTTCGGATGGTACAAGTAGGCTTATTTACGTGTGGGCTTACGGGGTCTGAACATATCTGCTGCGGCAACAAAAACCGGCAGGGCAGCAAAAACAATCATACAGAAGGCTTCCTGCAGTGTTGTGGTAGCAAATACAGTGACAAGAGAGTGCAGGGAACGGGCCATGGGGGTTCCGCCAATCATATCAACGCCAACAATCATTCCCATCGTCAAAAGGGCGAGTACCAGATAAATTCCGATGATTTTCATGACTAACAATCCTCCTCCTGTTGCCGAAGCGGCAGACAAAGGTATTATCCCCATTTGCCGGAAAAGGTAGTCGCCTTGCCTTCAGATAAGTAATAAGGGGGATTAAACAGACGCCCTCTCAAAAAAACACGGCCAGCAGGCCTGTGAAGACCCGTTAGCCGTGTACTGTTATTGTGCTGAGGTGAGCCAGTCAGCCAGCTCCTCTGTCTGGGAAAGGACGGCAATCGGATCATAATACCAGGAGCGTTCTTCCTTCCATACGTAAAGATGACCGTTCTTAACGGCAGGCAGACTGCCCCAGACCGGGTCTTTTGTAAAATCATCCGCAGTCAGAGTGTTGTCCGTTATGATAAGGTAATCCCCGGCATAGCTGTTCAGCATCTCTGCAGAAATTTCGGCCCACTGCTTCTCCATAATCTCATCCGCTACTGCTGCCGGTGGTTTGCGGCCAAGCGCCTGATAGACTGGCTGTCCGCCGCGTCCAAAATTGTCGCCATAAGCCCAGGTGGATTTGTCGGCATGCTCCAGAATGCTGAAGGTGGCATCCGCCGGAATGGCTGCGTCCACTTTGGCTTTGGCTGCAGCAATACGTGTATCATAATCGGCCAGCCAGTCTTTGGCTTCCTGTTCCTTGCCCAGCAGCTCCCCGAAATAAGTCAGCTCCTCATGGGCATTCTTCAGGTCACCGTAAGGAACAATGACTGTCGGCGCAATCTGGCTCAGCGTTTCATAGCTGTCGGCCATACCTGAGATAATCAGGTCAGGCTCCAGTGCGATAATATTCTCAGGAGACATTTTCCCGTAGGTTCCGGTATCCGTCACTCCGGCAAGCGCTTCTTTAAAGTAGACATTTTCCAGGGTCAGGCCCGGGGCACCGACCGGGATCGTTCCCAGGGCAATCAGGCTGCCGAGGTATTCTTCCGCAACGATGCGTTTCGGTTCCGCCGGAATTTCGATTTCACCATTGATGGTGGTAACGGTTTTGAAAGCGTCTGGTGCAGCGGTGGCTGCGGGCTGCGGGGATGCGGTGGCTGTGGCGTTGTCCCCTGTATTGGCCGTTTCCGTATTAGTGTTGCCGCTGCTATTTCCGCAGGCGGATGCCACAAGGGCCAGGATCACCAGCAGAGGAAAGAGGCTCCAGTATTTTCGTGCTTTTCGTTGTTTGCTGCCGTACTGCCGGTTAATCAAAGTTATTGCCCCCTTATTTATATTGATTATCATTCTCATTTACACTTTACAGATAACGGCCCGTGAAGACTATGGCCGGATGTGATCATGTCCCATGTAAATTTGTGATCTTATAGATTGCATTAGCGTATTCAGCTGTGCCAGCGAAGACAGGGGGTCAAAGCCATAGAACATTTCCGTCTGGTCTACCAGATAAACCCGGTTGTTACGGACTGCCGCAAGCGTCTGCCAGCGCGGAGAATGCAGCATGCTGCTGAATCGCTCGTGTCCGGCAGGCGTAGAAGGGCCGCTGGTAATGAAGATATGATCTGCATTATAATCCGGCAAATGTTCAATGGCAGTCTCAAGATACCCGTGGCCGAGTAAGCCCTGCTCAAGTAAGGCAGCAGGCGGACTGAACCCGAGATCACCGTAAAGGATCTGGGAGCCGTGCCCATAGCTGCTGCTGTAGCAGTAGGCTGCTGCTCCGCCGACCTCCCAGGCAACGGCTGTCCCGCGCGGGCCGATCAGCCGGTCCAGCTCCCGGTTATAGCGGCAGCACAGCTCATCATACCGGCTGAGCCATTCTTCAGCCCGGAGCTTGCGGCCGGTGATATCCGCAATGGCTGTGAACTGTTCCCGCCAGCCCATCTGCATATAGGGAAGCTCAATAACCGGAGCGACGGGCAGAAGCTGCTCACGTCCCCCCGGGAGCGTATAGCTGATTATGACATCAGGCTTCGCAGCGGCTACCGAACGGTACAGATCAGTGCCGTTAGTACCCTCTGCCCGTAGTCCTGGGTAGGCGGGCACGAGCTCAAGCTGTTTCATCCAGCCCGAATAAACACCCAGCTCAGGCACAATTTCCAGCGCCCTAAGACTGGCAGTATGGTTAAAATTCAGCGAAGCAATTCTTTTGGCTTTGCGGTGATAGACCGCCGGTGAGACACCCACCACCTGTTTGAATTTACGGCTGAGATAAGTGCCTTCGCTGTAGCCTACTTCAAGTGCCAGCGTGCTGAGGCTCTGTGTTTCAGTCAGCAGGCGCTGCTGAACCCGGCGGATCCGCTGCAGGGTCAGATATTCACTGAAGGAGCGTCCGGTAGCCTTGCGGAAGGTCCGTGAGAAATGCTCCGGACTGACCTGTGCCAGCTCGGCCAGCTGTGATCTGGTCAGGTCTTCATTGTAATGCCCGTCTATGTATTGCAGAATATGGTCAAGCCAGTGCTCCTGCGGATGAATAATCTGAGTATGCAGCTTGTAGAGCCCGGCCAGCAGCTCAGTGAACAGCAGCTGTACAGCAAACGGGTTATCCTCTGACGGTTCATTCCATTTCTGCAGCAGCCGGCAGGCCAGGCTGCAGATCGCTGCGGGGGCTGAACTGTGCAGCCCGCTGTTATTTAGCGGGCTGGCATCTGCATCTCCCGGCCGGGTGACAGAGGTATATTCTATCCACACACCCTGAAGACTGAACTGGGCATTCAGGGAGAGCGGCAGGCTGCTGCTGCAGCACAGCATGCTGCCGGCGGTGAGGACATGCTGATTGCCATCTACTTCTATGCTGCCGCTGCCTCCGGATACGATCATCAGAATAGAGCAGGGAGCCGGAGCACCGGGGCCGCTGCTTGCCGGTAGTCCGGACAGATTAACGATCCGGCGGGGGAGCTGGAAGCTTGCAGTAAGCGGGAACGGGGTGCCGGAATAAGGAGCGGTCATATTAATATTCCCTCTTTTCATATGATAACAGTTCTCAATTAGAGTATATCAAGTTTTTTGGCTATTGACGATCCTCCCGGAGATACGTAGTGTTTAGGTTAATCTGTGATCAGGGTATAATTGAGTACAAGGAGGGGACTGCCTGTGACGACCTGGAACCTGCAAGGAACGGTAAGCCACCTGCTAATCTGCAATGGAAGCAGCTGCAGAAAGAACAAGGGTGAGGAAATAGCCGAAGCAATCGAAGACGAAATTGAGAAGCAGGGGGCCGGAAGCCTTATTCATACGACTGTTACCCGCTGTAACGGAAGATGCTCCGATGCCTGTGTGGTGATCTCTTACCCTGAGGGTGTATGGTACCGGGAGATGACCCCTAAATCCGGTAAAGCGCTGGTACGCAGGCTGATTGAGGGCGAGCGGCTGGAGGATAACATCTTATACACGTATGACGGCCAGCTTACCGCAGCTTCTGCCAAGGGTACCAAGGGGAAGAAGAAAAAGTGACCGGTTCAGCTTTTTTCTGATACATAAGGTTAACATGGGTTATTTGACTTGCAGGGCCTGCGTTGACTATGCTTATTGCAAGTGCATTTTATCACACTATTAGATGAAGACTTGTTGCAAGGGGGAGCATTAGCGATGGAGAGGCTGCAGGTATGGCCTGAACGGTTTAGAAGATTTTTTCTGAATAACAGATTTGTCGTATCATTACTGGTTGTTCTGCTGATTGGCATTAACATTCTGGTATTTTCCAAGGTTCCGTTTATATTCAAGCCGGTATCGGCGCTGCTGCATACGGTGGCTGCACCGCTGCTGCTGTCGGGAATTGCCTATTACCTGCTGAATCCGCTCGTAGACCGGATGGAGTCAAAAAGCCGGATTAAGCGGGCTTACGGTATTGTCATCCTGTATCTGGGTATTGCAGGGATTGTCACGCTCATCCTGCTGACTGTAATTCCGATTATCCGCACACAGCTCGTAGGTTTGATCGATAATTTCCCCAAATACAGTAACCAGATCCAGGAGGAATTTATTAATCTGACCGGAAGTGAGCTGTTCGGACGGATTCAGGAGAATGTCGGTGTAGGCACAAGCCTAGACTTTGGAGATTTGACGAACAGGGCGACCACTTGGGCCACCTCTTTTTTAAATAATGCGGTTAGCGGTGTCGGCAACTTTGTCGGTGCGCTGACGGAGGTTGTACTGGCTGTGGTCACTACTCCATTTATCCTGTTCTATCTGCTCCGGGACGGCAAACGGCTGCCTGACTATCTGATGCGCTTTATCCCTAATGCCCTGCAGCCGCAGACCCGTCTCGTCATGAAGGAAATGAACAGCCAGGTGGCTTCTTACATCCGCGGGCAGATTATTGTCAGCTGCTGCATTGGCGCACTGCTGTACATAGGTTACCTGATTATCGGCCTTGAGTATTCACTGGTGCTAGCCATTGTTGCGGCGTGTACGGCAGTTGTCCCTTATCTGGGTCCGGCAATTGCCATTACTCCGGCCCTGATTGTCGCCCTGGTTACCTCCCCGTTCATGCTGCTTAAGATGATCTTTGTCTGGACGGCAGTCCAGCTTATCGAAGGTAAGTTTATCTCACCCCAGATCATGGGCAAATCACTGAAGATTCATCCGATTACGATCATATTTGTTATTATTTTTGCCGGTAAAATGTTCGGCGTGCTCGGTATCATTCTGGCTGTTCCGGGTTATGCCGTGCTTAAAGTTGTCGTTACGCATATTTTTCAATGGTTCCGGTTCCGCTCCGGGCTATACAGGGTTGAAGCCGCAAAAGAAGTTGAGCAGGAACAGCCTGCCGAGGAATAGCATGAGAGGATGATTGTAAAATGACTAGACCCGTTGCTGATACGGTATACGGAAAAGTAAAGGGAGCGCATAGCGGCGGAGTGAACGTCTGGCGCGGCATTCCGTTTGCGGCACCGCCTGTCGGGGAGCTGCGCTTTCGTGCCCCTCAGCCGCCGGAGCCCTGGCATACCGTAAGGGAATCCGAGGCATTCGGCCCGGCAGCCCATCAGCCGCCAAGCTCAAGCAGCATCCGGTTCGGCGGGACGCAGCCGGTCTTCTCGGAGGACTGCCTGTATCTGAATGTCTGGTCACCGGCCGGAGAGCAGACGGCGCTGCCGGTTATGGTCTGGATTCACGGAGGCACCTTCTTAACGGGAGCAGGCAGCCAGCCGATGTTCGACGGGGCAAGGATGGCGGAGGCCGGCAAGGTGATAGTCGTAACTGTCAATTACCGGCTGGGGCCGTTCGGTTTCCTGCACCTGTCACCGTTCGGCGAGTACGAATCAAATCTCGGCCTGCTGGACCAGATTGCTGCGCTGGAGTGGGTACAGGATAATATCGCCGGCTTCGGAGGCGATCCGGCAAGGGTAACCGTGTTCGGCGAATCTGCCGGCAGCATGAGTATTGCCGCCCTGCTGGCGATGCCTGCGGCCAAGGGACTGATCTCCGGGGCCATTATGCAGAGCGGGGCGCCGCAGACAATGAAGCAGGAGACAGGTGCGCAGATTGCTGCTGCCTTCCTTGCCGAGCTTGGCGGTGATGCCGCTTCTCTGCAGGCTGCACCTGCAGAGGAGATTCTGGCAGCTGCGGCCCGGATGGCTTATAAGGTGGCTGGCAATTCGCTCAGCCTGCTGTTTCAGCCGCAGATTGACCCGGCAACCCTGCCGCTGGAGCCGGCGGAGGCTGTAGCCGGGGGCGCAGCCGCCGGAATCCCGCTGATGATTGGTACGAATCTGCACGAGGGCTATCTGTTCTTCCGGGGCGACCGGGAAGGTGCAGGCTTTGACCAGTCGCTGAAGGCGCTTGAGCTGATGCTCGGAGTGGAGAATCTGGCGGAGCTGGCCAGCCATTACCCTCACAACTGGGAAGGGCAGGCGGACATGATGACTGACCTGTACTTCTGGGACAGTTCTATCGCCTTTGCTGAGCGGCAGCTGGCGCACGCGCCGGTCTGGATGTACCGGTTCGACTGGACGATTCCCGGCCATCCGCTGCTGGATAAAGCGGTGCACGGTGCAGAGATCTATTATGTATTTAATACAATAGACCTGCTGCATCAATACGGGGTGTCCGTCAGCCCTGAGCTTACAGCGCTGGCGGAGCGGATGCAGGAGGCCTGGACCGCATTTGCGCACCGGGGCAGCCCGGATTCAGCCGGCCTGAGCTGGCCGTTATATGTGCCGGGTGAGCGTGCCACAATGATCTTCGGTCCGAGCATTCATGTGCAGACCGACCCGGACCGGGAGAAGCGCAGACGGCTGCTGTCGGCGCAGCAGGGCAGCTGAGCCCGAAATAACATAAAAAGAGTGCTCCCCGGATACAGCGCGGGAGCACTCTTTTTAATATACACGTTCTCAGTTAACCGGCACATAGCCGGTCTTTGCTACCAGCTCCTGCCCTTCCGGGGAGATGATCCAGTCGAGGAATTCCTGCTGCTTAGGTGAAGGTGTTCCTGTTGTTACGGCATAAAAGTTAACCGTGTACGGATAAGCACCGCTGCTGATGTTCTCTCTGTTCGGCTCAATCCCGTCGATCGCAAGCAGCTTAAGCTCGTCGCTGCTGTTCATCTGGGAGGCATAGTAGAGGAAGCTGAAGCCGATGGCGTTTTTGTAGTTACGGTAGTTGGAGGTCCGGGAGATAATGCCGCTCATCAGGTCCATCACATCCTCAGAGGGGGGCTGCATCAGGGTGCGGTCCTGCATGATTTTTTGCAGCATGGACTGGCTGCCGCTGCCCTCATCACGCTGGAAGGCCCGGACCCGGTCGTTCCGTCCGCCGGCATCCTTCCAATTGGTCAGCTCACCGGAATAGATGTCCATAATCTGCTCTGTGGTCAGGCTGTCCACCGGGTTGCGTTTATTAACAAAAAAGACAAAGGCCTCACGGCCAATCGGGGTAAGCACCAGCTCGCGCCCGGACAGCTTTGCATCTTTTTCCTGGGCGAGTGAAGGGGTGGCGGTAAAGATGATATCGGTCTCTCCGGAGATCAGCCGCTTATAGGCATACGAGGTAGAGGAGCACACTACCGGACTAACGTCAAAATCATACGGATCATACTTATCCTCGGGATATACAGCCTGCACAAAGGCAGAGTAAAGCGGATAAAGCGCAGTGGCCCCGTCAAGACGCGGCGGTACCGTGTCCGTGATCTGATAGGATGCCGGCGCGTCCAGCACCGCAACCTTGGATTCAGCATGGAACGGCTGGTACTGCTCAAGAGAAACCTCCTGCTCGCGTACTTCAGCCAGACTGTTCACATAGGCTTTATTGATCTCGTATCCGCCGGTGGCCAGCAGACACAGTCCCAGGAATGAAGCGAAGGCAATACCCCGGGTGCGCGGCTCAAACCAGTCGAAGATGGCAGCGACAATGTAGGCAGCTAGGACGGCAGCGACAACGGCAGAGAGCGGAGCGTAGAACCTGAAACCGCCCATTAGGGCGATCAAAAAGTACCCGATAAAGGCTACCAGGGCGAGTGGAACTACAGCTGCAACGGAAAATAGCAGGTTTAACCAGACGGATCTTTTCACAGCTACCTCTTTCTTGTTGATAAAGTATGGAAAAAACAGATGATTTTATTATACCTTAATAATTCAGTATTTTCTTCCAAATATCTCGGCCTGTTGGCTAAGCCCTGTAATACGAAAATGAAATAAAGCAAAATATTTTCATAAAAGACTGGACGAAATGACATAATGGAGGTATTCTGAGATTGTGAAAAATATAACGGAATACAAGATTCTCGGGGTAAGGTGAAATTCCTGACCGGCGGTGATGTTCAAAGCGAACTAAGCCCGCGACTCAAGCTCCGCTGTTAAGGCGGAATTGACTGATCTGGTGACAATCCAGAGCCGACGGTAAAGTCCGGATGGGAGAGGATCAAAGAATAAGGACACGGGTGTATTCCTGCTGCCTTTTATTCGAAATGCCCCCGATAATAGCCCTTTGCAGGGTGTATCGGGGGCTTTTGGTCTCTTATCGAGGGTTTGTATCGACAAGGAGAATGAATTATGAGTAATGCATCGGCTTCATCATCAGGTATGCGCACAGCGCCGGTCCGCAGCGGCTTCTGGCTGGTTGTAATGGGCGCGGCGCTCTGGGGCGTCGATCCGCTGTTCCGGATCATTTTATTAGAATCTTTGACGTCCTCACAAATTGTTCTGCTGGAGCATGTGGTGCTGTTTCTCGCAGCTGCACCTGTACTGTGGCGTCACCGGGCTGAGCTGAAGGGCATCCGTCTCCGCCAGGCGGGAGCATTGCTGGTTGTTTCCTGGGGCGGTTCCGCCCTGGCAACTATTTTGTTCACCAAAGCATTATCCAGCGGTGATCTGAACGCCGTCCTGCTGCTGCAGAAGCTTCAGCCGGTATTCGCTATCGGCCTGGCTGCCGTTATTCTGAAGGAACGCCTCCCGCGTAACTTCGGCCTGCTGATTGTGCTTGCTCTGGGCGGAACTTATCTGCTGACCTTCGGCTGGACGGTTCCTTTCGGCCATGTTAACAATTTTGTCAGCGTAGGCAGCCTGATGGCAATGGGCGCTGCCGCACTGTGGGGCGGCTCAACGGTTATGGGCAGATACCTGCTCGGCTCTTTGAGCTATGAGACCGTAACCTCGCTGCGTTTCATTCTGGCCCTGCCTTTGCTGTTCGCCCTGACTACAATGGAAGGTGCCCCGTGGCAGGTAAGCGGCGGCCTGGGAGCTACGTCGCTCGTTGCAGTTAACCTGCTGCTGCAGGCGCTGCTGCCCGGACTGCTTAGTATGCTGCTATATTACAAAGGCTTGAATACGACCAAGGCCTCCTTTGCAACGCTGGCTGAGCTCAGCTTCCCGATGACCGGGATTCTGATTAACTGGATTGTTTATCACCAGCTGGTAACCATGGCTCAGGTTGTCGGATTCGCTCTGATCTGGACGGCGCTGTTCTATATTTCCAGCCAGCAGAACAGACAGGCGCAGGCAGAATTAAAGCAGGCAGCCTAACCATATATACGATAGATGCCTGAGGGGATAGACCCCAGGGCCCGAATACAGGAAGAGGATGTCATCACGCAGCCGTACGGCCGGGAGGACATCCTCTTTCTTTGTATGCCTGGCTTAAACCGCCCGAAAGGCAGCTGGAACTGCATGCAACCTCTTTTTTAAGCGTGAGCTCTCCCTCCGCTTACATAAAAAGGAGGTTTTTTTGTGCTTAAGAGTAAAAATAAGGCCTTTCTCCCATACTACCGATATTCTGCTGTCAACCTTTGAGGAGGTGTATGAAGATGATGGATAAGCAGGCACCCGCCATTTACATACAGCTGAAGAACAGGGTCACGGTGCCCAAGGGGCGGGGCGTTATGCTGCGGGATGTGGCCTACCTGATTGCCGGACCGGAGTGGAGGGAGCCGTTAGACTCGATTCTGCTGCACCAGCCGGAGCAAAGTGACGGCAATCTGATCCTAATTGATCTGCTGAGCATTATTCCGCGGATTCATGAGCTTGTTCCGGGGGCTGATATTCAGCCAATCGGTGAGGGGCGGACTATTGTGCAGATTGAAGGTCCGCTTGAGGCGCGCAAGCCGTCTATTACCCTGTTTGTACTGGTCTGGCTGCTGCTGTTCTTCGGCTCGGCACTGACGATTATGAATTTCCATGCCGACGTCAGCATGCAGGAGGTGCATGTACGGATCGTGGAGATGCTGACCGGGCGGCGTGACGAGCATCCCTATGTTTTTCAGGTAGCCTATTCGCTGGGAATCGGCTTCGGGATGGTTGTTTTTTTCAATCACCTGTTCAAGAAAAAATGGAATGAGGAGCCGACACCGCTGGAGGTGGAGATGTTCCTGTACCAAAAAAATATCGATCATTATGTCGTGCATGAGGAATACAGCAAGCTGGAGCACCGGCAAAGCACCCAAGGTAAGAAGGGGGGAGTTCCATGACTGCGCCGGTTTCCCTTGGACTGCATCTGCTGCTGGGTGTAGCTGCCGGAATTGCCGTCGGCGGAGGGGTCATAGCCCTGTTCATTGTGCTGGATATGGTGCCCCGGCTTGCCCAGCTGACTTCATCCTACAATAAGGTGCACTGGTATGAAGGCGCGATGGTCGGCGGTTCACTGCTTGGAACGGTGAGTGATTTCTGGAACTGGAAAATATCCGCAGGTCCGCTGGCTGAGCTGGGAGTGGGCCTGCTCGACGGTATTTTTGTCGGCATGCTGGCTGCGGCCCTGACGGAAGTGCTGAACGTGCTGCCGATTCTGGCGAAACGCCTGCATATGACACATTATATGTTCGGGCTTCTGATGGCGATGGTCTGCGGCAAGGTTGCAGGTTCCTTATTTGACTGGTTTGTGTACCAGCGCTAGGAGCTGCAGCTGCTGTCCCGGCTGTCCGGAGAATCAAGGAACTTTTAAGGGGGTTATGGAGTGACGAGGTATATTCACAGCGGAGACCAGGTGAAAGCCGAGAAATCAAAGGCTTCTGCTCCGGCACAAGCAGAAGTGCAGGGGGCTCGAACAGAGCCGCCGGATGAACTCGGCAGATTGCTTGAGGGAGGCCAGACGGTTCCGGAAGGTGAACATGAGACTGCTGCAGCCGGCAGATCAGAGGGAGACGCAACTATGCAAACAAATCAGCCGCAGAACAAAAAGCCGGAAGACAGCAATACCGGCAATAATAATAATCAGGGAAACGTCAGTAATGCCGATGCCGGCGCAGGGCAGCAGGATGAAGAAGGGGCAGGAGGGGCTGACATAGGCGTAGATGCCTCAGTGACGGGATATGGGGACCATGACCTGCAGACCTCTGATGTTGCCGGTACGCCGGATCAGGAAGGGGAGAAGACACCGGAAATATCCGGTGCCTCTGACACAGAGACAATGACAGGGGCTGACGGCAGTGCCGTGCGTGATGCGGGGGCGGAGTCAGAGCCTCACAGCAGAAGCAGCCAGCAGGATGCAGCGGCAATGGACAATAACCCTGAACAGGGAGCTTCGCCGGAACAGGAGGAGGCCCCGGAGAAGGGCAGCGGCTTAAGGGGTTTCTTGTCCACACTGTTTGGCGATGACGGAGATCAGGAGGATACTACCGGCGCTGAGAATTCCGGCGGACAGAATGAACGGAGCCCCGGTCAGCAGGACAACGGGAATTCCGGTCAGCAGGACAACGGATTCTCCGGCGGCGGGGATGCCGAAATTTCCAGTGAGCTGGGTACAGAGGAGCCGGAAAAGGCCCAAAAGGGTTTTTTCGCCAGGCTGTTCGGCGATGAACCGGATGAGGATGCGGAGGGGGAGGAAGATACCGGCGGCGAACAGGGAGCGGATAAAGTAACGGTCAAGAAGGACAAGGAGCAGACAGGGAAAAAAGCCGGGAAGCGGGCGAAGGAAGGGCAGGATCCGCAGGAGAAAAAGGCTGATCCGCTGCAGAAGAAGCGGGATTCGGAGCGCTCAGACTCGCTGGAGCAGTCAATCATTTACTGGCAGGGGCATGATAAGATTCCTGAGCGTCTGGAGGACACCAAGAATACACTGACAGAGGTGCTGGGGCTCGGGTCCTCCTTTGACATCGTATTCAGGGAGATGACCTTTGGCGGCCGAAAGGCCGCGCTGCTGTGCATCAGCGGCTTTGCCAAGGATACGATCATTGATGAAATTCTGAAACGGCTGACGTACCTGACCCCGGACGAGGTATCCACCGGTGCGCTAAGCAGCTTTATGACCGAATATATTCCTCATGTGCAGGTGGAAAAGGGCGAGCTGCTGAGTGAAAGTATTAACAAGGTGCTGTCCGGCATGAGTGCATTCTTCCTTGAAGGGGAGAACCAGGTCATCATCATGGATACCCGTGCCTATCCGGCGCGCGGTCCTGATGAACCCTCCATTGAGCGTGTTGTACGCGGAGCCCGTGACGGCTTCACAGAAACACTGCTGAGCAATGTGGCGCTGGTACGCAGAAGAATCCGCGACCCCGGACTGAAATATGAGATGCACCAGGTCGGACGCCGGACACGGACCGATGTCTGTGTAGCCTATATTGATGATATCGTGGACAAGACTCAGGTGCTGGCAGTTACCGACAAAATCAAGAGCATTGACATCGACGGCATTCCGCTGGCGGATAAGCAGCTGGAAGAGGCGATTGTGGGCAGAGGGTGGAACCCTTATCCGCTTGTCCGCTACTCAGAGCGCCCTGATACCGTGGCATCACATCTGCTGGAAGGCCGGGTTGTGATCTTTGTGGATACCTCACCAAGCGTCATTGTCCTGCCGACGACGTTTTTTGATCTGTGTCAGCATGCCGAGGAGAACCGGCAGACCCCGTTCATGGGAACTTATCTGCGCTGGGTGCGGTTTATAGGCGTATTTGCCTCCATGTTTCTGCTGCCGCTCTGGATGCTGCTGGTTATCCATCCTGAGCTTAAGCCGGCCATGCTGGAGTTTATAGGTCCGCAGAAAATGGCTAAGATTCCGCTGCTGGCCCAATTTCTGATTGTTGAGCTCGGGGTTGACCTGCTTCGTATGGCAGCCGTGCATACGCCGACTCCGCTGGGCTCAGCGATGGGGCTGATCGCTGCCATTCTGGTCGGAGACATCGCCGTACAGACGGGGCTGTTTGTCAATGAGGTCGTGCTGTATATGGCGGTTGCCTCAATCGGAATGTTCGCTACGCCTTCCTATGAGCTGGGGCTGGCGAACCGGATTGTCAGGCTCGCGCTGCTGCTCGCCGTGGCTGTCTTCCAGGTGCCGGGGTTCATGATCGGGACAACGCTGCTGATTATTCTTCTGACTACCCACCGGTCATACAACTCCTCATATTTGTGGCCGTTTATACCATTTAATGCAAAAGCTCTCGGCGCGATTCTGGTCCGGCAGCCGGTGCTCAGCTCCAAAGCAAGGCCGTCATTCAACAAAACACGGGATAATACCAGAATGCCGCCTGTCCAGGAGAACGAGAAGTAGCCGTACAAAAAATACAAATCAACTGCACATTAGTCCATTCTATGACGTTCCCCTTGTCTGGTATACTGAATACACTAAATAGCCCCTGTGAAGTCCGGGTTTCAGCCTGAAGCCTGTTTTTGGAACTCTGAGGGGCAATATTTCATACAATAGACAGGGTGGAATCAAGACGTTCCACGGAAATTGGAGGATTGGACAATGTTTTTACACGGGACGAGCCGGATTAATGATGCCGGACATCTGGAAATCGGCGGATGTGATGTAACAGAACTCAAGGCGGAATATGGTACCCCGCTATATATAATGGACGAGCAATTAATCCGTCAGCGCTGCCGCGAGTATATGGATGCCTTCAGAGCCTCCGGGCTGGGCTTCCAGGTTGCTTATGCGAGCAAAGCCTTCTCCATCATGGCGATGTGCCGCCTGGCTGACGAAGAAGGACTGTCGCTGGACGTCGTATCTGACGGCGAATTGTACACAGCACTGCAAGCCGGCTTCCCGGCTGAGCGCATTCACTTCCACGGTAACAATAAGACGCCGGATGAGATTGAAATGGCGATTGAAGCGGGCATCGGCTGCTTTGTGGTTGATAACCTTGTGGAGCTTGGCCTTCTGCAGGCTATCGCTGCCAGCAAGGAAGTTACTGTCAATGTGCTGCTGCGCGTGACGCCGGGGGTTGAAGCCCATGCCCACCATGCCTATGCTTCTACTGGCCAGACCGACTCCAAGTTCGGCTTCGACATCGGCAACGGTTCTGCTTATGCAGCTGTTCAGCAGGCCGCGGGCAAAGCCAATCTTCAGCTGCTGGGCGTTCATTCCCACATCGGCTCACAGATTTTTGAAACGGAAGGCTTCCAGCTGGCAGTTGAACGGATTGCCGATTTCACCCGCAAGGTGAAGGAAGAGCTGAACGTCGATTTTCCTGTCGTTAACCTTGGCGGAGGCTTCGGCATCCGGTATGTGGACGGCGATACTCCGCTGCTCGTATCGGAATATGTTGCTGCTATTACAGATGCGGTTAAGACACATTTTGCCGGGATCGGCAGCCAGCTGCCGCAAATCTGGGTAGAGCCGGGCCGCAGCATCGTCGGTGATGCCGGTACGACGCTGTATACAGTAGGTACGAACAAGGAGATTCCGGGTGTCCGCAAATATGTTGCTGTTGACGGCGGCATGACGGATAATCCGCGCCCTGCGCTATACGAATCCAAGTATGAAGCACTGCTGGCTAACCGGGCTACTGAGGACAACGCAGAGACGGTTTCCATCGCCGGCAAATGCTGTGAGAGCGGCGATATGCTGATCTGGGATGTAGAGCTGCCTTCCGTGAAGAGCGGGGATCTGCTCGCAGTAGCCTGCACCGGTGCCTATAACTATTCGATGGCCAGCAATTACAACCGAATCCGCCGTCCGGCAGTGGTGTTTGTGCAGAACGGACAGAGCGATCTGGTTGTGCGCCGTGAGAGTCATCATGACATTGTCGCCAACGATATTGTCCCTGAGCGTATTGCCAAGCAGGCTGTAACGAAGTAAATTTTTTACTCCGGCACAGGCTGGACGGGCTAGGTGTGCTGCAAAGCAGGCGGGAAACCCTCCCGCTTGCTTTGCTTTGTGCAGAGTTTCATAGTAAACTAATAAACGTATTCTACATCTGAACTTTTGGAAGGGGTCATTTACATATGGCAAAGCAAGCGAAAGTAACACTTGAGAACGGCGGCGTAGTGCTGATCGACCTGTTTGAGAACGATGCTCCTAACACTGTAGCCAACTTTGAGAAGCTGGCTAACGACGGCTTCTACAACGGTCTTGTATTCCACCGCGTTATCCCTGGCTTCGTAGCACAGGGCGGCTGCCCTAACGGAACAGGAACTGGCGGTCCGGGCTACACCATTAACTGTGAGATCAACCCTAACAAGCATGAGCGCGGGTCACTGGCAATGGCTCATGCCGGCAAAAACACAGGCGGAAGCCAGTTCTACATCTGCTACGGACCACAGCCGCACCTTGACGGAGTACACACTGTATTCGGTAAAGTAGTACAAGGCATGGAGCTGGTTGACAGCTTCCAGGGACGCGACAAGATGACTTCAGTTGAAATTATTGAAGCTTAATTAATCCGGTTTAGGGGTACATGCCCTTTTCGGATAACGCAAAAGCACCGTGCTGGTTTTTCCAGCGCGGTGCTTTTTTTGATATAAATGAATTTATATGTTTTACACTATCCATAATCCTTATCTTTCTCGCAGGAACGGTTACCGCCTTCTCTGGAGGACGGCATAGCCGTTTCTACTTGTACAAACCTACAAGCTTCTTTTACGGGAGTTGCCCCGGCTTCTAAGGGTTTCCGGAAGTTTGAAGAAGATCAGAAACATCATCAGGAAAATGAGAAAGGCAAAGGCCTCCTCCACCAGCAGATAATAGGGATAAGGGCCAAAATAATCGAGTACAGAGAATGTGCCGGGCTTATGCGCCAGGAACATATAGTTGGCACCCAGCAGCTTATCCAAGCCAAAGACCACGGCAGCAACCAGGTTGAGGCCCAGCATCGTGAACAGCAGTGACCGCCAGGTTGGACGGTAGCCGTAGGCCCAGGTCATGAACAGGGATGAGAGCACGATCGCCGCATGGGCGGTGAAAAACAGTATAAAACGGAAATGAGGAAAAGGATACACCAGATTGGGGGTTAAAAGAGCGATAACCGCTCCGCCGATTCCGGCAAAATAAAGAAAGTCATAGAGCAGCCGGCTGCGGGTCAGCAGCATAATAATGGATAATAGCAGAGTAATCCCGCACAGCTCAAGCGGCAGCGAGTGCCGGGCTGTCCAGATGCCGTGCGAAAGATACCAGGCATGCAGTCCGCCATCTGAAGCCAGCAGCACTATGATCAGCAGCCAGCGGACGGAGTTCCGCAGTGACGGGCGGGTACGCAGCGCAAATCTGGCCGAGAACAGCAGCAGGCAGAGTATTGCTGTCACACCAAGAGCAATGAAATGCGGCAGCGAGAACATAATGAAATCTGTTTCATGCTTCCGTCCAAATAAGGTAATCAGGTCCACAACGGTCGCTCCTTTTTAAATAAGTCTTGCTTATCAAAAATAAATATTCTGATTTTAAACATTATTCTGATTCTAAGCTTCTATACTTAGGTGATATAAGTATATAACGCTCAAGCTGACCAGAAAAGGAAGGAATTCTGTGTGTTTACATAAGATGGACGTTTTACGACCGAAATACATAACTGGCCTTGGGGCGGAGTATGTCATTACAAACAGGTTCGGCGACATCTTTAACAGAATCCTTGGCGGGAGCTTGATATGAAAACCAGGAAATGGGGGCTACCGGGGAATGGTGAAAAAAAGGATTAGTCTGGCGCTTGTGGTTCTTATGCTATTTGTGCAATACGCTTACGGTATCGGGTCTATTTCACAGGTTAAGGCAGCAGCGATTGAAAATGAGGCGGACATCATTACCAGTGTGTCCATGGCTGTTTACGGACCTGACGGAAGTACGGTTACCGGCAGCGTCTATGACGTGAACTCAACCGTCACCCTTGATTATACATGGGCGCTTCCGGACGGACACAGCTATAGCGCAGGGGATACTTTTACCTTCAAGCTCCCTGAGCAGTTCCAGCTGTACAATGATATCAGCGGGGAACTCGTCTCAGATGACGGGCAGGCAGGGGTATTCACGATCAGTAAGGATACTCATGAAGCGGCTATGACCTTTGGCAACTACATTGAGAGCCATGGGAATGTCCACGGAACCCTGCGGGTCAATACCAAGTTTGACCGGACAAAAGTCGGCGGGAGCACGACAGAGCAGATTGTCTTTCCGGTTAAAGGCGGTTCACAGACCATAATTGTGTCATTCAAGCCGGAGGTAGGCTCAACAATCGGCAAGTCCGGTGTTGCCAGCGGCTTCAATGCCGGACGGATTGACTGGACTGTGGATGTGAACAAACGGCTGGAGCCGGTGACAAATGCAGTTGTTACCGATCCGGTCCCGGCGGGTTTGTCACTGGACAATACGGTGACACTGGCTGTGTATGAGCTGAATGTGCAGCTTGACGGCTCAGTGCAGCAGGGGGGCCTGGTGGATACCGGGAAATATACCGCGGAGGTTGCCGGTGGCGTGCTTACCGTGCGTTTTGCCGATCCGGTCATTAACGGGGCTTACCGGCTCACCTATTCCACAGGAATCACTGGCGATGAAGCCAGCTATACCAATACCGCGACCTTTACGGGAGACGGACGCGATCCGGCCAGTGCCTCTGCGACTGTTACAGTAGAGCGCGGCGGCAGCCTCAAAAAACAAGCGGTGCACTATGATTGGGGTATTCAGGTCATTACCTGGGCTATTGAATACAACTACAATCTGAAGGCTATTCCGCAGCAGAGCGCAGTGCTTACAGACCTGTTCGATGATTCCCAGCGGCTTGTGCCCGGTTCGGTTGTTGTTTATCCGGTAACCCTTGATTCAACCGGAACAGCAATCAAGGGTTCGGCCCTGACAGAAAACACCGACTATATAGTGAGCGGTATTACCGGGGACAAAAAGCAGGGCTTCAAGCTTCAGTTCACTAACGGTATCAGCTCTGCATACCGGATCGAGTATAAAACGGAGGCGGTCGGCCGTGTGTTTAAGGACCATACGGTGACGAATACCGTATCCGAAAGCACCTACAGCTCTACAGCTACACAGCTGGTCAGACCGATCATTATTTACAAAACCTTCTCGGGGGCAGATTACAAAGCGCACACCGCAAACTGGAAAATCACACTAAATGGTGATAACTATCCGATGAAGGAGGTACTCGTTACTGATACCTTCCCGCAGGGCGGTCAAAAGCTGCTCCCGGATACCATTGTGGTGCGGAACAGCAGCGGTACCGTGCTTGGCGATTCAGCGTACACACTGGAATATGTTTCGCCGGTTGTGCCGAATGCCGGCTTCAAGGTGAAATTTAAATCTGCTATCAGCGGATCTTATACCATCAGTTATACTACACAGTTCAGCAATGACTGGCTGAAGGGCACCACCGATGATTTTATCAATACCGCCAGAATTGACTGGAAGGATATCGAAGGCGTAACTCAGACTGCCAGTGCAGACGGTAAATTCATTCCCCGTCCGGAGTGGAAGAATAACGGCTTCAAAACCGGGGTATATGATGCTTCCGGGAAGGAACTGACTTGGACGGTAGGGGTTAATTACACAGCGAAAGCAGTAGCAGCTCCTATTGTTTCAGATGTGCTTACTGCAGGGCAGAGCCTGGTTCCGGATTCCCTCAAGGTCTACAGATTGAATGTGGACGCCAAAGGGGATTATAAACAGGGAACAGAGCTGGGCAAAAGTGCATACTCGTATTCAGTAGGAAGCGGCAATGAACTGCGGGTTGTGTTCACAGACAGCATTAATGAACCGTATGTTATCGTCTTCAAGACCAGCCTGGCCGGACAGCTGATAGGCAGTACTGTAGTTAATACTGCAAAGCTTCTGGATGGGACCGTGAAGGTATCCAAGGATCTGATTGCCTCAGTGACGATTCCGCACGGCGGGGAATACATCCTGAAGAGCGGGCTGCAGAACGGGGATAAGGTCGATTGGAGCCTGGCAGTGAACCGCAGCCAGTCCCATGTGAAGGATGCCAAAATTATTGATACACCAAGCTATAATCAGATATTGCTGCCGGATTCATTCCGGCTGTACGCCGGAGTTGCTTCCGCTAACGGTGACATCACCAAGAGCGGTACAGCACTCGTTAAAGATGTGGATTACAACTTGAAGGTACTGGCCGATGAAGATGGCAGACAGAGCTTTGAATTAAGCTTCGCCGGAGACATCGACAAGGCGTATATCCTTGAATATCAGTCACTGATTGTAGCAAAGACCGGTGACAAGCTGACCAATACGGCTCAATTCACCGGAAATAACGTTGTGCTCGTTGATAAGGATACAACCTCAGAGCTGATCGTGGGCGTATCCAGCGGTTCGGGTACAGGCAGCGGCGAGCGGGGAACACTGACTGTCAGCAAGCTGGACGCACAGGATAGCGGGAAGCACCTGGCGGGCGCAACCTTTGAGCTGTACCGGCTGAATGGTACTGAACGTGTTCTGGTAAACACCCGGACTACGGAAGCTGCAGGGACAGCGGTATTTAACAACCTGTGGCTGGGCAGCTATGTTCTGATTGAAACAGCAGCGCCAACCGGATACGTGCTGGATACAAAAGAATATCCTGTAACCATAGGCTCGGTATCAGGCGTTAACCTGACGGTGTATAATACCGCAGTGCTGCCTACAGCGACGGCTGCTCCGACAGCTACACCAACTGTGGCACCAACAACAGCACCAACGGTTGCCCCAACCGTGGCACCATCAGCAACGCCGGCAGTTACAGAGTCTCCGGCGCCTACAGCATCACCGGTTCCAACTGAATCGGCAGCCCCTGGCATAACGCCGTCCCCGGCGCCTACAGCTCCGGCAACACCGGTACCAACACCGGCGGTCACTCCGGCAATTCCGGGAGGTACACCGGGAACACCGGCTCCAGGGACTGAAGTGCCTGGCATAATTGTAGTGGATGATGAAATTCCTGGCGGTCCGGCAATCCTTCCTTCCGCAACACCGGGAGCGACAGCAACTCCGGGTGAAGGTCCGGTGGAAATCCCGACCGATGAGATTCCGCTGGGCGGCGGTGATCCGGATAGCGGTACCCCTGGTACCCCGGATACTACAACCCCTGATATTGATATTACAGATGACAGCATTCCAAGGGGAACCGTAACAGATCCGGCAGCCGGCGGCCAGCTGCCGCAGACCGGGGAGAACAGTCCCCTGCCGATCTATCTGGCTGGTCTTGGACTGATAGCAGCCGGCGTGGTACTGAACCGGGTGTTTAGGCACAGACGTAATCAGTAGCAGGCGATACGAATAAACGGATCTCATAAACAGTTATAGCAAAGAGCCTGCGGCAGATGATGCCGCAGGCTCTTTTTCAGCTAATCCAAAGTGAGGATGTAATGAATTTCAGTACCGTCCTTGGCATAGGAGAGGTTCCAGCCTAGTATTCCTGCCGTAAAGGACAGCGGGATCAGCGCTTTGCCGCCGGCCAGCAGGGGGGCGGCCTCAAGTGGCAGGCTTATACCGTCGGCGAGCGCAGATTTGCTGCCCAGCGTAAACACTACCGTATGCTGCTGATCTGATACGCTCACAGTCTTGCTTACGGCGTCCCAGGTGACTTCCGCTCCTAATGCAGCGGCTATTTCTTTAGCGGATAGCCATAACTCCTGATTACCTTGGATCAGCCGGCTAGTAAAGGCCAATTTATGTCCGTCTATGATAACGCTGCATGTATAAACATAACCGCTGGTGTCGATAGCTGCGCTGCCGGCCTGAGCTTCCAGGACACCGTTAAATCTGTCGATATTATCATCTGTTACGAGATAATCGCTGTCCCGAATGCCTATGGCTTCAGCGATCCGGCTGTTAACCTCACCGCTGTGATGGCTTAGATCCTTGTACAGGTCGAGGTTGTATGTCCAGCCGGAAGCGCTCTGGAAATCATACAGGCTGACATTATCGTACCGGCTGAACTGTTCGTACATCCATTTACGCATCACTAGCTGGTTGGCAAAGCGGACCGGATTATCGTTGTACCAGGCGACCTGGCGCATCACACTGTAGGGCGGATAGTAAAAGTGAAATTTGACCTCGGGATAAGCCTCCAGCAGCGGCAGGATATATGTGTTGAAGTGCTCTTTAAGCTGGTCTGTGCCTTCCTCATTCACCCCGAAGTACAGCTCATTATCACTGACCTGGAGATAGGCTTCGGCCACATGCTTTTTACCGAAGCTTACTTCTTCATTCCAGTTGTTCAGCAGCTCAAGCTCTTTGCCGGCCGTGCCTTCAAACATACTTTTGATACTGAGTGCAAACTGCCTGTACACGGAGGAATTGAACCAGTACCGATAATCGTTCCACAGTTTGTTGTCGTACAGATAATCCGGGAAATCTGCGGCGGCGGTCTCCGTTTCAAGCTTCAAAGAGAAATAATCAAGTCCCCAGATTACCTGCTTAACTTTGCCGGTCTCCAAGGCCAGCTTGGCAATTTTATAATGCTCATCAACAGTCGAGCCTTCCATCGACAGCTTCAGCGTAGTTCCGCCAATGCTCTGATTCACCTGGGCAGGCAGAAAGTTCTCCGTCATGGAGGTACCGATGATGATATTGTCATAGTTATAGTTTTTGGCCAGCCCGGGGTTCTGGTACCGTTCTTCTTCAGAGAAGAGAGGCGTATACCATGAGGATTTATGATAGAACTGGAGCGGGTCAAGGAATGCGGTAAGCAGGGCGGCAGCCGCCGCGGTAAGCGCAAGAAACAGCAGGAACAGGAGCATCAGCTGCCTGGAGCGGGTATGTGGGCCGCTCGGCTGTGCTGTGCTTTTTGCACAAATAACAGGTTTAGGCTGTGGTGTGGGCATCTTGGACAGACCTCCTATGGCGGTTTTAGAAGTTAAAATACAGGAAAGGTGTAATCCGGTTGAAGAAAAACAGGGAGAATACGAAGATCAAGGCCATTGCCAGTAACGTTTTCCAGCCCCGCACCCTTAACGGCTGCTCCGGACGTACAAGAATAACAACGGTCAGCAAAAGAATCAGCAGGATTGCCCATTTGAGTCCGGGAGCCGTACCGAGTCCAAGTCCGTTCAGCCCGCTCATCCCTTTCAACAGTCTGAGGGCAACCGGCATTTCCTCAGCCCGGAAAAACACCCAGGTCACATTGATAAAGACGAACGTCAGCGCCCAGGCCAGCCATTTAGGCAGGGTCAGCCCAATGCGGGCTCCGATTTTTTCCACGGCCTGTCCTACCCCGTGCAGCAGGCCCCAGAGCAGGAACATCCAGCCGGCCCCGTGCCACAGGCCTCCCAGCAGAAAGGTGATAATTACGTTGCGGATGGAGGTCCAGAAGCCGTTGCGGTTCCCGCCAAGCGGAATATAGATATAATCGCGGAGGAACCGGCTGAGCGTCATATGCCAGCGTCTCCAGAAGCCGCTGATACTGATAGCCCGGTAAGGATTGTTGAAGTTCTGCGGAAGCACGATGTTGAACAGCAGGGCAATTCCGATCGCCATATCCGTATAGCCGCTGAAATCGAAATAAAGCTGCAGCGTATAAGAAAGCACGGCTACCCAGGAGTCGATAAAACAGGCGGCCGAGCTGAAGCCGCTGTCTGCATATCCGGCAAGCGTATCGGCAAGGATCACCTTTTTGCCGAGTCCGGTACAAAACAGCAGGGAGCCCTGCAGAATGTTCCCCCAGTTCCACCGCTTGCCGCGCAGCCGGTCAAACTGCGGCATCATGTCCTTGTGATGGAGGATAGGACCCGCGATCAGATGCGGAAAAAACGTGACGAAGAGTATGTAATTAACCAGACTGTATTCACGGGCCTGCTGCCTGTATGCATCAACCAGATAGGCGATTTGTGTAAAGGTGAAAAAGCTGATGCCCAGCGGCAGGACAAGCTCCAGCAGAGCTGCATTGCTTCCGGTAAGCCCGTTCCAGCTGCTGATCAGAAAATCAGCATACTTGTAATACAGGAGCAGCAGCAGATTCGCAGTCAGGCCGGCAAGCAGGAGCAGCCGGGGGTGCAGTCTGCCGCCGTGCATGTTCCGGCCAAGTGCATAGTTGAACAGAATGGACAAAAGGATCAAAGGGATGTAACGGATATTCCACCAGCCATAGAATGCAAGCGAGGCCAGCGCCAGCCACAGCTTGGAGCAGAGGAATAGACGGAGACGGTTCAGGAGGAAATATCCTGCCAGCACAGCCGGCAGGAAAGCAAACATGAAGGTGTAGGAATTAAATAGCATATGTACCCTCGCTTATAGAGAATTTAGTATAGCCATTACTATAAGCGACAGTTCTTAAGAGCGGCCTGGCAGAAATCTTACCATTTTCTTAACAGGTATGAATGTTTTCTTAGGAATGAAGCTGCATCCCTGTTTCCAGCGTCTGTTGTGCTTCCTTCCGTGAGCCCTGCTTCAAATTTCTGGAGCCGAGGATGGTGACCAGCAGGATCGACATACCGGAAGCCGCAAGCAGCAGGTAGGAGGGGACCCTGTCTACAAGTACACCGTAGAGGATCATTCCAGCCGGTGCAATCGCACCTGAAGCTGTTTCCACAACGGCAAACACTCTTCCAAGATAGGCTGGCTCGACACTCTGCTGCAGGTACACCTGCACCGGAATATTAATATTCATTACTGTGCAGCCGACCATAAACAGCATGGACATCAGGTAAATAAAGGCTCCGGTACGGCTCAAATCCACAATTAGCGGTACTGCAAGGCCAAAGAACAACAGGCCGAGCATGAAGAGGCCGCGGATGAGCGAGCCGGTTGGACTGCTGCTCTGGCGGCGGACGGTCAGCAGCATGGACATTACCAGCATGCCGGCGGCAAGCATTGCATTAATGGTGCCATATTGTCCGGAGCTGAGTGAGAGGTTCTGCACAACGGCATAAGGAAGCACTACATTCAGGGCAACGACGAAAAAATTGACCCAGAAAACAATGACCAGGACGGAGCGGATGACCAGGTTCTTATATACGTAGGATATCCCCCCGGCAAGACTGCCGCGGAACTCTGCGATTACCGGGTTCCTGGTCCGGACGGCGGATATACCGGGCCGCGGCTTATTCCTTTCAGTGTTATCAGCAGGGTTAGCCGCCGGGCTAAACTTAAGGCCTATGCTCATGAGGGTGGAGACAGCAAAGCCGGCAGCATTCAGCAGCAGGAACAGCTTCAGCGGGACGATGGCATAGAGCATGCCGCCGAGCACAGGGGCAAGCAGATTGCCGATGGAGCCGGCGGTCTGATTAAGTGAACTGGCCCGCTGGAGTGAGCCGGGCTCTACAAGCTGGATCAGGGAAGAGGAGATTGCAATGCTGTAGAAGGTAGAGCATACGGACAGCAGAACTAGGGTCACATAAACAGGCGTCAGGGTAACTCCGTTCAGCGAGACGGCCAGATACGCCAGCAGCAGCCCTGCTACAGCGGCGAGATCAGAATAGATCAGCAGCCTGCGGCGGTTCATCCTGTCGGCCATTACTCCGGCAAAAGGTGCCAGCACAATCCGGGGCAGCATTCCACAGACCATCGTAACCGCGAAGCTGCTTCCGGAGCCCGTCAATTTCAGAATGTACAAGCCGACTACAAAAGTAAACATGCCGGAGCCGAGGATTGAAGCTAGCTTGGCTGTGAAGAACAGCAGCATATTACGGTTGCCTGGAATAGCCCATAAGCTTGTTGGTTTAACCATTTACACAACTCCTTTTGAAAACTTGTTTAATTTAATTAAACTTATTGTATGGTCGGAAGCTTGGAATTGCAATAAAAAGTTTAATTTAATTAAACTTTGTTTTTTCTTCAACCTATATTAAGTTATACTGGGGGAAAGACAGACAGAAGGATGGCTAAATAGATGACAACGAAACAGGCGATCGGGGATAAAATAAAAGTTTTGCGCCTATCCAAAGGGCTTACACAGAGTGAGCTGGCCGGAGAAGATATGACCAAAAGCATGCTCAGCCAGATCGAAAACGGCCGGGCACTGCCCTCCATGCGCAGCCTGCAGATTTTGGCTGAACGGCTTGGAGTGGATGCCGGATACTTCCTGGAGGACGACCAGAGTGCGGAGCTGGCCAGGATGGTGCGTGATATAGAAGTACAGTTCAAGCAGAAAAATTATCAGGCAGTTGTCTCCAGTGTGCAGCCGCTGCTGGGCGGCAAGCTGCCGGTAACCGTCGATGCTGCAAGGCTGATGGAATTCTATGTGGGTGCCTGTTACTATACGGGAAGTGCCGGAGGTGAAGAGGCGGTTGCCAGGGCGGCAGAAATTTACGAGCGTTTCGGCTTGTTTGTGGAGAGCGCCAAAGTACAATATCTGACGTACGCATTGCTGTTCACGCAGGGGAAGTATGAGGAAAGCCTGGAGCTGATCCGGAGTGTACGGGGAAAATATCTGACTAAAAAGGTAGGCAACAATGTTCTGTTTGAACTGGACCTCCATTATGCAGAGAGTGTGACGCTGTCCGCCCTGGGTAATTACAGCGGAAGTAAGGAAGCTGCACAGGCAGCTGTTGCCTTGTCCCGCGAAGAAAACGTCTTTTATCTGACGGATCACCTGTACCGCGTGTTATCCAGTCTTGCCCTCATGTCGGGTGACCTGGACGGGGCGAAGCAGAATCTGGAGAAGGCGCGGCTGTATGTAGAGCTGTCGGAGAATGAGGAGTCTGTACAGCTGCTCAGGCTGGCAGATATCAGGCTGGCGAATGCGGAGCAGCGGTATGAAGAGGCGCTAGAGCTGGGGCACAGCTTCCAGGTGACAGGGGACCGGTATGTATCCAGCTGTAACCTGATGGTTGGAATAGCCCTGTATCATCTGCACCGTGATGAAGAGGCGCTGGAGGCATTGTCCCGGGTTACCTTGACAGATGACGTTCACCATCCGCTGGACCGGGCGGCAGTGTTCACTTCTTATGCCTATAAAGCCAGAATCTATGCCAGAACAGGCAAGCTGGAGGAAGCGCGCCAGCAGTCGCAGACTGCCTACGAGCGTGTGCAGCATTTTCCGTCCTCTGTATATTGCACGTTCATCCGTGATACTTACCGTGAGCTGCATCAGCAGTAGGGTAGTACAAATACCAGTGCAGCACACAAAAAGAGCGAAACCGGGATTGGCCGGCTTCCTCTTTTTTGTGCTGGCGGAAGCTCAGCGATTGCACTTATCTTTACGGTTTGGACTGCGGAAAGCTTGTTTCAAACTCTGTTTGTCTGCGTGAACTTGTAGCAGTAATAACCCCGCCGTGCAGCTCGGCAATGCTCTTGGCGATCGCCAGGCCGAGTCCGCTGCCGCCGGTCTTCCGTGAGCGGGATTTGTCCACCCGGTAAAAGCGCTGGAACAGATGGGGCAGATCCCCGGCTGGGATTGGCGGTCCGTAGTTGGTGCAGACGGCTACTACCTGATCCTGCCTGCGGAAGACGGAGATATCAAGCTGCTTGCCTTCTTTTCCGTAACGCACTGCGTTGGTGAACAGGTTCTCATACAGCCGGACCAGTTCATCGGCATCTCCTTGTATAACCAGCGGACCGGGACCGGTGCGGATGCTGTAGCTCATGCCTGCTGCCTCAAGTACAGGGACGAATTCTTCAGCAAGCTGTTCAAGCAGGTTGCCAAGATTGACCGGCTCCTGCCGCAGCGGCAGACCGCTTGAGGTAATGCGGGTATACTCGAACAGATCGTCGATCAGCTTTTTGAGCATCAGTGATTTATCGTAAGCAATGTTGATATAATAGCGAAGTTCGATTTCATCGGCATAGCGGTCTTTTTCGGCATATTCCAGAAAGCCCAGCACAGAGGTCAGCGGTGTACGCAGGTCATGTGATACCCCGGTGATAAGCTCATCCTTGGCTATGGCTGCCGCCCGTTCTTCATCCATCGCCGATTTGAGCCTGCCGGCCATCTTGTTGATGTTATCAGCAAGCGTCCCGAGCTCCTCTGTGCCTGTGACTGCGATGCGGTAGGACAGGTTGCCGTCCGCCATTTTTTGCACACCGGATGAAATGCTGCGCACATAACTCATCGTATTTTTGGTCAACGCCAGAAAAAAGAAAATGTATAGCGGGATGCCGATGATCAGTACAACCGGAAGGGAGCCGATATTGTTAATCACCCAGCGGAGCAGCTTGACCCCCCAGAAGGAGCGCGAGGGATTGAGCCACAGCAGCATGGAAGCCCCCCAGAACAGGACCATGATGATGAGTGCGGCCAGCACAATGCTGGCCAGGCCAAATCCGGCCAGCCGCCAGGATAAAGTATTGAACCGCTTCGTATTCAGAGCAGCTTAACCTCCCTTTTCAATTTTGTAGCCGACGCCCCAGACCGTCTTCAGATATTTCGGCTGGCGCGGATTATCTTCGATTTTTTCCCTGATTTTACGGATATGCACCATCAGCGTATTATTGCTGTCCAGATACTGCTCCTTCCAGACCTTGGAGTAGATCTGCTCCATGCTCAGCACTTGTCCGCTGTTGCGGGCCAGCAGCTCAAGAATAGCGAATTCCCGGGGTGTCAGCTTAACCGGCTGGCCTTCTACACTAACCTCATGCGTGGAGGAGTTAACCGCCAGCCCGTCGATAATCATCCCGCTGTCCTTGGTGGCGTTACCCAGATAGCTTCTTGTCCGGCGCAGCTGTGATTTGATGCGGGCAACGAGCTCCAGCGGACTGAACGGTTTGGTAACATAATCGTCGGCACCTACACTGAGCCCGGTGATTTTATCCAGCTCCTGTCCTTTGGCGGACAGCATAATGATCGGGAATTTACGGGTTTCGCGGATTTTGATACAGGCCTCCAGCCCGTCCATTTCCGGCATCATAATGTCAAGCACCATCAAATCAATGGTTTCTCTGCCGACAATGTCCAGCGCCTCCAGCCCGGTCCTTGCGGTCAGCAGCCTGTAGCCCTCGTGCTCCAGATAAATCTGCATTAATTTGATAATCTCCGCCTCATCATCAACGAGCAGCAGTGTTCCGTTATTCATGGTCCAACTTCCTTTCCTTTGTATCCGCGCAGCCGTTCGATTCCTACCTGGATTATACATGATCTGACGCTGCCCGTTCATTGTAGTCCAGGAATCTTAACGCCGGCAGGAAAGCATCTGTACAAAAGCTTAATATATTCTTAACAAATCTTTAGATTTAACAATTCCGGGACCGGCTTATTGGTCATTTGCTGCGGTAATGCTATAATAACTAAAATCCAATGATCGGGGGAAATGGAATGTGGAAGGAATTTAAAAGCTTTGCCATTAAGGGGAATGTGCTGGATCTGGCGGTTGCCGTAGTCATCGGGGCAGCATTCGGTAAAATTGTATCCTCGCTGGTTGCCGACATTATTATGCCTCTTGTGGGCTTGCTTAGCGGCGGGATCGATCTGGAAAAACTCACCATAACCTATCTCGATGCCGAGGTGAAATACGGGATATTCCTGCAGAGTGTGGTGGATTTCTTTATTATCTCTTTCTCCATTTTTATGGTGGTCAAGCTGGCCAACCGCTTCAAGCACAAGGAGACGGTAAAAGTTGAGGTTGTAGAGCCCCCGGCACCGGGTCCGGAGATTGTCCTGCTGACGGAAATCCGCGATCTGCTGAAAGTGAATAAGCAGGGAGAGGTGTAGCGGTAAGGTGCTGGCTATGCTGTAGGCGAGGCCTGCCGGACAGGAGGGGTTAAGCCGTCGGCATTCAGTACCCGCTTGCTTTTTTTACCGTATAGTGCTAACTTTATTTTAGCCAGTATTGCTGGCTGTGCTATAATAGGTACTTAATTTCATACTGGTTTGATCCTTCAGGGCAGGGTGTAATTCCCTACCGGCGGTGATGTCACTGTTCAATGGCTGTTACAGCCTTAACATGCTCAGTCCGCTACCCGCGCTGTATCTTGTGATACAGACGGTGGACCCGGTGTAATTCCGGGACCGACAGTATAGTCTGGATGGAAGAAGGAGAGAATAACGTACTGCCCCTGAACGGGCAGGCGTACTGGTGTATTTCATAATATATTGTGCGAACTTTCACAAAGGTTAGTGGGAGGGTCTATTTACGCACCATTTTATTTGAATTGCCGGCAAACTCTCGTATATCCCGTCTTGAACTCCGCCTGGAGATTGAGACGGGTTTTTCTGTTTTTTTACTGAAGGCAACTCAGCAGAGATTGGAGGCAGATCATGGATATCATGAATGATGAATTTTACATGTCACTTGCGCTGGACATGGCGGAAAGAGCGCAGGGGCAGACGGGAATTAACCCGGTTGTCGGCTGTGTCGTCGTAAAGGACGGGGCCGTGATCGGCCTGGGCACACATCTGCAGCGCGGCACCGGCCATGCTGAGGTGCATGCACTGAATATGGCGGCAGGCAAGGCACAGGGAAGCACCGCCTATGTCACGCTTGAGCCGTGCAGCCATTACGGCAAGACGCCGCCGTGCAGCCAGCGCCTGATTGACGAGGGGGTTACCCGGGTGGTGGTTGCCTGTGAAGACCCTAATCCGCAGGTAGCGGGCCGGGGCTTTGAGATGCTGCGCGAAGCGGGGATCGATGTTGAAGTCGGGATACTGCGTAGCCGTGCTTTGCGCCTCAATGAGCGGTTTATCAAGTATATTTTGACGAAGCAGCCGTTTGTAACCCTGAAGAGTGCCAGCACGCTGGACGGCAAGCTTGCCACGAAGACCGGTGACAGCAAATGGATATCGAACGGACAGGCAAGGGAAATTGTACATACGCTGCGGCATCGTCACCAGGGGATTATGGTAGGTGTAGGCACGGTAATTGCTGATAATCCTTCGCTCACTACGCGTCTTGAGGTTCCCGGATTACATCCGGTGCGCATCGTCATTGACTCCGGCCTGCGGACTCCGCTGGATGCGAATGTGGTTGCCGACGGGCAGGCGCCGACGATTATTGTGGCAACAGCAGCGGCCGACCCGGCCCGCAGAGCGGCGCTGGAAGCGGCAGGCGTTACAGTTGTAATCAGCGGGGAAGGGGCGCGGGTAGATTTGAAGGACGCGATGGTCAAGCTTGGCGAGATGGAGATCAGCTCCATTCTCCTTGAGGGCGGCGGAACGCTGAACGGTGCAATGCTGGAGAACGGGCTGGTTGACCGGGTGGTTCTGTTCTATGCGCCGAAGATTGTCGGCGGCGGATCAGAAGCTCCGGGGACGTTCGATTTCCCGGGTGTGGCACTGATGAAGGACGCGATCACGCTGGAGGGATTGGAAGTCGAAGTGCTCGGGGATAATGTCTGTATCAGCGGGACTCCGGTGCGTTAACAGGAGAAATGCTTCCGAGGCCAGTTTTGTCCGAAGTAATCTTCATAGTAGTATTCCTAACAAAACTTTTAGGAGGGGATAATATGTTCACCGGATTGATCGAGGAGATCGGCGTGCTGCGCGGTGTCAGCAGCGGCGGTGAGATGATGGTGCTGAACATCGGCGCCTCGCTGATTATGAGTGATCTCAAAATCGGCGACAGCGTGGCCGTCAACGGAGTCTGCCTGACTGCTACCTCGGTTAGCGAGCATTCTTTTACCGTAGACGTCATGCCGCAGACTTACCGTAACAGCAACCTCAAGGAGCTGCGCAGCGGAAGCCGGATGAATCTGGAGCGGGCGATGGCTGCCGGCGGCCGGTTCGGCGGCCATATCGTCCAGGGACACGTGGACGGCACTGGCGAGATCCGCAGTGTCAAACGTGAGCAGAATGCGGTCGTGTTCGAAATTACGCCGGACCGCAATTCCCTGTTCAAATATATTATCCCCAAGGGCTCCATTACACTTGACGGTATCAGTCTTACCGTAGTGAATACATCATCCGCTGCATTTAGCGTATCCATTATCCCGCATACACTCGGTGAAACGGTGCTTACCCATAAGCGGCCGGGTGACAGCATCAATATTGAATGTGATGTGCTCGGCAAATATGTCGATCATCTGCTGCATTACAGGGGCACAGGCAGTGAGGAAGAAGAGAGCAGTTCCAGGATCAGCCGTGATTTTCTGGCGGCTAACGGGTTTGTATAACAGGCCGTAACGGCTGCGCTGTCCTGAACGGGACCGGTATCCGAACGTGCGGGAACTAACTAAGCATAAAGCGATCAGGAGGACAGAATAATGAGCGAGCATAACAAGCAGGACAGTGTCCTGGACCCTGTTGAAGAGGCCATATATGATCTGATGCGCGGTAAGGTGATCATCGTGGTTGATGACGAGGACCGTGAGAATGAGGGAGACTTCGTTGCGCTGGCTGAACGGGCTACGCCGGAGGTCATTAATTTCATGATTACAGAGGGCCGCGGCCTGGTCTGCGTGCCAATTACCGCAGAGCGTGCAGAAGAGCTGGATCTGCAGCCGATGGTGACCACGAACACCGACAATCACGGCACTGCTTTTACCGTATCCGTTGATCATGTCAGCACAACTACCGGAATTTCAGCCGGAGAACGTTCCCAGACAATCAAGGCTTTGATGGATCCGGATGCGAAGCCGGCCGATTTCCGCAGACCGGGACATATGTTCCCGCTCATCGCCAAAAAAGGCGGTGTACTGCGCCGCTCCGGCCATACAGAGGCTGCTGTCGATCTGGCCCGCATGTGCGGCTCTTATCCGGCCGGCGTTATCTGTGAAGTGGTTAAGGTCGACGGCACGATGGCCCGCCTGCCTGATCTTGTAGAAATTGCGAAGAAGCATGATCTCAAGCTGATCAGCATCCAGGATCTGATTCATTACCGCAACGAGAAGGAAAACCTGGTTACCCGTGAAGTATCGGTGAATCTGCCGACTGACTTCGGCATCTTCCAGACTATCGCCTACACGAACGAAGTGGACGATAAGGAGCATGTCGCCCTGGTGAAAGGGGATATCTCCGGTGATGAGCCGGTGCTCGTGCGTGTCCATTCCGAATGTCTGACCGGCGATGTGTTTCATTCGCACCGCTGTGATTGCGGGCCGCAATTTGAAGCGGCGCTGCGCCAGATCGAAGATGCGGGGAGGGGCGTACTGCTCTATATGCGCCAGGAAGGCAGAGGCATCGGCCTGATTAACAAGCTGCGGGCGTATAAGCTGCAGGAGGAAGGGCTGGATACTGTTGATGCCAACCTTAAGCTCGGTTTCCCGGCAGACCTTCGGGATTACGGGATTGGCGCGCAGATTCTGAAGGATCTGGGCATCCGCCAGATCAAGCTGCTGACCAACAATCCGCGCAAGATCAAGGGGCTGGAAGGCTATGGCCTGGAGGTTGTGGAGCGTGTGCCGATCCAGATGCCGGAGAACAAGGACAACACAGGATATCTGCATACGAAGCAGGCCAAGCTGGGGCATCTGCTGTCTTTTGACAATATTGAACAAAATGAGGATTCGAAGGCTTAACTTTTACCATAAAATACTAACTAACCAATGAAGGGTTGATGAATGATTATGCCGAATTATTTTGAAGGACATTTAGTCTCCGAGGGATTGCGTTACGGTGTCGTTGTAGGACGTTTCAATGAATTTATTACGAGCAAGCTGCTGTCGGGCGCATTGGATGCCTTCAAACGCCACGGTGCAGCCGACGATGAAGTGGATGTAGCCTGGGTACCGGGTGTATTTGAAATCCCGCTGATCTGCCAAAAAATGGCTGAAAGCGGGAAATACGATGCGGTTATAGCGCTCGGAACGGTTATCCGCGGCTCCACAACCCATTATGATTATGTGTGCAACGAGGTTGCCAAGGGAGTAGCAGCTATTAATCTCAAAACCGGCGTTCCTACAATCTTTGGCGTTGTTACTACCGAGAATATTGAACAGGCGATCGAACGCTCGGGAACTAAAGCAGGCAACAAGGGCTGGGATGCAGCTACCTCCGCCATTGAGATGGCCAACCTGAACAAGCTGTTTAAGTAAGCTTTTTTGGGCGGTAAGGAGAGCACCCTCTTGACGGAATGGCAGGATTCGTGCTTAGTTATAAGTATAAGAAGAAAGCTTGGACTATAAAAAATCTTTCTACTTGTGTAGCGTCCTTTTAGCGGCGCTGCACTTTACTTTTTTTTGCAGGAGGAAATGTCGTGACTGTATTGTACAAGCTGGAGACGTTCGAAGGTCCGCTCGATCTGCTCTTGCACTTAATCGACAAAGCGGAAATCGACATCCAGGACATTCCGGTCAGCGAAATTACCGAGCAGTACATGGCCTACCTGCAGAGCATGCAGGAGCTTGAGCTGGACATTACCAGTGAGTTTCTCGTCATGGCGGCTACTCTCTTGTCGATCAAGAGCAAGCTGCTGCTGCCGAAGCCGCCGGTTATCGAGATCGAGGATTTCGAATACTACGAGGATGACGGGTATGATCCGCGGGCCGAGCTGGTTGAGCGGCTGATTGAATACCGCAAGATCAAGAGCATTGCCGTACAGCTGATGGATATGGAAAGCGAGCGCAGCTTGATTTTCACCAAAGAACCAGAGGATCTCGGACCGTTTGTGCCGGTCAACCTGGATCATACGCTCAAAGGGCTGCATACCTCCGACCTCATTGCCGCTTTCCGTAAAGCGCTGAGCAAGGCGGCAAGAAGAACCTCCTATCAGCGGATTACCCGCGATGAAATCTCGGTTAAAGACCGGATCCGTGATGTATCAGAGGCGCTGATGCGCAAGGGCATGGGCGGCAGGCTGCGGTTTTCGGCGCTTTTGCACGAGAGTATGGACCGCCATGAGATCGTTACGACCTTCCTGGCTATTCTTGAGCTGATGAAGATGAAGGCGATTTTCTGCTTTCAGGAAAAATTGTTTGATGACATTGTGATGGAGTGGAGAGGAGGAGAGGAATTCAGTGGACTACAAAACGCTGAAATCAATTATTGAGGGTCTGCTGTTCCTGTCCGGGGATGAAGGGCTGTCTGTCCGGCAGATTGCTGAAATTACCGAGCAGCGTCCAGAGCTGGCGGCCAGGGCACTGGAGGAACTGAAGGATGATTATGTGGCCCAGCTGCGAGGCCTTCAGGTAGTACAGATTGCGGGTAATTACCGGCTGGCAACGCTGTCGGACCATGCCCCGTATTTCGAGCGGCTGGCGTATTCGCCGGCAAGATCCTCCTTGTCCCAGGCTGCACTTGAGACGCTGGCTATTGTGGCTTACCGCCAGCCGATTACCCGTGTTGAGATCGAGGAGATCCGCGGAGTGAAGTCTGAGCGGGCGATCCAGACGCTGAACAACAAGGATCTGATCCACGAGGTTGGACGGGCTGAAGCCGTAGGGCGGCCTATTCTGTATGGTACAACGAAGTCCTTCCTGGACAGCTTCGGGCTGGCCAGCCTGAAGGAGCTGCCGGAGCCTTCAAGCTTCGATACAGCCGACAATCTGGAGGAGGAAACCCAGCTTTTGTTCAATAAGCTGGACAGCCAGATGTCCTTTGAAGATGTAGGGCAATAAAGCCATTATTCTTATCTCTATCATTGACCGCTGCTCCGGAAGGAGCAGCGGTCTTTTGTGTACAATAAGAATTCCGTCTTCCCCGCAAAGCGATTGAATCAGCTCGCTGTAAGCCTCCGCGCTGCAGGCTTATTTTGCGTATTTGGATTTGTCCGAATGTTTTCCAGCGAACATTGCCATACTAATCCAAGGGTTCTATAAAAAGGCTGCTTGGAGGTTAATCCGTGACGTTATGGCTTGCTGTACCCTTAGCGCTGCTGCTGCTTGTAATAGTACTTGTGATGTCTTCCTCCATTCATTTTCACTTCCGTCTATGCAGAATCGGCAAGGATGACCGGATTGAATTCGATATAAAAGCTTTATTTGGCCTGGTTAAATTCCATTATGAGCTGCCCAAGCTGATCTACGAGGGAATTGCCCGCGGTATAAGGGTTAAGCTTGAGGAGAGCGGGATTGCTCCTGTTACCAAGGAGGCTGACTCGGTTGAGCGAATTGATGATGAGACGCTGCGGGACTGGAGGGCCAAACTGAAAGAGGCACTGCAGGCTACTCAGGGGCTGAAGCGCTGGATGAAAAAGCTGCTGTCCCATGTCCGTATTACCCGGCTTGACTGGTCTACTGATTTCTCTCTGGGTGACGCTGCTTATACAGCCACGGCTACAGGAGCGCTGTCCGGGCTGAAGTGGGGCCTGGTCGGCTGGATCTCGCGTTATGTGCGCGTGCAGCGCAGTCCGCGCATGTTTGTCGTTCCTGTATTCCGTGATGATGAGCTGTGCTTTTCTACAGAGGCTGTCTGTACAGGCAAGCTGCCGGTTTCAAGTGTTTTCTATGCGGGAATCCAGCTGCTGTGGCGTGTCATCACGGTAAAGGGCGGGCTGTCGCGCTGGATACGCCTGCTTAAGAATAAAAGCTGATTTCCGCTTACGGAGCTTATGCTAAGAAACATCTTACATACAAATGCTGCGTATTGGGGATGATATCACCTGTGATCAACCTGAACAGTCTTTAAAAGCCAAAGGAGGATAATAATATGAGCGACCATCCGATTCAAGGTCTGATGCAGACGGCGATGGAAAATATCAAGGGCATGGTGGATGTAAATACGATTGTCGGAGATCCGGTGGAAACCCCGGACGGGAGCGTTATCCTGCCAATCAGTAAAGTGGCCTTCGGATTTGCTGCAGGGGGCAGCGACTTCAGAGTGGAGGATGACGGTCCCGGCGTCAACGGAAGCGGAAGCGGAGTCAAAATGCTTCCATTCGGAGGAGGCAGCGGGGGCGGGGTATCCATCCGTCCGATTGCTTTTCTCGTAGTCGGCAGGGAAGGGGTACATATTGTGCCGCTGGATAACCAGACCCATCTGTTTGAAAAAATCATTGATGCAGCACCGAATCTGATTGACAAAATTCAGAACATGATTCAATCCGGGACACCGGCCGGTGCCGAGATTGTCGGCGCTCCGGGCAGCAAAACGACAACGGTAAAAACAGAAACCGTGCAATCCAACTCATCAGCCCATTAATGTCCGGCAGCTTATAACTTTTGGGATACCGCCTAAACAGGGCGGTGTCCTTTTTTGCCTTCCGGGGTGGAGAAGGACATACCTTCCGGGCCTCCCGCATACACTTGTACAACACAGAAGGATAGTAGAACTGAATGAAAGCCGGAGGATGAACAGAACATGAAACGATTGAAAAGGATCACTGGGAAGCCGATGTTGCTTTTGATAATGTGCATGCTGCTGGCCGTTACGGCTCCGGCTTATCCGGTCCGGGCTGAGAATGCATCTATCTCAACACATGCCAGGGCAGCGGCGCTGATTGATGTTGAATCCGGGAGGCTGCTATACAGCAGCCGTGGAGATGAGCCGATGCTAATTGCCAGCCTGACCAAGATCATGACGGCTATAGTGGCTATAGAGAACGGGGATTTGACTTCCAAAGTTAAGGTGGGCAAAAATGCATTTGCCAAGGAAGGCTCATCGCTATACCTGAAGCAGGGGGAAGAGATGCTGCTGGAGGATATGCTGTACGGCCTGATGCTGCGCTCGGGAAATGATGCAGCCACAGCCATTGCCGAGCATGTGGGAGGATCCGAGCAGGGCTTCGTCTATATGATGAATGCCAAGGCGGAAGAGCTGGGGCTGAAGAACAGCCACTTTGCCAATCCTCACGGGCTGGATGCAGAAGGCCATTATTCCAGTGCCAATGACATGGCTGTGCTGACCGCATATGCAATGCATAATCCTGTATTCAAAGAGATTGTGAAGACACAAGAGAAGACTGCAGACAACCCTTATGAGAAATGGGACTACAAATGGGCCAATAAGAATAAAATGCTGCGCTTGTACGAAGGGGCCGACGGCGTTAAAACCGGCTACACCAAAAAAGCGCTGCGCTGCCTGGTCAGCTCCGCTACCCGCGGCGGCCAGCAATTGGTTGCGGTGACGCTGAATGACGGCAACGACTGGAACGATCATGCGGCGCTGCTGAATTTCGGGTTCAATCATTATCCGCTAAAAACCTTGATTGAACGCGGCGAGGGCATCAGCGGCTACAGCTTCCTGACGTCGAGAAAATTTGCTTATCCGCTCGGCCAGGGCGAGGAGGCCAGAATTACAACAAAGCTGGTGCTCAGTGAGGAGCCCGCCGCGGGAACGGCAGTCCGCACCAGCAGCTTCGGTCTGAAGGGAGCTGTAGTGCTGCAGCTTGGCGGGAATGAAATCGGACGCGTACCGGTCTATGAGCCTGATCAGCTGCCGCCTGAAGAATCTCAGTATATGAAGCGATACAGAACAGCCGGAACTGCCGCTGCCTATCCGGCAAGCAACTGGCTGCAGGCGCTGGGCAGTGCGCTGCGGGCGCTGCTGCAGATGGGAAGATAATTAGAGGGCCTGCATCACAGGGCAGGGGAGGGACCGGGATGATTAATGGAATCTGGCTGGGAATGATCGTGATCGGCTTTATATTTGCTGCCGTAAACGGCCGGATGGATGCATTTACGGCAGCTGTCTTTGACGGCGCCAAAAACGGGGTTACGGTAAGCTTTGGCCTGATCAGTGTACTGGTATTCTGGATGGGGATGATGCGGGTAGCCGAGGACGCGGGGCTTCTGCGCAAAATTGCCAGACTGCTCGGGCCGGTGGTAGGCTTCCTGTTCCCGGATGTGCCGAAGGGCCATCCGGCAATCGGCTATATTCTCTCTAATATGAGCGCTAACCTGCTGGGCCTGGGCAATGCTGCAACACCAATGGGGATAAAAGCGATGCAGGAGCTGCAGACACTTAACCCTGACAAGGAGACAGCGACCCCGGCCATGTGCACCTTACTCGCACTGAATACAGCCAGTATAACGCTAATTCCGGCTACACTGATTGCGATCCGGCTCAATTACAGCTCAGCTGATCCGGCCGGGATTGTCGGCACGACGCTGGCGGCAACCGCCGTAGCGACACTGGCTGCGATTGGCGCGGACAGGCTGATGCGCAGGCTGACGCTGCTGCGCAAGCCGCCGAAGCCGCCCGCCGTAAGGACGGGAGATCCGTCCGGAGGGAGCCCCGGGCTTCCGCATACCTCGATGAAAGGGTGAGCCGAGCTTGTTACATCTAATCAGCCTCATCTCAGCTTGGGCGATCCCGGTTATGATCACCTTTATTCCGCTGTATGCTTTTACGCGTAAGGTTCCAGTGTATGAATCCTTTGTAGAAGGGGCTAAAGACGGCTTCGGCACAGCGATTGCCATCATTCCGCATCTGGTCGGCATGCTTGTCGCTATCAGCGTATTCCGGGCCTCCGGAGCGCTGGATTTCCTGATGGGCTTTATCGCTCCTGCGCTGGAAGGGCTCGGAGTGCCTCCGGAGGTGCTGCCTCTCGGCCTGCTGCGGCCGCTGACCGGTACCGGTTCACTGGCCTATACAACCGACCTGATCCGCGTCCACGGGCCGGATTCCCTGATCGGGATGATTGCATCCACCATTCAGGGAAGCACAGACACGACATTGTATGTGCTGACAGTCTATTTCGGCGCAGTCGGCATTCGTAACGGCCGTTATGCGCTTAAGGTCGGCCTGTTCTCCGACATTGTCGGCTTCATCGCGGCTATTGCCGTATGCTTACTGGTTTTTGGATAAGCTGCTGTGTGCCCCTGCATGAGAATTTGAAATTCCGGAATTGCTGTGTTAGGATAGAAGTAATTGAATAATCCTTAAATTCATCGTTTAATGGATTGTTACTGGCCGGGCCAGGCAAAACCTAAACTGATGGTAAAGCATTTGTCTACTCTTTTTGGAGGGCGGCAAATTCCTTTACTAACGGTTTAGGTTTTTCTTGTTTTCGGGCATCCTACTCATACAATAACAGAAAGAGGTTATGTTCATGGCTAAAGCAATAACGGAATTCCCGCACAACTTTTTGTGGGGCGGCGCAACGGCGGCTAACCAGCTTGAGGGCGGTTTTGACTTGGACGGCAAAGGCTTGTCTACTGCCGATATGATTGCCCATGTGCCGAAGGCGCTGCGTAAAGGGGATCACTCGATGGAGATTTCCTCGGAGCGCATTGCCGAAATTCTGGCAGGGGACCTCAGCGAGCGGTTTCCGAAACGCGAAGGTGTGGATTTCTACCACCGTTATAAAGAGGATATTGCCCTGTTCGCAGAAATGGGCTTTAAAGTATTCCGCATGTCGATCAACTGGGCCCGTATTTTTCCGAACGGTGATGACGCCGAGCCGAATGAAGCAGGCTTGCAATTCTACGACAATGTGTTCGACGAGCTGCTGAAATACGGTATTGAGCCGCTGGTAACGCTGTCCCATTATGAGACGCCGCTTGGCCTGACCCTGAAATATAACGGCTGGGCCAGCCGTGAAGTGGTCGGGCATTATGTAAAATACGCTGAGACCGTATTCACCCGCTACCGGAACAAGGTGAAATACTGGCTGACCTTTAACGAAATTAACGTAATGGTCATGAGCCCTTATACCGGCGGAGGCATTCTGTCCGATAAAACCGAGCACAAGCTGCAGACAGTCTACCAGGCGCTGCATCATCAATTTGTAGCAAGTGCGCTGGTTACGAAGCTGGGCCATGAGATCATTCCGGGTTCGCAGATTGGCTGTATGCTGGCCCGCCTTGAGTCCTACCCGCACACCTGTAACCCTGAAGATGTACGTAAGAGCCAGCTGGAAAGCCAGATGAATCTGTTCTTTACCGATGTGCATGCCCGCGGTGAATATCCTAACTACATGAACCGTTATTTTGCCGAGAATAATATCGTAATCGCACGCGAGCCCGGGGATGACGATATCATTGCCGCTCACACAGTCGATTTCATTTCCTTCAGCTATTACATGACACTTACTGTAACAGCCGGACCGGAAGGGGACGTTACAGGAGGCAACCTGATCGGCGGCGTCAAAAACCCGTATCTTGAAGCTTCCGACTGGGGCTGGCAGATCGATCCTGTAGGCCTGCGCGTTACACTGAACACCTTGTATGACCGTTACCGGAAGCCTCTCTTTATTGTAGAGAACGGACTCGGCGCTATCGACCGTGTTGAGGCAGACGGTTCTATCCATGATACTTACCGCATCGACTACCTGAAGCAGCATATTATTCAGATGAAAGAAGCGGTTAAGGACGGTGTGGAGCTGATGGGCTATACGGCCTGGGGCCCGATTGACCTGGTAAGCATGTCCACTTCGGAAATGTCCAAGCGTTACGGATTCATTTATGTCGACCTGGATGATGAGGGCAAGGGTACACTCGCGCGCAGCAAAAAGGATTCTTTTGACTGGTATAAAAAGGTAATCGAATCAAATGGTGAAGTATTATAAAACGTTTTCATTTTAACGTTGTCAATCTGGGGACAATGTGATAATATGCATATACGGGAAAACTAAAACTGGATTGTTACTGAACTTTCAGGCAAAACCAGAAGCTGGCATTATGTGCCTGTTTTGGTTTTGCCTTTTTACTACTCTGACGGCGTAAGGTGATGGGATGAAAATTGAGAAGGTGCTCAACAATAATGTCGTGACCGTGCTGGATGCCAGCCAAAATGAGCTGGTTATCATGGGACGGGGAATTGCCTTCAAGAAGCATACCGGCGACAGTCTTGATGAGACCAAGATAGAAAAGGTATTCTCATTGGATAACAAAGAAGTCTCGCAAAAGCTTATGACGCTGCTGTCGGATATTCCAATTGAATATGTTGAATGCTCCGATGAAGTGATCCGCTATGCGGAGACGGTTCTGGGCGATAAGCTCCACGACAGTGTGTACATCTCGCTTACAGACCATATCCATTTCGCCATTGACCGGCACCGCCAGGGGCTTCAGCTTAAGAATGCGCTGCTGTGGGAGATCAAGAGAATGTACCGCAAGGAGTTCTCGATCGGCCTTAAAGCACTGCAAATTATCGAAGACCGGCTCGGCGTATTGTTGCCGGAAGACGAGTGCGCTTTCATTGCAATGCATCTGGTTAATGCCCAGCTGAACGGTGAGATGCGTGAAACGGTCAGCATCACGAATATTGTGAAGGATATTTCCAATATTGTGAGGCGCAGCTTTTTGATTGAGCTGGATGAGGAGTCATTAAGCTATTACCGCTTTCTGACGCACCTGAAATTCTTTGCCCAGCGGGTGGTTCGCGGTTCACCGGTTGACGACAGGGACAGGGATCATGCGCTGCACGATCTTGTCCGTGTGCAATACCCGGAGGCTTATGCCTGCGCAGCAAAAATTGCGGATTATACCCGTAAGATCTACAAACGGAACTTGTCCAAGGAAGAAATTTTGTACATGACGATTCACATTGAACGGATTGTCAGAAGTGAAGAGACAACAGAATAAGAGCAAGCAAGACGGGATTGTTACTCTAAGCAGGCAAAACCTAAACGCTGAATAGTATATGCGGCATTATCGCGATACTATGGGTGTTTAGGTTTTTTTGTTCCAAAAAACTCGGAATTAAAGGAGCACATTGAGATGGATAAAACAGCACTCTCCAAGGATATATTGAAGCTGGTGGGCGGGGAAGAGAATATCGAACAGGTTACCCACTGTATGACCCGTTTGCGCTTCAACCTTAACGACAACAAGAAAGCCGATAAAGCGGCACTGCAGAAAACGGATGGCGTTATGGGTGTAATGATTAACGGCGGCCAGTTCCAGGTTATCATCGGTAACGATGTGCCGGTCGTATATAACGAGCTGGTAAAGAATATGAAGGGCTCTCCCGAGGGTAGAGTAAGCTCGTCCTCAGCTGATGCCGGAGACAAGAAGAAAAAGAATGTGCTAAGCAGCATACTCGATTTCATCTCAGGAAGCTTTACACCGATTCTGCCGGCCATCACCGGCGCGGGTATGATTAAAGGGATTATTGCCCTGCTGGTAGCTGCGGGATGGATGGGTACCACGAGTTCAACCTATATTATTCTTTCAGCCATCGGTGACGGCGCATTCTACTTCCTGCCGATTATTCTGGCCGTAAGTGCCGCCCGTAAGCTGGGCAGTAATATGTATATTGCCGCTGCCATCGGTGCAGCTATTCTGCACCCCACGATAACAACGCTGCTGGGCGCAGGTGAGCCGGTTACCTTTGCCAGCCTGCCTGTTGTAGCTGCAACGTATTCATCGTCGGTTATTCCAATCATCATTGCGGTATGGCTGGCTTCCTATGTGGAAAAAGCGGTCGATAAAGTTACACATGCATCGCTTAAGCTGATTATTGTTCCGACTGTTACGCTGCTCGTAATTGTACCGCTGACCCTGATTGCTGTTGGTCCGATTGGTGTTATTGTAGGTAACGGCCTGACCGACGGGATTTCCTGGCTGTTTGATAATACAGGCTTGTTTGCAGGTCTGCTGCTGGGCGGCACGATGTCCCTGCTGATTATTACAGGTATGCACTACGCGCTGATTCCAATCATGATCGCCTCTATTGCCACCCTTGGATATGACTACATCATTCCAATTATGATGGTCGCTAACTTTGCGCAAGCCGGTGCAACCTTTGGTGTATTCCTGAAAACGAAAAACAGCAAGCTGAAGCCGTTGGCTCTTTCAACAAGTGTAACGGCACTGATGGGGATTACCGAGCCGGCAATGTATGGTGTAAATATGCGATTCAAGAAACCGTTTATCGGCGCTTTGATCGGCGGAGCAGTTGGCGGAGCATTCTTGAGCCTGTTCAAAGTAAAAGCTTATGTAATCGGCGGTCTGGCTGGTTTGTCCGGAATTCCAATGGTTATTGGTGCGACGTTTGTCTACTCATTGATCGGATTTGCAATCGGTATTGTTGTAGCTGCAGTTGCAACCTACATTATGGGCTTCGAAGATGAGCCTGAAGCTGCAGCAGCGGCGGTTCCGGCTGCAACAGCTGATGCAAATGCCTCTTCTTCTAACTCAGCTGTAATTGCTGATGCACTGGAAGCAGAAACTGCTCCTAAGGTTACCGAGGATATCTACAGCCCGATTACAGGTGAAGTGAAGCCGCTTAGTGAAGTGAACGATCCGGCATTTTCCGAAGAAATTATGGGTAAGGGATTTGCGATTCAGCCGTCGGAAGGACGCGTAGTATCTCCTGTTAACGGTACAGTGTTCTCCTTATCGAAGAGCGGACATGCGATTGGCCTGGTCAGCGACAACGGCGCTGAAATGCTGATTCACATCGGTATTGATACCGTGAAGCTGAAAGGCCTGCATTTCTCTCCTAAGGTTACAGCCGGCACCAAAGTATCTGTCGGTGATCTGCTGATGGAATTCGACCGGGTTGAAATTGAAAAAGCAGGCTATAGCACCATTACTCCGGTAATTATCACCAATATTGCCGAGTACAGCTCCATCAAACCGGGAGGCCGTTCTGCCGTGAAAGAGCAGGAGCTTCTGTATACTGTACAGGCTTAGAATATTAACAACATTATTATAATGAAGAAAAGGAGATAACCTGTTATGCAAAAGACATTCAAAATTGTTGATGAAGACGGTATCCATGCCCGTCCGGCCACTGCACTGGTAAACACAGCAACCAAATTTAAAGACACTGAGGTGTTCGCTGAAAGCGGCGGCAAGAAGGTTACCCTAAAATCAATTCTCGGCGTGCTGTCGCTCGGCCTTGAGCCCGGCGATACGCTGAGCCTGATTGCAGAAGGCGGCCAGGCTGCAGAAGCACTGAGCGCGCTGCAGGAGGTTATGGTTAAGGAAGGGCTGGGCGAGGTTCAGGAGTAAGCGGGCTGAATGCCGCCTGCTCATAGGGCTGACCTTACGGCAGACAAATAAAAAACTGGTGTTCCGGTACCTGCCCACTTGCAGGTATTCGGGCACCGGTTTTTTGTGTTAGCTATACTCCGGAAAAGGCGGAGACGGCTCTATTTCCAATCAATTGATTGGAAATAATCCGCTTACATTACGGAGGCGTGCACGTTAGCCGGATTTAGTGGGAAAAAGGCTGACTAATCCTGCTCTTTTTGCTCAAATGCAGATTTCTCGAGGATTTAAGTGTGCTTTTTCCACCTAAACCCTTTCTTCACTAAAATCAGAGTGAATTAGCCTGACTTTTTCCACCTAAATTTCTGGAGACGCTTCTTCTGACTATATATCGGGGGATAAAGCTCTTGGGTGTTTTGCGTAAATCATGTGACTTCACAGGCAGTGGCCCATTATTCTGCCTGTGTTTTCCAGCAAGCAAGCGCTGCTAAGCCGCTTGCTCCTAATCACCCTCACCCTCAGCGGGGTGAGGGTTTGCTTTTGTCTTAAAGCGCAGCGGATGGTCGAAAGGAACGGAGGGGATTTTGGAACTGCAGGAGCGTCAGCGACCGCCTTTAGGTTTGGATTTCTACCGCGGCCAGCGGATCGAAAACAGGAAATCCAAACCTAACAGCGGCCGGAAGTCCAAAAGTTCCCGCAGTTACGGCAGCAGCCCATCAGTAAGATTGTTTAAGAAAGCAACCCGTCACCCCGCCCGTCACCCGATCATATGCTATTGCAGCAATACGGAGGGAGGCCGGCATGCGTTGGAATATAAGGGATTTATTCTGCATCATTCCCGCTGTCCGTCGATAAACGGCAAGGGATTTGATTTTTGGGTGGGGAGGGACGGCGGGATTTACGCCGCACCGCTGCTGACAGACCCGGATTATATCCATATCTGTCTGGAGGGCAATTACGCCGAGAAAGATAACGTTCCGCAGCAATCGGAACGCTGGGAGCAGCTGTTTGCCGCAGGTAAGCTCATTCTGGAGCTGACAGCGCGTTACCAGATTTCACCGCTGCTGATCGAGCCGCACAATAAAACTTGTCCGGGAAATTTTTTTCCGTGGAATGAACTTGTGATTTATCCCGCTGATGGTTATCATTAACCTGAGGTGAGTAGTCGAAAATGGAAAGATTACAGAAAATTTTGGCGCAAGCAGGTGTTGCGTCCAGACGCAAGTGTGAAGAAATGATTTTGGCCGGTAAAGTAGAGGTCAACGGGGAAGTTGTAACTACGCTAGGTACAAAGGTAGACCCCGAGCAGGATATTATTAAAGTGGCCGGAAGATTGATCCGGGGCGAAAATAAAATCTACATCATGTTCAACAAGCCCAAGGGTGTCATTACAAGCGCATCTGATGACAAGGGCCGTAAGGTAGTAACGGATTATTTGAAAGGGATCAAAGAGCGGGTATACCCTGTAGGCCGGCTGGATTATGACACTGAAGGGCTGCTGCTGCTGACGAATGACGGGGAATTTGCTAATCTGCTGACCCATCCGAAGCATCACGTGCCGAAGACGTATCTGGCTACGGTCAAGGGTACTCCGCATGGTACTGCCTTGGACAAGCTTAAGGCAGGCATCAAGCTGGAGGACGGCATGACCGCACCGGCTGAAGTGGAATACAAGGATATAGACGAAGCCAATAAGGAAACAGTTATCAGCATCACCATCCACGAAGGACGCAACCGCCAGGTGCGCCGGATGTTCGAGGCGATTTCTCATCCGGTTATCCGGCTGAAGCGGATTTCCTTCGGCGATATTCTGCTGCAAAATCTCAAGCGCGGCTCTTACCGCCATTTGACCAAGGACGAAGTTAACCATCTGCAGCAGATCGCTAAGGCAGGAGCGCTTAAGTCAAATCAGACCCGCAAAGACACATAAAGTTCACATTTTCTCCTCCTAAAACTGTGGCAATATTCGGTATAATGTTCATAGGATGTTCACACCTGACAACTAAAGTATGAATTGCGTCACAGAAGGGGGCTTCGCGTGTGGGCAAAGCGAGAAAGCCGGTTCAAATCGTAATTCTTTTTCTGATACTTTTGCTTGGAGGTTACGCAATCGGCACTTCGGTATTCGGCGGAGACGGGAAACCGCAGGAAGGCAGCAAGGCACCGTCCTATGAGCTGCTGGGACTTGACGGCCTGACCCACACGCTGGATGAGTACAAGGGACAGCCGGTCGTGCTGAATTTCTGGGGCTCCTGGTGCGGTCCCTGCGTGAAGGAAATGCCTGCCCTGCAGGCGCAGTATGAGAAGTGGAAGGAACAAGGGGTAGTTGTTGTAGGCGTCAACGTCGGGGAAGACAGGCTGACAGTGGAGAATTTCGTCAAGCAGGTCGATATTCACTTTCCAGTTGTTATGGATACCGGGCGTGATGCGGTTCGCAGCTATGGTGTTTCCCCGCTTCCGACCACCTTTTTCATTAATGCCAAAGGCAGGGTGGACAGCATTCACATCGGGCAGCTGGAGCTGGATACGCTGGATGTCCAAATCGGGAAGCTGGTAGACCCATGACTCCGCGGGAGCCTTTGGTCAGCAATACCAAATGCGACTGCGGACATCAGAATCCTGTTGGAACGGTGCTGTGCGAAGCCTGCGGCAAGCCTCAGGACGAGAAGGAGCTTGGAGCGGAAGGGAACCTGGAAATGCGTTATGACGGTGTTGCCCGCCGCTCACAGCGCATCAGGCAGGGCGTCATAGACCGGATATGGAACTTCTTTTCCTCTGTCAAAATCGCGGTGTATCTGATTGTGATAACGCTGCTCGGCTCTATGCTGGGCACAATTTTTCCGCAGGAAAGCACGTTTCTGAACATCGATGCATCAACCTACTATAAAGAAATGTACGGAACAGCCGGGAATATATATTATAGACTCGGCCTTTCGCACACCTATGAATCCTGGTGGTTTATTACCCTGCTTGTAATGATTGGTGCTTCGCTGGTGATCTGCAGCCTGGACCGTGTGCTTCCGCTCTATAAGGCGCTTACCCGCCAGAAGGTCCGCAAGCACCGCCAATTTCTGACGCGTCAGAAGGTTGTTCTGGTATCACCGCTGGAGGCTGACCCTGAAGCCTGGGTTGCTGCACTGTCAGAGCCGCTGAAGAAGCGGGGCTACCGTGTCAAGACGGAAGGGAGTGCTCTGCTAGCCGAGAAGCACCGTTTTAGCCGCTGGGGGCCTTACGTTATACATATTGGCCTGATTATTTTTTTGCTTGCTGTATTGGCGCGGGGATTGCCTGGGCTTAATATGGATCAGCATCTTGCTTTTCCGCAGGGTGAGGCTGCGAGAATTCCGGAGACCACCTATTATCTGAAAAATGAGCAGTTTACTGTGGAGTTCTACAGTGATGAAGAGATGCCGGAAGAGTTCCGCGGCAAAAAGGTGCTGCCCAAGCTGTATGAGACCCAGGCGGTGCTCTATGAGTGTACAGCGGACTGTACCGACCCTGCCCGGGAGCCGGTGCTTGCAGAGGTTGCAAGGCACGACATCAGGGTGAATTCACCGCTCAGCTACAAAGGTTTGAAAGCGTATCAGTTTGATTATGACCTGACACCGGTACTGCGTTCGGTACAGCCGGAGCTGGTCAATTCATTAACCGGAGAGGCATACGGCAAGTTTAAGCTTGATATGAGGAATCCGGAGCGCACGTTCCAGACCGGCCCTTATACCCTTTCCCTTAAAGAGAAATACATGGACTTCGGCCTGAATGAGGAGGGACGGCCGGTGTCTAAGTCACCGTATCCGAATGCGCCGGCATTTCTGTTTCTGATTACCGGTCCGGGGCTGCCCGGTGAAGGACAGCAGTATTTTTATTTTCCGAAGCAGGTGGATAAGGAGCAGTTCCAGCAGCAGGCGATTAATGAGCGGCTGGGCGGCAGCGGACGTTTTCTGGAGCTTGAGGTACAGGACATGAGTGATGTTGACTTTGCAGCATCGACGTCGTATCTCAATATCCGTATAGACCGGGCAATGCCGTTTGTCTGGACTGGAGCGGGGATTGTAATGCTGGGGCTCGTGCTGGGCTTCTACTGGCAGCACAGACGCATCTGGCTCCGTGTGGAAGACAGAGAGCTTGTGCTTGGAGGGCATACCAATAAGAACTGGTTCGGCTTCCGGCGCGAGATTGCAGCCGTTCTGAACAAGGTTGACCTGATAGTCGATGAAAAATCATTGGACAACGGGGGAGGTCTGGCATGAGCCTGCTCGATTTCAGCAGTGATGTGTTTATAATTGCCTTCTTTTTGTACAGCGGTGCGTTTATGCTGTTCACGATCGCTATTATGGGCCGCCGTTGGTCCGGCAGAAAGCCTGAAGAGCATACAGCCCGCTGGGGCAAGGCTGCTTTTATCGCCTCATCACTCGGACTCCTCTGCCATCTCGCTTACTTCATTACCCGCTGGATGGGCTCAGGCCATATTCCGGTCAGCAATATGTATGAATTCATGACTTTTTTATCGATGATGATTATGGTTGCCTTCACCGTGATATTTGCCATCTACCGCACTATCATTCTCGGTGTATTTGCGGTTCCGGTATCTATAATAGTAATGGCTTATGCGGCGGTGTTTCCTCAGGAGGTACAGCCGCTGATCCCTTCCCTGAAGTCTATTTACCTGAATATCCATGTTACGCTTGCGGCGCTGGGCGAATCCTTCTTTGCTGTCGGCTTTGCCGCCGGCCTGATGTACCTGCTGCGCACTGTGAATTTTGACAGTACAGCACGCAGTGACCGCAAACAGCAGCGGCTGGTTGAATTTACTCTCTTCTCGATCATTGTTATAATTGGATTTCTCGGAAGTGTGTTCGCCTTCCGCGGAGCAGGGTACGAATCTGTTTTTGTCCGCAGCAACGTAACGATTGACAGCTCCGGGCAGGGAGATAGTACAATAGAGAAAGTGAGTTATAAAATGCCGCCGATTGTGGCACCTTACCAGAGCGAAACAGAGGTTTTTCAGCCGTTTCTCGGTATAACGAAGCCGCTGTTTGAAGCACCCTCCTGGATGAACGGTGTTAATGCCGGGCGCAAATTCAACACTGTCATCTGGTCGCTGCTCTCCGGGCTGATTCTCTATACTATGCTCCGCCTGATCGTCCGCAGGCTGCTGGGTAAGGCGATTCATCCGGTGCTGGACGGAATTGACGAGAATGATCTCGATGAGATTACGTACAGGGCGATTGCGATCGGCTTTCCGATCTTTACGCTTGGAGCATTGATTTTTGCTATGATCTGGGCGCAGATTGCCTGGGGCCGGTTCTGGGGCTGGGACCCGAAGGAGGTATGGGCTCTTGTCACGTGGCTGTTCTATAGCGCTTATCTGCATTTGCGGCTGGCCCGCGGCTGGCAGGGGCGCAGATCTGCGTGGCTTGCCGTATTAGGCTTTCTGGTGGTCATGTTTACCCTGATAGGTGTAAATCTGGTTATTGCCGGACTTCATTCCTATGCGGGAACGGACTGAATTCGTTTATACCATGATATTTTGCGTTATAGTAATGTAAATCCCATGCCTTCAGGCGTGATGCGTATTAGGGTAATGTTCAACTGTAATTGATGAAGGGGTTGTTGTTAATGGCTGAGCATCTGAATAGAATTCTGGTGGTAGATGACGAGGAGCGGATTCGCCGCCTGCTAAAAATGTATCTTGAAAAAGAAGGCTACGAAATCGACGAAGCGGAGGACGGTGAAATTGCGCTGCGCAAAGCTACAGCCAATGATTACGGTCTAATCCTGCTTGACGTTATGCTTCCGGGGATCGACGGGATCGAAGTGCTAACCAGACTTAGAGGCGTCAAGTCCACTCCGGTCCTGATGCTGACCGCCAAGGGCGAAGAGATCAACCGCGTTCAGGGCTTCGAAATGGGAGCAGACGACTATGTGGTTAAGCCGTTCAGCCCGCGCGAGGTCATTTACCGGGTTAAGGCTATTATGCGCCGTTCGTCGGCGACAGCCTTTTTATCCAAAGAGAGCAATTCCAGCAATAATATTGTATTTCCGCATCTCATTATTGAGCATGATGCCCACCGAGTCACGGCCGGCGGACAGGAGGTCAGCCTGACTCCGAAGGAATATGAGCTGCTGCATTATCTGGCTATATCGCCGGACAAGGTGTTCTCCCGCGAGGAGCTGCTGAAGGATGTCTGGAACTACGAATTTTTCGGAGATCTGCGTACGGTTGACACCCATGTCAAAAGACTCCGCGAAAAGCTGAATAAAGTATCACCGGAATCAGCGGCAATGATCACTACAGTCTGGGGAGTCGGCTACAAGCTCGAGGTACCCAAATAGGTGAGTTTCTGGAGAAGCCTTGTCGGCAAGCTGTGGGTTACGATCATCTGCCTGGTTGCTGTCGTGCTGATTACAGTAGGACTGTTCCTGCTTCCTTATATCGACAGTAACTTCGCCAATTCCGGGGCGATCAAACGTTTATTTACTTATGCCTGTATGATCGGGTTTTCGTTGACAACGTTCTTTGCGTTATTCCTGTTTACGAAGATCACACAGCCGATGCAGCAGGTTATAGAAGCGGCGAATAATATCCGCCGCGGCCAATACGGCACCAGGCTGAAGCTGCGGACCAGTGATGAGATTGGCCAGCTGGCAACGTCATTCAATCATATGGCGGCAGAGCTTGAGGAGAATATCCGCAGCCTGAATCATGAGAAGGGACATTTGTCCAGCGTGCTTCGCAGCATGACTGATCCTGTAATCACCTTTGATAATGAAGGCCAGGTTATCCTCACAAATCCGCACGGGCAGAAGCTGCTGGAGATATGGAGCGATTTGAGCCTGGAGCATCAGCCGGAAGGCGATGCCGGACCTGGAGAGGAACATGCACATTTCAGCGCAGTTCCGCTGCCGCTGCGTCCATTGTTTATGGATACGCTTAGGCAGGGCGGGGATCAGCGTGCCAATGTCCATGTCCGTCAGGGGGTGTGGTCTGTACATATGGCGCCGCTCTATTCGGATGAGCGCATCCGTGGTGCGGTAGCTGTACTCCGGGATGTAACGGAGGAAGTACGGCTGGAGAAGATGCGCCGCGACTTCGTGGCAAATGTATCACATGAGATCCGCACACCGCTCTCCATGATGCAGGGCTACAGTGAAGCACTGCTGGACGGAATGGCTTCCTCTCCGGAGGAGAGGAATGAGCTGGTACAGGTTATTCATGATGAATCGCTTCGTATGGGCAGACTGGTCAAGGATTTGCTTGATCTCGCCCGGATGGAAGCGGGTCATACCGATATGATGATGGGGCAGGTGGATATGGGCGAGCTGCTCGAACGTATCTACCGCAAGTTTACCGTGCGTGCCAAGGAACGTGATATCATTCTGGAGCTGCACAAGTCTGAGGGGCAACTGCTGCTTAAGTTCGCGGATGTAGACAAGTTGGAACAGGTTCTGACGAATCTGCTGGATAATGCATTCCGGCACACTCCGGCCGACAAGCAGATCTCTATTACAGGCAGTTCCATCGTGCTGGAGGGCCGCCGTTATCTGGAGCTTGCGATCCGCGACCAGGGCGCCGGAATTCATCCGGATGACCTGCCTTTTATCTTTGAACGCTTCTACAAGGCTGATAAGGCCCGTGTCCGCGGAGAGTCTGGCGGTACCGGACTGGGTCTGGCCATTGTTAAAAATATCGTCGAATCACATCATGGACAGATATTTGCCGCAAGCAGGCTTGGCGAGGGCACGACCTTTACGCTACGGCTTCCTGTCGAAAAACAGTAAATTCAGACTTAGACTGACAGCGCCTCTGAATGCAGAGGTGCTTTTTGTTGAAAGGACTCCTTTAATCTTGTTCAACGTGGAACATAACATACCCGTCACTTTAGGAGGCAATTATTGATGATTTTATCATTGGATCAAGGGACTACCAGCTCCAGGGCTATACTGTTTGACCAAGAAGCCGGTATGGTAGCCCAGGGGCAATATGATATTAAGCAGTCCTTTCCCCGGCCCGGCTGGGTTGAGCATGATCCGGAGCAAATCTGGGAGAGCCAGCTGGCGGCGGCCAGAGATGCGATTCAGGCAAGCTCTGTTGCGCCTGCGGACATTTCGGCGATCGGCATTACTAACCAGCGTGAAACGGCGCTGATCTGGGACAGGAAGACGGGAGAACCGGTGTATCCGGCGATCGTATGGCAGGACCGGCGTACAGCACCGCAGTGTGAGGAGATCAAGCGCCAGGGGCTGGCCCGGGAGATTGCCGGTAAGACAGGCCTGGTGGTAGACGCTTACTTCTCTGCAACCAAGCTGGCTTGGATTCTGGACCACGTGGAGGGCTCCAGAGCGCGTGCTGAACGCGGGGAGCTGCTGGCCGGCACAGTGGACACCTGGCTCATCTGGAAGCTTACAGGCGGCGCTGTGCATGCGACAGATGTGACCAATGCTTCGCGGACGATGCTGTATAACCTGCATGAACGCATATGGGACGATCAGCTGATTCAGGAATTGAATATCCCCCGGGCGATGCTGCCGGAAGTCCGCATGTCCGGCGGAGATTTCGGCATCGCGGATAGCCGCTGGTTCGGTGCGGAAATTCCTATCCGGTCTGTGCTCGGGGATCAGCAGGCTGCGTTGTTCGGCCATACCTGTCTGGAAGCGGGCAGTGCCAAAAATACATACGGTACAGGCTGCTTCATACTCATGAACACAGGAACAGAAGCTGTTACCTCCAAGCACGGCCTGCTGACCACCGTTGCGTGGGGAATGGGAGACGAGCTGTATTATGCGCTCGAAGGCAGTGTATTTGTTGCCGGAGCGGCTGTGCAGTGGCTGCATGAAGGGCTTGGCCTGATCGACGGGCCGGCTGATTCTGAGCAGAAGGCTGCTGAGGTGGAAGACAGTGAAGGCGTAGTAGTAGTACCTGCGTTCACTGGGCTTGGCGCCCCGTACTGGGATATGTATGCCCGCGGGGCCGTCTTCGGCCTCACCCGGGGCACAACCGCCGGTCATCTAGTACGGGCTACGCTGGAGGCACTGGCATTCCAGTCCCGTGATGTAATCGGCGCAATGGAGAAGGATGCCGGTATGCCGCTCACGGGATTGCGGGTTGACGGGGGGGCCGTGCGCAATGATCTGCTGATGCAGTTCCAGGCAGACATTCTCGGCAGCACAGTGACCCGTACCACCTATGCCGAAACAACAGCGCTGGGTGCAGCACTGCTGGCCGGTCTGACCTCCGGAATCTGGTCCAGAGAGCAGCTGGAGAGCTTCAATAAAGCGGAGCGTGACTTTGAGCCCCGGATGGACGGAGAAGAGAGGGAACAACGCTACAACGTGTGGAAAGACGCGGTAGAGCGGACTATGGGCTGGGAGAAGCATGAAGCAAGGCATTAGCTGCTTTCTGATCCGCGTTTTAGCAGGATGCGAATTAAGGGTGTTCGCCATAACAAAAGCAACCTGCAGGCAAGTTATCACTTGTCCGCAGGTTGCTTTTGTTTTTGTTGATTAGAGCATTATTGAGTAATTAAGCTTGAAATGAAGGAACGATCAGCATGCTCTCAAGCCCGGCTTTACGTCCAAGCCGGGAGAGCTGCATCTTGAGCAGCGGATTGTTCTCGAGAGCAAGGGTAACCTGCTGAAAACCGTCCGATTTGAACATGACAAAGCAGCTTTCCAGCAAAGGAACCACATCCGGAGCTGTGACATTCAGTTTGCGGCAGTCGATCTGCAGCTCGTATTCAGAGGGGACAATCGGATTAACCACCTGCTGGTAGGCTTGAATTGATCTGAGGCCGTCCTCATTGGAAAAGGTTCCTTCCAGATAAATATGCAGCTTTTTGTTCTCGGGATCGGTTTTTAGTACATATTTGCCCATTTGCTCAAGCCTCCAAAACAAGATAGGGGTGTTCTACATGCTTAAAAGCTACTTGATTTCCTCCAGTGTGGCAAGCAGTACATTAAAGGCAGAGATGACCTTTGGAGCACCGATGGCCGGAACCAGATGCAGCAGGATGCCTTTGATCTGATCTACAGTCATGCCGACACGCAGAGCCATCACATAATGAACGCCAAGCTGCTCGAACTGGCCCATTGTAATCAGGGCTGATATGACAGCAATTTCCTTCCAGTCTGAGCCGATCGTTGTACGCTGAAAAATATCGCCGTAAGCATTGCCCATAATATACTCGGCCAATTCCGGAAAATGCTCTTTAATCGGCGCTAACTGCTTGTTGCCGTAGTCTCCGGAGAGATTGGTAAAATGCTTGAGCCCGCTGTTCACTGAACTTTCCACTTAAGTAAACCTCCTGAATAATGTTATTAAAGATTCAATACCCGGTGCGCCGTCGGAGGCATTTCGTCACGGTCAGTAAGCAGTTCAATAACAGCTACCTTTCCTGAAGCAACTGCGTCATCAATAGCTGCGGCAAATTGCTCCGCAGTTTCACACTTATAGCCTACGGCGCCGAGGGACTCACCGAACTTCGCTGCATCCATCGGAACCTCGAAGAGGGTACCGTCGATTCTGCCGGTTGTCTTTTCCATACCCTTGAGGGCCATGTCCAGCTGCATGTTATTAACCACGATGAAAATAACCGGAAGGTTCTTGCAGACTGCAGTATTGATCTCTGCGCCCAGCATCATAAAGCAGCCGTCTCCTGTGATGCAGAGAACGGTCTCATCAGGTGACGCCGCCTTGGCGCCGATCGACATGCCGATAGCGTTGCCCATGCAGGCAAAATAAGCATCAAAGATAAAGCTTCCCGGTTTCTTAACATTGTACCATTTCACGGCATGGAAGCCGTGGCTGCCGTCATCTACAAATAGCGAGCTGTTATAAGGAATCTGATCGCTTAGTGTACTCAGGACCGAAGCAATCGAGAGCTTAGGCAATATAGGCAATTCGTCATGGTAATTAGCATCTGCTGTGATCTCATGTCTGACAACGGTATCTCTGTCGATATGCTGAAGATAGTAGCTCAGGTTGTCACGCAGATCACCGCTGACCGAAATCGTCTGCGAATTTAAGATTTTGCCGACAAAGGTAGGATCGGAATCGAACTGGATCAGTGTTGCCGGATGATTTTCCGCTTTTAGATTGCAGATTGTCATATCACTCAGGCGTGAGCCGAGCACAATATAAAGATCGCTGCTGTTCAGCATGTCATCCCCGTGCTTGCAGCCGCCTACACCGCACGGGCCATGGTACAGCGGATGGTCCCAGGCGATAGCGCCTTTTCCGCCCGGCGAGGTAACAACAGGGATATTAAAGGTTTCGGCCAGTTGAATAAGCTCCTGGTGTGTTCCTGAACGGTTAACGCCTTTACCGGCGATAATAAGCGGACGGGTTGATTCGTTAATAGCAGCGATTACGCGTTCAAAATTACCGGTGCTGACAACAGTCTCGCGCTCAGGAATGACAATGCGGCATTCCTCAAGCATTTCGGTCTGTACATCAAAAGGGATGCACAGATGTACCGGCCCGCGTTTGCCGCTCAGGGCTATAGAAATGGCATGATTAAAAATCGTACTGAAATGATCTCCGCGCTCTACCAGCTTGCTGAATAAGGTAGCCGGTCTGAACATATCCGCCAGATCAGCCAGATAGGATGAAGAGTCCTGGCACTGGGGAATTCCGAGCTCTTTAATGGACTGGTGACCGGTAATGAACAGAACAGGGAGATTATTGGCTTTCGCATGTGCCGCTGCAGTAAGGAGGTTGGTTCCGCCCGGGCCGGAGGTCCCGAAGGCAACACCAAGCCCTCCGGTTTTGAGTGCGTAGCCGGCGGCTTCGAAGCCGCAGCTGGACTCATGTCTGCCCGGAATAAATTCAATCCCGTAATCAACCATCTTAAGAGCTATAGGACAAATAGATTTGCCAATAATACCAAAGGAATGTGTTACGCCAAGGTTGTGAAGTGCCTCAGCCATATAATCTGCGACTGTTTTCAAGAGTTCCACCCTATCCGTTGTGTATTTTTCTAGCGACTCAAGTGACAATAGAATACCTGTGCTCTAATGAGCACAGGCCAGTTGCACGTATAGCCGTTGAGAACGTAATTATTCTAACGTCCCGGCTGCAACCTGGCTATCCTGGTCCCAAGAATTGAGACTGTAGATCCATGGCTTTGCGTCATTTCCTTTCGGAGAACTTTGCCGATATTTGGTTAGGTACTAAGTTGGATAATATTTCTTTGGTTAAATTTACTTTTACAATATATTTTTAACTCTATCATTGTCAATACAATTATGCAGAAAAGTGCGAAAATTGACGAATTGCAGGACAATTTAGTGAATCCGTCTTACAAAAATCAAAAGAGCTGCCGCATGATGTAAGCGGCAGCTCTAGGACTGAAGTAATACTTGCTTAGAACTTGAAAATGTGAATGGTTTTTTGCAGCTGGAATACTGCCTGGGTCATTTTGTCTGTCTCATCAGCAACGGATTGGAGAGCATTGATCTGTTCATTCATGGCTGCGGACACCTCTTCAGTACCGGCTGCCGTCTGCTGGGTAATTGCCGATATATTTTCAATGGCACCGGAAATTTTGAGGGCGCTCTCCAGCATAAGGTCACTCTCCTGGGAAAAGGCGGCGATCTGCTCGGTTATGTATTGAACGCTTTGGACGATCTGGGAGAAGATATGGGCCGTTTCCACGATCAGTTCATTCTGTACCTGTACAACCTCTTCGTTAATCGCGATATTCTCTACAGCCTGCTTAATATCAGTTTCAATGCTGCGAATCAGGCCGAAGACTTCTTTGGTTGAGGCGGTTGACTCCTCTGCAAGCTTGCGGACCTCCTGGGCGACAACGGCAAAGCCGCGTCCGTGCTCACCTGCGCGTGCCGCCTCGATTGAAGCATTCAGCGACAGCAGATTGGTCTGCTCAGCGATTTCGGTAATGGACTTGGCTATCATGGAAATGCCGCGTGCGTTCTGGGAGAGCGCCTCAATGGTACCGGCAACCTTGTTGGTAGCCTCGATGTTTTTGCGCATGCCTTCCGCTTGGGTATCTACTGACAGTCGTCCCTGCTCAACCAATTCAAGCGTATGTATGGAGCGTTTATTCATTTCCTTGGTGGAGTGAGTGTAGTTAGCCACCTTGGTTTCAATATCCTTGATGGATTCCGTCATGTCCGCAATATCCGCTGAGATCTCATTGGCGCCGACCGCCAGCTCGTTGGAGGAGGAGGCCACCTGGGCCATTACAATTTTGAGGCTGTGATTCTTGTCCTCGATGCCTCTGCTGGCATCCATTACATGGCGTGTGATCTGTGACGCTTCGGTCAGAATCCTCTTGAGCTTGTCAATCATAACGTTGAAGGAGCGGCTGACCTCGCCCATCGACCCGTTCTCATCAGCCCGGCTTGTAAAATCGCCCTTGGCAATGGTGTGGGTAACATTGGAGAATTCATCAAATGAAGATGTAAGCGTTCTCTCAACGAAACGCGCGAGAGGGTAGGTCAGACCGGCCAGTGCAGCAATAAGGATAATGCCGAGAACGATTTTGCCAATCATTACAAGAGTGATTAAAACCGGGACAGCGAACAAAGCGGCAACAAGGTAACAGCCGGCAACGATTCTCTGCTTTAACGGAAGCTTGGTCATCCAGTCCATAATAAAGTTCCCCCTAAAAAAGATGGTGTGTATTGTAATAGTATAGGTGATCTGCGGGGAAACAGTCTATTGTAAAAACTGACATAAAACTTCAAAGTCCAGATTCCCCGGCTGAGGCGGATTGCGCAATTTCTTCATATAAAATAGAGGTTCCCTGCAAAGATTCTATCAGCATGTTCACCAGCTCCTCAGGCGCTGTTGCAACAGCCTCCTGTCCCAGAGACAAAATGATTGTGCAGGCTGATTCCGGTGTGTGAAACTCAGCCTGAACCTTCTGCCAGCCTGCTTTGGATGAAGGCGCTGCAGCCAGTACGGCTGCATAACGCTCCTGCCTAAGGGTTTTCATGCCGGAGGCGCTGAGCAGCAGGGTAACAGGATACCTGGGCAGTGCTGCCTTAAATGAAGCAGTGGATTCCTCCCAGTAACGTGCCAGATCAAAGCCTGCCGGACGGGTAAAGGCGTCATCCGTTAATTCAGCAGAAATAATCCGGGATACCCGGAAAGTCCGCAGCTCTCCGCCGCTTAAGGCAGCGGCATACCAGACACCGCGTTTGGCAATGAGACCCAGCGGGGAGATCAGCCGTTCTTTGCGCTCATCATTATTGCTGTATACAATCAACACCTTATGGTCTGTCCATACAGCTTCCTGCAGGAGAGTAAGGTAAGGATACGCTTCCCCGGAAGGATGCCAGCCTGCGCCGTCGATATGAATGCGCTGGTTAAGCAGCTGGATCTGTGAGTGCTGCGGCTGGGCCGCCGCCGCTTCCAGCTTACGGACGGCAGAGGAATAGTCCTCCTTGATGCCAAGCGCTTCAATGACAGCGGAATCGGCTGTCAGGAGCAGTGAACCTATCTCCCCCGGCTTCATCCCGGTTAAGGCGGTTCTGTAGCCTGCCGGCAGCAACCAGCCGCCGTCTCGCCCTCTTTCGGCGAATACTGGAACACCGGACGCGCTAAGTGCCTCCATATCACGCACTATAGTCCGTTCAGAGACCTCAAGAAGTCCGGCCAGCTCGCGGGAGCTGACTTTGCCGCGGGCCTGCAGCAGGAGCAGTATAGATAATAAACGGTCAGCCCTCATGGTTAAGCTCCTTTCCGCTCGAAACCCTTTTATTTTTTATTATATCCTTTATATATG
>NZ_CCDG010000011.1 GCF_000723885.1 Paenibacillus camerounensis
GCCGGCGTACGCCGGCAAAGGTATTATTTTCGGGCATACACCAACCTTTAAAATAGGTGCCAAAGCAGGCGAGGTCTGGAGAAAGCCCGGGTTAACCGGCATCGATACCGGAGCAAAGCACAACTGCCGGCTGACGCTGCTGGATGTCCACAACGCTATTGCCTATTCCTGCTCGACTGAGGCCACCAGACAGTATTATAAGGATTTTAAAATAGAGGTACTGGAGGACAGGTGATGCTTATCACCGAAAATCCCGTTACTGGTCGCTATTCCCGCCTGCCGCAGCGGCAGTCCCGGTTCCTTTCTTCAAGGTTCCTATTACTAACAGCAGTAAAGGCAGCCCCAGCATATTCACAGGCATAGCGATGGGCACCCAGTAGCGCTGCAGATAATTGGTTGTAGCTTCAATTACATTTTGCGGAATCAGCGCAAAGACGAACATAACCGGAGCAATGAAGCCTATCATGATTCTCCAGCTCTTTATCTTAAGGAATTGTGCGGTTCCGTAGCTTACCAGGAAGAAATAGACGGCCAGCTTGACGAATACACTGGATACCCAGATTACGACAGGAACGGCATCGAAATTATCGATGAAGCCAAACAGTGAGATTTTCTGGGTCATTTCAAAAAAGGGATACCACATGTTAGGGCTAAGATTAACTCCGAGCACAGCAATGATAATGATTGTGGTCAATAGAACAATCAGGTTCGCAATCAATACCGCCCAGATGGTATAGGCCCGCCCCTTGCGCGGCTTGGACAAAAAGGAAGCAAACATCATATACTCGACTGAATGGCCCAGATATGAAGCAGGGGCCAGCGAGCCCCGAAAAATATCCTTCAAGCCGCTATCCGCATAGACGGGGAGAATATGCTTCAAGTTAATATTATTGCTGTTGGCAAACAGGACGAGTATGACCATTATTAGAATAATGGGCCCGAGGAATTCGCTGCAGCGTCCAATTCCTTCAATGCCTCCGGCATAGGTGGCATAAGCAATCAGCAGGACCATCAGCAGAATTACGAATTGCTTGGGCGTCTCCGGAAGCAGCATAATATTAACAAGGTCGGAAAACTGGCGGAGCACAATAGGGATAATCGTGTACCACTGTACAAGATAGATGACGATTACCAGCTTGCCCAGCCAGGTCCCAAATACCAAAGGCGCATAGTCGATTAGATTCTGGCCCGGAAAGATCCGGGCGACTGCCGTTACCAGTAAGGCAATGAGCAGTGCAATACAGCCTGCTGCAATAATGGAGAGCCATGCATCCTGCTTAGCAGCCTGCAGACTCGGAGTTAGCGTCATCACCAGGGTCATCCCGAGATTCATGCTTAAGATGATCCAGAATACCTGCATGCCGGAAATTTTCAGATTCATTGTGTGCATCCTCTTCATTTGATGATGTTGCTATTTTTCCAGATAAGCACGGCCATGTGTTTTGCCTAATTGCTCAATTTGAAATTCAACTTCAACCTGTACTGGCATTGCGGGGAAAATTTCGGCCCAGGAGCCTCTTATCTTTTTCCAGGAATAAGGGTGCTCAATATGGATCTCCTCACCCATGCCAAAGATGTCAGACTTCATTCCCTTCTGGACATGTGTGAGCAATTCTTCGAACCTGCCCTGTAATTGTCTGGAGAATTGCTGCTCTATGTTTTTTCTGTTCTTTTCATTGTCCAGATTCAGCCTTGTGTTGTTAGAGACTACCTTAACCACGGTGTGAAAAATGACTTTAGCCTCGGGATGATCGTCCACTATTCTGGTATGCACATGTACACTGCTCTCTGATGACTTTACACTTATGGTCCCTTTGTAATCCTTATCTTCAGGCTCTGCCTGAATTGTAAAGCTCAGACGGTAGGGGTCGCCAATCCACCAGCGCAGCAGCTCAAGCTCTGCGGGCTGAGTAAATCCGCTCAATTTATTGCCGAGGTAGACGGCAGCCCTGTCGATTGCTACTGATTCTTTATCTGTTCCCTTATGGATAATCCGGATGGCCGCAGTTACCGGCGATGTTCCGGGTGAGGCGAAGGCTTCCAGAAATTCATCGAACTTTACGGAGAAGCTTTGTCTGCTGCTCTGAATTTTGCTGATTGCGAGTGCCGGTATAAGTTCCATTGGATAGGGGGTGCTCAGTATTTCTTTGGCTGTTGCCCCATAGGCTGTTAAGACGTAGCTGTTGTAACGGGTCTCCGGGAACCGGGTAAAAAGATCCTGAACCTGATTAAGTCCTTGCCTCGCGTAATTTTCCCCGATCAGGAATACTTCCCTGTGGCCAAAATAAACGTATCTGGACATTTGCTGCTGTATCCGGCCCAGCGCCTCCTGCAAATCATTGCCTTTGGCCGAAATGACGACAACCTGCTTCTGGCTGCCCCCTGATTTCACAGCACTGGGTATGCCTGTTGGGAGCGCAATCTGATAGGATACCTCAATCAGTCCGCTATCCGTAAGATCGATCCCGCTGCCCATGATCAGTGCGAGATCATCCATTTCTCTGCGGTCCCAGCAGCCGGTCGTCATACAGAGGATAATCAGAAGAAGCATACATCTGCACGTCTTTACAAATCTGCTCATGTTCAATCCCACTCCAATTAATGCCTCGTATGTTTATGCCGCTTTTTTAAGGCTTGCCACGGGGCCCTCCATAATGTGTCAGCCAGTCCGTTGACCGTAATAGGGGCAACCGGGGACATATAGGGTACACCGAAGGAACGCAAATTCACCAGATGGACCAGGATGACGAGTAAGCCGATTCCCAGCCCGTACAGGCCGAACGTTGCAGCGAGCAGCATGAGCGGAAAGCGGATTATGCTGATAGCCTGGCTCATCCCCGGATTAGGGATCAGGAAGGAAGAGATCCCGGTAATAGATACGACAATGATGATTGTAGCCGAGATGATTCCGGCCTGAACGGCTGCTTGTCCGATAACCAGTGCACCTACAATGCTGATCGTCTGGCCGACCGGGCGGGGAAGGCGGATTCCGGCCTCGCGCAGGGCTTCAAAGGTAGTTTCCATAATCAGCGCCTCGACGATTGCCGGGAAAGGAACAACCTCACGTGCGGCGGCGAGGCTTAGTGTCAGGCTTGTCGGGATCATTTCCTGATGAAATGTTGTAACGGCAATAAAAATGGAGGGCAGTGCCATCGCAAAAAAGGCAAACAGATATCTCAGCCAGCGCAGCATAGTCGCAAACATAAATTTCATATAATAATCTTCTGCAGACTGAAAGCCGAACCAGAAGGTAACGGGCAGGATGAGCACCATAGGCGAGCCGTCAGTGATAACGGCTATCTTCCCCTCTATTAATGAACCTGTAGTCATGTCCGGGCGCTGGGTTGCCTGCATGACAGGGAACGGGGAATAAGGATGATCGCTGATTAATTCTTCGATATAACCGGATTCGAGGATACTATCCATATCAATGCCTGTTATCCGCCTTTTAACTTCCTCTACCACACTTTGGTCAGCGATCCCTTCAATGTACACGATGGTAATATCCGTACGGGAGAGGCTGCCGGCAGTAAGTTTTTCTGTTTTCAGCCGGGGGGTGCGGAGCCGGTGCCGGATCAGGGCCAGATTAATCGACATTTTCTCAATGAATCCGTAGCGCGGCCCGCGGATAACGGCTTCCGTTGACGGCTCATCCAGCGCGCGGTTCAGCTTATCCTTGAGCGAGAAGGCAAAGGCTTGCGCAGAGCCCTCAACAAACAGTATTGTCTCACCGCTGACAATACGTCTGGCGATTTCAGTCATATTCATCACTACTGAAGGCTGCACAATGGAAGAAAACCCGTATTTAAGCTGCTCCTGCAGCTGGGAAAGACTGCGGATTGGAGGTGTTGCTTCCTGCATAAGAGGCTCAAGGAAGCCATCATCCCACAGCTGCTTGTCAATCAGGACATCGAAGTAAACCACTACAGCGGGCATAGAGCCGAAGATGAGCAGCTCCCGTACAACCAGATCGCAGCAATTTGCGAATACCTGGGCAATGCATTTCTTGTTATCCTTCATCCGTTCGGAAATTTCGATATCGATTTCAGGTTCAAGTGCACTTGCTTTTTTGGCAAAAGGATCGGTTGCCCGTTTGTTTGCTCTCATCAGCCTGCCACCTCCAGAGCCTTTAATATTCACCATCAATTACCTCGTTATCCATTACAATTGGAAAAAGGCTATTCTTAGAGCGGTATCAGCCTCCAGGAATAGCCTTGTGTATAGGGTATATTTTCTCTGCTGCTGCAGATACTTCTTGCATGGTACACAAATGCTGGAAGAAAGGACGTGCAGGGCGGTGAAGGCTCTCGGTAAGATTATTGCATTCCTTATCATACTTGCTATATCCGGTGCAGTGCTCTATTATTCCACCGTGCCGGGAGGCTAGCTGAAATATTTGGCTACTATCTTTTCTGCTGTCCGTGTAGCCAGCGCCTGGGTTGTAAGTGTCGGATTGGGGCCGCCGATCCCATTGAAGTGCACACTGTTATCAGCAATGAACAAGCGTTTCACTTGAAAGGCTTCACAGTTGGTATCGGTCACATAGCCCATCCGCATCGTACTCTCCAGATGGAGCATGAAGCCAAAAGGGGTATCCGAGCGGATAATCTGCCTGGCACCGGCTTGCCGCAAGGTTTCAGACGCATATCTTGCCAGCTGATCACGCCGTTTGAGTGTCTTCGGGCTGGGGGTGTAATACACGATTGGAATCGGGCCATGCTCGTCTTTGAGCAGAGGGTCAACCTCAACCCGGTTCCGGTAAAGCGTATCATCATCCGTCAGGAGCAGCATGGTCATGGTCCGGCTATAATTCCTCATTAACTCCTTCAGCTGCGGACCAACGACCCGGCCGCGGATATTCCATGGCTCTCCGGGCTCCGGCGGGTTCAGTGCATTATAGCCAGCTTCACTGAAGCCATAGGTCAGAAAAGACATCAATCCCGGACTCAGGCAGGAGACCTGAAAGATTCCGGTACCCGGAATATCAACCCTGGCTCCTGAAGTATGGCCCACATAAGGGTAGACCTCGGGCAGGCCCATAATCCGCATAAGCTCCTTCTCCTCGAATACGCCGCCAACCCAATCGAAGCAATGATTGGTTAACCCTCTGCCGACCCATTCATTAAAAGGAAGGCTGGAATTCAGCCACAGCCGCGGTGTTTCGATGCAGCCGGCTGCCATAATAACCGTTCTGGCCGTCAGCTCTCCGATTTCTCCGGTCCATGTATCCCTGAACTGGACACCGGTGGCACGCAGGCCCTCCTTGGGGTCATGCGAGGTGAGGACTTTGATGACGAAGGAGTTGGGCCTGATCGCAACATTGCCGGTTTTTAGGGCGAGCGGTACATAGCTGACAAGTGTGCTGCGTTTGGCAATCCTGTCTACCGAAGGACCAGATGCACATCCGTTGACACAATTCCCCCTAAGCGTACATCCTTCCATATCCGACAGCTCTTCAAGTGAACAGCCGGGGTCCATCAGACGGTCGTTGGGAGGCAGAATGGCGTTCGGATTGGGGCGGTAGCCCGGAGTGGTTACGTTCAGCGTTGGATTCAGCTGCCAGCCGGCTTTTTTGGCACCATAATAAAAAAGCTCTTCCTTGGGGGTTGTGGGTGAGAATTGGACAGGCAAGGTAGCTTCGGCCTTCTCATAGTACGGAATCAGCTCCCGGTAGCTGAGCGGCCATACCTGATCAATGGCCTGGGGAAAAGCCCGCGGAGACTGTGACCAGTAATGCTGAGTCGTGCCGCCGACGCCGGAGGCCTGCCAGATGTCCCCCTTCTGCCGCATAATCCGGTGCCAGGGTGTACGGCGCCTGTCGGCAGGGCCAAAGCGAAAGGTGCCGGAAACCACATCATTCATATTGTTCTCGTATGAGTTGAAGACTTTTTTATAAATTCCGATATCCAGATCCTTATAATCAGAGCTCCAATCCCCGCCATGCTCACTGTTCGGGTTCGCCCAGTGCTTGTTGCCGTACCAGGCCCCCGCTTCCAGTACCAGAACCTTCAAGCCGGCTTCTCCCAGCTCCTTGGCGGCAACAGCACCGCCGCCGCCTGAACCGATAACGATGACATCAGCATCGAACATAGACTCAGCTGCACACAATAGATGTTCCTCCTCCTTGCCGCTCAATGGTCAATACACTGCCCATAAAGGCCCGGTAGCCCGGGACAACGCCCGGATAGCGCACCTGGCTCCAGCCCGGCGGGAAACACTCCAGCCTCCGTTCTGTCGGGACTCTCAGCCGGGTGCTTCCGTATGCCGGCCATTCCGAATAATTCCCGAACAGGGTCTGCCTGCTGATAAAATCTATCATGTACCGGACAATCCCCAGGTCATTCCGGTAGGGAGGCGGCAACGGGGCCAAATCAAGCTGATCCGACTGCTCCAGCATGGACAGCACCCGAATCCGGTCTGCAGGATGGAGATCGGCAAACGGGCACCCGGTCCGGCCAGCGCAGCAGGGAGGGGCCTGATTGTACCCTAATGCGGTAAACTGGGCTGCCCCATAATTGAGCAGCTCTGCTGTAGGAGCGGATAACGGTACTGCTGTCAGATAAAAGCCCTGCCAAAGGGACAGATTGTGGTCCAGTTCCCAGATTAAATACTCGTGGACACCGAATTGAACAGCTCCGGCAGATTGTACGTCCCCAGGCGCAGAACAGGCTGCTGTATAAGGAATGATAGCTTCGACTAGAGCGAGAAAGGTGATATAGGTATGGGGAGGGACTGCTGCGGCATAGGCTGCGGCCTGATGCATAATAAATCCTCCTTCAGATGAATCCCCTGATATAGATACCTATTCCCCTTCATGCATTTTCAGACGCTGTTCAGGCGGCGGAGCAGGAAAATTCGTAACGGGCTTATCTATGAGCGGCTGTTCTCTTTGGTATCCCGTGCGGCCTGTGCACCGACTTCGGCCTGCTGCATATACTCCCGCGGGGACATGCCGGTGACCTTCTTGAACACCTTGCTGAAATAGAAGGCGCTCTCATAGCCGAGCTTCTGCGAGATTTCATAGATCCGGCCTTCGCCGCGCAGCATCATCTCTTTGGCGGCTGTCATTTTGGTCTCGGTGATATATTCGACATAATTGACCTTGGCGGTCTTGGAGAACAAGTGGCTCAGGTAGTTGGGACTGAAGTTGAATACATCGGCTACCTGGTTGAGCGAAAGCTTGGAGCCAAGATTGCGTTTGATATACTCCTGGACATTCTTGACGATCTGCTCCTTGTAGCTCTGTCTCCGGGTGGACAGCATTTCCGATACGCCGTCGCGGAAGCAGACCAGCCAGCCGGCGATCTCTTCAATAGAATGCATCTGGTAGATTGCCCGGTAGCCCTCCGGCTCATGCCCGAAAATATGCTCAATCATTTCTTCACCGTCCGCCAGCAGGGAGGTAGCCATGTAGAGAATATTACAGGCCGCATCGGTGGCCGGAACGAGCAGGTCTGAACGCCCGTCGAAGATCTCAATCATTCTGGAGATGATGGCATAGAGCGCCTGGGTATCCATCTCCTCAAAGGCCCGGCGGATCTCCGAGCGCGACTCCGAGAAATCAAACAGCGGAAAGTCCTGCTCCGGCGGCTTACCCTCGGAGAAAAAGACGAAGGACTGGGCATTGACCGCAGCCGGCAGCGCTTTGCGGGCGGCGAGATAGCTCTCCCGCAGCAGATAAGGGTCCTCAACGGCAAAGCCGATTGCCCCGATAATCGTCACATTGAAATAGTTATGGAGCACAGAGGCCATATCGGCCAGCAGCTTGCGGGTATCCGGCATCCATAGCTGCGGATCGGTTCCGCAGACAGGCAGGGTTACGGCAAAGTTACGCAGGTCGAGGCTGGTTACATGGCAGGGCCTGATGGACGTAAGGGTATCCTTGGCCATCTGCACCGTGCTTGAGCAGAGGGCGACCAGCTTATCCCCGCGCGGCGGAACCGTGTCCGGGCCGAGAATCCGGCAGGTGCAGACCACATAGGCCGTGCCGCTGAGGTCGAGATCGAGATCCTCCTTTTGCAGCAGGTACTGGTTCTTGTTCTCGAACAGATTGTTGAACAGCCGGACGAAGAACTTATCGCGCTCGGCCTGCAGGTTGCCGCGGTGCCCCAGCTTGGGATAGCTCTCAATCGTCTGATATTCCCCGAGCAGGGTAATCGCCCGCTGGACAGAGGCAGCGAGCGTCTCCGGCGTCAGCTCCAGCTTCACCAGATAATCGGCAGCCTGCACTTCTATGGCGCTGCGCGCATATTCGAATTCCTCGTAGCTGGTCAGGATGATGAACAGGGGGACGCGGCCGTATTTTTTGCGGACCGAATCAGCGACCTGCAGACCGGTTTTAATCGGCATTTTGATGTCGCTGATTACAATGTCCGGGCGCAGGCTGTCGATCATTTCCTCTTCCTGGGCTCCGTTATGGGCGATACCGACAATCTCTATATTGTATTGCTCCCATTTGAGCATGGATTGCAAACCTATGCAGACAAGTGCCTCATCATCGGCAATCAGCAGCTTGATCAAGATTATCACTTCCTTGCTTGTAGTAGTGCAGACTATTCCTTCAGCTGGAACGGAATCATAATTTTCATCTGCGTATATTGTCCCGGCTTGCTCTCAATCGACAGCCCGTAAGGCTCCCCGAACGCCAGCTGCAGCCGCTCATTCACGCTGCGCAGTCCGATGTTCTCGAACAGCCCCTTTGCCCCATCCTCCTGCTTGGACAGAATATGCGAGATCTGTTCCTCCGGCATGCCGACCCCGTTATCCTCGACTGTAATCAGAATGTCGGCGAAGCCGCTTTTGGCCACGGTAATCTGGATGTCGCCTCTGCCTTTGGGCTCAATGCCGTGAAAAATCGCGTTCTCCACCAGCGGCTGCAGGGTAAAGCGCGGAATCAGGCCGGATAGCAGCTCCTCGTCCGCGATGCTCTGCACCATCGTTACCGTGCTGCCGTAGCGGTATTTCTGGATCAGGAAATAATCCTCCAGCAGGTTCAGCTCATCACGCAGCGGCAGCAGGCGGCGGTTGTCTTTGGCAATGCTGCGCAGCAGCCTTGACAGGGAGGTGGTCATTTCCGCGATACCTGTAGCATTCTGGATGGTAGCCATCCATTTGATCGAATTCAGCGTGTTATAGAGAAAATGGGGGTTGATCTGGTTCTGCAGCATCCGGTACTCCAGCTCCTGCTTCTGCTTCTCATCGGCCAGCCTGCTGTCCATCAGGGCAATGATATCCTGGGACAGGCGGTTAATACCCCGGCCTACATCCCCAAGCTCACTGTTCCACTCTATGTTGCGGTCGAGCAGGAAGTTGCCCTGGGCGATTTTGTCGATCCGTTTCTTCAATTTCTCCACCGGCAGGCTGATCGTCCGGGTCAGATACAGGGTAATAATGCCGCTGAGCACAAGTACTAACATACAGACGCCGAACATAATCGGTATCCATATATTTGCCTTTGGCGCGAACTGGTTGCCGGCAATGGTCTGGGTCAGCTCAACTCCGCTTCTGACCACGTAGGAGACGGCCAGCGTCCGCTCCTTATCTTCCAGACTGATCTCAGACAGCTTGGTCATCGGGCCGACAGGCTCGTCCTCGGTATAAGCGACGGGCTCGTAGGGGGTTGTAATCTGCTGTATTTTGTCACCGATAATCTCATAATGATTGGTGCCGAGCGTCAGCAGCAGGCGCGAATCCTCCGGCAGGGTGTAGCCCTTCAGCTTGTCGGTAATGACCGAGGTGTTGACCAGCAGGTAGACGGTCCCGATCCGGGAGGCATGGTCCCCGTAAATCGGCAGAATAAACGGAATGCCATAGGCGGTGGAGAGCGGGTCCTTGATCACCTGGTCATATTCCTCTGTAGCCTCGTTGTTCAGTCCGGTAATCTGGCCGATATTGTGGATCGTGAGCGGAGTGGACACACTGACTGAATTATCGAGCTGCAGGAATTTTCCGTTATTATCCGTTACGATCAGCCGGCGGACATAATTGTAGGAGCGGTTAATCTGAAAATCCTCCTGCATCGAGCTGAATACATCCAGCGCATCCCTGGCCTTGGCATCGGGTGATTCGAAATAATCCGCCAGCAGCGTATTAGTAGTAGAATTAGTACTGCTGGTCATTGCCAGCACGGACAGGTTGAGCAGGTCTTGTTCTATAATATGGGAGACAAGCTGCAGATTGAACTCGGTTGCCTGGATTGTCGTTTTACGCTGATAATAGGAAATGAGCTCATAGCTGAAAAAGGACAGCATGGTCGCGATCAGCAGTGCAAACACAATCATAATCAGGATGATGCGGCTTTTGATGGTAGATCTTCTATTCGTGATGATTCTCTCCTTTATCAATAAAAAAATGGATTGAAGCGTTTACAATAATGCCGGTTAACGGCAGAGAATGCATTATAACCACCATAGCATATTCCTGTATTTCAAAATAGAGGGGGAGGCAGGAACCGGGAATTTTACAGGTTTTGAATAGAAAATTACAGGTCGAGGACAATGAAAGCGCAAACAGAACACAAAAGTGAATGATCTGAGCAGGAAAATACATCCCATCCCGGGCTGTAACCCGGTAGAATGTGAAATAGCTTCAGAAGATGATGACTGGTCAACAAAACAAGAAGAAAAGGGGATAAATCAATGAATTACAAAAGAGTGTATGGCATGACCTTTACTGCAATGCTCTCCGTGGGCCTGCTGGCGGGCTGCTCCGGCAACAACAATAATGCCCAGAACAATGCCGCTGCTACTGCTGCTCCTGCCGGAACCAATGCAAGCGCTTCCTCCGAACCGAGCCAGGAGCCTGTTACCCTGAAATGGGCGCTGTGGGATTGGGAAGCAACCGCTTACTATAAACCGCTGATCGAGGCTTACCAGAAAGAGCATCCGAACGTGACAATCGAGTACGTTGACCTTGGCTCCACCGACTATATGACGATGCTGAGCACGCAGCTGTCCGGCGGTGCCGATCTCGATATCCTGACCATCAAGGACATTCCGGGCTACTCCAACCTGGTGAAGCAGAACCATCTTGAGCCGTTAAAAGGCTTCATGGGCACAAACAGCATTGATCCGGCGCTGTATGGCGGTACTGTAGAGCAGATTGAAGTGAACGATGAAGTGTATGCACTTCCTTTCCGCAGCGACTTCTGGATCGTGTATTACAATAAAGACCTGTTCGACAAGGCAGGGGTTGAATATCCGAGCAACGATATGACCTTCGACCAATACGATGAGCTGGCCAGAAAGATGACCTCCGGCAGCGGCGCGGAAAAGGTATACGGTGCACATTATCACACCTGGCGCAGTGCGGTTCAGCTGTTCGGCATCCTGGACGGCAAGAACACTGTAGTGGACGGAAGCTACGATTTCCTGAAGCCTACCTATGAGCGTATCCTGAAAGAGCAGGAAGACGGTATCGTGATGGATTATGCAACACTGAAGACCTCCAGCACGCACTATTCCGGCGTATTCTACAACAACTCCGTTGCCATGATGAACATGGGCAGCTGGTTCATCGCCACCCAGATTGAAAAGGTGAAAAGCGGCGAGTCCCAGGCAACCAACTGGGGTATCGTGAAATATCCGCATCCGGACGGCGTTGAAGCGGGAACCACACTGGGAACCATCACTTCCCTGGCGGTTAACCAGAAGTCCGAGCACAAGGAAGCTGCCCTTGATTTCATGAAGTTCGTAACTGGTGAGGACGGTGCTTCTGTCATTGCTTCCACAGGTACGATTCCGGCGATCAAAAATGATGAGGTTATCAGCTCGATCACTTCCATCGACGGTTTCCCTGCAGACGACAACAGCAAGGCTGCCCTGACTACTGTGCAGACTTACCTGGAAATGCCTATGCATGAGAAGAGCGCGGATATCGAAGTCATCCTGAATGAAGCGCATGACAACATCATGACCAAGAATGCGACGATTGACGAAGGCCTGAAGGACATGAATACCCGTGTGCAGTCGCTTTTGAACAACTAAGGCAGGATATAGCGGTAATTCTCAGGGGGCGGGCCATGCCCGCCCTTTGCATAGAAGGTTTGGAGGAGAAGGAATGCAAAATGAAACCGTACTTAGACCAAAAAAAGCCCCCAAAAGCATACTGTCCAAGGGCGTCCGGGATCATCTCGTAGCATACAGCTTTATTGCGCCGAACTTTATCGGCTTTGCCATCTTTACGCTTGTCCCTATGTTCTTTGCGTTTGTCCTGGCATTTGTCAAGTGGGACGGAGCCAATCCGATGGAATTCGTCGGCTTTGACAACTTTGCCCGGCTGATCAAGGATACCACCTTCCATAAAGCGCTGTGGAACACGATTGTGTATACCATCGGCGTTGTACCGTTCACGATGGCTGTTGCCCTTGCGCTGGCTATTCTGCTGAACCAGAAGATTATTGCCCGTAACTTTATGCGTACTGTTTTCTTCTTCCCCTATGTTGCTTCGCTTGTAGCGGTGGCGGCAGTGTGGAACTTTATTTTCAGCCCGACTATGGGCCCTGTGAACAATATCCTGCATCTGATCTCCGGCGTTCCGATTGAGGATCTGCCCCGCTGGGCGGCGGATAAAGAGTGGGCGATGTTCACAGTCATCCTGTTTACGGTCTGGAAAAATATGGGGTACTACATGGTTATCTACCTTGCAGGCCTCCAGGGGATCAACCCGGAATTATATGAGGCTGCTGAGCTCGACGGCGCAGGCGCCTGGAGACGGTTCCGCAATGTGACCGTTCCGCAGCTGGCACCCACGACGTTCTTTGTCCTGATGATCCTGGTCATTAATTCGTTCAAGGTCTACGATATCTTCATCAACCTGTTTGCCGGTGCCGACAATCAGCTGAACGACTCAACAAGAGTAATGGTCTATCAAATCTACAACACGGCGTTCCGTTCGCTTGATTACGGATATGCCAGCGCCATGGCTATTGTGCTGTTCCTGCTGGTGCTTGGTATTACCATTGTCCAGTTCCGCGGCGAGAAGAAGTACGGATAATAGGGGGATATGAATGATATGGTAGGTTCTAATAAAATCTTCAGAGTCAGCGTAAAAGTATTAGTATACGCTTTGCTCGCTGTAGCAGTCTTCTGTATGCTGATTCCTTATGTATGGATGCTGTCCTCATCACTTAAGATGAACAAGGATGTCTTTTCCTTCCCGATGCAGTGGATTCCGGATGTGCCGCGCTGGCAAAATTTTGTGGACATCTGGACCCGGATTCCGCTGGGCCGCTTCATCTATAATACGGCCAAGCTGTCCGTAGTTGTTACGATTCTGCAGCTGCTGACCTCAAGCTTCGCGGCCTATGCATTCTCCAAGCTGCAGTTCAAAGGGAAGAATATCCTGTTCCTCGGCTATATCGCTACCATCGCGATTCCTTGGCAGGCCTATATGGTACCGCAGTTCATCATGATGCGTTCGCTCGGGCTGAATAACACGCACTTGTCCATTATTCTGCTGCAGGCCTTCTCGGCATTCGGGGTGTTCCTGATGCGCCAGTTCTACCAGGGGGTGCCGGATGAATTATGTGAAGCGGCGCGGATTGACGGTCTCAGCGAATACGGAATCTGGGCCAGAATCATGCTCCCGCTATCCAAGCCGGCCCTGTCAACACTGACTATCTTCACCTTTGTCAACACCTGGAACGACTTCCTCGGACCGATGATCTATCTGACCAAAACCGAGCTGAAGACGATTCAAATCGGACTCCGCATGTTCATATCCCAGTATTCCGCTGAGTACGGGCTGATTATGGCGGCCAGTGTTGTATCTATTATTCCGGTAGTGATCGTGTTCCTGGCGCTGCAGAAGTATTTCGTGCAGGGTGTTGCAGCTTCAGGGGTTAAAGGCTAGAGAGAATTACAGTGATGTGCAAGCCTGGCAGTTGCCTTACCCGCAAGCTGCCAGGTTTGTTTGTCTATGCCTTGTCTGTCTGTCCGAAGCTTTCTGAGATCGCATTACTTGTCCGGAAGCAGTCCAGAAGCTGTCCGGAAGCTGTCCAAGGTATATTTTTTTAGAAACACATGTATACGCTTTCTTTTGGTTTTGGTTTGCCCACTTTAACGATTGAAGGAGGACAAGTGAATGAACAGAAAGCCAGTATCCGGCAAAAAGCTATTTTCCATCCTGATGACGGCCATGCTCGTGCTCGGAATGTTTCCGGGACCCGGCCAGCCGGCTGCATCTGCTGCAACTGCAGTTAACGTCTACGCAGCTGCTTATATGGGGGCCAAGAATGCGGCGGGCACCAATCTGCCGGAGAGCGTTAATATCGGAGGCAGCAGTACGGCTGTCAGCTGGAAGATCGGGGAAGACACGTTCGCAGTACCTTATGAAACGGTAACCGTGAGCGGCACAACGGCCAGCGGCCCGGTTACCGCCAGCGCTCTGGTTATTCCGCCCGCGGATTATACGCTTGCATATTTTGTGGACAGCGGCCGGGGCGGAGACTCGGTAGGGAACGGGCCTACGGCCTCCCCGCTGTATGAAGCGGTCAAAGCCCTCAGCGGCGGGAGCCTGATTAACCAGGCACCAGACCAGCGCTATGTCAGCGGCTCTACTGCCTGGGGCTTCGACGACTCTGTGCAGAAGATCAAAAATTCCAAGGACGGCGGACACACTGATCCTGCTGCAGATCCTTCTGTCTGGGTGGTGGGTGTACGCGCTGCTAACGATAATATCGTCTACCAGCTGAAGGCGCTTGAAGCCGGAACCTACACGCTAAGCAGCGGCTTCTACGACTGGTACGGCAGCCGTTCGCGGGTTATTCAGCCGCGGATTGAGTACCAGGATACAAGCGGCGGTAAGCATACGTTGTCATTGAATGAGTTCAATATCAATGCCTCCAAGATTCACTCAGGAGAATTTACAGTTCCCGCAGATGCAGACACCAGCGCTCCAATGACGCTGACATATGCCTCTATCTCCGGTGAAAAGCCGATCCTCAGCTGGTTCGCCATTGCTGAAGGCGGAATTAAATCGATTCTGGAGGATGCACGGACAAATGCTGCCTCAATGGTACAGGTTCTGCTGAACGGCAATGACATTCAGCCGGACAATGAGAACGGCCTTACATTTAAGGGCTTCGGCGTGCTTAGCGCCAACAGCACCAGTGCACTCCTGATGGATTACAAGTCAGAGCAGCCGGATAAATATGCGGAAATGCTGCAGATCCTGTTCGGCGGCGAGCATCCGCTTATGACTCATGTCAAAATTGAGATGGGCAATGACCGCAACAACTCCACCGGTCCGGACCCGGCCACGATGCGTACCGCAGATGAAGAGGTTAACGTCAAGCGTCATCCCGGCTTCCAGCTGGCAGCCGATGCGAAGGCGGTTAATCCGGACCTCAAGGTCAGCATCCTGCGCTGGAGTGCTCCGGCCTGGGCGGATAATAACGATAAAATCTATACCTGGTACAAAAACACGATTCTGGAGGCTTACCGGCAGTATGGTTACATGACCAGCTACGTTAACCCGCACATTAACGAGCACGCGCCGGATATAGAGTGGACCAAGCAATATGCAGACAAGGTAAAGAACGATAAAGAGGGCTTTGCCAGTGCGGAGGAGCAGGCGCTGTATAACCGGATTCAAGTGGTTATCTCCGATGAGGTCGGCATCGGCTCCTTCGGCAGTGCAATGGTAAGCGATGAATCGCTGCGTAATGCCGTACCGGTTGCCGGCTATCACTACAATACCGATGATGATGCCGCAGGCAATTTCAAAAAGCTTGCCGAGCAGTATGACATTGAGATCTGGAACAGCGAGGCGCAGGCTACATTCAGCAACTCGGCGTTCCGTCCCAATAACAATGTGAAGGACCCGACAACTGCCGGAACGGGAATCGGCGGGGTAGGCGGTCCGCTGGAAATGAGCAACACGATTATTAAGGGGTTTGTGAATTCACGCCGTACGCATTTTATTTACCAGCCGGCAATCGGCTCCTTCTATGAAGGCGGACAATACTCCTTCAAGGAGCTGGTCAGCGCACGCGACCCTTGGTCAGGCTGGATTCACTATGACGCAGGCCTGGTCATTCTGCAGCATTACAGCCGGTTCGCAGAGCTGGGCTGGGAAAATGAAGATAACACGGCAGGCATCTGGAGAGCCGTTCCCAAAGCCAGCTCTACCGGTGCTACAGGAACTAACCCGGTCAACGGGCGCAATGGAACGCCAAGTTACATTACGCTTGCTGCCCCGGACAAAAGCGATTTCTCGACCGTCATTGTAAATGACAGCGAGTACGCCAAAACCTACAAGCTGCAGGCCGTCAATATGGGTTACACCGGCAATCCGTCCTTAGAGGTTTGGGAGACCCGTGCAGCTGACGCCGGAGAGGCGTTCAACAGCAATTACATGCAGTATCTCGGCGATGTTGCCGCAGACGGCGGCGGTGTATACACCGTGAAAGTGAAGCCGTATTCGACAGTTACAGTAACCACACTGGATACCGAGGACAAAGCGGAATATAACACCCCGCTGCCTGTGGAAGGCGAACGGACGGTGCTGGATACCGATGCAACAGGAGCGGTGCAGAATACGGGAGACAAATTCCTGTACGCCGATGATTTTGACTATTCGGACCGGACCGTTGTTAAGATCGGAGAGGGCGGAAAGGCTGCAGGCACCGAGAGCTATATCGAATCCCGTGGCGGATCAAAAGGTGCCATTCCGCGCTATACCCATGACCGCAACGGCGCATTTGAGGCTTACCTGCCGGACGGGTCGGATAATTATGTTCTCCGCCAGCAGCTCGACCGGAGCCTTATGGGCCTTGGCGGCACCTGGAACGGCGGCGATCCGGTGACAGCCATCGGCGACAACCGCTGGACGAATTACAAAGCCAGCGTAGACGTTTCGTTTGAGCATAACAGCACTGAGGGAAGTGCCAATTACGCGGCAATTGGTGCCCGCTATCAGGGCGGCGGCAGCTCGCACACCATTGGCGGTACCCCATATGTACTGAAATTCTGGTTCGACGGCGGCTGGCAGCTGCTGGTGAACGGCGGCGCTGTGGCCAGCGGGAATGCGGCTACAGGGACCGGGGGCGTGACAATCGAAGACTTCAATACGGCCCATGATGCCTGGCATAACCTTGCGATTCAGGTTGCCGGAGCCACAGTGACCGCCTATCTGGACGGAGAGAAGCTGGCGGCTTATACCGATCCGGCTCCTGAATTGTCCGGCCGGGTTGATCTGGCCAGCGGTTACTATCATGTCCGGTTTGACAACCTGAAGGTGGAGACGGTGGACGGCTATGCACCGTACTACTCCGAGCTGCTGGACAATCTGGAAATGTACGATTTGACTGCAAGTGCCAATCCTAAGCTGTCCTACAGCGGGAACTGGAATCATGCCAACGGTGCAGGCATGTTCATCTATCAGCGTTCCACATCCACCAGCCAGGAGGCCGGAGCGACGCTTACGTATACGTTTGAAGGCACCGGGCTGGATATTCTGGGGCCGAATGACGGATCAGCGAAGCTCGAAGTGACAGTGGACGGCAAGACTGCTGTGCAGTCGGCGGAAACCATGGCCTCGAAGGAGCTATATCAGACCTATTCGCTGCGCGGGCTGAAATACGGCCAGCATACGGTAGAGATTAAAGTATTGAGCGGAACACTGCTTGTGGATGCCGCAGCAGTTATCTCCGGGGCAGTGCAAGGCTCACCGGATACGGCGGCGCTTACCGCAGCGGTGAGTGCAGCGAAGGAAACAGTGAAGCTGGACGAATATGCCGAGGCAGACTGGCAGCTGTTTACGGCAGCACTGGACAGTGCCGAGGCTGCACTGGCTGATATCGCCGCTTACCGGCTGGATCAGGAAGGAGCGGCGCAGCTGGCAGGGCGTCTGGTCTCGGCGCAGAATCAGCTGACCACGGGCGATCTGCGGGAGCTGGCTGTTCTGCCGGACACCGCGACTTATGCCGGCAAGCTGCCTGTTCTTCCGCAGCAGGTGGAAGCGACTCGGGCGGACGGCAGCAAGCTGCCTGTAACCGTGAAGTGGAATACGGCGGAAGTCAGCTTTGATACGCCGTATGACAGAGTGGCGGTTACAGGTACGTACGGCAACCTCAAGACGGTTGTTTATGTAGAGGTCGTGCCGCAGGGTCTGGTTTATTTTGTGGACCCGGGCGTAGCTGCGGAAGGGGATACTCCGCCTTATACCGTTGTTAAGGAGCTGGTTGGTACCGGTCTGCTGAATGAACAGGCGGATCAGCTCTCAACGGGAGACACGGTATGGGGACATACCAATACCGGAGCAAATTACGGCATGAAAGGGCTCGGGGGTGCGGTGGTTACCACGGATAAGTCGCAGACCGGGGTCTACGGCTCCAACACCAGAAATAATCCGCTGGTATATCTGTTCCCGTTGGAGGCGGGCAAATATACCGTTACCTCCTTCCACAGGGACTGGTGGAGCAATGCTAACCGAACGATGGACATCACCGTCAGCTATAACGATGCTGAGGGCAAGGCGGTGACGGAAACGGTGCGCACCGGGGTGGTTGCAGGACTGAACGGCGTTATGCTTAATCATGACTTCACCCTGCCGGTGAGCGGAACGGTGAAGTATACAATTAACAACACATATTCAGGCAATCAGGCTGCGCTGGTCAGCTATGTGGCTATAGCCAGAGATAAGACCATTGTTGCCAATGAGCTGGCCGTGAATGAGGCTAAGAGCATTATTGAGGGAGCGGCTTTTAATGTGAAAAAGGAAGCTGCCAACAGTGAAGAGGCGGTGCAGGCCTGGCTGCAGCAGACGATTTCCGGGTTGAAAGGCTTGAGTGAAACAGGCGTGACACTGGGAGACGTGACCTTTACTGCTTTCCAGGAAGCGACTGAGGACACCGCGGGAAGCTTCAGCTTTACTGTAACGCTAAGCAAAGGTGAAGCGCTGGCTGCGGGTTCGGCCAGCGGTACGATTACCTTGCCGGAGCCGGATGTAACACCACCGGTAATTACCCTGATCGGTGACCGGATGGTTAATGTTAAGCTCGGAGCGGAATATACAGATGCCGGAGCAACAGCAGCCGATGAGGTGGACGGCGATCTGACAGACCGGATTGTTACCACGGTCAGCAGCGAGGTGTATGGGCTGACAGAACTCGATACGTCTATAGCAGATGTGTATACCTTCTACTATAACGTCAGTGATGCTGCAGGCAACAAGGCGCTGGAAGTAACAAGAAAAGTGGTTGTAGCCGAAGATCCGGATACAGTAAAACCGGTTATTACTTTGCTTGGTGAGCCAGCTGTAGAACTGGAGAACGGCGCAGCGTATACCGATGCCGGCGCGACGGCAGAGGATGACCGGGATGGGGATCTTACCGCTCAGATTATAGCGACCCTTACAAAAGGCGGCGAGCCGGTATCTGTGCTGGATACCACGGAAGCGGGCACTTATCTCTACCATTATAATGTGAGTGATGCGGCGGGCAATGCGGCAGCAGAGGTTACCAGAACCGTAAACGTTGCTGAGAAAGAGCAGCCGCCGGTAACGGAACCGACGCCAACTCCGGCGCCGACGGATGCGCCTGTGCAGACTGCTCCACCGGTGGCGGCTACACCGACACCTGCGGTGCAGACTGTACGGACACTGGAGCAGAAGGATATTCCTGCCGCTGCAGACGGAGCCGTTACGGTTCAGCTGGCTGAAGGCACAGAATCCGTCGTGCTTCCGGCAGGTGTTCAAGGATTGACCGGCAGCAGTACACTGCGGTTAGCGTGGAGTAATGCTGCAGTGGAATTCACTCCTGATGCGCTGAAGAGCATTGTAGAGAAAGCAGCAGGGCAGACTCAAGCTGATCAGGTACGCATCAGGCTGACAGGACTGAAGACCCCTGCAGCTGCGGCCGAGCAGCTGATCAACAATCAGGCTGCGGGCAGTTCACTCCGCTTGTCTGCGGCAGGGGATGTCATCAGCTTCAGTCTGGAGACTGTTGCTGCAGACGGCACTGCTACAAAGGTAACAGCGTTTGATGTACCGCTGTCTCTGACCTTCAGTGTTGACGGTGATGCCAACCCCGATCTGCTCGGCGTGTACTATATTGCCGGGGATGGAAAGATTGAGTATGTCGGCGGCACGCTGAAGGACGGGAAAATGACAGCAGCAGTCAGTCACTTCAGCCAATATGCAGTGCTGGAATATGACAAGAGCTTCGCGGATGTCGGCAGCAGCATGTGGGCCGGCAGCGTAATCAAGTCGCTGGCCGCCAGACATATTATTGAAGGAATTTCCGCTGCGGAGTTTGCGCCGCAGGGGCAGGTGACAAGAGCGCAGTTCGCGGCGATGATCGCCCGCGCGCTCGGCCTGGAGGCTGCGGCTGGAACAGCTCCGGCGTTCCGGGATGTTGAGACTGGAGACTGGTACGCTGACAGCATAGCTGCCGTTAATCAGGCAGGGATTGTACTGGGACGCACAGCAGATACCTTCGTTCCTGATAGCAGCATTACCCGTGAGGAAATGGCTGTGATGGTCGTGCGGGCTTACGAGTATCTGCAGGGTGAGAAGGCGCAGGCAGCTTCTGCCGGTTCGTTCAGTGACCAGCTGCAAATCAGCGGCTGGGCAGAGGAGGCAGTAAACATCGCTGTAGAGGCAGGACTTCTGCAGGGACGCGGCGGCCGGCAGTTTGCTCCGCAGGCGCTGATGACCCGCGCCGAAAGTGCGCAGGTGATCTACAATCTGCTGAAGCAGCAGTAGGATTGCAAGCAAGAAGCCCGGCCGCCTGCGCAATATGCTGGCGGCCGGGCTTCTATTCGGCAGAGCGGAAGACGAAGTAATGGAACGCTTGAGGAATTAGGCGGATTTCCTCCAGCTAATTCCGTGTTTTTTAGGCGATGACTATGATTAGTTGGAATGAATCCGCTTACTTGGTGTGAATGAGGCATCGGGAGGGAATATCGCGCATTTTAAGTGGAGTTTTTCCCGCTAATACGTTGTGAGAGGCGTTTTGCCGAGAGATAGGTGGAGAAATTCCATTTAGCTAAGAGCATATTGGTCATAGTTCGGGCAAACGCCGGGCACCGAGCACCGACCGTCGAGCACCGGGCACCGAGCATACCACCAACCGTCGAGCACCGAGCATCGACCGTCGAGCACCGGGCACCGAGCATACCGCCAACCGTCGAGCACCGAGCATCGACCGTCGAGCACCGGGCACCGAGCATACCGCCAACCGTCGAGCACCGAGCACTGACCGCCGGGCATCAAGCACCGAGCACCGAGTATCGACCGTCGACCGCCGGGCACCGAGCATACCGCCAACCGTCGAGCACTGAGCATACCGTCGAGCACCGGGCACTGACCGCCGACCGCCGGGCACTGACCGCCGACGGCCAGCACCCTGTACTTTAGTCGGCCTGCTCCGCCAGCTTGCCGTATTTGCCCGGCGGGATGCCGGTGATGTTTTTGAAGGTGCGGATAAAGTTGGCATAATCGTTGAAGCCGGTCAGATAACAGGTGTCGGAGACAGAGGTGCCGGCGGACAGGAGCTGCTTGGCTAAGGTGATTTTTTTGAGCAGGACGTAGCGGTAGAGGGTTCCCCCGGTCTGCTGCTTGAACATATGGCTGAGATAATATTTATCAAGACCCAGCTCGCCGGCAATCTGCTCAAGTGTGAGGTTCAGCTGCAGATGGCCGTCAATGTAGCTCATGGCCGCCTGAATATGCGGTGAAATAACGCTGGTTACATCAGAGCGGGTACGGGTGTACAGCTCACTTACAAGCACCAGAATCTGGATCAGATAAGTCAGGGCAAGCACCTCGCTGCCGTATTTTGGCTGCTCCACCGTTTCAATCAGGCGCATGGACAGCTCCAGATACTCGCTCAGCAGCGGCTCCTCCATATGCGCAAGATTGTGCTCACCGGGCTGGCGGTTCTGGAAGCAGGCGAGCAGATTAGTTGTTGCCGTGCAGAAGGGATAGATCTGCGGGGCCCGGAAATGAATGGTTAGCCGTTCATACGGCTCTTGGGTCTGATTGATGATTTTGTGAATTTCATGGTTATTAAAAATCAGCACATCCCCGCGCTGTAGCGGATAGCTGTATTGCTCTACGAATCCGTTCACCCTGCCGCCCAGAAACAGGAAGATTTCATAATGATCATGGATATGAAAATCACGGGTCGGAGAGACCGGCGAATTGCCGATTCCGGCCAGAATATCCCCCTGAAACGGCTGATAGTACTCGGAATGCTTCATTCCTGCGGCCCCTTCCGATTCATCACAATAAACGCAATAAAACCTTATTAATCGCAAAGACATTGCAATAACTCAACAGTAAACTATAAAGAGAGATTGTGCAAATGAAAGGAAGAGCGCTTACATGAATACTATGGAGCAGCGTAAATATTGGTTGGATACTTTACTGCAGATCGGACATCCGGTACTGGATGCCTTGAGCCGCAGACGTTTAAAAGAAGAGCTTCCTACGGAATTTCACGCTGACCGGAGTCAGTTTGCCCATTTGGAGGCTTTTGCCCGGCTGGCCTGCGGAATGGCTCCATGGCTGGAGCTAGAGGGGCTGGAGGGTGAAGAGGAGCAGCTTAGAGCCCGCTATGCTGGTCTGATGCTGGAAGCGATAGATGCCGGTACCGACCCGGCTTCCCCGGATTATATGAACTTTAAGACTGAAGGCCAGCCGCTGGTGGACGCCGCTTTTCTGGCCCATGCGCTGGTACGGGCGCCGAAGCAGCTCGCGGGTTGTTTGGACGGCCGGGTCAAGGCTAATGTAATTACCGCGTTAAAAGAAACCCGGCGCACCGCGCCCAGCGGCAGCAACTGGATTCTGTTCAGCGCCATGGTGGAAGCGGCCCTCTACATTCTGGGCGAGCCGGAATACGACCGGATGCGTGTAGGCTATGCCATGCACATGTTCATGGACTGGTACAAGGGAGATGGCGTCTACGGGGACGGCAAGGATTTCCACTGGGATTACTATAACAGCTTTGTCATTCAGCCGATGCTGGCGGATATAGTTACGGTGTTTGAGCAGGACTCTGCGCAGTATGCGGCGCTGAAGCCAGTTATTATGGAGCGGGCCCGGAGGTATGCCACCGTGCTGGAAAAGATGATTGCCCCGGACGGAACCTATCCGTTCACCGGGCGGTCGATTGTGTACCGCTTCGGCGCTTTTCAGCTGCTGTCGCAGGCTGCGCTGCAGCATTTTCTGGAGGATGCGCTGCCTCCGCAGCAGGTACGCTGCGCCCTGACAGCTGTTATCAGACGGACGATGGATTTCCCGGGAAATTTGGACGGGGAAGGCTGGCTGCGGCCGGGAGTCTACGGCTATCAGCCGGATCTTGCCGAAAGCTACATTAATACAGGCAGTCTCTACTTATGTGCCTCTGTATTTCTGCCGCTCGGCCTACTGCCCTCCGATCCCTTCTGGGCGGAGGAAGACATGAAATGGACCTCGGCGAAGATTGCTGACGGCGAAAATGTAATGAGGGATCAGGCAATCGGTAAATAATGCCGGTAGCAGACAATGGTTTAGACACAGCTTTACCGTCTGATGGAGGAGGAGCACATGAGCAAGCAGGAGCTTTTTGAAAGAGTAATTCAGTTCAAGCCTGCAGATCTGGACTGTTATTATCCCGGAAGCAGCCAGGAAACGTTCTGGAGAACTGCAGCATCTGCCGGTCATCTTGAGCAGGACATTGCAGAAATCCGTGCAGAAGGGGAGCGGCTGGGAAGCCAGCCCATTCCGGAGCTGACCCCTGAGCTGTTCTCTGTGTTTGCACGCACCGGCTCACGCCTTGAATATGAGCGGGTGTATTTTGAACGGAGAAGAAGGCTTAACACTTATGTATTCCTGGCACTGCTGGAGCCTGACAATGCACAGCATCTGCAATATGCGGAGGAAATGCTCCTGGCGGTATGCGGCGAATACACCTGGTGCCTGCCGGCGCACGTTCCCGGAGGGCATGAAGCTGCGGAGATTAACCGCTATATTGACCTCTTCTCAGCCGAGACCGGCTTTACGCTGAGTGAAATTTCGCAATTACTGGGGGAACGGCTTCCGCTGCAGCTCCGGCTGCGGATCAGGCAGGAGACGGAAGACCGGCTGTTCCGGCCTTTCATGGAGCAGGGACCCTATGAATGGGAGACGGCCCGGCACAACTGGGCAGCGGTCTGTGCCGGCTCCATCGGTGCCGCCGCGCTGCTATCTGTAGAAGATCCGCAGGTTCTGGCGGAGATTCTGCAGAAGACAGAAAGCAGCATGCACTGTTATCTGGAAGGCTTCGGGGATGACGGTGCTTGTCTTGAGGGGCTGGGCTATTGGAATTACGGGTTCGGCTATTTCACTTACTACAGTGATCTGCTCCGTTGCCGCAGCGCAGGGGACCTTGACTGGTTCAAGGTACCCAAGGTGCAGCGGATCGCCCGCTTCCAGCAGCAGTGCTTCATTGACGGCAGCCTTACCGCCAACTTTTCCGATTCACTGCCCCGGGTGCGTGTACACATGGGATTGTCCCATTACCTCGCCGGCGTATATCCCGGAGATGTTGAATGCCCTCCGGCGGAGCTGCGGGCTCCGTATACCGAGGATCATTGCAGCCGGTTCGCACCGGCGCTGCGCAATCTGATCTGGAAGCAGCCCGGCACGGGGCAGAAGGACTGGCCGGCGGCCAGCGCCTACCTTCCCGATGCCGCCTGGCTGCTGTCGCGGCATGTCTCGCCGGCCGGTACCTTTGGTTTTGCGGCCAAAGGCGGCCATAACGACGAGCCGCATAACCACAATGACCTGGGCCAGTTCATTCTGACCGGCCGCGGTAAGGTGTACGCTGCCGATCTGGGCAGCGGGGAATATACGGCCGGCTACTTCGGCGACGGCCGTTACGAATATGACTGCAACGGCTCCCAGGGTCATTCGGTGCCGGTTATTAACGGCCGGTATCAGCAGGCCGGCCGGGAGTTCAGTGCCGCTGTAGTGCACGCGGCAACGGACGGGGCTGCGGATGAGCTGACGCTTGAACTGACAGCCGCGTATGAGGCTGAAGATTTGCAGTCACTCACCCGCACCCTAGTCTGGCACAAGGAAGAACTGCCGCGTTTGGAGCTGATTGACAACTACCGCTATGCGGGGGTCCCGGAGAGCTGGACAGAACGCTTTATTACATGGAGACAGCCGGAGGTGTTATCTCCTGGTGCGGTGCTGCTGCCGGGGCAAGACGGCGGCGGAGTACAGGTGACCTATGATCCGGCAGCAGTTGAACTGCAGATTAATGAGCATATGAACCATGGTCATTTCGGGCAGAAGCAGGTATGGCACAGTCTGGACTTTCAGGCTGTCCGGCCCGGCAGCGAAGGCAGCTATGCTTTTACCTTTCAATTTATATAGAAGAAACACAATCATACAAGCGAAGGCGGGAATTTAGGATGAATATGACAGCACAGCCTGCATGGGTGGAAGCAGCCTGGACCAAAGCACTTGAGAAGACCGTAATCAACAGCCGGAGCATCGGCTCTGAATTTCCTCATGCGAGCCACGGCGGTAAATACGATCTGGCGGCACCCCACTGGTGGACAGCCGGCTTCTGGCCGGGCATGCTCTGGCAGCTCTATGCCGGGAGCGGAGACGAGAGCCTCAAGGCGGTTGCCGTGGAATGTGAGCAGCGGCTGGATGAGGTGCTTGACGGCTATGTCAAGCTGGATCATGATCTGGGCTTCATGTGGATATTGACCAGTATTGCGAACTTCAAGCTGACTGGTTCTGAGGTCTCGCGTACCCGGGCTTTGAAGGCGGCTAATTACCTGGCGGCACGCTTCAATCTGAAGGGCCGCTATATCCGGGCCTGGAATCCGTGGCGTGAAGGGGAAGACAACAGCGGGGTTGCCATTATCGACTGCTGCATGAACATGAGCCTGCTGTTCTGGGCATCCGAGACGACCGGTGATCCGCGCTACAGACATATCGCGGAAGCGCATATGGATACAGTGCTTGAGCATTTTATCCGGCCGGACGGCTCGGTCTATCATATTGTCGACTTCAATCCGCACACCGGCGAGGTTGCCGAAAAACGCGGCGGCCAGGGCTATGCACCGGAATCGGCCTGGTCGCGCGGCACAGCGTGGGCGATCTACGGCCTGTCGCTGGCTTATCATCACACCGGCTATGAGCGTTATCTGAACGCAGCCCAGCAGGTGGCGAATTTCTTCATCACCCGGCTGCCGGAGGATCATGTTCCGCATTGGGACTTCCGCGCTGCGGGCGTAGTCGGAGACCTCCGCGATACCTCTGCCGGTTCATGTGCAGCGAGCGGGATGCTGCTGCTGGCCGGTCAGGTCACGGCTGCGGAATCACATGTGTACCGGAGTGCCGCCCTGAAAATACTGGAGTCGCTTTACAGCAACTACGGCACCTGGGACAATCCGGAGGAGCAGGGGCTGCTGCTGCACGGCACAGGCAACTACCCGGAAAACGGGAACATCGATGTCCCGCTCATTTACGGTGACTTCTTCTACGTAGAGGCACTGGCCCGGGTGAAGGAAGCCGGACCCTTCTACTGGGAATAGGGGAGAATCAGGATGACAATGGAACACAGACCCGCGGCTTCCGCTGCAATACAGGACAATCCGCTTATCACCCGTCAGGATCTGGTACAGGCGCTTGAGCAGCTTACCGCTCCGCTGCAGCCCTTGTATAGTCCGGGCGGAGCACGCCTCAGGGCCGGGAAGACAGGAGCCAGCTATCCGTCAGCCGTAGCGGAGATGGAAGGCTTTTCCCGTGTATTGTGGGGGCTGGTGCCGCTCCTGATGGGCGGCGGAAGCAGCCCGCTTCTGGATACCGTGCTGGATGGCATCCGGCATGGCACCGATCCTGCACATGACGAATATTGGGGCGATGTGGCTGATTACGACCAGCGGCTGGTAGAGATGGCGGTCTTCGGCTTCGCTCTGGCTGCGGTACCGGAGCAGATCTGGACGCCGCTTGCTGCGCAGGAGCAGGATAACCTGTATAGCTGGCTCAATCAGATCAACGCCCATCCCTGCTATGACTGCAACTGGCTGTTCTTCAATGTGCTGGTCAACGCAGGCTTCAAAAAGCTCGGGCTTGCCTATGACAGAGAGCAGCTGGAGACGAACCTGCAGCGGATGGACGCATTCTATCTGGGAGAAGGCTGGTACAGCGACGGGGTCAACGGGCACAGCGATTACTATGTGCCGTTTGCGATCCATTATTACGGGCTGCTCTATGCGAAGCTGATGGAGCAGGAGGACCCGGAGCGTTCAGCGCTGTTCAAGAAAAGAGCAGAGCTGTTCGCACCCCAGTTTATCAGCTGGTTCGCCCCGGACGGCTCCGCGCTGCCATACGGCCGCAGTCTGGCGTACCGTTTTGCCCAATCGGCCTTCTGGAGCGCATATGCCTATGCAGATGTAGAAGGAGGCTACCCCGCCGGGGTGGTTAAGGGGCTGGTGCTGCGCAATCTGCGCTGGTGGTTCAGCCAGGAGATTTTTGACCGGGATGGCGTGCTGACAATCGGCTACACCTATCCGAATCTGGTGATGGCGGAGAATTACAATGCGCCCGGATCACCGTATTGGGCGCTGAAGACCTTCCTGCCGCTGGCGCTGGGCGAGGAGCACCCGTTCTGGAAGGAAGATGAGCTGATGCTGCCGGAGCTTCCGGCAGTGTCAGTCCAGCAGCCGGCGCATCTGGTTATGGTGCGTAAGGCGGGACATGTGGCCGGCTTCAACAGCGGGCATTTGTATACGAATGAACATACCCATACCTCGGCTAAGTACGAGAAATTCGTGTACTCGACCGGCTTCGGCTTCAGTGTGCCCCGTGCGGAGTGGGGATTGTCCCAGGGAGCCTTTGATTGCATGCTTGCCCTCAGTGAGAGCGGGGATAACCTGTACCGGGTCAGAAGGCGGAACCTGAAATCAGAAATCACGGACAATGTGCTTCACTGCGTATGGAAGCCGTGGTCTGATGTGGAAGTCAGCACCTGGATTGTCGCCGGACTCCCGTGGCATATCCGGGTACACCGGATAGCAGCGGGACGGGCGCTGGACATTGCGGAAGGCGGCTTTTCCCTTGGCCAGGAGGCACAGCGCGGGCAGTTTATCAGCCCCGCAGGCGCAGCTGCATGCACGGACTGGGGAGCTACAGCGATTAAAGGACTGCTCGGATATGCCGGTCCCACAGGTAAGGCAGAGCTGATTATGCCGAATGCGAACACGAACCTGCTCAGGCCGCGCACCGTGCTGCCTACCTTGACGGCATCGCTTGAGCCGGGGGTGCATTGGCTGGTGTCGGCGGTCTATGGTGATCCGCAAGCCAATCCATTTATGGATAGCTGGAGCCGCCAGGCAGCCGCTATTCTGGAGCAGCAGCCGGAGTCCAGCCTTAATGTAGTCATTGAGCAGCAGACCATCACGGTACTCACGGCCGATAGCCACAACATGCTTATCCGTATGGACTAAGCTTTATATTTCTGGTAAAAGGGCTGTCCCGCGCCATAACATGGCGCGGGACAGCCCTTTTTGCCGCTACAAATGTTTAGACAGAGTATTGAGGGAGGCAGCCGTCAGACCGGCGGGTCCGGTCGTCCCCTTGATCACATACTTTTTGGGTGTGGTCAGGCTGAACTCCTTGAACTCTTTTATGAAATGATTCTGATCGAAATAGCCCAGTTCAAAGATCTGCTCCAGCGTTTGCTTATAATCCTTCAGCTCCAGCAGCTCCAGTACATGCTGAAAGCGGATAATGCGGCTGAACAGCTTCGGGGAGGCTCCGATATACCGCTCAAAAGCCTTGATCAAATAACGGCTGGAGTACCCGGTATCCTTCGACAGGTCATTAACATGCAAGGTGCCGCGGCTGCAGATAATCTGATCAGTCAGATAGGCGATCAGGCGCGGAATTTCCAGCTGAGGCCCTATGTAGGTTTGATAGAAGCCCTCAAAGGCCCTTACCCGCTCATGAAAGGTCTTCCTTAGGGCCACCCGTTCCAGCAACTCTGCTGCATTGGGAATGACATCCCCGACGGGGATTTCCAGTTCACTGAATTCACCAACAGGGTAGCGGAAGAAATGCTCTGCATAGCCCGGCAGAAACCGGATAACAAAGTACTCGCACTCTGAACGGACAAAAAATCCCTGTCTGCCCTTGAACAAGGTACCGCAAATATTGGCTGACGGGGCGTCCGGATAGCAGCAAATTACGAGGCTCATGCAGCCCTCGGGAATGACAAACATCTGATTGACGTTTAAGTCATCCATATAGAAGCCGTAGAATTGAATGCCGCCGCCGAAGGGATCGGTTAAGGAGGGCAGATATTCGGAATAGGACCGGAGCGTCTTTACAAAGGCTGGCTGGAAGGGACGGTAGAGGATGGATGGCCTTGTTGGCAAAAGCATATAAAAGAAACCTCCTTTTCTCTCAAAACCTATTTAGCCAATATGAATAATAAGTATTAAAAGAGATATTCACATTAAAACGAGTAGCGGCGCTCAAGTCAAGTAACGAAAATGTGAACGGAGGTTCCGATTTTTACTATAAGTGGACTCCTTATCAATCTATAATCAAATAAACCGATGGGCTTGGTCGGATATATTAAGGGATTGCAGCCAATCCGCACGGGATTTATCCGCTGGGGCCTGAGGAAGAGGATTTTACCGCTCCCCACGGGCGGGCACATTTAAAAGGAGGGTATTCCAGATGAACAAGACAACAGAGACACCGGCAGAAATTGCTGCGGGTGGTTCCTTTGTAAGATAGGCTAACCGTTTCTCCGCTTCCTTCGGTGATCGTCCCGGTGAGCTTCCGGTAGAACCCGGCCGGTACCGGCTGATCTGGTCGGCAGCCTGCCCGTGGGCGCACCGCGCAGTGATCGTGCGGCGTCTGCTGGGCCTCGAAGAGGCGATCAGCCTGGGTACTGCAGATCCGCTCCGGCCGGATCTTCCACACCCGGACTGGGCCTTCACGCTGGATGAGGACAGCAGGGACCCGGTTCTGGGCATCCATTATCTGAGTGAAGCCTACCATGCGGCTGACCCGGATTACCGCGGGCGTCCCACAGTGCCGGCAATTGTGGAGACGGCAACCGGCAAGGTAGTACATAACGATTATTTTAAGCTGACCAATGATCTGGAGACGGCCTGGGCTCCGCTGCATAAGCAGGGTGCACCGGATCTCTATCCGCTGCATTTGCGTGCGGAGATTGATGAGCTGAACGGGAAGATTTTTGACGATGTGAATAATGGCGTCTATAAAGCCGGCTTTGCCCGCTCACAGGAAGCCTACGAAGCAGCCTATCATACCTTATTCGCACGGCTGGATGAACTAGAGGAACGTCTGTCCAGAGGGCGTTATCTGTTCGGGGACCAGCTGACAGATGCGGATGTCCGGCTGTATACCACGCTGGCCCGTTTTGATATTGCCTATTACACCGCCTTCCGTGCGAACCGGCAGCGGCTGGCTGATTACAACCATCTATGGGCATATGCCAGAGATTTGTATCAGACTCCGGGCCTTGGAGATACAACGGATTTTACAGCGATTAAGCAGCATTATCATTTATCTATACTGATAGCGGCTGAAGGGTCCAACCCTTACCGGATCTTGCCCAAAGGGCCGGACCTGAGCCGGTGGAATACTCCCCATGGACGCCATAGCTGAAAGGAAGGAACGGGATGACGGCAATATACAGAGTAGATACAGTCTGGCAATTAGCCGGTGTCTATGAGGTCAGGAATAAGACCTTTGTGCAGGGGCAAGGGATACCCAGGCATTTGGAGTTTGATGAAACGTACGGCGTGCAGTATCACTATCTGTTACTGGAGGAGAATGAGACGGCGGTTGCCACGGCGCGCATCAATCTGACCCATGCGGATTACGCCAAAATTGAGAGAGTCGGTGTCATTCCTGAATACCAGCAGAAGGGCTACGGCCGGATTCTTATTGAAGCGGCGGAGAGCTGGATCAGCGAGCTGGGTATACACAAAATTGTGATTACGAGCCAGCAGAAGGCAGTGGGCTTCTATGAAAGTCTGGGATACACGGCAAGGCCGGATATCAAGCTGAGAGCCTCATCTATCCCGGTTGTCTATACTGAAAAAATACTTCACTGAAAAGAGGTAGGAACCTATGCCGCAAGAAAAAACCGTCCTGAACACCCGGGTTGTAAACCATGAAGATGCCCATGAGATTACCAAAGAAGGAGCGTTTAACCGTCAAAAAAACCGTTTTGCTACCCCCTTTGGCGATCAGCCGGGTGAGCTGCCTGTCGAAGCGGGACGATACCGCCTGTTATGGGCCGAAATCTGCCCCTGGGCGCACCGTGCAGTCATTGTCCGTGAGCTGCTGGGCCTGCAGAACGTGATTAGTCTGGGGACTGCCAGTCCCGTCCGTACGGAGAACGGCTGGGAATTCTCGCTCGACGAGGGCGGAGTTGATCCTGTGCTGGGCATCCGTTATCTGCCGGAGATCTACGCAGCGACCGATCCGCACTACAACGGGCGGGCAACAGTACCGACGGTGGCTGATGTAACTACGGGAAAGGTTGTGAACAACGACTATTTCCGGCTGACGAACTATCTTGAAACAGCCTTCAAGCCTTTTCATAAAGAGGGTGCGCCTGATCTTTATCCGGAGGAGCTGCGCGCAAGAATCGACGAGTTCAATGACATCCTGTTCCATGAGGTCAACAACGGGGTCTATAAGGCCGGATTTGCCCATTCCCAGGCAGCCTACGAGCAGGCCTATGATGTGTTGTTTGCCAGACTGGATCAGCTGGAGGAGAGACTCGCGGGTCAGCGTTTCCTTTTCGGCGACTCCATCACTGATTCGGATGTCCGTTTCTACGTTACTCTGGTGCGTTTCGATGCTGCCTATTATTCCGTCTTCCGCACGAACCGTAACCGGATCATAGATTTTCCGAACATCTGGAACTATGCAAAGGACCTCTATCAAACCCCCGGCTTCGGGGATACAACAGACTTTGACTCTATTAAAAGAGGCTACCAGCTCGGCAATCATGCCGACAATCCGAATCAGCTGCTGGCCAAAGGCCCGGACGTGTCGGTCTGGAATCAGCCGCATAACAGAGACAGGTTTGCTAAACAAACCCTAGATTGAACTAGAAAACTTATTGTAGTCACGTCTAAGCCGGAAATAGCTTTACTAGTTCAATCCATACCAAGGAGGAATATTCAATGACTACTAACCACGTGCGTGTCCGTCCCAAGGAGACCGAGCATGAGATTAATGGGCAGGGCTACTTTGTGCGGCAAAAGAATCATTTCACCACCCCCTTCGGCGAAGGGGAAGGCAAGCTTCCTGTGGAAGCTGGGCGTTACCGCCTGATCTGGGCCAAGGGCTGCCACTGGTCGAACCGGGCCTCCATTGTCAGAGAGCTGCTTGGTCTAGAGGATGCGATCAGCATCAATCTGGTGGGCCGCGGCAAGCATGAGCAGAATCTGGGCTGGGAGTTCGTGTATGACGAAGGCCAGAAGGACCCGGTGCTGGGCGTGCAGTTCCTGAGTGAACTCTATGCCAAAGCCGACCCGGAGTATAAAGGCAGACCGACGGTGCCTGCGGTAATCGATGTTACAACCGGCAAAGTTGTCAATAACGACTATGTCTGGCTGACCAACTATCTGGAGAAGGAATTCGCCCCGTTCCATAAGGCGGATGCACCGGATTTGTATCCGGAGGAGCAGAGAGCGGACATCGATAAGTACAATGATTATCTGTTCGACAATGTGAACAATGGAGTCTATAAGGCGATGTTCGCCCAGTCCATTGAAGCGTACAACGATGCTTTTGAGCATTTGTATGCCGCGCTGGATCAGATAGAGGAACGTCTGGCGGACAACCGGTTTTTATTCGGCGATTATGTCACTGACTCTGATGTGCGTCTGTTCGTCACACTGGCCCGGTTTGATACCTACTACTTCAAGAATCTCGGTCCGCTGAGAGGCCGCATAGTCGACTTCAAGAACATCTGGGGGTATGCGCGTGACCTGTACGCAATCCCGGCGTTCAAGAACAATACCTATCTGCGGGACTTGGCAAAAGCAAACGGCGATAAATCAGTGATTTTCATAGATTACAATACACGCTTCTGGGATCAGATCGATTATGAAGGCCTGTGGTCGCAGCCGCATACCAGACAGGAGCTCAGCAGTGACCCGGAGCAGAAATTCAAACTAAAATAACAGATCATTAGGGGGATTATACAGATGAAGACATGGAGAAAGCTTGGACTAGGGATTACGGCGGCAGTGCTGCTGGCAGCAATTGTGGCCTGCGGAAATAACACAAATTCCGGGGCGGCGGCCAATTCAGGGGCAGCTGCGGACAAATCTTCGGCAAACAACGAGAAAATTACAGTTAATATTGCGACAGGCGGCGCACCTAAACCGTTCTCCTATGTGAATGACAAGAATGAGCTTGACGGATATGATATTCAGATTGTCAAAGCGATTTTTGAAGGACTGCCGCAATATGAAGTGAAGCTGGAAAAAACCGAATTTCCGTCCATCTTCGCAGGCCTGGACTCCGACCGTTATCAGATCGGCGCGAATAACTTTGCCAGCAATGCGGAGAGAAGGGAGAAGTATAATTACTCCGATCCGATTTTCAAGAACCAGTTCGTGATTGCCGTTGCGCAGGACCGGGAGGACATCAAGTCCTTTGCCGATCTGGAAGGGAAAACAACCGAGGTCAGCCCGAGTGTGAACTATACCGTTGCCCTGGAGAACTATAACAAATCAACCGCCAAGACGCCGGTTAATTTGAAGTACACTGATGCTGAAATGGCTGTGACTCTGCAGAATGTAGAGAGTGGTGTGAGTGACTTCAACCTAATTGATGCGGCGATGCTGCAGCTCTACATTAATGAATTCGGACTGAAGCTGAAGGCGATTCCGCTCTCCCAGGAGGATACTGACCGGATCGGGGTTCCTTACAGCTACCTTATTCTCAGCAAGGGCGGGAACAGTGACCAGCTATTGCAGGATGTTAACGGACGGATCAGGGCGCTGATTGAGGACGGTACGGTTTCGAAGCTTAGTGAAGAGTATCTGAACGGCGATTTTGCCCCTGAAGTGCAATAACGGGACAGCGCCATGCCAAATATCTTTGATGTTGAGCTGGTCTTTACCCTCATACCGAAGCTGCTGGTCTATCTGCCGGTTACCCTTCAGCTTACGGCCGTTTCCATGCTGGCGGGGCTCCTTCTGGGGCTGCTGCTGGCACTGATTAAGATGAAAAAAATTCCCGTCCTGTACCAGCTGAGCGCAGTGTTCATTTCTTTTATCCGGGGAACGCCGATTCTGGTCCAGCTGTATCTGTCCTACGCCGGGATTCCGCTGATTCTGAAATACTACAATTATTATCATGAGACCGGCTATAACGTGAATTCCATTCCCTCGATTTTCTATGTGCTGCTTGCCCTCTCACTGAATGAGGCGGCCTACAGCTCTGAATTTATCCGGGCTGCCCTGCAGTCTGTGGACAAAGGACAGATTGAAGCGGCACATTCACTGGGCATGACGTACCCGCAGGTGCTAAGACGGATTATTCTGCCTGAGGCCTTTATCGTGGCCCTTCCTATGCTCGGCAATGCCTTGATCGGCCTGATGAAGGGAACCTCGCTCGCCTTTGTCTGCTCTGTGGTGGAAATTACTGCACAGTCGAGGATACTGGCCGGGAATAACCTGCGGTTCTTCGAATCCTATTGCTCGCTGGCCCTGATCTACTGGGGCTTGACGATTATTATTGAGCAGGCGATAGCACTGCTTGAGAAGCGGCTGGATATTGATTTTAAAAGCCTCCGCAAACGTAAGGGGGATGTGATCCTTGATTGAGATCCGCGGGTTAACGAAGTCTTTTCATCAGCATAAGGTTCTGGATCATATCGATCTTAGCATTCAAAAAGGGGATGTAGTCGCTATAATCGGCTCTTCCGGTGCTGGAAAATCTACGCTGCTGCGGTCCGTCAATCTGCTGGAGGTGCCGGATGAGGGAACGATCAGAGTGGATAAGCTGCAGGTCGATTTCGCCAAAAAAAGCAAGCCGGATATTCTGGCGCTGCGGAAAAGTACGGCGATGGTCTTCCAGCAATTCAATCTGTTCCGGCAGAAGACGGCACTGGAGAATGTGATGGAGGGGCTGCTTGTTGTCCGCAAAATTCCGAAGGAGGAAGCGCGGAGGACGGCTGAACTGCACCTGGCGAGCGTTGGCCTGGCGGACCGGATGCATCATTATCCCAAACAGCTGTCCGGCGGGCAGCAGCAGCGTGTCGGTATTGCAAGGGCGCTCGCTATGCAGCCGAAGATTCTGCTGTTCGATGAACCGACCTCGGCGCTGGATCCCGAGCTTGTCGGTGAGGTGCTGGATACGATCCGGAAGGCGGCGGAGGAAGGCAATACAATGCTGCTGGTCTCCCACGAAATGAGCTTTGTCCGCAAGGTAGCTACCCGGGTACTGTTTCTGGATCAAGGGGTGATAGTGGAGGACGGAACGCCGGAGGAAGTATTTTCGCATCCGAAATCAGAGCGGACCCGGCAGTTTCTGGCTAACTATTACCGTGATCAGGAACCGGAATTCACCATTTGATAAAGAGGGACTGCAATGACGTACACCTACCGGAGCTGGGGTTCCGAAGGATGAAGACGGGGCTTGCGCTGTACCATCCTGACCGGATCTCCAAGCTGGCCGGAATGGGGTTTATCTGACCTTTCAGCTACAAGTAAAAACCACAAGACAGCCCGGCGGTTGTAACCGGCCGCTGTCTTGTGGTTTTTAACATACCTCTGTGTTTAAGGTTTAGGAAAGATCGGTTATTTATCCGCCAGGAAGGCCATCAAGCTGCTTCTGCTTCTCAGCCAGAATATCCTCCAGCTCGTTTTTCTTCTCCTTATCATACCATTCCAGTGCTTTTGCCGGATTAGTCAGGCTAATGAGTCGTGTTAAAGCATACGTTCAGAATCTCCGAAATCCTCTGTTTATGACCTTCATTGTCAAAAGCCGAATTATCCGCCTTATGCTTGGCGATGGTCAGGCTGCTGTAAATTTCAGCTTCCAGCTGTTGGCGTGCTTTCAGTACCTGGAGCGTTCCTTCTATACCCGAATACTGGTGCTGCGCACCGTAACCCTGGTTTGTATAATACTCAAAGAATCCCTGTGACCATTCAATCGGGCGTTCCCGGACAGCCTTGTTAAAGGAGCGGTCAATATCATTCTGTGTAACGTAGATCAGCAGCGGGTGAAGCGGCTCTATAATGGCAGCGATCTCAGTTACGTAGCTGGTGACAGTCTGCCTGTCAGCACCATATTTAATCATTCCCACCGTTACGGGATTCTGGATGAAGCAGCAGTCAAAAATATAGGTGTCCTGTCCATCCGCAGCTTCTGCAGCGAATTTCCTCCACTTGTCTGTAATGAGCTTTCTATTGTCATCGAGCGGAATCTCATAAATATCTTTTTGGACAACAGCCTTCAGCAGCTCATCCGGGAACTCTGTCCCAGCCTTTTGTTGGAGCTTGCGGTATTCCAGAAAGCAGCGCCCATCCCGGCGGATGATATGATCATTCAAGAAATCTTTATACTTATAAAAGCTGCTCTGCAGCTCTGCAAATTCATGCTCCTCAAAACAGGAAACCCCGTCATAATCAGCAGGGTGATCCAGATTTCCTTCGAGAAATAGCCGGGCACTGATCTTCTTTTCTGTCAGCAGCTCCTGAACCAGTGCAGCGGTTGTTGTTTTGCCTGAGCCGGGCAGGCCTTCAATTAGAATTAATTTGGATGTCATACTCAGATTCCTCCATTCGGATTAAGTGTAGGATTAGATGCGGGCAAGCCGAATAGAACAGTATAAATACTGTTTTCGGGCAGGCATAGGCAATGTTAATCGTTACAGAGTAATCCACATGATCAGTCGGAGGCTCCTTTGCATACAGCTCTGCGTTTCAGCTTATCATCTGGCAGAGCCGGAGACAACCGCCAATTCAATAGTGCTGCTGCTCCTGCCGGATACCGTTTGAAAAAAGCCGTGCCGGGTATTAAGGGTGTATCAGGAAAGAAGGAGGTGTGAAGCCATGAATAAGGATCTGCCGCCCGAGCTTCCCCCGCAGATTGTTCCCGAGGTTGACCCGGAGCGGATACCGGAGCCGAAGCCGGCCGATATTCCGCCAGAGGTGGTTCCCCGTGAACATCCGGAAATCCCGCCAGCTGTCCCGCCGGAGGTTCCGCCAACGCAGCCGCTGTAACTGTGTTTTGAGCTGTGCGTGACTGGCTGTCCCAAGGCTGCTAAGGAACCGGAGGCAGCCCCTTATAATAACTCCTGTTCAGTTCTGGTCTAACGACAAGGACTGGAGAGGGGTTATTTGTCTGGAGAATTCTGCTAAAACCCAATACAACCACTTAATCTGGCTGCAGCAATGCCGATAAAAAATATACAGCCTGTTTACATTCTGTTTGCATTGTTTGTTTACACTAAGCTTGACTAAAAAGACGGAGGTAGAGAGCTTTTGGAATTGTTTGAATACATATTGCTGATGCTGGCGGCGCTTGCCGTATCTAATCTGGTGAACCGGTTTATACCGTCGGTCTCTGTGCCGATTATCCAGATTGCGCTGGGGGTGGCGATTACGCTGCTGCCCCTGCATTTCGAATTAACGCTGAATCCGGAGCTGTTCCTGCTGCTGTTCATTGCTCCGCTGCTGTTCAATGACGGCCGGCATGCCGATAAGGAGGCGCTCTGGAGTCTGCGGAAGCCGATTCTTCTGCTGGCGCTTGGGCTTGTCTTTGTAACGGTCGGCATTGTCGGTTACTTCGTGAACTGGCTGCTGCCGGTTATCCCGCTGGCTGCAGCCTTTGCCCTGGCGGCGGCTTTGGCGCCGACGGATGCAGTTGCGGTAGGGGCGCTGGAGCAGAAGGTCAAGATTCCCCACCGTACAATGCAGCTTCTGGAGGGGGAATCGCTGATTAATGATGCATCGGGTCTGGTCTCCTTCCAGTTTGCGGCTGCCGCGATGGTTACGGGAATGTTCTCATTCCGGTCCGCCGGGCTAAGCTTTCTTGCCATTTCACTCGGCGGCGTGGTGCTCGGACTGCTGCTCACGCTGATCAAATACGGTGTAGTCAAATGGCTGCGCAGGCTGGGAATGGAGAATGTTACCCTCCATATGCTGATTGAGATTCTGACACCTTTTCTGATCTTTCTGGCGGCAGAGGAGCTGGGGGTCAACGGTATCCTGGCTGTAGTTGCCGCCGGGATTGCCCATTCCTTTAATTATAAAAAAATGAATCCCGAAGTCGCCAAGCTGCGTGTAGTTTCCAAAAGCACCTGGTCCGTTATCATCTTTGTGCTGAACGGCCTGGTCTTCCTGCTGCTCGGTACACAGTTGCCGGAGATTATTCAGACCATATGGAACAGCCCGGAAATCGGCAATGTGAGGGTGATTCTGTATACGCTGCTTCTTACACTAGCTGTACTCGGCCTTCGGCTGATCTGGGTGCTGCTGATGAAGGTGCCCGGAGACGGAGGAGCAGGGCACAGCCCGCGTGCAAGCAGATTCAGAACTGCACTGATTCTCGCACTCTCCGGTGTACGGGGCACCATTACACTCGCGAGTACATTGTCACTGCCGTTTTTTCTGGATGACGGCACGGCCTTTCCGTCCAGGGATCTGATCATTTTCCTGGCATCCGGCGTTATCCTGTGGACATTGCTTGCCTCCAATTACCTGCTGCCGCTGCTTCTCGGGGCAGAGGCAGCGGCGGCGCAGGAGGAAGAGGAGACACAGGCTAAAATAGAGATTCTGCGAAGTGTGGTCGCCGGTCTGAATGATCTGTCCACGGAGCAGAACCGGCTGGCCTCCGTCCAGATTATCAATACGTATACTTCAAGAATCCGTATGCTCCGCAAGAGTGACCGAAAGGATGAAGTGCAGCGCTCCCTGGGCCTGCAGGTGATGAAATGGGAGCGGGAGAACACACTGCAGGTGCTTGAGCGCAAGGAGGTTGACCCTTATACCGGTTACAGATATTTGAACCGGATTAACCGCCTGCTGTTCATGCATACGCGCGATGCCCGCTATAAACGGGAGCTGTTCCCGGTCAAGCATTGGGATGAGGTGGTCGGTATTCTGCAGCAGGCACGGCTCAGCAGACGCGAAAGACGCGCCGAGCTCAGCCGGCTGAGAATCCGCAACATTACCTATGTGCTTGAGCAGCTGAAAGGCCCGTTGCTGGAGGACGGGCCGGATATCGAGACGGTCAGCTCGTTCATCCTCCAGTATGAACGGATGCTGCTGCGGCTGACGCGGGGCGAAGCCTATTCCGGCAGCCGGGAAGATTATGACGAATCGATCCGGGAGCTTGCGCGGATTGGTATTCAGCTGGAGCGCGATAGCCTTCAGGCGATGTTCGAGAGCGGCAGAATATCCCGCCAGGGTATGAAGGAAATGAAGCGGGACATTCTGTTCATGGAGCATGATCTGCGCGAAGAGGCAGTATAACGGCGGAGCCTGCCGGTTCCCGTCACAGGATGGACAGCCCGGCGGCCGTCATCAGGAGGTATAGACCGGACCGCTGTCAGCTTCACCAAGCGTCCGGATCTCGATAATTTCCATAGCGGCTGCAGCTCTGATTCCATGCTGCTCATCGCGGCCGAATGCAATGAAATCACCTGCTGTTACCGCCATAAGCATTCCGCTTTGCTGGAGCAAGCCATGCCCGGAGATAATTCTCCAGTGCTTACCGGAATGTTGACCGGCAGCTTCAGCCAGCCCGTGATCCGGCAGGATACACAGCTTAACTGTCAGTATCCGGTCCGCACCGCTGGATGCCTCATCAAGTACGGTGTAGCTGCCCCAGCCGGTCTCCCCGTATCTGGGTGCTGCTGAATGCTCCTGCAAAACCGTTTTAATTGCATTAGCCTCATGGATGCCGGCAATCAGAATGCCTTCCGGACTTGCAGCGGCGATAATGCCGGGTACGCCAATCACATGCAGCGGAATGTCTAATGCATTGACGATTACAGAATTCTGCGATTCTCCCCATATGCCGCCATGTCCGGTAACCATCCGTTCCAGCTCCGACGTCAGGGCAGCCCAGCTTCCGAGATCGCTCCATGCTCCCTCATGCCGCAGGACTACAGCCCGGCTGCTGCGTTCGGCAATCTCCTTGTCGAAGCTGCGTACCGGCAGGCCGGAATACAGGCCGGCAAAAGCATCGTGCTCAGCCGGCAGGCCCATCTGCGCCAGCTTGGACAGCATGAAGCTTACCCGGAAAGCAAATACTCCGCAGTTCCAGAGAGCCTGCTTACGGATCAGCTCTTCCGCCCGGCTGCTGCCGGGCTTTTCTGCAAAAGAAAGCACCGGGTCGCAGCCTGCGGAACCGCCTGTCCCGGGGACAATATAACCGTACTGGTCAGACGGATAGGCGGGCCTTGTCCCAAGTAAAGCAAGCTCGGCGCCGGAAGCTGTCAGCACGCCGGCAAACCGGTGGAATAACTGGAAGAAATCATCGTCCGCAAACATATCAGCCGGAGCCACGCATACCGTGTCCTCCGGCTGTGCTTTTCCTGTCGAACATAAATGGAGCACTCCGAGTGCGGCTGCCGTAAAAGTGCCTCGTTTATAGGGCTCCCCGATGACCGGATAGGTGCTGCCGGTGTAGCGCCGGACAAGAGCCTGCTGATCCTTATGGGCCACGAACAGGGCAGACCCGCCCAGTCCTGCCTCCGTGAGCTGGCGGCATACCCGGCTGAGCATAGATTCTGTGCCTCCGTCCGGTGCAGGGAGCAGATTAAGAAACATTTTGGACCGGATCTCCCCGGAGAGCGGCCACAGCCGCTGCCCGGAGCCGCCGCAGAGCAGAATGGTATGTTGCATACGTTAGACCTCCTTAGTGCCGGCCGGGCATGGAATAGCCCTTACGCTGATGGAAAGACAGAGAACGGTAGGTGCGGGCCAGCTTGCGGATCTGTTTCTCATTCAGGCTGGCTGCCGGACTGTGCAGGGATTTATTGTTGGCGCTTCTCAGCAGCACCGAAGCGCGGCTGTGGCTGTATACATAGTTGGCATACGTCTCATACTCGGAGAAGCCAAATTGCTTTTTCTTATTGATGCTGCGAATGATGGCTGCATGCCAGGGCAGGCCGTGCCGTGCTTCAATGCCATGTTTTAAAGCGGCCAGCTTCTGTTTTTCAAACAGCATGTAATGGGTCACAAAAGACCTGGGGGAAGGGGCGGTGCTCCCGAGCAGCTTCCGGTACGTACGGAAATATTCCGGCTGGCTCCAGTCCCGGCAATAAAAGACGGTTCGGCCTCCTGTGCGGAAGCGGTGGGGGCGGATCAGCACGGTATCGGCGTCAATGACCAGAAAAAAGGCCTCGCGGCAGATGCGGTCTCCATTCATTTTCAGCAGCTGCTGGTACAGCCAGCCGGACCGGTTCCAGCGTGGGGAGGAGTATGGGATGTCTCGTTTGGTGAACGGCAGCACAGTGGTTTCATCGACAAAAATACAATTTTTGCGTGCACACAATGCTTTGATTCTGCTGCCGGCCGGTGAGACGATGTAGATATGACTGATCGGATGGCGGACATAGCGGCGCAGGCTGTCAATTACAAAAGGGAGGGTCGCCAGATCCTTTTCAATAGCCGGGATCAGGACGTCGATAGGGGGCCCGCTTACCGCGCTGCCTGCTGAAGGTGCTGACATGGGATTCATCTCCGTGTGTGAATTGACACGTTAGCGTCTGCACTAAGGTATGCCTTGCAAGCTGACGGTGACAGGGCAAAAGCGACTATAAAGATAATGCGCCGCCACTGGACAGATGGTTCATTCAACCGGAGCAGCCGCAGCATAAAATGCACTGTCGTGTATATCAGGGGAGGCGGACTGTCTTACCCGGACAGGAGAGTGCAGATGTGAAGGTGAAGAAGGCAGATCCTCTGCAGAGTAAATGGTATAAGACCAGGCTGCTGCAGCAGAGCGGTTTCATTAAGCGCTATATTCCGGACACCCGGAGATTCAGCAGAAGCAACCTGGAGCAGATGATTTACAGCTATGGAATGATCTATGTCAAGCCGGAGCGGGGAACGTACGGGAACGGCGTAATCCGGGCTGAACGGGGAGAACGCGGGGGCTTTACTTACCAGTATGAGGAGACGGTCCGCCAGTTTGATACGTTCGAAGCCTTCCATAAAAGTCTGGCGAAGAAAGCAGGCCGCAGAAGATATCTGATTCAAAAGGGGATTCATCTGCTGAAGCATAACAGCCGCCGCTTTGACATCCGGGTGATGGTGCAGGTAAGTCCGAAGGGAGCCTGGGAGGCTACCGGCATTATCGGCCGGCTGGGCCATCCGCGCAAAATTGTTACGAACTACCACAGCGGCGGCAAGCCGATGGCTGTCGAAGCACTGCTCCAGAGCCATTTGTCCACACACCGGCTGGCCCAGCTGACAGAGGAGTTGAACACGCTTGGTGTGCGCATGGCAGCCCATATGCAGAAGACCTACCCGAAAATTCATCAGATTGGTGTGGATGTAGGGCTGGACCGGTCGCTGTTCCCGTGGATTATTGAAGTGAACATGATGCCCGACCCGTACATTTTCAATCAGCTTAAAGACAAATCCATGTATAAAAAAGTGATGCGGTACCGGCGGGCACAGCTGATGAAGTCACAGTAAACAAGCAGGCGGTTCTATAGCATATGAAAAGAGAGCCCAGCGGCTGGTTTGCCGTCTGGGCTCTCTTTGGATGCGGTGCCGCCCCGGGAGGTACAGAGTCACGGTAAAAGTACCGTTGCTTCTGTACATTCCCCCTCGGGCAGCGCTCCGCAGCTCAGGCGTTCTCCGTCACAGCCTGCTTGAGCGGCCGGCCGGATGCTGAGCCTGCGGACGGCCCGACCTTCTTGATGAAGAAGGAGAGCAGCAGGCCAAGGATGCCAATGCCTACGATAACCAGGTAGGCATCATTAATTCCCTGGATGGATGCTTCCATAATCATATGCTCCTGCGTGCCGCCCTGAGCACCGCCTGCAGCCAGCATCTCCTTCATGTGCACGGTTGTGCGGCTCGTCATTACTGTAACCAGCAGAGAGGTTCCGACAGCGCCGGCAACCTGTCTTGTTGTATTGGAGATGGCAGTGCCGTGCGCATTCAGCTTTGACGGCAGCTGGTTCAGGCCGAGAGTCTGGATCGGCATCAGCAGCAGCGCCATCCCGATCCGCCGGCCGGTAGACATCAGCACCAGATAAGTGAAGCTGGTCGAATCGGTCAGGTTCACGAAGCCGAGCGTTGTGAGGATCATGATGAGCAGGCCGGTGACAGCCAGCCATTTTGCGCCGAACCGGTCGAACAGCTTACCTGTAACCGGCATCAGAAGCCCCATAATGAGCGCACCCGGCAGAAGGAGCAGGCCGGATTCCAGCGCAGTGTAGCCGCGGGCGTTCTGCAGATAGAGCGGCAGGAGCATCATATCCGCGTACATTACGATTGTAACGGCAACGCTGATAAGCGTGGTCAGGCTGAACATGTTGTATTTGAAGGCGCGCAGATCAAGCAGCGGATTCTGTGAAGCCAGCTGCCGCCATATAAACAGGGCAAGCGCAACAATTCCGGTTCCCAGTGCCAGCAGAACCTCGCCGCTTGACCAGCCGCTGCCGGCTGCCTGGCTGAAGCCGTACAGCAGCATGCCGAACCCGGCGGTGGACAGGACTACACTGAGCAGGTCAATTCTGGGATAAGTCCGCTCAGATACATTGCGCAGATAGAGGAATCCGCAGACGATGACGATGAGCGTCAAAGGAATCATACCGTAGAACATAGTCTCCCAGCTGTAATGCTCCAGAATATATCCGGCCAGTGTCGGACCGATTGCCGGCGCAAATATAATCGCCAGCCCGACCATGCCCATCGCCGCGCCCCGCTTTTCCCGGGGGAAAAGGGCCAGGATGACATTGGTCAGCAGCGGCATAATAATGCCTGCCCCGGCTGCTTGAATCATCCGCCCGGTCAGAAGCACGGGGAAGCTTGAGGCGAGCGCTGAGACAACCGTCCCTGCCAGAAAAACAAACATTGAGGTCTGGAACAGCTCACGGGTAGTGAACCGCTGCATCAGGAAGGCCGTAATCGGAATAAGTACCCCGTTAACGAGCATATAGCCAGTAGTCAGCCATTGGGCTGTTGCTGCGGTAATGCCGAAATCCTTCATTAGCCCCGGAACAGCAACACTCATAACCGTCTGGTTCAGCGTCGCCAGAAAGGCACCCAAAATCATGATGAACAAGATGGGGCCTTTTTTTATAAAATTATTATTTTCTGTTACTGTACTCATTTCGAGCCATCCTTTCCTATTACCCACACTGCATGGACTTAATTTACACAGTGTTGTATAGTTTACAAAGCATAAAACATATTATAGTTGAAAAATTCGTGTAATCAAGCAACGTTTTCAGAAAATGTGTAAAGTAATTGACGGTCTCTTGAGGACTGTAGTCTAACTTGATCATATGAGACATTTTTATGTGAATTGTAGTTTGATTTTAAGGTGAGGGAGTGAAGAGAACAGGATGGATAATGAAACGCAACGTATTGATCCCCGCGTACTGCGCACGCGCCAATTGCTGAAGAATGCACTGATTGAATTGCTGGAGGAAATGGATATTGAGAAGATTTCAGTAAACCGTATTGCTGAGCGTGCGGGGATCAACCGGGTGACCTTTTATCTGCATTACCGGGACCTGCCCGATATGCTGGAGAGAATGGCGGATGAGATGGTGGAGGATATTTATAAGGTGGTAAGCAGTCATCCCGAGCAGGCTTCAGGGGAGGAGTGGCCGCTGCTGGAGAGCCTGCTGAAGCATATTGAGGCTAATTCGCGGCTGTATAAGGTTACATTGACCTTTAGGCACAGCACGATTTTTACAGACAGGCTGGTAAAATTGATCGAGGATATGATTACGTCGCGGCTTGCACGCCAAGGGGGGGATCCGCAGTCAGCTGTACAGCGGGATATTGCGCTCTGGTACGGCTCTGCAGCGCTAATCGGCACTATTGTCAAATGGCTGCGCAGGGATATGCCTTATACCCCTGCGTTCTTAGCCAGACAGATTACGCTGCTGCGCTCGCGATAACCGCGGCTAGGCCGCTGAGGTCCGGTCTGCCGGATGGCTGACTTTGGAGCGCCGGCCGAGGATGAAGCCGGCCAGTGAAGCGAGCAGCTGCTGGAATACCATGCCGAGAACTACCGGCACTGCGACCGGAGCCGGGAAATAGGATACGGCGAGGACGGCACCGGCGCTGATATTGCGCATGCCGCCATTGAAAATCAGCGCGACCTCGTCAGCTTCATTCCAACGCAGTATCCTGGCGGTCAGGAAGCAGAGAACATAGCCGGTGGAGGCCATGAACACGATTACGGCTGCCAGCCCGACCAGCTTAAGGTCAATGTTAGCCAGATACGGCGAGATAACCGACCCGTTAATCATAATGACAACCGCCATGAACAGCTTGGAGAAGGGATTCAGGCGCGGGCTCCAGACGGGGGCGACTGCACCCTTGCTCCATTCATTGAGTGCCATTCCAAGCAGCGAAGGCACTACAATCATCCAGAAGAGGCTGCTCATCATCGCCCATGTATCCATCTCCACGCTCGTTCCGATCAGTACAGACAATACCCCAGGGACAATAAACGGGGCAAGCAGGGTATCAATAAGAATAATGGAGAGGGTAAGGGCGGTATTGCCTTTATAGATGCTGACCCAGATAAAGCTGCTGATCCCGGTAGGAATGACAGCGGCCAGTACCAGGCCGGTAATGGTAAAGTGATCTGTATAATACAGCAGATTTCCGAGCCCGAAAGCGACCAGCGGCATCGCAATATGCAGGATGAACAGACAGACGAACAGGGGCAGCGGTTTTTTGAGTACATTTACGAAATCCTTGACACCAAGGCTGATGCTCCCGGCAAACGTCATAAAAGCAAACAGCCAGGGGGATAAGTGAGTATAAGGGGTCAGGGCGCTGCCGCAGAGCACCCCGGTAAGCACACTAAGCGGCGTAATTAACGGCATCATCCGGTTAAGTATGCGGTTCAGCTTGAGAAGCATGTTATGACATCCTTTTTCAGTAGGGTTCCCTTATTATACACCTTTTGCCGCATCGTGCATGTGAGACTATGCTTTTTGAGGACCTCTGGCAGCGTATGGTATAATAGTTGTCGACTTATAATAGTTAATACATAGCAAGCAGGAGGAAGGGAATGGATCAACGGAGTAAGAGAAGGAAAGTACAGCTCGGCAAAACACGCAAACGCACTGTGCTGATCACCGCGTCTGCTATACTCGGCACTTGCCTGATTGCCGGTGCGGTATATGCCGGAACACTGTATTATAAGGCTGAACGGGCATTGGACCGGATTTCGGCATCGGGCACAGCCCCGAGTGAAACAGCCGGAACGGCATCGCCTGCCCCGGAAGCTTCGGCTGCTGCGGATGCTGCTGCCGGAGAAGAGATGAACAAGCCGCTTACGTTCCTGCTGGCCGGCGTCGATAATAGAAGCGGCAGCGGCGGGACGATGAACACGGATGTCATTATGCCGGTTGTCTATGAACCTGCTACCAAACGTCTGTCCATATTGTCTATTCCCCGTGATATGAAGCTCACCAGCAGTGAGCTGGGAACGCACAAGGCGAACTATTACTATGCCTATTATTATGCCCATAACAAGGGCGAAGACCTGCAGAAGACAAGAGCGTTTTACGGCAGCCTGCTGCAGATGGATATTGATCATATGATTCTGGTTAATTTTGCAGCCTTCAGCAGTATCGTCGATGAGCTGGGCGGGCTGGATATTGACGTGCCGATGGATATGCGGTATGTCGATAACGCGGACGGCACCAATATTAATCTTAAAAAAGGGATGCAGCACCTGAACGGCAAGGAGGTGCTCGATTTCGTCCGCTACCGCAAATCCAACCGCGGAACGGCGGAATCCTCTGACTTTTCCCGGAATGAGCGGCAACAGGAAGTGCTGAATCTGATCCTCGACAAGCTGGATTCTGTGAACGGGATAACCAAGCTGGGCGAGATTATTGATATTCTCGGCGATAATATCCGTACGGATATCGGCAAGGATCAGTTGATCAGCTGGATTCTGAACTACAAAACGATGAAGCCTGCCGCAACGGAGCTGATCACGCTGGAATCGGAATGGAAGAGCCCTTATGTCTATGCGAATCAGGAAGATCTGGTGGAGAAGCTGGAGAAGCTGCGCAGCCCGCTTGGCCTGCCTGCACTGGATAACGCTCAGCTGCTCCGGGATTTCGGTATTCTGAAATAATGCTTATTCAAAAGGCAATACAAGAAAAGGGAGCTATTCTCCATAAAACGGAGAAGCAGCTCCCTCTTTTTAAATACAGGTGTTCTTTTCAAATACAGATTTAACGCAGGTTTAACCCCTTCTCCGGAGGTACCGGACAATCGTTGCAGCCGTTAATATGCCGATGACCACTAAGCCGCCGATGGTCCAGGCATCGATGGACGTATTCTCAGCCAAGGTGCTGTTATCTCCGGGCGGCTGCGGAGCAGGCAGCAGTGCAACCTCTTTATTCTGCAAATACTCCGGCGCGGCAGAGTCACTGCTGATTAACGTAGAAGGTGAACATAACGGATTTTCCCACTCTCCGTCCGTCTGCTTAAGATAGAACAGGTAGTCCTTTCCAGTCTCGCTCGGTCCGTTGAGCGCCCCCCAGGTGATATTCTCCTTCAGGATGAGCGACCGCTCCGTTATTGTTTTGAAGCTTCGCTTAACCGTGACATGGATCTCATTGGAGGAATCGTCGTTACTCCGGGACACCTTATCCACCTGTCCAATCACGATTCCGTCGTAATAATCATAGGCTTGTTCAACTGTGGGAAATTCGGCGCAGGATAAGGCACTCGATCTGCCGGCAGGCAGGAAAAGGATTATTAAAAGAGCAAGCAGGGCTGCTCTGCGCATTAGGGTTCACCTCCATAATAATACTTATCTGACGGTTCCTTGAGGGGGAAGGTTGCAGCCGCACCCCGCATATTGGGAACTTTTTCCGACCGCACAGGCCATCCCAACCCCTCCTGTATTACATCCCAAGTATCTCCGTAACCGCTTTACCGAATCTTAAGTTTGGTAAGTAAACTGATTAAGAACTGACGATACCTTACCTTGTCCCCGTTTGTTATCATAGCCTTGTAAGGGTATTCAAGGGTAAAGGCCTAACCTGGAAATATCCGCTTCAGCTTCATTGTAAACGCTCTGCGGTACACGCTATACGCTTAATTGGAATGATCGGCATACTGGAATGAAATCCTATGAAGCAGCAGATGCCGGCGTTTTCCTTCATATCCTTTTTTCAGAAACAGGGAGGGTCTAATATGGACAGTCAGAAATTAGCGGGGGAGATTATCCGGAATGTCGGGGGCAGGAGCAATATCAGCCACCTGGAGCATTGCGTCACCCGGTTAAGATTTACGCTTAAGGATGAATCCGCCGCCCAGACGGACACGATCAATAATCTGGACGGCGTTATGACAGTGGTCAAAAGCGGAGGCCAATACCAGGTTGTCATCGGCAACAAGGTAAAAGAGGTCTATAAAGAGGTCACGGACCAGCTCGGCGGAGCAGTCGTGTCGAATGATGCAGAAGCAGCGCCATCCGGCAATAAGAAAAATGCCTTTAACCGCTTCGTCGATGTAATCGTCGGCATTATCTCACCGATCATCGGTCTGCTGGCTGCTGCCGGGATTATTAAAGGGATGCTTGGTCTGGCCACTGCACTGGACTGGCTGGCGGCAACAGACGGCACTTATATTCTGCTGAATGCGCTCGGAGACGGGCTGTTCTATTTCATGCCGATTATAGTCGGCTTCTCGGCTGGCCGGAAATTTAACGGCAATCCGTTTATTCCGGCAGCTATCGGCGCCGCGCTGGTCTATCCGGCGGTCATTACCGCCTATAATGCGGGTGACAGTCTGACGTTTGCCGGGATTCCGGTTGTGCTGGCGAGTTATACCTCGTCGCTGTTTCCGATTATTCTGGCCGCCTGGGTTGCGGCGAAGCTGGAGAAATGGTTCGAGCGCAAGCTTCCCGCCTCACTGCGGCTGTTCTTCGTACCGCTCTTTACCATTCTGATTACCGGGATTCTGACCTTCCTGCTGGTAGGGCCGGTACTGACGGAAGCAAGCAGTCTGCTGGCAGATGCGACCATGTGGATTTACAACCTCAGTCCGGTTATAGCGGGTGTTGTGCTTGGCGGGCTGTGGCAGCTGATTGTCATCTTCGGTCTGCATTATGCTTTTATCCCGGTGCTGATCAACAATATTACAACGCTTCATTATGATCCGGTGAATGCGATTCTGAGTGCCTCTGTATTTGCCCAGGTAGGTGCGGCGCTTGGGGTGTTCCTGAAATCCAGAAATGCGAAGGTGCGCAGCATTGCCGGTCCGGCCGCCATATCCGCCTTCATGGGTGTAACAGAGCCGGCGATTTACGGGATCTCGCTTCCGTACAAAAAGCCCTTTGTCATGGCGGGAATTGCCGGGGCTGTAGGCGGCGGAATCACTGCGGCGATGAGTGCGAAGATGTTCGGCTTCGGCGGCGGGGGGATTTTTGCAGCTCCGATGTTCATTAATCCGGAGGGGCTCGACAACAGCTTCTATGCCTATGTCATTGCAAGTGCAGTGGCCGTTGTTATTGCAACCGTGCTCACCTATCTGTTCGGCTTCAAGGACAAGCAGGAGACTCCGGCGGCAGCGCCGGCAGCATCCGGGGCAAGCAGCACAGCACCAAAGGCGGGTACAAAAACCCAGGTCTACAACTCCATTCAGGGTACGATTATCCCGCTAAGCGAGGTGCCGGACGAAGCCTTCGCAAGCGGTGCGATGGGCAGCGGTTATGCCGTCATTCCAGCAGATAATAAGGTTTACGCACCTTTCGATGGTACGGTAGTCACCGTGGCGAACTCCAAGCATGCCGTTGCAATGGTGTCGGATGACGGTGTGGAGCTGCTGATCCATATGGGGATTAATACGGTTAAGCTGAAGGGTGCGCCGTTTGAGCTTAAAGTCCAGGAGAATGATCGTGTCCAAAAAGGCCAGCTGCTGGCCGTTGTCGACTGGAACATGATCCGGGACAACAAGTTCGAGGTGACGACTCCGGTTATCGTGACAAATACAGCCGAGCATGAATCGGTTGAGCTTAAGGCAGACCGCAGCAGCGAGGTTAAGATAGGCGAGCTGGTACTGAGCATCCGCTAACATACTGCACTACCGGTGCTGCTTGCGGTAATCGCTCGGCATCTGGCCGTAGTACGCAACAAATTTTTTGTAAAAGAAACCGAGATTGTTGTAGCCGACCTCACCGGCCACCTCATCAACCGTCAGCGAAGTATTGGTCAGGAGGAGGCCGGCGCTGGTCATCCGCTGAATCTGCACAAGCTCCTTGAACGTTCTTCCGGTCGCTTTTCTCAGATAGCTGCTAAAGTAATTGGGGTGGAAATTGAAATGCCCGGCTACGGAAACCAGGGTGACGTCTTTATAGTGTTCCTCCAGATATTTCAGGATTTCGATCAGATTGGCCCTGCCGGCATCATCGCCATAATCCTTGTCCTGACCGCCCTGGAACGACTGCAGCAGCTTGCTGAACACAATAACCATATAGGATTCGATGATCTCTTTGGAGCAGAAGCCCGGATCAAACGTTTCGCACATCAGGCTCTCCATTGTCTCCTTGAAGGAGGTTTCATTCCCGGTATGAAAAATAATGTGGCGGTTGTGATTATGAATCTGCGAGATCGCATTGACGATGAAATTGGAAATGATCCCGGTTGTCGCCAGCCTGCTCAGAAAACCAGTGGTGAAGAACGGCTTCAGCATAATCAGGTTGATGATAATATCGTCCTCGGTCGTCTCGAGAATGGTATGCGGCACATTGGTGTCGAGCATGCACAGATCACCCTCCCGCAGGGTAACGTGTTTGCCGTCGATAATCTGCTTGCACTGGCCGGAGTAGACGTAATTGATTTCCACGTAGTTATGGATATGCATCGGGATTTTACTGTAACGGGAATGCTGGCGGATCGTCATCTGGTTGATATGAAAAGAGTTCGTGGAGTTAGCGGGAAATTTGGAGTCTCTCCAGCCTTGGGTGGAATAAGGGTCCAGATCGAGAATGTACACCGGGCTTCCGGTAATATTCACCGTCCGGTTCATTTGCTCGAATATGAGCAGGCCCTTGTCAGGGTCCTTCCGGTGACGGTGCTCGCTCTCCGACAGCTCGGACAGCCGCCGTCTTAATTCATCTCTCTGCATAGCCGGGGGCCCCCTTTGTCCAAAGATAAGATTAACTATATGAAGTTAAGTTTGGTAAGTCAAACATATAATCCGTGTTCCGGCGCGAACAGATAGATATATATAGACGAAATTAGACAGGAGTGGAGCTTTATGAGAAGACTTACTGAGGTTTTGGACAATAAACAGGAAAACTACGTTCTTCCTTTTCTGTGGCTGCATGGAGAGCCGGAGGCGCTTTTAAGAGAATCGGTTGCCAACATTCAGGAGTCGGGTATACACGCCCTCTGCGTGGAATCCCGGCCGCACCCCGATTTCTGCGGTGAGGGCTGGTGGCGCGACATGGACATTATTATGGATGAGGCCCGCCGCCGGGATATGAAGGTGTGGCTGCTGGACGATTCCCATTTCCCGACGGGCTATGCGAACGGAAAGATCAAATCAGATCATCCCGAGCTGGTCAAAAAATACCTCAAAATCCACCAGCTTGATTTCGTCGGTCCGCTGCAGGATGCCTCTTTTCTCGTAAAATGGGGCAGCCCCGGCAACCGGATGAGCCTGACTGCTACTCCTAAGGCCGTGAACGACAACATTCTAGGCATTATCGCGGCCCGGAGAACAGGTGAGAACAGCGTCGATCCGGCGAGTTTTGTTGATGTCAGCTCCCATGAGCAGGACGGCGTGCTGTACTGGGACATCCCGGAAGGAGACTGGCGGATCTTCATCCTGCTGGAGACGATCCACGGCGGGGAGCCCCACACCGAAGGTTATCTGAATCCGCTTGATCCTGAGGCTGTAAAGGTGCTGATCAATGAAGTCTACGAATCCCATTATGCCCGTTATGCGGCGGATTTCGGCCGGACGTTTGCCGGATTTTTCTCGGATGAGCCGCGGTTCGGCAATATGCACGGGGCCTTCGGCTCGATCGGCCGGGCAGAAATGGTGCTGCCTTGGAAGGAAGGCTTGCAGGAGCAGTTCACTGCGGAGGAACGGCTGCTTCTGCCGCTGCTCTCAACCGTGGAGGCAGAGGGCGAAGAGCATGCCATCCGCTACAAATATATGGACATTGTAAGCCGGATGTACGGTGAAGCGTTCACCGGAACACTTGCGGCCTGGTGCCGGGAGCACGGCGTAGAATATATCGGCCATCTGATCGAGGACAACAATGCGCATGCGCGGCTCGGTTACGGGGCGGGGCATTATTTCAGAGCGATCTGGGAGCAGGATATGGCCGGCATCGACGTGGTGCTGAACCAGATTATGCCCGGCATGGACAAAGGACCGTTCAAGTCGATGACGGCGAAGGGCTGGGACGGGGAATTTTTCCATTATGGACTGGCCAAAATGGGCGCCTCACTCGGCCACCTCGATCCCAAAAAGCGGAACCGCACCATGTGCGAGGTCTACGGGGCCTACGGCTGGGCGGAAGGCATCAAGCTGATGAAGTGGATTACCGACCATATGCTGGTGCGTGGCGTGACCCATTTTGTACCCCATGCCTTTTCGCCAAAAGAGTTCCCGGACCCCGACTGCCCGCCGCATCTCGACGCCCGGGGCCATAACCCGCAGTATCGGTTCATGAGCGTGCTGTTTGATTACCTGAACCGGGTCAGCCATCTGCTGAACGGAGGGCAGCATGTTGCTAATGTTGGTCTGCTGTATCATGCCGAAGCGGAATGGCTGGGTGAGTATATGCTGTTCCAGAAGCCGGCGAAGGAGCTGGCGCAGCACCAGATCGAATTCGATGTCATTCCGGCGGATCTGATTGCAGAGGCTGAGCTTGGCAGCGGCACGTATACGATTAACGGACAGACGTTCAGCGCCCTGGTCATCCCTTATGCCGAGGCGTTGCCGCAGGTGCTGCTTGAGCAGGTTAAGGTGTTCGCGGATGCCGGTATCCGGGTGCAGTTCATTGACGGACTTCCGGTGAGGAACGAACACGGGGAGCAGGCGGACGGCACGCTGCTGGAGCAGGCGGCGGTATGCGGGCTGGAGCATTTTACGGCTCAGCTGATCCAAGAGGGCCATCACGATGTGCACACCTCAGAGCATCAGCCGTACCTGCGCAGCTATCATTACCGTCAGGCCGAAGGCGATGTATACATGTTCTTCAATGAAGATCCTTACAAGGTGATCGAAACGACAGTGACACTGGGCGGGGATCGTCCGGTTGTGGCTTATGACGGCTTCTCCAATCAGGTTAAGCCGGTATCGCAGTCGCAGGCTGACGGTAAAACGGCGGTTCAGCTGGTGCTGCATCCGTATGAGTCCGTTGTGGTGCTGGAGAGCCGGGAGGCAGCGGAGGCGGCTCCGCAGCGGTTGGCTGAGAGTGCTGAGGTTACGGGAGAATGGAGCGTGTCGTTCGCTGCGGCCACGGCTTACCCGTCTTTTTCAGCAGAGCAGACACTGATTTCGCTGGGGGACATCTCCAGAGTGGAGGGTAAGGCGCGGTTCTCCGGAACGATACGTTATGAGCTGGTGTTTACTTTGGAGGAAGCAGCTGCGGCCAATGCCGTGCTTGATCTGGGACGTGTATACGAGGTTGCCGAGGTTACGCTTAACGGTCAGCAGCTGGGGGTCAAAATTTGCCCTCCGTATCTCTTTAATGTAGGGAGCGCCCTGCGTGTCGGCGAGAACCGGCTGGTGATTGAGGTGACGAACAATCTCGGCAAGCAGGAACAGGATTTCTTGTCCCAGTACATGATCCACGAGCCGTCAGGGCTGCTGGGTCCGGTGATGCTGCGGTAGGAATTGAACTTGAAATAAAGATTAAGGGAAAGTGGCGGAGGGGAATTTTGGAACTGGAGGAGCTAAAGCGACCGCCTTTGTCTGCGGATTTCAACCGCGAAAAGCGGTATAAATCAAGAAATCTGCAGACAACAGCGGCCAGAAGTCCAAATATTCCCTGGAGTCACAGCTAATCCTTGAGCAGAAGAATCTGTAGAAAGAGAGGAGTATTATGTCAAAATATACTTTTCCCGCAGGGTTCCTGTGGGGCGGGGCAATTGCGGCCAATCAGACAGAAGGGGCTTACCGGGAGGACGGCAAGGGGCTGACCACGGTGGATCTGATTCCGTCCGGGCCGCAGCGCTGGCCTGTGATGGGCGGGAAGCTGGATGCTTTTGAGCCGCAGCCGGGGCTGATGTATCCGTCGCATGAGGCGATCGGCTTCTATCACAGCTATAAAGAGGATATTGCGCTGTTTGCGGAAATGGGCTTCAAAGCGCTGCGTGTGTCGGTGTCCTGGGCGCGGATTTTTCCGAATGGAAATGATGCTGAGCCAAATGAGCTGGGGCTAGAGTTCTATGATAATCTGTTCGATGAGCTGCTAAAATACGGGATACAGCCGGTGGTGACAATCGCGCATTTCGATGTGCCGGTTCATCTGGTGCAGACGTACGGAAGCTGGAGAAGCCGCGAGCTGGTGGGGTTGTTTGAGCGGTACGCCATTACGCTGTTTACACGCTATAAGGACAAAGTGAAGTACTGGATGACCTTCAATGAAATTAACATGCTGCTGCATCTGCCGTTTGTCGGCGCGGGGCTGGTCTTTGGTGAGGGGGAGGATAAGCGGAAGATCCAGTATCAGGCGGCCCATCATCAGCTGGTGGCGAGCGCGCTGGCGGTGAAGGCCTGTCATGAGCTTATTCCCGATGCGCAGATAGGCTGTATGCTGGCCGCCGGATCAACGTATCCGTATGTGTGCAATCCGGAGGATGTGTGGGATGCGATGAACAAGGACCGCGAATCCTTTTTCTTCATCGATGTTCAGTCCCGCGGGGCATATCCAGGCTATGCCAAAAGGTTCTTTAAGGACAACGGGATTACGGTTGAGATGGAACAGGGCGATGAGGAGCTGCTGAAGCACAATACAGTGGATTACATCGGCTTCAGCTATTATGCCAGCCGGACTGCCAGCACGGACCCCGAGGTTCTGGGCCGGATGACCAGCGGCAATGTATTCGGCTCGGTCGATAATCCGTACCTCCAGAAGTCAGCCTGGGGCTGGACGATTGATCCGCTCGGCTTCCGCATTACGGCCAATCAGCTGTATGACCGCTACCAGAAGCCGCTGTTTGTGGTCGAGAACGGGCTGGGCGCTGCCGATGAACTCGGTCCCGGCGGAGAGGTAGCCGACGACTACCGGATCGACTATCTGCAGAGACATATCACGGCCATGGCCGAAGCGATTGAGGACGGCGTCGAGATCATCGGCTACACCAGCTGGGGCCCGATTGATCTGGTCAGCGCCTCCACCGGAGAGATGAAGAAGCGTTACGGCTACATCTACGTCGACAAGGACAACGCCGGCAACGGTACCCTGCAGCGGAGCAAGAAGAAGAGCTTCCACTGGTACAAGCAGGTGATTGCCAGTAACGGCAGGGATTTGTCAGTGGATGGGCTGGATTAGGATAAATTGCATAGGAATAGGACGATGATTTTTAAGACACCTCCAGGGGAATAGGCTCTGCCGCTAGACGGAGCGATCCCTGGAGGTGTTTTTTTGATAGAGATGACAATTACTGAGATCCCGCCCCCGCCGCATCATCAGCCTTCGCGCAATCAATCGCCACCACAATCGCGATCAGGATAGACTCCATCTGTTCATTCAAGATGTGAATCCTGTAGCTGTCGCCCCAGGTGAACCATTCCTTGTTGACCTCACCAATGACTGAACCGTGCTGCAGGACCTCGAAGTCCATGTCCCACCAGTTCCCGCGGACCTCGATGCCTGCCGAATCAATGGTATAGCGTGCTTTTAGAAAAGAAAATTCCTTCTTGATTGTCAGCACTTCCCGGCCGTTTACCTCGACAAAAAACTTCGGCAGAAAGCTGAACACCTTTTTCGTTATCAATGCGACTTCTTCTCCTCGGGCATTCATAATGGAGAATGTTTTGGGGATCTGCATAAAGCTGCCCTCTACATAATACACATCCTGCTCCTGCTGGTTCTTTACAGTAAATTTGCCGCTAAGGCTAAATACCTTCTGCTTCATATAAAGCTCTCTCATAATGAACCTCCTTCGCGGTACTCGCGCGGTGATTTGCCGTGCCAGCGCTTGAACTGGCGGCTGAAATGGGCGATATCCCGGTAGCCGAGAATTGCGGAGATGTGGCTGACCGGCAGACGGAGATCGTCCAGCAGCACCTTGGCCTCATGCAGCATCTGCTGGGACAGGAACTCTCTCGGGGATAGGCCGAACACTTGCCGGAACACCCGGTAGCAGTGCGAGGAGCTGATGCCAAGCTCCGCCGCAATATCATCGACGCCAAGCGTCTTGTCTTCCTGGATATCCTGCTTGAACTGCTGGTAGACAAGACCCTGCAGACGGCTGCGGATCTGGTGGGCAAGCTCAACCTTTTCATAGCTGGCAGATGCCTGCAGGTTGGCCTCAACAGAGAAGGCCTCCCACAGCTGGCCGAACAGGTCGAACACGGCAGACTGCAGCCTCATCCGCTGGGACATTGTAATATCACCCTGTATCTGATGCGAAATGTCCACAAGTCTGGTGAGCGAGGGCGTTAACTTATGGGCAATCGTGCTGTCAGCCGGAAAGAGTACATGATGCAGCCGGCTTAAGAGCGAGATCAGAATTTTATCATCGATGTCAAAATGGATACAAAAATACGTGAACGGCCGTCCGTTGCCGCTCTGGCTGGAATGCGAGTCGCCCGGTCTGAGCAGGACCAGATCCCCGGCACGCTGCGTATAGCTTCGGCTGTTCACAATGATTCGCTGCTCTCCGTCAAGCACATAGTTGAACTCGTACTGAGGATGGGCATGAATTGGATAACTCCATGCACCGCTTACCGTCCGCAGATGCATGCCGAACAGGTTCAGCGTTGTTTTGACGTCAGGGATAATGATCTCACTAATGTTCTGGCCGAGTTCTGGCGGCAGAAAGGCCGAAGCCATAAGCGGTACCTCCTTGCTGTTCAGGTTCACTGTCCATTTCCAGTATATCGAAGTTCGGCTTGATTTGGGTAAAAATCTGCCTGATTTGGCAATGTCCCCGGCATAGAGCCCCGTGATAGGATGAGAATAGGCAATCTATAAACGGCCAAACTCGCATGCTGCGTACCAGGAAGGAGCCATTATGACAAAGTCTAATCCATTCTATAATGTCCAGCATTCGCCTATCGGGGCATTTGCAAGCTTTACACTCGGCTTTAAAGGTAAAAACGGGGGGCTCGGGCTGGAGCTGGGCAAACCGGCTGACCAGAATATGTACATCGGATTTCAGTCTGCGGACGGTGAAAGCTATGAAATGCTGCCCTTTTTTGAGCAGGTGGCAGATGCCGGAGCCAGATATGATATAGAAAAAGCGGATGAGACCGCCAAAATTAAATTGAAAGCGTTTCAAGATGAGGCAATCAGCCGGACGCTGGGAACGGCAAGTGATACGTGGCAGGCTGGGGACCTGACCTTTAAGGTATATTCTCCTGTCCGGTCCGTACCTGATCCATCCGCCGCTGATGACGAGTCGCTGAAGGCAGCGCTGCTGCCGGCGGTTTTTGCTGAGCTTACGCTCGATAACACCCGGGGAACTATTGCCCGCAGAGGCTTCTTCGGCTACGAAGGCAGCGATCCATACAGCTCCATGCGCAGGCTGGGCGATACGAGCGGCGGGGCTTTTCAGGGAATCGGACAAGGCCGGCTGACGGCTATTGCCTGTGAGGAGGAAGGTGTGCAGTCGGCGCTCGGCTTTACCATGGAAAAGATTCTGGAAGCCAAGCTTGAGCACAATCTGTCCTTTGGTCTGGGCGGCACCGGCGCTGTACTGATGGAGGTTCCGGCGGGCGAAAAGCGGACGTACCGGTTTGCGGTTTGCTTTTACCGCGGCGGTCTGGTAACGACAGGAATTGATGCCAGTTATACGTATACCCGCTTTTTCCGGAATATTGAGGAGGTGGCCGGTTATGCACTGGAGCATTTCGCTGAGCTGACTGCTGCCTGTGCGGACGCTGATGCCTGGATTCAATCGGCCGGTCTCAGCGCAGACCAGACTTTTATGCTGTCGCATGCGATTCACAGCTATTACGGCAGCACGCAGCTGCTGCATGACGGGGAGAAGTATCTGTGGATTGTCAACGAAGGCGAATACCGGATGATGAACACGCTGGATCTGACGGCGGATCAGCTGTTTTTTGAGCTGGTGATGAATCCGTGGACGGTACGGAGTGAGCTGGAATTGTTCGTGGACCGCTACAGCTATGAGGATAAGGTTGTGTTCCCGGGTGAAACCAGGGAGTATCCGGGCGGAATCAGCTTCACCCACGATGTCGGCGTAGCCAATGTGTTCTCGCGTCCGCAGTATTCCGCTTATGAGCTGGCAGGGCTGGATGACTGCTTTTCCTATATGAGTCATGAGGAGCTGGTGAACTGGCTGGTCTCGGCGCTTGTCTATATTGAGCAGACCGGGGACCGTGATTTCACGGATAACATGCTGGCTACGCTCCGGGCCTGCTTCGAGAGCATGCTGAACCGTGACCACCCGGATAGGGAGCAGCGCAACGGCCTGATGGGCCTGGACAGCAACCGGACGCAGGGCGGTGCCGAGATTACCACCTACGACAGTCTGGACACCTCGCTCGGACAGTCGCGCAATAACATCTATATGGCGGGCAAATGCTGGGCGGCCTATGTGGCGCTGGAGAAGTTTTTCGGCCAGGAAGGGCTGGCGGAGCTGGCAGCGGAAGCAGGCCTGCAGGCGGAGAAATGTGCTGCATCCATTGCGGCAGAGCTGAACAGTGAAGGATATATTCCGGCCGTCATTAACGAAAATAATGATTCCCGTATCATTCCGGCGATTGAAGGGCTGATCTTCCCGCTCTTCACCGGATGTCAGGAAGCGCTTGATCCGGCCGGCCGGTTCGCCGGGTACCTCCGTGCGCTGAACACGCATCTGCAGACCGTACTGGTTCCGGGCGTCTGCCTGTTCGAAGATGGAGGCTGGAAGCTGTCCTCCACCAGCAATAACTCCTGGCTCAGCAAAATCTATCTCTCGCAGTTTATCGCCAGAGAGATCCTGCATCTGCCTTGGGAGGAGAGCGGCCGTGCGGCAGATGCTGCCCATGTGGGCTGGCTGCTGCATCCCGAGCTGTCCTACTGGTGCTGGAGCGACCAGATTCTGGGCGGCCTGATCGGCGGCAGCAAATATTACCCGCGCGGCGTTACGGCAATCCTCTGGCTGCTGGAAGGTACGGGCAGCCGTTCGCTGACGGAGCTGGCCCGGCAGGCCTGCGCTAAATAGCGGATTGTGTAACCTGAGCAGGCAGGCTCTATTACTGTTAACTGCAGTTTGTGCAACTAAAAGCAGAGGAAATTCGCGTTTGGACGAAATAGCTGCATTTGGTACAGCTAAATCGGCTGAAATCGGGCTAAGTGTGCATAATCGGCCGGTATAGGTGTACGAAGTACACTTAAAACAGTTAGTGGAGCAAAAATGGCCGATATAGTTGTACAGAGTGCAGCTAAAGTTGTCAGGTATAGCAGACACATACCTTATTGGAATCAGGTCAGGTTCATGCAGGAGTGCTGGGCAAATGTGTATGGGCTAGTAGGCCGGGTGGGTGCGTAAGTCCACAGTAGTACACAAATTTGCCGGCGGGGTGTGGGTGAGCAGCTAGCGGCAGCGGGTGTGCTGAGCAACTAGCTGGTCGGATGTAGCGGGAGGCAAGCCTGGTGAGTAGGGTGGATCAGTGAGCCGGGCGGGTGTAAGTCCGGTGAATAGGGTGGATCAGTGAGCCGGGCGGGTGTACAGAGCCAGCTGTGGAATCGATGTGTGACGCGTAGGCGCAGAACGGACAGGATGAATGAGTATATCAAGTGTGTAGAAGCAAGTGTGTAGAAGCAAGTCTGGTAATGAAATGTGTGAAGTAACAATAAACAGGAACAAGCAGGAGGAGATTTCCGGATGAATGAGGCGGGCGGAATTAACAATCTGTTGCAGGATCATGGCTACAAAGCCTGGCTGAGCTGCCCTGAGCTGCCGCAGGGCAAGCTTCAGGAGCAATATGTGAAATGGTGCGGAGCGGTGAGCGTTACGGAGACGGACGGGACCGTTCAGGCTGCACTCACGGAATGGCGGAGAGGCCTTGCCTCGATGCTGGGCATTGAGGTGCAGGTACAGGCGGAAGCGGCTGCTGAGACTAGATCAGCGAGCGATTCAACGAATGCTGCTGCGGCAAATACCGCAGCCAATATCCCGGCTCGTTCTGCCGGAGCCGGCACAGAACCGTTCGTTGCCTTCGGCATCTTCGGGGGCGGGAACGCGCTGATTAGCAGCGTGTTTGCAGAGGCTGACATCCGCAAGGTGGGCCGCGAGGGCTTTGCCATCCGTACGAGTGCAGAACATAACTGCATTGCGGTTGGTGCCTCCACACCGGCTGGTGTGCTATACGGAGTATTCCATCTGCTGCGGCTCATGGGCACGCTGCAGCCAATCGAAGCACTCGATGAAGCAGTCAACCCGGTCAACGGCCTGCGGATGATTAACCACTGGGATAACTTTGACGGCAGCGTGGAGCGGGGCTATGCCGGCAAGTCCTTTTTATATGACAATAACCGGTTTATCGGGGATATGGAGCGGGTACGCGATTATGCACGCCTGATGTCCTCTGCAGGGATCAATGCCATTGCAATCAACAATGTAAACGTGCATGCGCTGGAGACGCTGTTCATCTCGGAGTATTTGCCGCAGGTGGCCGAAATCGCGAACCAGTTCAGAGTATACGGTATCCGGCTGTTCCTGAGCGTAAATTTTGCCGGTCCTATGCAGGAAGGCGGGGCGGGCACTGCCGATCCGCTCGATCCGGGCGTGCGAACCTGGTGGCAGAACAAGGCGGCTGAAGTTTATCAGGCAATCCCGGATTTCGGCGGCTTTGTGGTCAAGGCGGATTCGGAGAACCGTCCGGGCCCGTTCACCTATGGACGCGACCATGCTGACGGGGCCAACATGCTGGCTGAAGCGCTGGAGCCGTTCGGCGGCATCGTCATCTGGCGCTGCTTCGTGTACAACTGCAAGCAGGACTGGCGGGACCGCAAGACAGACCGGGCAAGGGCTGCCTACGATCATTTCAAGCCGCTTGACGGCAGATTCAAGGACAACGTCATCCTGCAGATCAAAAACGGCCCGATGGATTTCCAGGTCAGAGAACCGGTCTCCCCGCTGTTCGGGGCACTTACGCAGACCAATCAGATTATTGAATTCCAGATCGCCCAGGAATATACCGGCCAGCAGCGCCATGTCTGCTACCTGGTTCCCCAGTGGAAAGAAGTACTGGAGTTCGAGACCCTAGCCAAAGGGGAGTCTTCTCCGGTGAAGCACATCGTGGACGGTTCGCTGTGGGGCAACAGGCTCAGCGGGATTGCGGCGGTGTCCAACACCGGCAATGACATTAACTGGACCGGCCATCTGCTGGCCCAGGCCAACCTGTACGGCTACGGCCGTCTGGCCTGGAATCCCGGGCTTAGCGCGGAAGCCATCGCCGCTGAATGGATTGCCCTGACCTTTGGCAGCAATCAGGAGGTAGCGGATGTGATCAGCGGGATTTTGCTGGATTCATTAGAAATCTATGAATCTTACACTGCACCGCTTGGTGTGGGCTGGATGATCAATCCGGAGCATCACTACGGGCCGAATGTGGACGGCTATGAATATTCGAAGTGGGGCACCTATCATTACGCCGACAACCGCGGGATCGGGGTTGACCGGACAGTGAAGACGGGGACCGGCTACAGCGCCCAGTATATGGGCAGTAACGCTGCACGCTACGAGTCGCTTGAGGAATGCCCGGATGAGCTGCTGCTGTTCTTCCATCACGTGCCGTACACCCATGTGCTCCATTCCGGCAAAACCGTAATTCAGCACATTTACGATACGCATTTTGAAGGGGCGCAGCGGGCGGAAGGGCTGTTGTCCTCCTGGCAGAGCTTGAAGGACAAGGTAAGAGAGGATCTGTATGTGCAGGTGGAACAGCGTCTTACAGGCCAAGCCGCGCATGCGAAGGAATGGCGTGACCAGATCAACACGTATTTTTACCGGAAAAGCGGTATAGAAGATCAGTTGTCACGAATCATCTACTAAATGGATATGAACATGACGATTACCTTCGGAACGGTTATTGACTGGCTTACGGACGGAATCCCCGTGCCGGAGCAGACGGTAGACAGGCTGGAAACAGGAACACCGGAGACGGAGGTGCGGGGAATTGTCACCGCATTTACCGCCTCGCAATATGTGATAGAACAGGCGGCTGCCCTGGGAGCTAATCTGATCCTTTCCCATGAAGGGATCTATTACAGCCATCACGACCAGCGGGAGCGGCTTGGACAGGACCCTGTTTACCTGCAGAAGTCTGCGCAAATTGCCGGAACGGAGACAGGCATCTACCGTTTCCATGACTATGTGCACCGCTATACGCCGGACGGTATTACCGAAGGGCTAATTGCTGAGCTGGGCTGGCAGGAGTATGTGGAGGAGCACCGTCCGGCCGTGTCCGTTCTTACTCTTCCGCCCGCATCGCTGAGAGAAATTGCGGAGTATGTGAAGCGTAAGCTGCAGATATCCTATGTGCGCGCAGCAGGGGGATTAACCGGCTCCTGCAGCCGGATAGGCATCCTGGTCGGCTACCGGGGCGGCAGCCAGCTGGCGATTCCCCTGTACGGGGAAGAGGGGCTTGACCTGATCATTGCCGGTGAAGGCCCGGAATGGGAGACGCCGGAATATGTCAGGGATGCGCTGCAGCAGGGGCGCAGCAAGGCTTTGATTATGCTTGGACACGCCGAGAGTGAAGCTCCGGGCATGAAGCTGCTGGCCGAGCGGCTGGCTGCTCAGTTTCCGGCGGTGCCGGTGCGCTACATCCCGGAACGTCCGGTGTTTGAAGTGATTTAACGCCTGAACCTCCTTGCTGCCAAGGAGGTTTTTGGTTTGGCGGGATGTCCTGGCAGCGGGACAATGCAGGCTTTTTATCTAAAAAAGCTGAGAATACTCCACCCTCGATAGGGTGGGAATGAATCTGCGGTATTTGAACCTAAACCCGAACGTATGTGCTATAATATGAATAATATTACCAAAAATGAGGTGTCGCACATGCTGATACATCAAGCCTATAAATACCGGATCTACCCCACACCGGAACAACAGCAACTCATAAGGCGTATGTTTGGCTGCTGCCGCTTTGTGTTCAATACCTTTTTGGACACTTGGAATCAAAGCTATGCGGAAACGGGAAAAGGTTTGTCCTATCACGCTTGTGCGACAAAACTCCCTGTACTAAAAGCGCAATACGACTGGCTGAAAGAAGTCGATAGCATCGCTTTGCAGTCGGTTGCCCGTCATGTGGCGGATAGCTTTGATCGCTTTTTCAAAAAGCAAAATCAAGCGCCACGCTTTAAGAGCCGGAAGCATCCGGTTCAAAGTTACACGACCAAATTCACGAACGGGAATATCGCCATTGATGGGAGTCGCTTGAAGCTCCCAAAACTCGGCTGGATGCGTTTTGCAAACTCCCGGAAGCTGGAAGGACGGATATTGACTGCTGCCGTGCGTCAAAACGCCAGTGGAAAATTTTTCGTTTCGCTTGGTTGCGAAGTTGAAAAGAACCCACTACCGCAAGTGGACGCACATACCGGAATCGATCTGGGTTTGAAAGAGTATGCTGTAAGCTCGAATGGTGAACGGTATGCCAATCCCCGCTTTTACCGCCAATATGAGAAAAAGCTGGCGCTTTGGCAGCGGCGGATGGCTCGGCGTACTTCGGGCGGCTCCAACTGGAAGAAAGCGAAGCAGCATGTCGCTCGCATTCACGAACGTATTGCGAATAAACGAAATGATTTTCTCCACCAACTGACAACGAAACTGATCCGTGAAAACCAAACGATTAGTATCGAACATCTGCGTGTCGCGAATATGATTCAGAATCCCAAGCTTTCAAAATCCATCGCGGATGCGTCTTGGGGGGAGTGGGTACGGCAACTGACGTACAAAGCCCTTTGGTATGGACGAACCCTTCGGATCGCCGATACGTTCGAACCGACCAGTCAGCGGTGTCACGTGTGTGGCACAATCCACTCGGAAGTTAAGAATCTTGCGGTTCGGGAATGGACGTGCAACGCTTGCGGTACGCTTCATGACCGTGATGAAAACGCCGCTCATAATATTGCACAAGTAGCGGTTTAACCGCCACCTATCCAAATGATAGAACTGCGGGAACGCAGGAATCGCTTGCTAAATAAGAAGAGGTTACTCTTCTGTTCGCAAGAATCCGCCACTTCAAGCGCTAGCTAAGTGGGGGAGAATTCAAGATAATGACAATCCATTATGCATATTGAACATTGCTCCGGGTGCTGGTTATCGCTTACATTGAAGGTGCATGAAATCGCACAGGGCGGTAACCGGACCCATATTTTACAGTGGAGGTCATCATGTTGATCAAAAGTTGGAGAAAAGGAAGGGCCAGGCATTCAGCCGTTTTTGTACTGGGCATTGTCCTGCTTGCCGGAGGCTGCGGGGGCTCTAATAATGAAAGCGCTTTGAAGATTCCTCCGGGCAATCCGTCTGCGGACCCCGCTGATTTTTCCTATCCGATGACAGGGGATATCACACTCACCTTTATGAATGAGCAACTGGGAGGCACGCCGGAGCGTCTGCCGATTGAGGACGAGTACGAGGCCCGGACCGGAATCCGTATCGGGCAGCTGGGAGGCACGCCGATGACCGACCAGAAATTCAGTCTGCTGCTGGCGTCAGGCGAGCTGCCGGATATTTTTCTCAACACCTGGCTGCAGTTTCCCGGCGGTCCCGATAAAGCGGTGGAGCAGGGCTATATTCTCAAGCTGAATGATCTGATCGGACAGTATGCCCCCAACCTGAAACGGACGCTTGCCGAGCATCCCGAAATTGACAAAATGATCAAAACCGATGCCGGCACCTACTACGCCTTCCCGTTCATCCGTTCGGAAAACGGCAGGGTATACGGCGGACCGATTATCCGCCAGGACTGGCTGGACGAGCTGGGGCTTGGCATCCCGGAGACGATCGGCGAGTGGCATACGGTACTGACTGCTTTTAAAGAAAGGAAACAGGCGGCCGCCCCGCTGACGCTCCGTACCTTGTTCCTGGGTGAGCGGACCGGCGGATTTGCCGGCGCCTTCGGGGTGATGGGGAATTTTTACGTTAATGACGGGAAGGTGGTCTACGGCTACCTGGAGCCGGGCTATAAGGAGTACCTGAAGACGATGGCGCAGTGGTATAAGGAGGGGCTGATCGATAAGGATTTTGCCTCTGTCGACGCGGCGACTGTGGATAAAAAAATGGCCTCCGGCGAGAGCGGAGCGACGATCGGCTGGCAATTTTATATTGAGAGCTACAATTCGGCAGCACAGGCCGCCGGGAAACAGGCTGATTTTGCAGCAGCCCCGTATCCTGCAGCCGCCAAGGGGACAACGCCGGAGTTCGGCCAGCTCGACAATGCCTATGCGGGAACCTACTCTGCGGCAATTTCGGCTAATACGAAGCATGTGGAGGCGGCGATGCGGTGGCTTGATTATGCTTTTACCGAAGAGGGAAGTATGCTGAATACCTTTGGCATTGAAGGAACTACGTATACTTTGGTGGACGGCGAGCCGGTGTACACGGACTTTGTGGCGAATAACCCGGACGGTATTTCCAGCGATAAGGTGATGCTCAAATACTCGCACAGCACTAACTTTCCAATGATTCAGCAGGATAATCATCTGCCGGTGAAGTTTGCCCAGACCACTGCGGCCCTGGACATCTGGAAGAATACGAACCACGAGCGCCATCTGCTTCCTCCGGTTACCCCGACAGGTGAGGAATCCGACGAGCTGGGCAGCATTATGAACGACATCAATACCCTGGTGAAGGAGGCAGAGCTCAAAATTATTCTCGGCACCGAGCCGGTGGATAACTACGACAAATACGTGCAGCAGATGCGGGATATGGGGATTGAGCGGGCGCTGGACATTCAGCAGGCAGCCTATGAACGTTATCTGAAGCGCTGAGACCGGGCGGGTATGCCGGAGACACAGATCAGGAGGAGATCATATAATGAACACTTTACGCAAAATAAACGGGGGCTGGCAGTTCAGTAAGCAGCCGCTGTGCTCTGAGCTGACAAAGGTAATGGCGGAGGCGGACTGGATGCCCGTTACCCTGCCGCATGACTGGCTGATCTACGATACGAATGCGCTCTATGAGAACGGGGAGGGCTGGTACACCAGGACGCTTACTCTGGATACAATACCGCCGGAGCGCTGCTGGTCTCTGCGGTTTGAAGGCGTATACATGGACTCTACGCTGTATGTAAACGGACAGGAGGCGGGGGAGTGGAAGTATGGGTATTCCACCTTTGAGTTTGACATTACGCCTTATTTGCAGGAGGGGGATAACACCATTGTAATGCGGGTTGTTCATGAATCGCCTAATTCCCGCTGGTATTCCGGGGCAGGCATCTACCGCTCGGTGTGGCTGCGTGAATATCCGCTGAGTCATATTGCTGCAGACGGAATCTACATTGCTGCACGGCCGGCGGATGCCGGGAACTGGACGGTGGATGTGGATACAGAGCTGGTGCTTGGCGACACTGCCGTCCGGACGCTGGATAATGAGCAGAGCTTGGCGGCTGACGGGGAAAAGGTGGCATATGCGCTTCGTCATACGGTGCTGGACAGCGACGGTAATACAGTAGCCCGGGAGGAGTCCGCAGTGCTGGTGGCGGACGGCAGCGGGACCGTGCATGCCCATAGCAGGCTGGTTGTGGAACAGCCTGCGCTCTGGGACATTGCCAGTCCGAGCCTGTACTGGCTAAAGACAGAGCTGCTGGAAGGCGGGAACGTTATCCAGGAGGAGCGTGAACGGTTCGGCTTTCGGACAGTGGAGCTGGACAGTGACAAGGGATTTTTCCTCAACGGCCGCTCCTTTAAGCTGAACGGGGTGTGCCAGCACCATGATCTGGGTGCGCTGGGGGCAGCGGTTAATACGGCTGCGCTGCGGCGGCAGATCGTGCTGCTGCAGGAGATGGGCGTGAACGCCATCCGCACGGCCCATAATATGCCTGCGGTCGAGCTGATGGAGCTGGCCGATGAGCTGGGCGTGCTGATCGTTTCGGAGGCGTTTGACATGTGGGAGCGCAGCAAGACGCCTTACGACTACGCCCGTTTCTTCCCGGATTGGTGGAGGAAGGATATTGCCAGCTGGGTCCGGCGCGACCGGAACTGTCCGAGCCTGATCATGTGGAGCATCGGCAACGAGATCTATGATACCCACGCAGGTGAGCGGGGCCAGGAGGTTACCCGGATGCTCCAGGATGAGGTGCTGCTGCATGACCCGCGCGGCAACGGCTTTGTAACGATCGGCTCGAACTATATGCCATGGGAAAATGCCCGCAAATGCGCAGACATCGTCAAACTTGCCGGTTATAACTATGGCGAGAAATATTATGATGCTCATCATGCGGAGCATCCGGACTGGATCATTTACGGAAGCGAGACCTGCTCGACGGTGCAGAGCCGGGGTATCTATCATTTTCCGCTGGACCAGCCGGTACTTGCTGACGATGACCAGCAGTGTTCGGCGCTTGGCAACAGCTCAACAAGCTGGGGCGCGAAGAATACAGAAACCTGCATCACCGGAGACAGGGATGCCAAGTATTCCCTGGGACAGTTCCTCTGGACCGGCTTCGACTATATCGGGGAACCGACCCCATATCATACCAAGAACTCCTACTTCGGACAACTGGACACCGCCGGGTTCCCGAAGGATTCCTATTATATTTATCAGGCGGAATGGACGGATTACCGCACTTCCCCGATGATTCATATTTTTCCGTATTGGGATTTCTCCGAAGGTCAGCTGATTGATGTCCGGGTCTGCTCCAATGCGCCGCGGATTGAGCTGTTCCTGGATGATGTCTCCCAAGGTACGTATGACATTGACCATGAAAATGGTCTTCAGCTTGTAGGGAACTGGAAGCTGCCGTACAAGGCAGGGGTTCTCCGGGCCGATGCCTATGATGAGCATGGTCAGGTGATAGCTTCGGAGCAGCGTGCTTCCTTCGGCAATGCCGCCTCCCTTGTGCTGGCAGCAGACAAGCAGGAGCTTGCTGCTGACGGGCAGGATCTGATCTTCGTTACGATCACTGCCGCGGATGCAGCGGGTCTCCCTGTGGAGAATGCCAGCAACCGGGTGCAGTTGAGCATCGAAGGACCGGGACGGCTGGTCGGCCTGGATAACGGGGACAGCACAGATTACGATGCCTACAAAGGCGCAAGCCGCCGAATGTTCAGCGGCAAGCTGCTGGCGATTATCGCAGGCACACTGGAGCCGGGGGCGATTACGCTGCGCGCGGAGTCGGCGGGTATTGCCGGTGCGGAGATCGTGTTGCAGTCCGTGCCGGCTGCTGCGGGAGCGGAAGAGCGGGTGCTCTATGCGGATTGTCCGCTGGAAGCCGGGCGGGGAACCAGCGGGAGCGCCGGGGATACCGTCGGCGATGCCTTGCCTGAGGTGCCGGTTCGTAAGCTGGAGCTCCTCTGCCCCGAAGGCACGCTGCTGACCCCGGATAAGTCCGGCTTGCCCATCCGCGTGAAGCTGCATCCGGAGAACGCCACTTATCAGGATGTGGAATGGCGCATCACCAACGCGGCCGGAGTGGATTCCAATATCGCCTCCCTTGAGGTGAACGGGCATGAAGTGCTGATCACTGCGCTCGGTGACGGCGATGTATATGTAAGGTGCGGGGTAAGGAACGGTGCAGATGGCATCCGGCTGTACTCACAGATGGAACTTAAGCTGAGCGGCTTCGGGCAGGCTTATCTGAACCCATATGAGTTTGTCTCCGCAGCCTATCACAGCAGCGCCAGCTACAATCTGACTAACGGCAATGAACGCGGCGTAGCGACGGCGCGTGAAGGGCAGAGCCTGATCTGCTTCGAGCGGATCGACTTTGGCAGCTACGGTGCTGATGAATTGACACTGCCTATATTCGCTTTGGACAGTGAGGAATATCAGATCGGGATCTGGGAGGGTATTCCCGGCCAGTCTGGTGCAGTGCTGCTGGATACCGTGCTCTATCAGAAGCCGTCACAATGGAATGTATACCAGGAGGAAAGCTACAAGCTGCCTAAGCGGTTGAGCGGAATTGTGACATTGTCCTTCGTCCTGCAGAAGAAAATTCACCTTAAGGGCTTCCGCTTTGCCCGCCGGCACAAAGCCTTCGCCAGTCTCGGCGCCCTGGAGAACAGCCGGATATACGGGGATACGTTCTCTGTTACGGAGAATGCGGTTGAGGGAATCGGCAACAATGTGTCCCTGATCTACGAGGATATGGACTTTGGTGCACAGGGGGCAGTGCGGCTGCAGATCTGCGGGCGGTCTCAGCTTGCGAACAATACGGTCCACCTGCTGTTCGGCAGCCCCGACGGCGACTCCAAGCAGCTTGTTGAATTTCAAGGGGCGGACAGCTATACGGTGCGGGAATTTGTGCTTGAACCAGTGTATGGTGCACAGACTGTGACATTCCTGTTCCTGCCGGGCAGTAACTTTGATCTGCAATGGTTCCGGTTTTTGCCGGGTGGAGAGGAAACAAATTAAGGTAATAAAAACTTTTAACAGCCTGTCCTCGAATTCCGGGGGCGGGCTGTCTTCTGTATCGCTGGCTTTCCTGCAAACAAGGTGAAGCATAACCGTAGTAAACGATATGAGGATAATTGGGTAAAATGGTGTGTTTTGGAATGACAAAGTGTGTGGAAGGTTGAAAATGGAGTTATAGCGCAAGAGGATGAGTCAGGTTAGTTAAAGTAACATTATTAGTTTAGGCAAACGGCCGGAATCAAAGGCAAAAATGCCTCTGATTCCGCCCAAAGTGGGGTAGCGCCGAAATCTGCCAGTTGGCTTGGCTAACTGTTAAGGGTGAAGTGAAGTTCGGGACTTAGTAGTGTGTTCTAGTCAGGAAAAGTGGGGGGATGGGGAAAGTGGGGTTGCTGTGCAAGAGGAGTAGTGAGGGTAGTTGAGTAATATTGTTAGTTGGGTGCGTGGCGGGAATCCGTGAGGTGGGATCAAAGGCAAAAATGCCTTTGATATCGCTCAAAGTGGACGCACGGCCGAAATCAAAGGCAAAAATGCCTTTGATTCCGCCTAAAGTAGGCAAACGGCCAAAATCAGAGGCAAAAATGCCTCTGATCTTCCCGCCGGCAGACGCACCACGCAGATCTGGCCTCCGGGCCGCCCTAGCCCCGGATATAATCCGCAAAATTCTCCTGCAGATAGAGGGAATTGATATCCTCCCGCAGGTGGTGGTGGATCAGCGCCTCCAGCTTGCCGGTTTCACGCCGGGTCATGTATTCGAGGATGCGCTGGTGCTCGTCCCAGATTTCCTCCAGCTTTTCTTTTCTCAGCATGTGCAGTCTGCGGTAGCGGACGTAGTGTACATTGGACTGCTGGATCAGATTCCACAGATATTCCCGTCCGGCCAGCCGGAACAAGGCGGCGTGGAACGCATCGTCCAGATTAAGGAACGGCTCGGTAGCCGCATCTTCAAGGATAACGGCCTTTTGCCGGTCCAGAATGTCCTTCAGCTCATGCACGCCCTTCAGCGCAAGATGCTCGGAGAGATATTTGATGATCTCCTTCTCCAGCGCACTCCGCAGAAAAATAATCTGCTCCACAGATTCCAGATCAATATAGGAAACAAGATTCCCCTTCTTCGGGTAGACATCAATATAAGCTTCAAGGCTGAGCTGCTTCAGCACGTCACGCAGAGGAGTCCGTGAAATCTGGAACCGTTCGGACAGAACGGTCTCACTGAGGATAGCGCCCGGCTTCAGAGTCAGGGTGAGAATTTCCTGCTTTAGTGTTTTCATGATTTCTTCTTTAATTGACATGGCTACTTTTGCTCCATTGGTATATTTTAATGTCTAGTATACATCATGCCAAAGGTTTAAAAAAGAACACAATCGGAGCCTTGTGAAAAAAACTTCAATTAATACTATTGTAAGGGGATACATAAGTGTTTCCAATTGGCTATTGACAACTTTACAAAGTTTAAATTATGATCAAGTCAAACTTGTATACAAGATAAGGCTGAGCATCAGACTAGGCGGATTGGTTTCGCTTCAGACTGGCTGTGCACAAGGGGCTATTGCTTTTCTTTACATTATTTGGTTGTCTTTTGCTTTTACATTATAAGGAGGGTTTATTTATGAACATGACATGGAGATGGTATGGCGAAGGGAACGACAATGTTACTCTTGATCATATCCGGCAGATTCCGGGGGTAATGGGCATTGTCTGGTCGCTGCACCACAAAGTGGCTGGTGAAGTCTGGGAGATGGAGGAAATCCAGAAGGTTGCGGATCAGATTACAGCCAAGGGCTTCAGCACTGCAGTAGTTGAGAGTGTTAACGTCCATGATGATATCAAGATCGGTCTGCCGTCCCGTGATAAATACATCGACATTTACATTGATACGATCCGCAAGCTGTCAAAAGTCGGCGTAAAGGTGATCTGTTACAACTTCATGCCGGTGTTCGACTGGACACGTACGGAGCTCTACAAGGAGCTGCCGGACGGATCGAACGCCCTCTTTTATGAAAAGGCTGCCATTACCGATAATCCGCGCGATATGGTTGACCGCATCCTCAAAGGCGCAGGGGAATTCACGATGCCGGGCTGGGAGCCGGAGCGTCTGGCTAAGCTCGATGACCTGTTCGCGGCCTATGCCGATGTGTCAGAGGATAAACTGTTTGAGAATCTGGTGTACTTCCTGGAGCGTATTATGCCGGTATGTGAAGAAGTGGATATCAAAATGGCTATTCACCCTGACGATCCGGCCTGGCCGATCTTTGGACTGCCGCGCATCATCCGCAGCCGCGACTCCATCCGCCGGATGCTGGATGCTGTAGACAGCCCGTACAATGGACTGACGTTCTGCACGGGCTCGCTCGGCACGAATCCCGAGAATGATCTGCCGGCGATGATCCGCGAGTTCCATGACCGGATTTATTTTGCCCACATCCGTAACGTTAAGGTATTCGATAATGGGGACTTTATCGAAGTGTCCCACCGCGGCCGCGACGGCAGTGTTGATGTAGCTGAAGTGGTTAAGGCCTACCATGAGAGCGGGTTTACCGGCTATGTCCGTCCGGACCACGGCCGCCACTTGTGGGGAGAAGAGAAGAACTGCCGTCCGGGCTATGGTCTCTACGACAGAGCGATGGGTATTATGTACCTGCTTGGTGTATGGGATAGCCTGGAGAACGTAAAGGGGGCGAAGTAACATGCTGCGCCTGACCCGATCCGGTATCCAGAATGAGGCGGCCTCCTGGGAGGCTGCCGGCGTAGAGCTTCCGAAATTCGATTATGATACAGTGGCGAAAAATACGCTGAAGAAGCCGGAATGGGTGCATTTCGGCGCAGGCAACATCTTCCGCGGATTCGTGGCCAATGCCCATCAGAAGCTGCTCGACAGCGGGGCGGCGGACACGGGGATCATTGCAGCGGAGACGTTTGATTTTGAGATGATCGACAAGGTCTACAAGCCGTATGACAATTTGACTCTGCTGGTGCTGATGAATGCGCGCGGCGACTTCCAGAAGAAAGTGGTCAGCAGCATCGTGGAAGGCATCACTGCCGACAAAACCCGCGAGGCGGACGACCAAAGGCTGACTGAAATCTTCGAGAACCCGAGTCTGCAGATGGCCAGCTTCACGATTACCGAGAAGGGGTATTCCCTGACCGGGCCGAACGGCCAGTATCTCGGTATTGTCGAGAAGGATATCGCCGGCGGGCCGGAGCAGCCCATTCATGCGATGAGCATTGTAGCGGCCCTTGCATACAAGAGGTATCTGAAAGGCGCGTACCCGATGACTTTTGTCAGCATGGATAACTGCTCGCATAACGGTGATAAGCTTAAGAGCGGGATCGTCACAATAGCCAAGGAATGGGCGGCAAAAGGCTCGGTGGAAGCGGGCTTCGTAGATTATCTGCTGAATGAGCAGCTGATTACCTTCCCGCTGTCGATGATTGATAAAATCACACCGCGCCCGTCCGAAACCGTCCAGGCTGCACTGCTGGAGCAGGGCATCGGTGAGATGGATGTTATTGTTACTTCCAAGAATACCTATACTGCACCGTTTGTTAATGCCGAGATCAGTGAATATCTGGTTATTGAAGACAAATTCACGAACGGCCGTCCGGCGCTGGAGCAGGCGGGAATTATTTTCACCGACCGGGATACGGTCAATAATATTGAAACGATGAAGGTTACCACCTGCCTTAACCCGCTGCATACAGCGCTTGCCGTGTCCGGCTGCCTGCTCGGCTACACCCTGATCGCTGATGAGATGAAGGACGAGACGCTGCGCAAGCTGGTGGAAATTATCGGCTATAAGGAAGGGCTGCCGGTCGTTGTTGATCCCGGTATTATCAGTCCAAAGCAGTTCCTGGATGAGGTGCTGAAGGAGCGCTTTGCCAATCCGTTCATTCCCGATGCACCGCAGCGGATTGCGACAGATACCTCGCAGAAGGTGGGCATCCGCTTCGGAGAAACGATCAAATCGTATGTCCGCAGGGAGGATCTGGACCCGGCTGACCTGACTGCTATTCCGCTGGCTATCGCGGTATGGTGCCGTTATCTGCTGGCTGTGGATGATAAAGGTGAAGCTTTTACGCTCAGTCCTGACCCGCTGCTCGAAACATTGCAGGGCCATCTGCAGGGTGTGAAGCTGGGCGACACCAGCTCTAATGTGCGTGCTATTCTCGAAGATGAGCAGCTGTTCGGCGTGAAGCTGTATGACATCGGCCTTGGCGGCAAGATTGAGGGCATGTTCTACGAGCTGCTGGCCGGACCGGGAGCGGTAAGAAGCACACTTGAGAAATACGTGAAGTAAAGGCGGGGAGCATACGTAATGAAGGGATTAATCCAGGAGGATTTTCTGCTGCAGTCGGAGGAAGCGCGGATATTGTATCACGAGTATGCCAAGGCGCTGCCGATCATTGACTATCACTGCCACCTTGATCCGCAAGCCATCGCAGAGAATAAACGATTCAGCAGCATCACCGATGTCTGGCTGGGCGGGGATCACTATAAATGGCGTGCGCTGAGAACCTTCGGCGTGGAGGAGAACTATATCACCGGTCCGGCTTCAGATGAAGAGAAGTTCGCCAAGTGGAGCGAGGTGCTGCCCTATACGGTCGGCAATCCGCTGTACCACTGGTCTGCGCTGGAGCTGAAGCGTTATTTCGGTATCGAAGAGCAGCTGAATCCGCACAACTGGCGGGAGATCTATGACCACTGCAACAAGCTTATTGCGACAGACGGCTTCACGGCCCGGGGATTGATCACAAGCTCTAATGTGAAATGGATCTGTACGACCGATGATCCTGCGGATGACCTCAAGCACCATGCTGAATTAGCGGCGCAAAAAGAGTTCAAAACCGGCGTCACGCCAACCTTCCGTCCGGATAAGGCCATGTTAATCGGGGCTGAGACGTTCCCGGCTTATCTGGCCACCCTGGAGCAGGCGGCAGGCTACGCGATTACCAGCTATGACCTCATGGAACGCGCCCTGCTGGAGCGGATCGGATACTTTGATAAGCATGGCTGCATGATCTCGGATCACGGCTTCACCGATCTGCCGTTTGAGGAGGCATCCTCCTCTCAGCTTGAAGCAATTTTCAGCAAACGGCTCAGCGGACAAAGCCTCAGCAAGCTGGAATGTGACCAGTATGCAACGGCCTTGTTCCTGGCCATGGGCCGGGGGTATGCAGCGCACGGCTGGACCATGCAGCTGCATATCGGAGCGCTTCGCAACCCGAATACCCGGATGTTCCGGAAGCTCGGGCCGGATACGGGCTTCGATATCATCGGCGACCACAGCTATGCCGAGCGTCTATACAAGCTGCTGGATGGTCTTGACCGGACAGGCGAGCTGCCGAAGACGATTGTGTATAATCTGAACGGCGCGCAGAATGATGTGCTGGCGGCGATGATCGGGGCTTTTCAGGGTGAAGGCATCAAGGGCAAGGTTCAGTTCGGCTCCGGCTGGTGGTACAACGACCAGAAGGACGGTATGATCAAGCAGCTGACCTCACTGTCTAATCTGGGTCTCCTCAGCTGTTTTGTCGGGATGCTGACCGATTCCCGTTCCTTCCTGTCTTATACCCGCCATGAATACTTCCGCCGGATTCTCTGTAACCTGATCGGCGGCTGGGTGGCAAGCGGCGAAGCGCCGCGCGACCTGCCTTTTCTGGGCGGCATCGTACAGGACATCTGTTATAATAATGCAGAGCGTTACTTTGGATTGGCTGAGTGAGGCTGCATTTATCCGGACTCGCGGCCACAGCTGCAGCAGAACAAAGAATAGTAAGTTTTCACGCAGAGCCCGCTTTTTCGGGCTCTGCGTTTTTTTCATGTATAATGAATTAAGATTTGTAGAAGAGAGAAAAGAAAATGGGCGGGGAGCGGAAGAAATGGATGCAGCAGCGTTTCAGCAGTATGTCAGAAAGTTTAGTGAAATAAAGGGCTTTGATACGAGCACTATTGAGCAGCGGATGCTGTATCTGATGACGGAGGTCGGTGAATTATCCAAAGAGGTGCTGTCCGTCTCCTTTCATCCGGATGCCGAACGTAAAGCTAACCTGGGCTATGAGATGTATGATGTGGTTTGGAATATTTTTGATCTGGCGAACAAGCTGGATATTGATCTGGAACAGGCTTTCCGGGAGAAGCGGGAGATTAATGACCACAGGAACTGGGATTGAATGAATTCTATTTGATATAACTAGTGAAAGGACGGGCAGAATGATGTTGAAAACAGATTACATCGACGTGCCGAGAAGAAGGGGATCAGGCTGCATGCGGTATATGACAGCACGGAAAGTCCGCTCCTGCTTGGTGACAGCCCAAAGATTATCCAGATTCTGACGAACCTGGTGAGCAATGCGCTGAAATTCACCGAACAGGGCGAGGTCAGACTCACTGTCCGGAATGCAGGCTTTCACCCGGAGAATGTCACTTTGTCCGTTGAAGTGAAGGATACCGGAATCGGACTGCCGCCGGACCAGCAGGATATACTGTTCCGCTCCTATTCACAGATTCATGAGCATCGTTCTCCGGGTAAATACGGCGGAGCGGGGCTCGGACTTTCCATCTGCAGACAGCTGGCCGGGCTTATGGGCGGTAAAGTGTGGCTGAAGGAGACCAGTGGTAAAGGATGTACCTTTGCCTTTGCTATTCCATTTGCGCCCGCAGCAGCGCAGAACCTTTCAAGTAAAATATCTTAGGCAGAAATGGCGTTTTAAATGCCGGTTAACGGGTAAATTTGAATTGTGAATTGCTTTCCTGCATCAGTAGCTGCTGACAATCTGGACAATAACACCGGTCATGCAGGGAGCCTCACAAATCCCGCCCTTGTCAGCCGAAAGAAAGAGCAGCGCCTTGCGCAGGCAATGTCGTCGGAGGACAGGTCAAGCGGAGCAAAGGCGGCATGCCGGCATTAGCCGGCGTGCCGTTTTTATTTGCGGTTATACGCCGGCGGCTAAACCTGTATGTAGGGTTCAGAGATTTCCCGCCGGGTTCCGTCTGAACAGGTACACTGCATTGTCGCCCGACGGAGGCAGAAGGAGTGCGGATAAGCGTTCGCTCAGCTCCATGCTGAATGGTCCGGGACTGTGGTAAGCCTCGAAATCACCGGTTGTCTGCGAATTACGTGTTCCAATCACAATATAGAGCTGTACAGAATCCGTCTTGAACACATGTCTTTCATAGGGATTCCTGGGAACAGGCCAGGAGCACATCACGACTTCAGGGTTATATTTGGCCAATGCTGTCTTGGCATCCGCCTTCTCTACAAATGCAGGATAATCAATGTAATGCTTCCAGCTGTAATCATCGGTGGCTGTGCAGTTCATGCCGGCTTCATTCATGAAGCGTGTTAGCGTTCCGTCACCCGCTGCAATCTCCAGGCATTTGCGTCCACCCGTAAGCACTGCCAGCTCCTTAATCAGCTCTTTGGAGTAGAAACAGTAAATCCCCTTTTTGCCCACAAGCGGCATCAGAATCTTCTTGTCCTTAATGAGCCTCCAGAAAAAGCGGAACAAAGGAAGGGATACCGGCTTTCGCTCGAATCCTTTACGGAACAGCAGCTTCTGCAGGATCGTTCCGTCCCAGCGGTTAAAACGGACATTGCCTCCAGAGTTAGCGGATACCGCAACATTCAGCTGCTCCAGCAGGTGGATGGCAAACCGGGCTTTAATTATATTCGGCAGAAAAGCGTTCACGGTGACTTCATTCATCCCGCTTTTGCTGATTTTGGCATTGGCGGTTTTGGCGCTGGCGGTATAACGGCCGATGACGGCCTGTATGACATTAGCTCCGGCATTATTTTTAATCTCACCCAGCTCGCGGAGCACCTCTTCCTTATACTCCGGATATTGCTGCAGCAAGGTCTGTACAGTAATCTCATTTGCCAATATTTTTTTGGCGGTTTCATTTGTGAACTTCCTCATTTTATATACTCCAGTGCTTCGTTTTTTCTTCATTATAAATAAAAAAAGAAGCCGGTCCAAGACCGGCTTCCTGTATGGCAAGAGTTATTCGCTGCGCAGCGCCACGACTGGATCTTTTTTGGCTGCGAATTTGGCAGGGATGAAGCCGCCCAGCATGGTCAGGCCAACGCTGAGTACAACAAGCCCGAGGGCATGCAGCGGATTAAGCTGTGCGACATTCGACAGGTCTGTCAGTGACTTCAGCACCATATTGACCGGAAGGGTCAGCAGATAGGCAATCCCGATGCCAAGCAGGCCGGAAAGCGAGCCGATAATGCAGGTTTCCGCATTGAATACGCGGGTGATATCCTTCTTGCGGGCGCCGAGCGCGCGCAGTACACCGATCTCCTTCGTCCGTTCCAGTACGGAGATATAGGTGATGATTCCAATCATAATCAGGGATACGACGAGTGAGATGGAGGCAAAAGCGATCAGCACCATCGTGATTCCGTCCATAATACCGCTGGAGAGACTGGTTACCATTGCAGCCAGATCGGTGTAGACAATCATTTCTTCATTGCTGTGGCCTTCATTCCATTTGTCGAGATAAGCAACAATATTCTCTTTGGCCCCAAAATCCTTCGGATACAAGGAGATCGATGAGGGTGTTGCTACAGCGCCAAGTGCTGCAAGCGCAGCTTCCTTGGAATTTGCACTGCCCGGGTCGGTGCTCGTGCTTGAGCCGCCCATGCCCATTCCCATACCCATGCCCATACCGCTCATATCAATTCCGCCGATTTGGGAGAATACCTTGCCGGTCAGTACATTCACCTGATCCTGCTGCTCCTGGGCCTGTACAATGGCTGAGCCCTGTGCATTCTCAATGAACTGTTCCGACAGGCTGTCCGAATAAGCGATTCCTGCCGACATGGTGGACATCGGTGAATCCTGCTGCTTGCGGATAATTCCGGAAATCTTCAGGGTAACCGCGTTAGCGTCATTATACATCTCGCTCAGATCGGCGGCGTTGCCGTTCAGGCTGAACATCCCGTCTGCTTCAGTATAATAATCATCATTATAGATCAGCTTAAACTCCCGGCCGACAATATCATCGAAGCTGAGATTAGCTGCATTGTAATCAAGACCGAGGGCTTCGAGAACACTCTGGTTCATACGGTTGTATTCATCGACAACCATTACCAGATCAGTCGGCTGCTCGGGCAGACTGCCGGCGAGCAGATCATAGTAGTCTGCCAGATAGCTGCCTTCTGTACCGTCCGGCTTATCCGGATAGGAGGTGAAATTCAGGCTGGCTGTGTCTACAGGAACAGCGGCTTCGCCGTCCGAACGGAGAATGTTCATATTAACCTTACGGCTGTAAGATACTCCGTCGAGATAGGCAGGGTCGATATTGTCCAGGTAGTCCAGATATTCCTTGCTGAGCACATTGGAATGCAGGACGGTGTTAGCGGTTGGATCATATGGATAAACTTCACTTGCATCGGTGAACTCGGTCCATTTGCTGTCAGCCGCTTCCGGTTGTGCTCCCGGAGGATTGGACATATCGATCTGCGCGGCTGTTTCGCTGATCGTCACAGGGAAGTTGGATAAAGCACCGGATTCATAGCTGCTGATCTGCTTGTCGAACCCGTTCGATAAGGACAGGATCAGTGCAATTCCGATGATCCCGATGCTGGAGGCGAAGGCAGTCAGCGCCGTTCTCCATTTTTTGGTCGAGATATTTTTACCGGATAATTTAAGTGCGGTAAAGTAGCTCATTGCCGTCTTTTTCAGCTGATAATTCGTGTTAGTCTTAAGATCAGCCGGGGGATTGGTATCAGAGATGACTTTACCATCCCTGAATTGCACAGTCCGGTCGGCATAGGCTTCTGCCAGCTCCGGGTTATGGGTAACCATAACAACAAGCTTGTCTTTGGCAATCTCCCGGATCAGCTCCATAATCTGCTCACTGGTCACGGTATCAAGTGCGCCGGTCGGCTCATCCGCGAGAATAATGTCAGGGTCGTTGGCCAGTGCTCTGGCAATGGCAACACGCTGCATCTGGCCGCCGGACAGCTGGCCCGGCTTTTTGTGGATATGCTCCTTCAGCCCGACTTTTTCCAGCGCTTCTACAGCCTTCTTGTGTTTAACATCGGCGCTTACGCCGCTCAGGGTCATCCCCATCTCCACGTTATCGGTTATGCTCAGGTGGGAGATCAGATTATAGCTCTGGAAAATAAAACCGACACTGTTGTTGCGGTAGGCATCCCAGTCGCTGTCCTTGAAGTTCTTGGTTGAGGCTCCGTTGATGATCAGGTCACCGCTGTCATATTGGTCAAGCCCGCCGATAATGTTAAGGCAGGTTGTTTTACCTGAGCCGCTGGGTCCGAGAATAGCCACAAACTCGCTTTTCCTGAAATCGAGACTTACATCATTAAGTGCCGTTTGCGTGAAACTGCCTGTGGTATAGCTTTTGGAGATATTTTTGAGCTGCAGCATACCGTTAATCTCATCCTCTCTTTATCCTTGATTCTCTGTCTTTGCGCAAAGCGTAACATACGATTATGAACTGAACATCAACTCCGTGCCGCCGGCAGGCAGGGGAGAAGCCTATGTATAGTTACTGATACGTGCGTTGGTTCACAATCGGTTCATAAAGTTGTTGTACAATAGTTAAGAATGGAACCTTAAGAGAATGCAGGTGCATAAATGATTAACATTCTGGTAGTGGAAGACAACGGCAAGCTGCGGCAGCTGATAGGCACCGTACTGGCGAAGCACGGCTATAACCCGGTACTGGCCGAGGATGGCCAGCATGCGCTGGAGCTGCTGGATACACAGCATATTGATCTGATTATCTCCGATATTATGATGCCGAATGTGGACGGGTATGAGCTGACCGGACGGCTTCGTGATGCGGGCTATAATACTCCTGTGCTGATGGTTACGGCAAAAGAAAGCTTTGAAGATAAGCAGCGCGGCTACCTGGCAGGTACTGATGACTATATGGTGAAGCCGATTGATGTGAACGAGATGATTCTGCGGGTCGGGGCGCTGCTGCGCCGGGCTAAGATTGTAAGTGAGCGCAGGCTGGGAATCGGCGAACTTATCCTGAATTATGATTCGCTGACGGTACACCGCGGGGCCCACAGTGCGCTTTTGCCCCAGAAGGAGTTCTATCTGCTGTACAAGCTATTATCCTATCCGAACAAAATATTTACCCGCCAGCAGCTGATGGACGAAATCTGGGGAATGGATTCAGAGACGGATGCCCGTACGGTGGATGTGCATATCAACAGGCTGCGTGAACGCTTCAAAGATTGCCCCGAGTTCGAGATTGTAACGGTGCGCGGACTGGGATATAAGGCGGTGAAGCATCTGTGAGCAGGCCGGGCAAAAACGGTAATCTGTGGGGGGCGCTGGTACTGAGCGTCTTTCTGATCCTGCTGTGTGACGGGATACTGATGTTCGGCCTCAGCATGCTGATTGTCAAATCAGGCCTGATTGATGTAGGGCGGTTTCATATTTTTTGGCCGGTGTCCGTGCTGCTGCTTGCAAGCGTGCTTACCGGCACAGCTATTACAGCAATTGTCGGGCGGAAGCTGCTGGCTCCGATTAACGATCTGAGTGAAGCGGCGAAGCGGGTAGCCAAGGGGGATTTCAGTGCCAGAGTGGCACATGAGGATCATAAAGTGGATGTAATCGGCGAGATGGCGGTGAACTTTAACAGCATGGTTCAGGAACTGGGCGGTATGGAGACGCTGCGCAATGATTTTATCGTCAATGTGTCGCATGAATTCAAAACGCCGATTGCTGCGATTGAGGGATATGCTTCGCTGATGCAGGACCAGGAGCTGTCGCCGGAGGAACGTGCGGACTACAGCAGGCTTATCATTGAGAGTACCCGGCAGCTGTCATCGCTGTCCAGCAACATTCTCAAGCTGTCCAAGCTGGAGAACCAGGAGATTGTTGCCGGCAGGATAAAGTTCGCGCTTGATGAGCAGCTCCGCCAGGCCCTGCTGCTGCTGGAAGCCCAGTGGAATGATAAGGCGCTTAATCTGGATCTGACACTTGAGCCGGTCGTTTATTACGGGAATGAAGAGCTGCTGATGCAGGTATGGCTGAATCTGCTGGGCAACGCGATCAAGTTCACGGACAGCGGCGGAGAGATAACGGTCAGTCTGGCTCAGACGGAGCATGCGGTAACTGTGCGGATTAAGGATTCGGGTACGGGGATGACCGAGGAAGTAATGATACGGATCTTCGAGAAGTTCTATCAGGGTGACAAGTCGCGTTCCGCTGAGGGCAACGGTCTCGGCCTCGCGCTGGTGCGGCGGATTGTGGAGTTGAACGGCGGAAATGTATCGGCGGAGAGTGTGCCGGGGAAGGGCTCGGTGTTTACCGTTATTTTGCCGGTGTAAGGGGAATGCAAACCACTACCTGTGCGGGGACTAACTGTATTCTGTGCAACTAAAACTACTGAAAAAACTGCATCTGCGCGTATAACTGTACGCTGTGCAACTAAAGCTGTCCGAATCGGCTAAAAAGGCCGTTTTCGGCTTTTTTAGTTGCACGGAATACACTTAAAGTGCTGTTGCAGCAAAAAACAGGGATAATAAGTGTATAAAGTGCAGCTAAGCTGATAGGACGCTCTATGATGGAGATTCTGCAGCGTGTGCCCGGCATAGAGGAAATAAAGCGCGCTGCGGCGAATGACATGGTATCCTGAACAAACGCAATGCTCCTTGTACAATAGACCGGTGAATCTGGTCACCACTAACATTTTTGGGAGGCTGCTAACTATGTCATATAACAACGGTGACAGAACAATCTCCACAGAACGGCTGCTGCTGAGATTATTCACCTCGTCTGATGCCGCAGAAGTAGCCAGGCTGTGCAATAACTACAATATCTTCAAGACAACAATGTACCTGCCGTATCCTTATACGATAGAGGATGCCCTGAGCTGGATTGACCGCCATGAGGCTAACTTTGATGCAGAGCTGTTGTATGAGTTCGCCGTAACAGACAAGCTCTCCGGAGCATTATATGGTGCGGTAGCATTGTCCCACAGCGGCAAATTCAACCATGGCGAGCTGGCTTACTGGATAGGCGAGGAATTCTGGGGAAACGGATTTGCTACTGAGGCGGCGGCGGCAATGGTCAAGTTCGCTTTTGAAGACAGGCTGTACCATAAAGTATTTGCACGTTACTTCAGCACCAATGCAGGCTCGGGTAAGGTAATGGAGAAAGTTGGCATGAGTAAGGAAGGAATCCTGAGAGATCATATAAGAAAAGAAGGCAGGTACGTGGATCTGGTGCATTACGGTATTATCCGTCCATAGAAAAATGAAGTTGCTTTCTCGAGTTGTAACTGATATAGTTACAACTCGAGAGGCGCTTTTTTTATTGCGCAGCTTGTGCCCGTAATCTAATACTATATAACCGGAGGTTGTAAAATAATGAATCACCTGATCGTCTACGCTCATCCGCATGAAGGAAGCTTCAACCAGGCTATTCTTGATACTGCAGTAACTGCTCTGCAAGGCCAGGGCCACGAGGTTCATGTCCGTGATCTGTATAAGCTGGGCTTCAATCCGGTATTATCCCCTGCAGATACTGCAGCGATGCGTGAAGGCAACACGCCGGCAGATATTGCCGCAGAGCAGGAATATCTGCGTAAGGCGGATGTTATTACTTTTGTCTATCCGATCTGGTGGACTGGACTTCCGGCTATTCTCAAAGGCTATGTAGACCGTGCTTTTTCTTACGGCTTCGCTTATCAGTACAATGCGGAGGGCGGCATAGACAAGCTGTTCACAGGCAAGCAGGGGATCATCGTTAACACCCACGGTACTCCGGGGGAAGTGTATGAGGCTATTGGCATGCACAATTCACTGAAACAGACGTCAGGCGGCGGAATCTTTGAATTCTGCGGCGTTGAAGTGCTGGAGCATCTCCTGTTCGGCGGTGTGGGAAGCGGTGCGGGTGATGAAGAGCGCAGCAGGATGCTGGCTCAGGTAAAGGAAACCTTCAGCGCTCTGTAAGCCGTCTGGGCAGCAGAAGCAGCATCAGATAAACAATACACACCAAAGAGAACGGCAACCAGTGCCGTTCTTTTTGGTGTGTGTTAACAGGAATGAACCACTTCAAAATCTATTATATGGAGTTTTTATTCTTCAGAATCTCCTGCACCCGGCTGACCATCGCAGTCCCGTCTGTACGGGTAATCGGGTCTTTCGGATTAAAATTGCCGTCCTGATCCAGGCTGACAATCTTGAGGGCAATTGCTGTCTGAATCGCTCCCGAGTTCAGAGTGTCCATCTCTGCGTTGTCCGCAATGTCCACCGGAATGAGCTTATACATCGGCAGCTGGCCGCTTGACTGCAGCGTATTGATGAGCAGGTAGGTGAACGATTCTCTGCTCATGCTGGCCGCCGGGTCAATCTTGATCTGCAGATCCGCTTCCGGGCCTACGGCTTCCTTAATTAATTGAACCGCTTCTTCTGCGGTAAGGATCTCGCTCTGGGCACCCGGTGCCGGATGTGCTTTGAGGTATGCGAGCGCATTGCTAATCGCCACTGCAGCTTCAGCCCGGGTAATCTGCTGCTTCGGATTCAGCTTGCCGCTGTTATCCAGCTTCACTACCCCGTAAGCCAGGGCACGCTGGAGCGAGCCGGAATATTCCACTGTAACCTGATCCTGATCTGCAAATTCCACAGGTGCGATCTTGATCATCGGCAGGCGTCCGCCCAGTTCAATTGCATCAATAAGCTGATGGGTAAAAGCTTCACGTGTCAGCTTACTGCCCGGCTGAAGATCGGCCGGCAGGTCTAGCCCGTGCACACCGGCAATGATGAGAGCTTGCGCATACCAGGCGGAATCATTCGCATTCACGAAATAATCCGTAGCCTTAGGGGCCTTCACAAACCGGATCGTATCCAGATTGAGTCCGGCAGCATTGACGATCATTTGCACACCTTCCGCTTCAGAGATCGGCAGATGCGGGCCGAACCGGGTTGCGCTGATTCCTTTGATCAGCCCTTGATCCTGTAAGGCAATGATTATATCTTTATCTGCAACATTATTCAGATCGGTAAAGGCGGCGGCAGAAGCGAATTGTTCTCCGGCAAAAGTAAATGCGATTGCAGCAGCGGCGGATAGTGTAACAAGCTTGAATGATTTTTTCATTAGAATTCACCTCAGGGTTTAGTTTGTGGTTAGTTATTTGTTTTCATAGACGGACGAAGGTGCAAAAAGGTTACAATGTATTTTTTATCCGAAGGAATGAACGATTTCCCCGGGCTATTCGTATTACAGTCAGTTGTTGAACAGTATGGAAGAGGTGAAGGCATGTTAACCATCAGACAATTTTCGAAAAGCTATAAGGGCGGGAAGAAAGCTGTACATAACCTCAGTCTGACAGTCGAAAAAGGGGATATCTACGGCTTTATCGGTCATAACGGGGCGGGCAAAACGACAACGATCCGGGCGGTGGTCGGTGTGCTCGATTTTGAAGAGGGCGAGATTGAAATTGACGGCATCTCCATGAAAAAAGATCCTCTGGCCTGCAAGTCACGTATCGCATATATTCCTGACAATCCGGATCTGTACGACCATCTCACGGGGATTCAGTACCTGGGTTTCATCGGCGATCTGTTTAACGTATCCAGGAAGGACCGTGAGCTGCTCATAGCCAAATACGGCGGCGCTTTTCAGCTGACTCCCCATCTCGGGGATCTGATCTCCGGGTATTCCCACGGCATGAAGCAGAAGCTGGCGATTATCTCTGCGCTCATTCACAAGCCGAAGCTGCTGGTGCTGGATGAACCTTTTGTGGGACTGGACCCGAAGGCGGCACATACGCTGAAGACGATCATGGCAGAGGTATGCAGCGAAGGCAGTGCGATTTTTTTCTCGACACATGTACTGGATACGGCGGAGAAACTGTGCAATAAAATTGCGATTATCAAGGAAGGCCGGCTGATCGCCGGGGGCAAAACCGAGGATGTCAAAGGGGAGAACAGTCTGGAGGAAGTTTTTATGGAGCTGATCGATCATGATTAATATCTGGAGACTTACGAAGCTGCAGCTGCTCTCCACCTTTGGGCTCAATAAAGCCCTTCATACGAAGGATGCAAAAGAAAGACGTAAGCAGCTTCTGGTTAGTCTTGCTATCGTTTGCGGTGTGCTGCTGGCCGCCGTGTTTTCGTTCGGATACAGCTATGCGATGGCGGCAGCTTTTGAGCAAATCGGCCGTCTGGATCTGCTCCTGGCCATTATGATGGCTGTTACATCAGTGGTTGCATTCTTCACCACGGTGTATAAAGCGGGCGGCGTGCTGTTCAGCTACAAGGACTACGATCTGCTGATGTCGCTGCCGGTGAAGACGAGTCATGTGGTGGCGAGCCGGGTACTGCAGCTGTATGTGCTGAATCTGTTTTTTACTCTGATAGTCATGCTGCCGGCGGGAGTGGTGTATGCGCTAAAGGTGCGTCCGGAAGCCTATTATTATCTGCTTTTTGTACCGCTGCTCTTAAGTATCCCGTTCATTCCGATTATTGCCGCGACGGTGGTCGGTGCACTGATCAGCTGGGTATCCTCCCGGTTCCGGGCAAGCCGGATGATTAATCTGGTGTTAACCCTGCTGTTTGTGGTTGTCCTTATTCTCGGCTCTTTCACACTGGACGGAAATCAACCGGAGCTGGCTGATCTGGGAACAGGGCTGGCGGATATGATATTCAAGCTGTACCCGCTTGCGGAGCTGTATGTGGATGCAATAAGTGCTTACCGTGTTGATGCTTTTCTTGTATTCACACTGCTGTCCGTGCTCTCTTTCGCCGTGTTCTGTACCGTACTGGGAACCCGTTATAAAGCGATTCATACGGGGCTTTCAACCAGCCGGGCAGGCCGTAAATATACCATGCAGCCGCTTAAGGCATCCACAGCCTTTCAGGCCCTGTACCGGAAGGAGCTGCGCCGCTATTTCAGCTCATCCATCTATGTGCTGAATACAGGAATCGGCATGGTACTGCTGTTCATAATGTCAGTGGCTCTGCTGTTTACCAGTCCGGAGCAGCTTGGACAGCTGGCAGATGTTCCGCAGCTGCAGCAGTATCTGAACACTCTGGCGCCAATATTTGTGTCATTTTTCGTAGCCCTTAGCTGCACTACGTCCAGCTCAATTTCTCTGGAAGGCAACCATTTATGGATTCTGCGGAGCTCGCCTGTGCCCAAGCACATTATTCTGCTCAGCAAGGTGGCGGTGAACCTGACCATTACCGTACCGGTTACGGTTGTGAGCTGTGTGCTGTTGATGATATCACTGGGTACAGAGTGGCTGGAAAGTCTGCTTCTCCTGGTAATTCCGGTTATCTACGCCTGCTTCTCCGCCCTGACAGGAGTTATCGTCAACCTGAAGCTGCCCAAGCTGGAGTGGACCACCGAGGTTCAGGTTGTTAAGCAGAGCGCAGCGGTGCTGGTGGCGATGCTGCTGAGTTTTGTCAGCCTGCTGGTGCCTTTGGCGTTAAAGTTCCTGCTGACAGGATTAGACGGAAAAGTAATTATGCTCGGAATAGGCGTCATTTTGGCCGGATTGTGCGCGGGGATGTACAGATATTTGAAGAATGCGGGAGAGCGGTTGTTTTTGGGGTTGTGATTTAATAGTATACAGGCAATACCCCTCCGCTAGTTCTGGCGAAGGGGTATTAGTCATTTTCAGCAGCTGGCGAGCTCAGCGGTTAAGGATTTTTTGTTTTATCTGCCAGTCGTGCAATCGACTCGATGTCCTGGCTGGTTATCAGATCCAGAAAATGTCTGCGAATAGCTTTTGAAACGATGGGCAGGGCTTCAGCCAGTGCTGACTTTCCGGCAGACGTAATCATAACCTGTACACCCCGGTCCGTGTCGGAAGGCTTTCTCAGAACCAGACCGCGCTTCTCCATACGCGTTAAATGATGGGACAGACGGCTTTTATCCCAGTCCATCGAGTCGGCTAACTCCTGTTGCCGCAGCTTGCCGTTCCCGAACTGGACTAACCTGTCCAATACTCCGAAATCACCCTCTGATAGTCCGGTATGATCAGACATTTCTTTTACAACGCGGCCGAAAACACGCTTAAAAGAGCCTTTCCACATATTCCATATTTGCATTTCATCTTCATTAAGCTCGCTCATATTGTCCATGAAAATATAATATCATGGTTGACGTGTCAACCACAAGGTGGTAAAGTGATCAAGTAAGTTGACATGTCAACCAAGAAAAAGGCTTGCTCTTTAGGTTGACACGTCAACTGATGTGGAGTTTAAAAGCTACAATACGAAAGGGAGTGCAGGTTCAATGGAATATGTAAAGCTTGGACGAAGCGGATTAGAAGTATCGAGGCTCAGTCTTGGAACCATGGGCTTCGGGGTGCCGGAACGCGGAAATACCCCATGGTCACTAAAGGAAGAGGAGAGCAGACCGGTTATCAAGCAGGCAGTTGAGCTGGGAATTAACTTCTTTAGTACTGCAAATATGTATTCCGACGGAACCAGTGAAGAAATGCTTGGACGTGCTTTAAAGGATTTCACCCGCCGTGACCAAGTTGTTATTGCTACAAAGGTTTTCGTACCGATGCGTAAGGGTCCGAATACAATGGGACTTTCCCGTAAAGCGGTCATGACCGAGGTGGACAACAGTCTCAGAAGGCTCGGAACAGATTACATTGATCTATATCAGATCCACCGCTGGGACTCTGCTACACCAATTGAAGAAACGATGGAAGCCTTGCACGATTTAGTTAAGGCAGGCAAGGTCAGATATCTGGGCGCCTCCTCCATGCTGGCATGGCAGTTCGCGAAAGCTCAGCATACCGCGGAGCTTAATGGCTGGACACGGTTCATAGCGATGGAGAACAGGCTGAATCTGCTGTACCGGGAGGAAGAAAGAGAAATGCTTCCGCTCTGTAAAGACCAGGGCGTTGGCATCACGCCGTATCTGCCGCTGGCCGCAGGCCGTTTAACCAGAGACTGGGATCAGTCCACACCAAGGTCGGAGAAGGATCAGATTGCCAGAGCAATGTTTGTTAATACGGAGGAAGGGGACCGTAGAGTCGCTGAGAGAGTAGCGGAGGTTGCGGCTAAGCGGGGAATTGGGCGTGCTCAGGTTGCGCTTGCATGGCTGCTTCAAAAGGAAGGAATTACAGCTCCGGTCATCGGTGCTACCCGGATTAGCCATCTTGAAGAAGCTGTTTCTTCGCTGGACATTCAGCTAAGTGCTGAAGAAATAGCAAGCTTAGAGGCACTCTATATTCCCCATCCCTTAATATGAATTAGAGTGACTTCAATCACTTCCTTTTATATCAAAATGATCTAGTATTTATGATAATATTCGTATGCAATATAACAATCAATAATTTAACAACAAGGCCATCCCATCTGGGGTGGCCTTTAACTTGTTGACTTAGCCGGCTAGCTCAGCATTAATCTTTTTTTTAAGAGAAGGGATGAGATTGTAATGACTAATAAACCGCATGAACCTGTATGGTCAAGGCTCGGCTTTCCTCATCCGCCAGAAGAAGACGCCGGCCGAGGCGTCGGAATTGTTATCATTGATATGCTAAGACCGCATCAAACGATCCGTCATTTGGGTTCACGGCTCAAATATATATCTGTGAATCAGGATTTATCTGTCGAGTGCCGGGACCTTGCCTGCGAAGAGCCTGATGATGCCGACGGTGACCGCGGAGAGCATGGGCTAATGGCATTGCTGCTGTTAGCACATGAGCCTTTTGAAGCGGAAGGAATGCAGTATACAAGTCTGGCCCCGGCGGCTCATTTCATTGTGCTTAACCATCAGGCCTTCAGGGAGGGGGAAGGAGAGCGGCTGAAGCGCGGGATCGGTTATATTCTCGAACGAAGCCGGGAATGGAACATCAGAATCATACTAAGCATGGGCTGGCACGCCTTGGATGTTGTGACTCTACTTAAAAATACAAACAGAAACTCAACGGTCCAGGCGCTGGTCCCGGCGCTTAGGCATGGCATTCTGGTCGTATGTGCTAACGGTAATTCAAGTTCAATCAATATCATGCCTCCGGCAGAATTTCTGGCAGTTGGCGGCTACAATGATCATGGCTTTGCAAAAGCGGAATTGCACTCTCCCCATCCGGATGAGCCTTACGGCAGAAACGGTGATGGGCATATCAGACCGGATATTCTCGCACCGAGAGTGTATCTGCCGGTTCCTTTTTGCGAGACATACGAGCAGCCTGAGGCGTTGTCGTATTTTTGGGGGACGTCCGGGGCATCCGCAATTGTAACAGGGATGTGTGCAGCTTTATTCTCCAAATACCCGGAGCTTCAGGCAGACACTTTAAGGAATGTACTGGTGGATTGCGGAGTTTCGTTTGAAGGCTATGATAATCAAGCGCCTAGAGTAAATGCTGCGAATGTGATACAAGCGCTGGGCGAGGGCTATTTCATAAACGGTACTCCGGGCCACGCGTTCCCCATTAGTGTTCAGAATCCATCCATATCTATTGTTTCAGACGATCCCATAGAACGGGCACTGGCGCTCTCTATATTGCTCGAAGAACAGCGTTGTGGACGTGCAGAGCTCTGGGCTTATACACAAGATCCGTCATCTGTGATCCGGAAAATCGCTGTTAAGGCACTGCACAAACCAGATAGTGCTGATGAACGAACTACATTCTGGACAAATCTACGCGAGGAGCAGGAGGGCGGAGTGCGCGGCTGGTATGCGTACGGGTTATTACAGGAGGCTACAGAAAATGAAGTGGAATACTGGATTCCATGGGCAGCTGATCCCAACTGGAGTGTCCGCTGGTGTGTCAGCAGGTATCTGGATAAGGTTCCGGGATTTCCGAAACTGGAAATGACGTATGATCCTGATGAAATACCGGGTAAGGCATTGCCGGTTTTGGAATGGTTTGAACGATATGTAGAGGATATATGACCACAAAAGCAAATCATAAAAACCGGTCCTGCTGCCCATGGGGGAAAACAGCAGAACCGGTTATTTATAATGCAGATTAATTGCGGATCAGATAATCGAATGCACCCAGGGCGGCGGTTGCTCCGGAGCCCATGGAGATGATGATCTGCTTATAAGGGCTGTTGGTGCAGTCACCTGCGGCGAATACGCCCGGAATGCTGGTTGCGCCGTGGCTGTCGACGACGATTTCGCCGAAGCGGGTACGCTCCAGGGTATCCGCAAGCCAGTCGGTGTTCGGCACAAGGCCGATCTGTACGAATACACCTTCAAGCTCGACATGCTGCTCCGTACCGGTGTCGCGTTCGATAAAGGTAATGCCGTTCACCTTGTCGGTGCCGGTAATTTCCTTAGTCTGAACGTTCTTATGCACGGTTACGTTAGGCAGGCTGTACAGACGCTTTTGAAGCACAGAGTCTGCCTTCAGCTCCGGCATGAATTCCAGCACAGTAACATGACTGACAATACCCGCAAGATCAATTGCCGCTTCAATACCGGAGTTGCCGCCGCCGATTACGGCGACATGCTTGCCGGCGAAGAGCGGGCCGTCACAGTGCGGGCAGTACGCTACGCCTTTGTTCTTGAACTCGGCTTCGCCGGGAACACCTACATTGCGCCAGCGGGCGCCGGTAGAGAGAATGACCGTCTTGCTCTTCAGCACGGCGCCGTTCTCCAGCTCAATTTCGATGAGATCTTTTTTCTCCAGACGCTTGGCGCGCAGGGTCTTCATCACATCGATTTCATATTCCTTCACATGCTCTTCCAGGCTCGCGGCGAGCTTCGGCCCTTCGGTGTACTTGGTACCGATGAAGTTCTCGATGCCCATCGTCTCCATAACCTGGCCGCCGAAGCGCTCAGCGACGATACCGGTACGGATTCCTTTGCGGGCCGCATAGATAGCGGCGCTTGCGCCGGCAGGACCGCCACCGACAACCAGAACATCAAAGGGTGCCTTGTCGGATAATTCGGAAGCATCCGGTCCGGTCCCCAGCTTGGCGAGAATGTCTTCCGCGGTCATCCGGCCGCTGCCAAAGAACTCGCCGTTCAGGTAGACGGACGGAACCGCCATAACATCCTTGCTCTCAACTTCGCTTTTGAAAGCAGCACCATCGATCATCGTACTGGTTACGCCGCTGTTAAGTACGCTCATCAGGTTCAGCGCCTGCACCACATCCGGACAGTTGTGGCAGGTCAGGCTGATGTAGGTCTCGAAGTGGTATTCACCCTTGAGGCCCTTAATCTGATCAATCGTCTCCTGCTCCGCCTTTGGAGCTCTGCCGCTCACTTGCAGCAAGGCCAGCACCAGCGAGGTGAATTCGTGGCCGAGCGGAACACCGGCAAAGGTAATGCCGGTATCTTCGCCCGGACGATTCACGCTGAAGCTTGGCGTGCGCGGAAGTGAAGTGTGTTCTACTTTGATATTGGCTGACATTTCGGCCAGCTCATTCACCAGAGACAGCGTTTCTTGCGAAACGCTGTCGTCTCCGGCGCTGACCTTCAGCAGTACCTCGCCCTCCATGAGCTGAAGATACTGCGCTAACTGTGCTTTGATATCCGCATCAAGCGCCATAATTCATCCGCTCCTTAGATTTTGCCTACGAGGTCAAGGCTTGGCTTCAGGGTTGTGCTGCCTTCCTGCCATTTGGCCGGGCATACTTCACCCGGATTGTTGCGTACGTACTGTGCAGCCTTGATCTTGTTGACCAGGATGCTGGCATCACGGCCAATGCCGTCTGCATTGATCTCGACAGCCTGGATTACACCGTCAGGGTCAATGATGAAGGTACCGCGGTCAGCCATACCGGCTTCTTCAATCAGAACGTCGAAGTTGCGGGAGATGGTGTGGGACGGATCACCGATCATGATGTATGTGATTTTGCCGATAGCTTCGGAGCTGTCATGCCATGCTTTATGTGTAAAGTGGGTATCGGTGGAAACAGAGAATACTTCAACACCCAGACTCTTCAATGTTTCGTATTCGTTCTGCAGGTCTTCCAGCTCAGTAGGACATACGAAAGTGAAATCTGCAGGGTAGAAGCAAACTACACTCCATTTACCTTTGAAATCAGCTTCGGATACATCGATGAAGCTTCCATTGTGGTAGGCAGACGCTTTGAACGGCAGTACTTCTTTTCCAATCAGGGACATATTAATTTTCCTCCTAAGGTGTGCCTGCAAGAATGCGGCTTTTTTTGAACTGCTATTAAATAGCATTTCTTTATTGATAATAATTATCATCTAGAAATTATTATTTGTCAAGCATGTGTTATCCATTTCACAAGTCGTTGATAAGAAGACAGCAGGATACTACTACATATTTCAATAATAAATTACCCTGCAATCGCCCGGACGATTGTGTAGAATATTTGAACAATACATATAAGATGGAGAAAGCACCCGTTCAATCTATCCGCAAAACTTTTCTTGTGAAATTTCGAACAAAGCTCTCATATCATTCGTAATGTAAGTTGAACAGCAGACGGAGGGGGAGAATGATAAGCGACAGACAGCTTGTAGAAGACTATCGGTCCGGACAGCAGGCAGGGCTTGAACATTTAATTGACCGGTACAGGGATGATTTATTCCGGTTTTGCTGTCATCTTTCTCTGGACCGGCAGGAGGCAGAAGACTTATTTCAGGAGGTCTGGGTGCGTGTGCTCCGCAAGCTGGAGAAATACGATCCGGAGCGGCCGTTCAAAGCCTGGCTGTTTCAGGTGACCGTTAATTTACATAAGGATCGTTACCGCAAATGGAAAAAGCTGCGTGAGCGCCTGACGCTGGCCTGGACTGACGATAACAGCAAGCTCAGTGAACCCGGAGACGGCGCACCGTTAACAGAAGATTTTTTGCTCAAAAAAGAAGAGTTTCTGTATCTGGAGCAATGCCTGCGAACGCTGCCCAAGCGTTATCTTGCCCCGTTAATTCTATTTTATTATGAAGAATTCAGTTATGAGAGTATTGGCGAAGTGCTTGATGTTCCGCTGGGAACCGTGAAGTCCAGACTTAATCAAGGGAAAAAGCTGCTAAAAGCAGCAATGGGGGGCAGAGATCATGAAGCAACCAGTGGATAGTGAGGAGATGTTAAAAGAATATTTCAACGCTCCTGCAGCCGCACCGCCTCATTTGGTCGCGGACACACTCCGGAGGATTAATAACCGTCAGCCCATTGGCCTTTTAATCAGCGCAGCGGCACTGAATATCATAATGGCGCTTTTTCTGGCACTGGTTCTGCTGGCCGGCCCGCTCCTTTTATTCTGGAAAATAGTTATCTTGCTGATGGTTGCCTTATTTCAGATGATTGCTGTAATTCTTCTGCTATACCGTATCTCCTGCGGCACTTTGGAGGCTTCGACGAATTAGAATATGCGGACATTATTATTTTCAGAAGGGAGTACTATGAAGAACCGGGCAGGGCTTGAAAGATTTGTTTTTTGGGCGTTCACAACGATTGTTGTGCTGGTATTCGGGACAGTGTTCATTATGATGGCTCCTTCTATAAAAGAAGCATTTGAGGATGACTTTGCGCTGGCTGTAATTACGGGGCTTATGCTGCTCTTTATAGCTTTGAATGTGCTGATCGCTGTGTTTATCTATAAAGATGCTTCCAGCAAAAAAATGAATCCCTGGCTGTGGATGCTGGCTGTTATTTATATTCCCAACTTTATCGGACTTGTGTTATATTTCTTTGCCCGCAGACAGCAGCATATCCCTGCGGCCGCTGATCCGGGGGCTAATCCCGTACAGTGCCCACACTGCGGTAACTTAATCCACCCATAAGGAGTGTCAAGAGATGAAGAAGAAATGGATTGTACCGGGAATGCTCGTGCTGGTGCTTGCAATGCTGCTGACCGCCTGTGACAAAAAAATGATGTTCATAGCCTCTGAATCCGGCTCGAAAATTAAGGCTTCGTATAAGCTGTTCAGCGGTACGGACGATAAGAAGGTTAAGCTCAAAAGCGGGGAGACGCTTACTGTTGATTATAAGTCCAAGGTGGAGCGGGGAGAGCTGACCATAGCGCTCTATGATCCGGACGGTGAGCTGGTCAAGGACTTTAATACAGGCGAAACTGGGAGTGAGGAGATTACGGCAGGCAAGGATGGGACGTACAAGTTTATTATCACCGGCGAAGGCGCCAAGGGCAGCTATGAGATAAAGTTCAGCACTGAATAATAGAGGCGATCTTGTTACCGGGCTGCAAGCCCAAAACAGAGCATCTGAGGCATGGCCCCGGATGCTCTGTTTTTGTGTTGTTTTACAACTGAATTAATTTTCTTCAGCGCTGACAGGCCGGTTAGTACCCGCTACCTTTGGCTTTGTATATCTTTTATTAAGAATGATCGTTTGCACGATAATGAATATGCCGCCAACTGCCCAATACAACGGTAAAGCGGCGGGCATCTGATAAGAAAATATACCCATCATGACCGGTGACAGCAGTCCGAGGAACGCCATCTGATTCTTTTGATTGGGCTGAACCTGTGCTGAAGCCGATTGAGATACCCGGAACTGGACGTAATACACAGCAGCGGCAATCAACGGTAAAATCATATCTGTGGTCCCCAGGTTAAACCACAAAAAATCGTGGGCTGCAATCTCCGGGGTGCGGCGAATGGCATAGTAAAATGCGAGGGTGACCGGCCATTGGAGAAGCATCGGTAAACATCCCATGCTTAAGGGATTGAATTGATGCTTCTGGTACAGCTGCATCATCTCGGCTTGCTGTTGTTTTTTGGCATCCGTGCTGCCATCGTTTTTATACTTCTCCTGGAGTGCGTTCAGCTCCGGCTGAAGGACAGCCATCTTATCCTTCATGACCATTTGCTTCTTGGTCTGATTCATCATAAGCGGCATGATCGCAAGTCTGATAATCAGGGTCATCAGCACGATCGCTAATCCGTAGTTTCCATGAAAAGCATCCGCGATGAATTTGATCATGAGCGAAAAAGGATAAATCAAAAAGTGATTAAAGATCCCTGTTGAATCAGCACTAATTGGATCTGTTGGGGATGCTGCTGAACACCCGCTGAGCATAATGACTGGAATCAATACGATCAGGATGACGAGAATGGGCTTGGCCCATTTTTGGAGCAATTGAATATTGTTCATTGTTGTCCTCCCTAATTGAATGTCTGGATATCAATGTGGGGGAAGGACAGCTGTCTTCATCAGCCGGTGCTTCTCTTCTTCTGGCAATACGTACGATCCACCGCTGAATACTGTTCACTTGTGATAATCTGTCAGCTACATACCAGGATGAACCGGCTGCAGTCATTTCATGATCCCAGTGTAGCTTAGGTGAACGGAAATAGGTGAATGGAAGGAATACTAAGGAAGAGAATAGGGCGATCGAGAGTGCCAGTTGAAACAAGTCATAAAATTGCTCCAGTCAGGTTCACCTCCGTATGAGCTGTGCTTGGAAAAATATGAATAAGGGTCATACGTCAGAATAACCGCGGAGTTTCAGTAACATGTCTATTCTTCATTTCTTTACTGTCTAAATATTTCCTAACATAGCGGATAGGTTTTTTAGATTTTCTGCAAGCCAAATCATTTCTTTTGCGAAGCGGGCTGGCGGTACACTATGCTGATCCATGTCCGCATGAATCCACCATGTGCTTTCCATATACCACAACAGCTGTAATGAATGGGTTAAATAGCCCTCTGCCACGTTCCGTTCCTCACGGTACCCTTCCATAAAGGCCGATGCCAGAGAGACATCCAAATGATCATCTAAGGCACAAGATATAACAGCACGGGCCACATCAAGCTGCGGATAGTCGTACTTTAGCCGATCGAAATCCAGAATTGCCGTTAATCCGTTGTCATTGAATAAAAGATTATCTGCCCAAAGGTCACGATGTGCCCATCCTGTATGAAGGAGCCTGAGAATTTCTATATCCATTTCTTCAGTAGCCTCAAATTGAGTCTCTATACCGGCAAGCAGCTGAGGTTTACCCGCTTTTGCAGTCTTTTCCCTGACTGCGTTCCAGTGGGCTAGACGCTCCTCACGGCTTGGAGGAATAAATTGCGGACTATGATTAATGCCAAGAGTCCCGTCATTTAAGATCCGGTGCATTTTTCCTGTTGCCCGGCCTAAATCGTATATTTGATGGACATTGGTCCTGCCTGGCGGAATTAAGATGCCCTGGCAATATTCCATTACCATGAAGAGCTCTCCGTTATCCGATTCAAGCAAAATACGCCCATTATGGGATAACAGTTTGGGGCACGCAAGACCTTGGTCATGCAATCTGATCTGCTGGGAGAATGCAAATAACAGCTCCTCCGGGTTAAACAATTTATATCTTTCTTTGTTGTATTGTTTGAGTAAAAACGCTCCTGCCTCAGTCGTAACTTTCCATTTTAAGTTCAACCAGCCCCGTTTTATTGAGGTTGTCTCCATTACATTCAAAACGAATACACGATCAAAGGTTCTTAGTAGATCATCCAGAATCATTTCCTCTGCAGATATAGCCTCCATTTGGGTCAACTCCGATATGTATAATGTATATGTTTATATTCCGTATGTAGGCTTCTATAACCTTCCCGGATAAACGCTTCAGAAACGAATAATCGGATTGCTGTCACGGACAGCTGATTGAAAATGTTCCTTGCATTCTAAGGGAGCCTCTGTTAAATTGATATTAACAAGTTGAAATTATCAAATAGTTAATAAGTATTGATGTGCAGAACAATTAAATAAACGGAGGGATGCAGCATGAGTAAGGCTACGGGGAACTGGAAGTGGTTTGAAATTCTCTGGCTGATTGTATTTACGGCTATAGGCGTTCTTTTTACGCTATTATCCAAGGATTCGTTATTTGGCTTCACGGTATTTATCACCGGGGTGCTGTGTGTAGTGCTTACGGCGAAGGGGAAGCTTATGAGTTATGTATTTGGCATGTATAACACGTTCGGCTATGCTTATCTGGCCTATATAAATGGATTGTTCGGGGAAGTGATGCTGAATTTGCTGTTTTTTGTCCCGATGAATATCGCCGGCTTCTACATGTGGAAGAAGAATTTTCAGGGCGGCAAGCTGGCGATGCGGCAGATGGAGCTTAGAGGCATGCTGCTGATCGGGGCAGTCTGTATCTCCGGCTTCCTGCTGCTGGGCTTCGGGCTCTCGTTCATTCCGGGGCAGAATTCACCTTATATTGATGCTCTAACAACGGTTTTATCGGTTGTGGCAACCATTCTGATGGTACGCAGATTCAAGGAGCAGTGGCTGGTCTATATTGTGCTCAATATGTTCACGGTGCTGCTGTGGGGTATCCGGACGGCGGATGGGAGCAGTGAAGGCCCGCTGATGATCGTCATGTGGAGTGCCTATCTGCTCAATGCAGCGTACGGCTACTATAACTGGAACAAAGGGGCTAAGGAGGCGCTGGCATGAAGACACTTGGATTAACGCTGGGCAAATTCGCCCCGCTGCATAAAGGGCATCAGTATATGATCGAGACGGCGCTGCAGGAGGTAGATGAACTCATTGTGGTAATCTATGAAACGGCGGTTTCCCCTATTCCATTGCATATCCGGGCGGGCTGGATACGTAAGCTCTATCCGTCGGTCCGTGTGATTGAGGCCTGGGATGGTCCGGACGGCTATTCCGACGACAGGGAGCATGAGATCCGTGAAGAGCAGTACATCCTGGGATTGTTAAAAGGCGAGCAGGTGACCTGCTTCTATTCCAGCGAGTTCTACGGCATGCATATGAGTATTGCTCTTGGTGCAGCAGACCGGCGGGTGGATGAGGCGCGTGAGAAGGTACCTGTATCAGCCACAATGGTCCGTTCTGATCCGTATAAGTACAAGGATTACGTAAGTGACCTTGTATACCGGGATTTAATTACCAAAGTGGTATTCGTGGGAGCAATGTCCACCGGCAAATCCACCATTACGAAAGCGCTGGCCCGGCGGTACCGGACGGCTTACGCCAGTGAATATGGACGGGATTACTGGGCAGAGCATCAGGTGGACCGCCGGATCGGGCTTAAGGCTTTTGACGAAATTGCTGTGGGTCATATTGAGCGGGAAGAGCGGGCATTGCTTGAAGCGGACCGGTATCTTTTTGTTGATACCAATGCGGTCACCACATATATGTACGCGCTGGATTATCACGGGCAGGCACCTGAGCTGCTGACCCGGCTCGCACTGGAGAATGCGCAGCGGTATGATCTGTTTTTCCTGTGCGATGACGATATTCCTTACGATGATACGTGGGACCGCAGCGGGGATCAGAAGCGGCATGTGTTTCACAAGCAGATTATTGCGGATTTGCAGGCCCGGCGGATTCCTTACATTACACTCAGGGGAAGTCTTGAGGAGCGGATGCGCAGAGTAGATGAGGTGCTGGCGGAGTTTGAGCCATACAGCAATTATTTTGGCGGGCAGGCTTAGTAACACATCAGATGAATTAGGGGGCGGATAACAGTGGGACTAGTGGATCGTAACGGACTTACCGAGCAGCAGTATTTGAAGCAATACCGGCCAGGGGATTATGAACGGCCTTCGGTGGCGGCGGATATGGTAATATTTGCGGTCACAGGCTTGGAGGATGAAGGACCTAAGCTTCCCGAGAAAGAGCTTCGCCTGCTGCTTATCCGCCGGGGAGGACATCCGTTCCTGGGACAATGGGCGCTGCCCGGCGGTTTTGTCCAGCCGGACGAGACGGCAGATCAGGCTGCTGCACGGGAGCTGCGCGAGGAGACCGGCTTAAGCGATGTTTATCTGGAGCAGCTTGGCGTTTTCTCGGATGTCGGCCGGGACCCGCGCACCTGGGTGATAAGCTGCAGCTACCTTGCGCTGATCGACAGCAGCCGTCTGCAGATACAGGCAGGAGATGATGCCGAGGACGCTGCCTGGTTTACGGTGAGTTACCGGCAGCTGGCGGAGCATACGGAGCAACTGGGTAAGAGCTCCGTTCTAACCGGCAGGTATGAGCTGAAGCTCAGCAGCGGCGGCCAAGAGCTGACGGCGGTTATAGACCGGACTGTAACAGCCAAGCTGTACTCGAAGTCAGTCGAATACACCATAGAGTCGGGTGAAGGCTTGGCCTTTGATCACGCGAAGATAATTGGTAGTGCTATTGAGAGGCTGCGGGAGCAGACCCGTTCATCCGTTTTTTGAATGGAAGGACTGTTTGACTAGCTGCCGGAATAACTTGTTTGTAAAATATTGATTGATAAAAAGAACCAGCTTCTGTTCAATCCATAATTGCTCTCCGCCTGGCGGATCATGTACGAATAGAACCATTTCCGTTTTGCTTCCCGAAAGATCTTCGTAGTACATGGCTAGGTTAATTATGGACAGACTGGAACCGCCTTTCTGGGCAGCCATAGCAAACTGTGGGTCTGGCACCTGTAATCTGATCAAGTCATTGAAAATTGGCCGTGCATCCTCATGCAGTCTATTTCCCTCAAATATACTTTTGATTAGAAGGGCGTATTCTTTTGCGGTTGACCGCGGGAATTTCTCTGACCAGATCCTTTGGAATTTCCAGCGGCCACGCGCGCGCCGGTTCAACTGCTTAATCCATTTTCCTTCATTATCGCTTCTGAGCAAATCGAATATTTCTATAGCTTTGGCAGTGTATTCCCCATAGGAAAAGTTTTTCATCATTTTAGCAGCCTGACGCATAGTTACCCCGTGTGAATCCTTTAGATAGGTTGGCATTAAAATGGCCGATGAGAAAGCCTGTATCACCTCTAAAGACTCTAATTATATTTTTGCAGATAAAATGTGAGAGATGTATCTTTTCATTGTTAGAATATCATGTTATTATTTACCACATAACCGACAGACAGTCGGTCGGTAAATGAGTGAGTGAATGAATTCATTTATATAACCACCCAACTACATAACAAGGAGCCACCCATGAGAATTGTAAAAGAAGCCGAAGCGCGCAGAAACGAAATCCTCGACGCTGCCGATGAACTGTTCGGTCAGAAAGGGTTCGACGGAACGAGTACCAATGATATTCTGAACAAGGTCGGGATTGCCCGGGGCACGCTGTATCATCACTTCAAGTCCAAAGAAGATATTATGGATGCGCTGATTGAGCGGTACAGCAGCAGGATGCTGGGGGCGGCGCAGGCCATTGCCCTGGACACCACGATTCCGGTCGTCGAACGTATTCTCCGTGCCGTTATGGCTATGAATATCAGCAGCGGTAACGGGGGAGAGAGCAGCAAGGAGATTATGGAGCATATCCACCGGCCGCAGAATGCGCTGATGCACCAGAAGATCCAGAAGATCCTTGTTAACGGTGTTCCGCCGATTCTGACCCCCATTGTCCGGGAGGGTATTCAGCAGGGATTGTTCCACACGCAGTACCCGTATGAAAGTATAGAGATGATAATCATCTATGCGAACACCATTTTTGATGAGGAGATGGTTGAGATGACAGACGAGGTGCGGCTGTCGCGCATTTTGGCTTTTATCGCCAATGTAGAACGGCTGCTTGGGGCTGAGGAAGGAAGCCTGATGAGTGTAATGCAGGCGTTCGGCGGCAGAGAGGGAGATGAGCCGGGCAATGAGTAACCGGGAGCGGGGCTTCGGCAGGTTTCTCCTGCTGTGGTCGGGACAGCTTGTGTCGTCAGTCGGCAGCGGACTCACAGCGTTCGGTCTGGGGGTATACCTGTATCAGCAGACCGGGCAGGCATCCGCGATGGCTCTGGTTACTTTGCTGGCGTTCATGCCTTCACTCTTATTAAGTCCTGTTGCCGGCGTGCTTGCGGACCGCTATGACCGGAGACTGTTAATGATGCTGGGCGACAGCCTGTCTGCAACCGGGCTCATCTACATTCTGGTCTGTCTGCTTAGCGGTGAAGCGCAGCTCTGGCAGATTTGCCTGGGAGTTACTGTAAGCTCAGTATTCTCCTCACTGCTTGATCCGGCGTACAAGGCAACGGTGACGGATCTGCTGACGGAGGAGCAGTATATCAGGGCAAGCGGTTTCGTGCAGGTGGCCGGATCAGCCAAGTACCTCATCTCCCCTGCGCTTGCCGGCTATCTGCTCATGGTGTCGGATGTGAAGCTGCTGCTGATTATCGACATCTGCACTTTGGGGGTAACCGTTGCTTCGACACTTGCTGTACGCAAGGGGCTTCCTTCCAAGCAAACGGAACAGACCGGGTCCTTCATCCTTGAGCTAAAAGAAGGCTGGAGCGCGGTTTCCGTAAGCCAAGGTGTGCTGATGCTGGTAATAATGACATCGGTAATGACCTTTTGCCTCGGATTCATAGAGACCCTGTCGATGCCGATGATCCTGGCTTTTGCCGATAGCGCTGCACTCGGTACGCTTGAAACCGTCATCGCACTAGGAATGCTGGCATCCAGCATCCTCATTGGCCTTCTCCCGCTCACAAAGAATTTTGTGAAGATCCTGGCGCTGTCCCTTTTCTGCGGAGGGCTGTGTATGGCACTATTCGGGCTCCGGGAAAATGTGCTTTTGCTGGGCGTTTCCGGGTTTTTCTTTTTCGCCACCTTACCGTTTGCCAATGCCAGCCTGGATTATCTTCTGCGGACCAATATCAGGAATGCCGTGCAGGGGCGGGCCTGGTCACTAATCGGGCTAGTTTCACAGCTGGGCTTCATTGCTGCTTATATGCTGTCAGGGGTACTCGCTGACCGCGTGTTCACTCCGCTTTTGACAGATAAGGGGCTGCTTGCAGGTACGCTGGGCCGGATTACCGGTACAGGCAGCGGCCGGGGAATCGGACTTCTGATCATTATCGCGGGGCTGCTGTTAAGTGCGGCTGCAATTGTTCTATATAACCTTAAATCTATTAAAAAGCTGGAAACCGGAGGTGAACCATGTACTACAGGATAATCCGGGGCGACCTGCGCGCAGGTAAGCTGATTACACTGACCACTCTATTGTTCGTCACCGCTGCTGCAATGCTGGTCTCCCTGTCAGCCATTCTGACCGTCAATCTTGCGGGGGCCATTGATACACTGATGACACAGGCGAAGACGCCGCATTTCATGCAGATGCATTCAGGAGAGCTGGACCGGGCACGGCTTACGGCTTTTGCAGAGCAGAACGGCAAGGTTGATGAGTTCCAGGTGCTTGAATTTGTAAATGTAGAGAATGCGCGGATTATCATCGGCGGCAAGTCACTGGCGGACAATGTCCAGGACAACGGGTTCAGCACACAGAGCAGTATGTTCGACTACCTGCTGGACCTGGACGGGAAGGCTGTAATACCCGCTGACGGGGAGCTGTATGTGCCAATTGCCTATATGAAGGACGGAACCGCCAAGACGGGAGATACAGCTGTAATTGCCGGAAAAGAATGGACTGTGGCCGGATTTCTCCGCGATTCCCAGATGAACTCCCTGCTGGCCTCCTCCAAAAGATTTCTGGTCAGTGAGCATGACTACACCGCTATCCAGGCCTCCGGGAGCACGGAGTATCTAATTGAATTCAGACTGAAGGAATTATCTATGCTTGGCGCTTTTAAAAATGACTACACCTCGGCAGGACTTGAGGCAAACGGGCCCTCCATCACCTACCCTCTGTTCAAAATGCTTAATGCCATGTCCGACGGGCTGATGATTGCGATTATTCTGCTGGTCAGCCTGCTTGTTGTTGCTGTCGCTTTTATGTGCATCCGCTTTACTTTACTTGCCACTATTGAACGGGACACCCGTGAAATCGGCGTCATGAAGGCTATTGGACTTCGCGTCTCAGACATCAAGAAGCTGTATCTCGTAAAATATGCGGGCATTGCAGCCCTTGGCTGTGCTCTGGGATATGCCCTTTCGCTGGTGTTCAGGGGGATGCTGCTGGACAATATCCGGCTGTACATGGGCGGGAACGAAAAGGCTTCGTTGACCCTGCTGCTTGGACTGGGCGGAGCTGTACTCGTGTTTCTGGCTATTACCGGCTATGTGAACAGGGTACTGGGACGTTTCCGGAGAATCTCTGCTGCTGAAGCAGTACGGTTCGGTACCACGCAGGATAAATCAGGGGGAGCCAGGCAGCTGCGGCTGAGTGCAAACCGGCTGCTGAACACTAATATTTTTCTTGGAGTCAAGGATGTGCTTGCCCGGAAAAGCCTGTATGTGACGATGCTTGCTGTAATCATCATTGCCGCATTCGTTATCACCGTCCCCCGGAACCTGTACAACACGATTGCTGCCAAAAGCTTCATCACCTACATGGGCGTAGGCAACAGCGATCTGCGTCTGGATATCCAGCAGACGGACAATATCGCTGCCAAAGCGGCGGAAGTGACTGCGGTTATGGAGAAGGACCCATCAATCTCCCGGTATGCCGTGCTGACAACGGAGAGCTTTACTGTCCTGAAAGAGGATGGAGCGGAGGAGAGAATCAAGATCGAGCTTGGCGACCATTCCGTTTTCCCCGTGAAATATGCTAAGGGCAGAGCGCCTGATGCGGGCCATGAAATTGCCTTATCCGTGATGAATGCCGATGAGCTCGGCAAGCAGACCGGTGATGTCATTACGCTGAAGTCCGGCGGGCAGTCACTGAATCTGACGGTATGCGGCATCTACTCAGACGTTACCAATGGCGGGAAGACCGCCAAGGCTGCCTTTGCCAGCCAAGCAGCAGATGTGATGTGGTCCGTCATTTATGCGGAGCTTGTGGATAAGACACTTACCGGCGGCATAGCAGAGAAGTACGCAGACCGGTTTTCTTTTGCCAAAGTATCCGGTGTCGATGAGTATGTTGCGCAGACCTTCGGCCCGACCATAAGCTCTGTGGGAACGGCTTCCCGGGTAGCCATTGTTATGATGCTGCTGATCAGCGTGCTGGTTACGGTGCTGTTTATGCGGCTGCTGGTAGCGAAAGACCGGTATCCGATTGCCGTCATGAAGTCACTGGGGTTCACTAATGCTGACCTCAGAGTGCAGTATTTTGCGCGTGCCGCAGCTGTGCTGGCGGCCGGAATTGTACTTGGGACCATACTGGCGAACACTCTAGGCGAGCGCTTGGCGGGCGCACTTATCGGCTCGTTCGGTGCAGCCTCCTTCGAATTCGTGGCCGATCCGCTTGCGGCGTATCTGTTCAGTCCGCTTATGCTGGCCTGCCCGGTGCTTATCGCCACTATAATCGGTACATCAGGCACGGGACACATCACCATATCCGGTCATATTAAGGAGTAGATAAGGAAGATGAAGAAGATTATAGCTGCTGACCATATCGACAAAGCCTTCGGCCAGGGCATAGAGCGGCGCAAGGTGCTTAATGGAGTATCGGTAAGCATCAGCGGGGGGGAGTTCGTGTCGGTGATGGGGCCGTCCGGCTCAGGCAAATCGTCGCTGCTGTTTGCTGTGAGCGGGATGGACACGGTTGATGGCGGGCAGGTGCTTTTTGACGGCAGAGAGCTTGGGGCCCTTAAGGAGAATGAGCTGGCTGACCTGCGCCGGACGCAGATGGGCTTTGTATTCCAGCAGCCAACGCTGATGAAGAATATGAACCTGCTGGATAATATTATCCTTCCGTCCTTGCGTGATAACAGAAGGAACGTGAAAGCCATCACGGAAAAAGCGAGGCAGCTGATGTCCAAAACCGGCATTGCCGGGCTCGAAAAGCGGGACATCACCCAGGTATCCGGCGGCCAGCTGCAGCGGGCAGGCATTTGCCGGGCGCTGATGAGCAGCCCGCAGATCCTGTTTGGCGACGAGCCGACCGGAGCGCTGAACCAGGAGGCTGCCGAAGGCATCATGAGCCTGTTCGCCGACATCAATGAGACGGGGACTGCGGTGATGCTGGTCACTCATGACGCCAGAATTGCCGCCAGGACCGGGCGTATTCTGTTCATGTGCGACGGGCAGATCGTGAGCGAGCTGCGGCTGCCGAAATTCAGGGGAACGGAGCTTGAGGGGCGGATGGAGCAGGTTGTGACGCGGATGAGGGAGCTGGGGATATAGATTTTTGAGGATCAAAGATCATGCTGTACAAATTTTTGTGCGCTATGATGAGATTTTGGATAAAGCAGACGTCACAGCCCGGATGTGCCACATGCCGGACTGGGGACGGCTGCGTGCGGTACAGAGAGACAATGTGCGGTTTATTGCCGGAACGGTGAATTATGACGATGCTTATAACAGCCAGCAGCTATTAAGCCAATTTGCTGATTTATGGTGAGAGCTGTTCTATTTATAATAGAGAAGGATCTAAATACGTATTATACGAATGGGGCCATTATATGCCGTTATTTAATGACAATGGAGAGTGCAGCCTGATTGAAGCTTTGAAAGCATACATACCGGAGGTAGAGGAGCTGCTGAATCCGGGAGTGGAGGAAGCGCAAATCAGGGAGGCTGAGAAAGAAATCGGGTTCCCGTTTCCGGATGATTTCAAAAAACTGTATATGAAGCATAACGGCGAGGGAGATCAGGTCATGGGCGTCATGGCCGGATTTTCCTGGCATATTTTGCCTAACGGGAATCATTGGAGGAATCCGAGCCTGAATATAATCTCCGGTAAACCGGATGCGATAAAAGAAGGAGGATACAGGAAGGGCTGGGTCCCTTTTGCAGATGATGGCGGCGGGTCGGTTCTTATTATGGATCTGGAACCCGGAGAGAAGGGAACTTATAGTCAGGTAATCTCGTTAGACCGTAATACGAATATTTCTTATGTCCTTGCAGAGAGCTTCGGACAGTTTGTAGAGTCCATCGCAGCCCAGCTCAGAACAGGTGATTTAGAACCGAAGGAAACGGAGGATGTGATCTTTGTTCACCGGAAGCGGGGACATTTGTTAGATGATTTGCTGGCGCTGACCCATATGGAGAACGAACAGAACAATCCCATTGCCGTTAGCGGATACTGGGCGGAGTATTTTGCAGATAAGCTTGAAGATGGCTGTATTTCTACGGAAACGTTGAACCAACAGAAAAGGATCTCTATACGGGATGAGCTGGCGGAAAAATACGGTACAGTGTCTTTGGACATTTTGACCCGGATGCCTAATCTTAAGGAACTTATTATCCATGCTAATCACGTTGCAGATTATGAAGTATTGAAGCAGCTGACAGGACTGACAGAGCTGGTAATTGGCGGGTCCTCTTTTACAGAGTCCGATCTGGATTACTTAGCTTATTTAGAAGATTTGAGGAAACTGGCCCTGGTAAGACTTACAATAACGAATGTTCACAAACTGAAGGATATCCCCAAATTAATAACACTCAGACTAATTAAAGTAGATTCAATCGACAGCAACACAATAGGTGCTCTAGTGAATTTGACGGAATTAGAATTGGAAGACTTAGAAGCTGGCGATTTAAGCTACATTTCAAACCTTACGAAATTGAAAAAGCTGGAACTCAAAAAAGTGGTAATCCCCGATTTTGCATTCATGAAAGATTTGAAGAATCTGACCACATTCAGAACGGACGGCCGGGCAGAAGACGAATCAGACATGGCAGATCTGGGGGAATTGCGCAAACTGGAAGAGTTTAAATATCCAATCGGCGATTTATCCGTCTTCCAAAATTGCCTGAGTCTGCGGGAAATTGGTGTTAATGCATCGAGATATAGCGGGCTGGCGGAGATTGCCGGATGCAATATTAGAGGAATTACTGTATTTCACGCAACCTCAGAGGAACATGCAAAATCAGTAGTTGCTGAGTTCGGCAAATATTTTAACCTGGGCTCTTATGGATGGTCGGTAACATGGAAGGAATGAAAAAGAGGAGGTATTCTTGTGATCGAGCTAATCCAGCATGTGATGGAGGATATGAACAAGCAGCTTGAGCGGATTGAGAAGAGCCTGAATCTGTTAAACGATGAGCTGGTGTGGACCAAAACGAAGGATTCCATGAACGCTATCGGCAACCTCTGTCTGCATCTGGCAGGTAATGAATATCAGAATTTGGTCAGTGCCATCGGAAACAGGCCGTTCATCCGGGAGCGGACCCGTGAATTCACCATGGACGGAGGATTCACCAAGGAAGAGCTGGTAAGGCTTCTCCGCAATACGCGGTCACAATCGGAAGAAGTATTGGCTGCTGTCTCAATGGACGATTTATCCCGTGAGGTTATGATCCGCTATGAGCAGGAGGACTGGAACCGGATGTACCGGAGTGCTGCCGGGGCCGGCGAAACTTATGATACACGAACCATTGGCCGTCTGCTTGTCCAGGTATCTGCTCACTATGGTTATCACGCCGGGCAGATTGTGCTGCTTGCCAAAATGCTGCAGGACACCGATGAGCATGTCACGGGCCAATACCATTGAGGAGGGTACGCTGTGATTAGACTGGAGCCGTTCGAACGCAGTAATTTTAGGCAATTAATTGCCTGGATTGATTCGCCGGAGTTTATGGTGCAGTGGGGAGGGAAAACGTTCAGCTACCCTTTAACGGATCAGCAATTAGAGCATTATATCAACAGTGATACACTAAGCTACCGGGTGGTGTATGAGGAGAATAACGAGGTCATCGGCCATATCAGTTTAACGCCGGACCCGGATAATCAGTCAGGTAGAATAGGAAAGGTAATCGTAGGAAACAGACATTTACAGGGGCTTGGCATCGGACAGCAGATGATTGGGCGGGTTCTGGATATCGCATTCGGACAGCTGAAGGTACACAGGGTCAGCCTTGGTGTATTTGATTTTAACCATGCGGCCATTGCCTGCTACGAGAAGGCGGGGTTTGTAAAAGAAGGCATGTTCCGGGAAGCGCGCAAAGTCGGCAACGAGTTCTGGAATCTGTGGGAGATGGGGATTCTGGAGCAGGAATGGCTGGCAAGAAGATAAACAATTAAATGAGTGAATGCTGTCTCATGAAGCTGAATAAGCCTTCCATCCTGCCTTTCCTGCAGTGATAGAGTTAGCAAAGCAACGATTACAGCAGGCAGGAGGGGTTAGCTGGTTTATGGAGGCCGTGCTGGTCTGCGGTAAAAGGATTAATTACCCTGCCTGTGGGCGTGTATGAAATGAGTCTGGCGGTGTGGCTATTGGTGAAGGGGTTTGACCGGGGGAAGCTTGAATAACCGAAGCATAGTTGAGTGGAAAGGCTTTAGGAAGTGCTAAACGGTTTATAACCAAACTCTCCCTTGAAGGCAGTCATTTCCCATATGTAAAATAATGGATGAAAGACTGGCTAGAGCTGCTGCCAAGCAAGTGTACAAGGAGAGGTGTTAATGCGATATAACTGGATCAATGCGGAGGAATTTTCGTTCAACTGCTTCCTGCTGCTGGACCGCTGGATTATTGAGATGATCTGCCGGAATTACCGGGAGTGGGCCGAATTTGAAAAGAGTCTTGGAGCCGCGCTGGCCTATAATCCCGCGGTCGCCTGGTACTTCGTTCAGCGGAGTCCGGAGAGTAAAGCTTATGTGGAGCAGATCATTGCAACTGCAGCAAAGGGGCTGAGTGCCGAAGAGGTGCGCCGGGCGGAGGTGTTTGTCCTTCAGGCGATGGAAACCTCGGTGGTGTACGCTTACCCGGAAGTTATGAACCGGAATTGTAACTACATCTATGATTGGGACAAAAAGCATCTGCTCGACTTGGCCGATTTCAGAGGTGCTCTTGTACTTGATGTGGGAAGCGGCACCGGACGGCTTGCCTTTGCGGCGGCGGAGCAGGCCAGACAGGTCTATGCGAGTGAGCCTACGGACAGGCTGAGAGAGTACATACGCGATAAGATTAAGCGGGAGAACATCAGCAATGTAAAGGTTCTTGATGGTACAGCGGACAGCCTGCCCTATGAGGATAATACCTTTGATATCGTGATGTCAGGGCATGTCGTAGGCGACCACTATGACCTTGAGCTGGCTGAACTGACCAGAGTGGTCAAAAACGGCGGTGTGATTATCGATTGTATCGGAGATGACGACCATACAAGAAAACCCGATGAAGAGCTGTTGCGGCGGGGCTTTGAGGCCTTTTACCATGTCAGCAAATCCGGCGGAGATATCTACACGTACCGTAAGACAATAATGAAATAGACAAACGGCATGGCAGCGGCGCTAATGACACTAACCTGTTGTGGCTGCCGGTAGGTATTCACTGACTGGCCGGAAATAGGATTTAGAGCTATAATAAGTGACATTTTCCGCCTAATCACAATAAATAAAGAACAAATATACGTTGAAAGAAAAGTCTTTTCACCATAAAATAGCGGGTAGGTACTACAAAATGCTGAAGAGGAAGACGGATATGAAAAACAGCTTGCTCAAATATATGACGGGCTTGAGTTCCCTTAGCGAAGAGGAACAACAAGCTATTTTAGACGAAATCAGCATAGAAGAATTCAAAAAGGGAACCGTGCTTTTTAGACAGGGTGATCTCACCAGTAACTGCTATTTTATTCTGGAGGGCTGCGTACGGCAGTATTCGGTGGATGAAGCGGGACGGGAGGTTACCTCAAATTTTTATACGGAAGAAGAGGCCATCGTCAATTTTAATTACCACAGGACAGATAAATCCTCTGATTACACTCTGCAGTGCGTCGAAGATTGTGTAATGGTTACCGGAAGCCTGGATACGGAGCAGCAGATGTATGCCAAGTATAGTGAATTGGAGACGATGACCCGGAGGATGATCGAGGCGAATTTTGGCAAAATACAAGCAGATTTCGCCGCGTTTATCGCCTCTTCACCTGAGGAACGTTACAAGGATTTATGTGCCAAGCGGCCTTCCTTAATCGGCAGAGTCCCTCAGCATCAGTTAGCGAGTTATCTGGGCATGAGCCCGGAGTCACTCAGCAGAATAAAGAAGAGAATTTCCTCCGGATAACGATTAGCTATGCCCGCGCTTTCCCTCCCCTAAACAGCAGCCATAACGCAAAACCCAGTTCCCCCGCCGACATAGGAATGATAAAGACATCCTCAACAATTTCCCCGACTGCCTCATATTCAGGAAGTAAAAGCTTGCATACATGAGTAAAAATATATCCAGCCGAAGCAATTAGCAGCAAAACAGCAACCCATCCCGGAACGTTAACCGCCCGAAGTGCCAGCATGCCCAAAACGAGCAGATGCCCGCCAAAAACAATTAAGCCGACGGACCACATGGCGTCAAATGCTTTTAAATACAGCAGGATTTGTCCGCCTAAGTGAACGGAGGTATAACCCTGCGTATACTCTGTATCCGTTGTAAGCAGCTGCACAAATAGTAAATTCATTACCGCGATGCCCAGGATAGCCGTGTATATTAGCCGCAGCCACGCACCAAGCAGGGACAACGGCTGATTAATAGGCTTCAGGAAAAGATAACACGACCAGGCGACGATAATATCGAGCACCAGGATGATAATCCAGCCGGCCAGCTCTGCGCGGAAGAGATTTTTTTGCTTCAGCAAGCTTTGTAATGTGGCATTTGCATCCCCTTCGGTGAGAAGTGCTGAATGGGCGTAGCCATATGAAAAAGCGGCAACGAGCGCCATGATCAGCAATCCTATCCCCGATATTATAGCCGCTGTCCGCTGATCCGATAATCCCCTCGATGTGTTATCCATAAATAATCCCCCTTGCACTCTGATGAGTCCATCTTACACCGGGGGATGTGTTCGTTCATTGACTTAAGTTAAGAGGCTGGACATGCTGCTCCTTCTTATACTCATTCGGCGATAAACCGACCTCCTGCTTGAACAGCTTGGAGAAGTAGGAGTAATTGGAGTAGCCGGTTTTGCTGGCGATGGTGTAGACGGACAGGGTGGTTGTCTCCAGCAGATGTCTGGCGGCGGCGATGCGGACCTGGATGACGTAGCTGCCGAGGGAGATTCCGGTTTCGCGCTTGAACAGCCGGGCCAGATAGTCGGGATTGAGGTAGACGATTTCCGCCAGATCGTTGCGGGTCAGGTCGTCTCCGTAGTGCTCGTGGATGTACTGCTTGATCTCCTCGGCAATTGATTTGGGCTGGGCGGCGAAATCGCGGTACTCCATGGCGGTGTTGACCAGGTACTTCAGGTATTCCTCTATATCCTCAATCGAGTGCAGGGAGTGGAGCAGCAGCTTGTCATTGGTTTTGCCGGCGTAGAGCTTGTGGGCCTGGATGCCCTTTTGCTTGAGAAAAGAGTACACCAGCTGCACCATGTCCAGCCGGAACAGGCCGAGCACCGAAGTGTCGAGCGACCTGTAGCTGAGCATAGACCGCAGATAGCGGATGGCCTCCTCCAGAAAAACAGCCAGCTTGTTCTGGTTCAGCAGCTCCTCAAGCCGGGCCAGATCCGGCGGGGTATAGGAGGACTTCGGCTGGCGCAGATCGTTCTCCACCAGATATGTCTGGTTCCGGCATCTCGTCAGCTCCTCATCCATGTTCAGCAGCTGCTTCAGGATGCTGCCGATCTGCTGCAGCCCACCCGTCAGGCCGATATTGCAGCAGGCATCGCATTTCAGATAAGGCACCGCCTTTTGGATAAAAGAAGTCCCGGTCGCCTGCAGCATGGCATTGTCCAGCGGCGGCTCGTTCCATTTGAGGATGGCGATCCAGCTGTACTCTTTTACCTCCAGAATGCTCTGGACCGTGTAGCCGGGATGCTGCAGCAGCTCATACAGCACATTCAGCAGCGCGAAGTCGAACAGATCCTTCTCTTCCTTGCCCATGCTGCCGTTATGGGGGAAGACATTGAACAGGACAGGCTGAATGAGATCGTTCATCTGATAGGACAGATTCTGCTCTTCGATTGAGCGGCGAATATCAGCCTGCTTGACCGGGGAGGAGGTGCTGCTGCTGACCAGCTTGCGCCAGAAATGCTCCAGGTTTTTGGACTGGTTTTTCTGCCAGAAGTAGCCTCCGAGAATTGCCTCCTCATTGCTCTGCTGCTCCTTGGCGCGGATAACGGCTTTTTGGATAATCAGCATCAGCTTGTCGAACTCGATCGGCTTAAGGAAATACTCGAAGCTCTGCAGCTCAATCGCCTTCTGGGCATAGTTGAAGTCCGCGTAATTGGTCAAAAGGATCGCCTGAACGCTGAGATTCTGCTCCCTGATCCAGGCCAGCAGCTCCAGGCCGCTGCCCTGCGGCATTTCAATGTCGGAGATCAGAATCTGCACGGGATGCTTCTCCAGAATCTCGCGCGCCTGGGCCACATTGTTTGCTGTATATACGGTTTCGATGCCGAGCTGCGGCCAGCCGATTTTTTTCTGCAGAGCGGCAATTACGTAATAATCATCATCTACCAGCAAAATATTCATAGATCTAACTTCCTTTCTGCTGCAGGCTCCGGAAGATCGGGCAGGTGTAACGTGATGCATGCGCCGCTGCCGGGGATATTGGTGAAAGTAACATCGGCCAGATTGTAATAGAGATACTCCAGCCGTTTCAGTGTGTTCATTATGCCGATATGCGTACCCTTGGTCTGATCGAGCGGCTGTCCGCTTTGCAGCTTCTCCAGCACCTCCGGCGGAAACCCCGGTCCGTTGTCCGACAGCTCGATCCGCGTACCGGCAATTCCCTCCTCCAGCTGGCAGCGCTGCACAGTGAGCGTGATCTGCATTTCATTTTCGCGGGAGATCGCGTATTTCACTGAGTTCTCAATAAAGGTCTGCAGGACGAGCGGCGGAATCTTAACATGCCTGGCCTCCTCCGGCAGCTCCACCCGATAGCCGAAGGCGTCCCGGTAGCGCTGCTTCTGAATCTCCAGATACATCTGCACATGCTCAATCTCGCTCTCCAGCGGCACGAAGTTCTCCCCGTTCTGGAACAGGTAGCGGAAGTACTTTGAGGTGGTCATCGCCATATCCTCAATTTCCTGATACATTTGAATTTGAGCCATGCTGTAAATGCTGGTCAGGCAGTTCAGGAAAAAGTGCGGCTTAATCTGCTGCTTCATATAATCCAGCTGAATCTGCTGCTTCTCCAGCTCCTGCTCGTACATCGTAATTTTGAACGTTTTGATCTGCTGGATGAGATCCTTGAACTGGGAGTTGGCCTGCTCGAGCTCGATGATTTTGCTGCCCTTGTAGTCTGCCGGCTGGCTTTCTTCATTAATTCGGGCCAGATTCTCTGAGAAGCTCTGGATCGGTCCAAGCACCCTACGGTTGAAGAAGATCATAATGATCGACAGCGACGAGATCACCATGAAGAACAGCAGGACGATCAGGAGCTGGGCAATCATAATTTTTTCAAAAGCCCCGAATTTGATCACCATGTTCGCACTGAACGTTGTATTCAGAAACTCGCTGCTGATTGTAGTGCTCGGCTGCTTAAGCAGGGAGAAGCGTCTCTCATCAGGAACCGCTCCGCCGCTGTTGGACACCGGACTGGATAGACTGGTGCCCTGGTCATCCACGAGCGAAGCGTAGCCGCTCTCCCCCAGATTAATCTCGCGCAGCGGTCGGATCAGGTTGTCGGCAGAGATCAGTCCGATGAGATAACGGTTGTAATACGGAACGATGTTAATGACGTAATATTTGCCGTTTACCAGAATAGGCGTCCATTTGGAATAGAACTTTTCGTATACCTCCTTGTCATCAATAAAAGAAATGATCTGCCGCTTCAGCTCCAGATAGTCCGGATAGTTCACGCTGATCGGCGCACAGTTCAGGAAGTAGGACTGGTTTTTTAAATAGTAGAAAAAATGATATTCCTGGCCGTAGTTCTTCTGCAGCTCGGTAAATTTTTTGTGCAGATTCTCGTTGGACTTGAGGAACTCAATGCTGTTAATGTGATAGGCGTTCATCGTGTTCAGCGTCTCGTCATTGGCCAGCGTCCAGCCCATATAATGGTTCATGTAAGCGAAATCATGATTAATCCGGTTAATGTACAGCGCCGCCGTATCCTTAAGATAGCGGGTGGACTGCTGTCTGACGATAATAATGGAAGTAATGCTAATGATAAGGTCCGCGATGAGGACAATGACGGCAATCAGGATCATAACCCTTACATAGTGGCGGAGGGGAAGCGGCTTTGGTGTTGCTGTTCTTTTGGTCATGGCTGGGTATGTCCCGGTCCCTTTCTGCGCGATTTCAATAATGAATGCGTTTTATTTAGGTAACACCAACATTATAAAACCTTTGCCCGAAAAAATCATAAGTATAGAGGGGCGTTTTGCCGCAAAGTCCGGAAAGCGCTAACAAAGGTCTGGAAAGTGTTATGAAAAAAAGGGCCTGCAAAGAGATTCGTATCCGGGTAACAGGCAAATCTGCGCCAGAGGTCCGAATAACGGCCGCAAAGCGTCCGGAATACCTATCTGTAAGCCGTTATGATTAGACATGTAAAGCGAAAGCACATACAAGAAACGGGGGAATAATACATGGTTAAGCGGAGTAAGAACGGGACAGCCAAAAAGCTGACAACCGGCCTGCTGGCTGCCGTAATGGTTGCCGGACTTGCGGGCTGCGGCGGTAACGGGGAGAACAAGGCTGTAAACAGTGATACAAGCAGCTTCAACAAAGAGGGGCTGCCGATTGTAAGCGAGCCGGTAACGCTGAAGGTACTGACTGTGCGCTGGGGCAGCATGGGAGACACGTTCACGCAGAACCAGTGGCTGAAGGATCTGGAAACGAATACGAATGTCAAAATCGACTGGCAGGTCATGTCCTCCAATGACTGGGCAGAGCAGAAATCAATCATGCTGGCCAGCGGCACGCTGCCGGATGTGGTGATCGGGGATCAGACCTTCTCGGATTCTGATATCGTGAACAACCTGAGCTACTTCCGTCCGCTGGATGATTATATCGACCAGTACATGCCTAACCTCAAGGCTGCTATGGAAGAGACGCCGGATATGAAGAAGATCAGCACGTTCCCGGACGGTAAAATCTACTCTTTGCCGGCCAGACTGCCGTCACGTCCAAAGAGCTCACGCCAGCCGGTCATCAACAAAACCTGGCTCGACAAGCTTGGCCTGAAGGTTCCGGACACCATCGACGAACTATACAATGTAATGAAGGCATTCAAGGAGCAGGACCCGAACGGCAACGGCAAGGCGGATGAAATTCCGTATATTGAAGTGAGCAACGACCTGATCAGCCCGTTCGGCATCGCCGACCTCAACAACAACAATATGCTGGTGAAGGACGGCAAAGCGGTATACTATCCGACCTCCGAGGAATACAAGGAAGGTCTGAAATGGGAGAACAAGCTGTACACCGAAGGCCTGCTCGACAAAGAGCTGTTCACCCAGGACGACACGATGAGATCCGCCAAGTTCCAGAACCCGGATGCTCCGGTAGTGGGCTTCTCCTACCAGTGGACACCGGACGCGGTATTCGGCAAATGGGGCGACCAGTATGTGACGATTCCGCCTATCGCCGGACCGGACGGCAACCGTTACACGATCGGTAATCCGAACGGGATGAACCTGGCCCGCAACGAGTTCCTGATCACCTCCTCCTGCAAAACGCCGGAAATCGCCGCACGCTGGGCGGACCAGTTCTACACCGATGAAGCGAGCATCCAGAACTTCTGGGGTGCAATCGGGACGGTTATCCAGAAGAACGATGACGGCACCTATACGCTCATGGACCCTCCAGCCGGAACCAGCGCCGACGCCTGGTACTGGGAGCAGTCGCTGCGTGACTTCGGTCCGAAATATGTCAGCCCGGGCTTTGAGAAAAATATCGTGCTGAGCACAGAATCCGGCGACGGCCTCAAGCTGCAGCTCGATAAGCTGGGCAGTGAGTATGTCACTGAGCCGTTCCCTAACGTAATGTACACCGCCGAGGAGTTCGAGGAGCTGCCGACACTGACCACCGACATTGATTCTTATGTGAACACAATGCGTGCCCAATTCATCAGCAAGGGGAACATTGATGAGGGCTGGGATGCCTATGTGAAGCAGCTGAACGATATGGGGCTCGACAAGCTGCTCAAGATCCGTACCGAAGCCTACAGCCGTTATACCAGTGTAAAATAATCTGCTTGTCATCCGCCCCGCGCAATCTGCTGCGCGGGGCGGGATTGTCTTATGGGGGTTGGTCATCCCCCATACTCGCACCTCCAACTCCGTCACCCTGCTGACTATGTTGTGTAAGGAGACGGAGGAAGAACGGGGTAGGGATACGGCCAAGTGTCACGATGTATGCATGTTCGCAGGGCATTGACAGTGCGGAAGTGCAGTTAAGGGCATGAAAAGTTGAGAGAGTGGCGTTAGAGAGGAGACTGGTTGCAGTGTCTATGACGGTTACAATGAAAAAGGTAGCCCGCCGGGCGGGCGTCTCCGTGTCCACCGTCTCCAGGGTTCTATCGGGCCATGCCAATGTGCGTGAGGAGACTTCCCGCAGGGTCCGGCAGACGATGGAGGAGCTGGACTACACGCCGAATATTATCGCCCAGAACCTGGTGTCACGGACAACCCACTGCATCTGTGTCCTGCTGCCCGACACCGGCGAGATATGGCCGGCTAACCTCTATTTTATGGAGGTGATCCGGGGGATTGTGCTCGGCGCGGGCAAGCTGGGCTACGACATCCAGATTGCTTCCGGCGATGGGAAAAGGGGGGAGCTTGAAGCTGTCTCCCGGCTGCTGAAGGGCGGCCGGGCCGATGGTGCCATCCTGCTCTCCGCCCGCCGGAGCAGCCCGGTCGTGAGTTTCCTGCAGCAGGCCGGCTATCCGTTTGTGCTGGTGGAGGATGAGCCGGCGGCGGGCAGCGGGAGTGAGATGGCGGCGGATCAGTATGAGACAGATGAAGGATGCGCCGGGCAGACGAAAGCTGGCGGGGGAACCGCAGGTGGTGAGAGTAACAGTCTGGCGGGAGATGGCTGGAGTGTGAGTGTGGGGAAGGCTGGCTGGAAGATAGCAGATAGTAGAAGCAGCAGTCTGGTGGAAAAGGGCCGGGGTGAGGCAGGGGACGGGAGTAAGGTGGAGGCGGATCTGCATGAAACGAATGCCGGGAGTGCCGGGCAGACGAAAGCTGGCGGGGGAAGCGTTGACGAGGGTGCCGGTGCGCTGGCGGCAGCGGCAGTAACTATTCCCGGCATACCGGATGAAAGTGTTGCGCGGATAGGGGTGATGGCTTCGGAGCTGCTGATCGGGAGCATCCGGCGGCGGCATCAGCAGCAGTCTCCCGGAGGGAACGCGGGCTGGGTAGCCCAGTTTGTGCTGCGCCGGCCGGTTATGAACGGATAGTTACCCTGAAATGAAGAGCGGGTGAATTTTAGTTGGATTTTCGTCACTTAAATTCATCCTTTTGCACTGATCCGGACGATTAGATGGAAAAACGCCACCTAATTCGGTGATATATCTGCGTACAGGTAAATTGGGCGCATTTAAGTGATCTTTTTCCAACTAAGTCACTAATATCGTTGTTTAATGAAGAATTAGGTGACGAAAATCCACTTAATTCAATACAGGGCGCCCAAAGATTGGTTACTCAACACACGGTTACGCAACAAACTCCCATATAGCACCAAGCTCTCATATATCAACAAACTCTCGCTTAACACCCAACTCCCGCATATCACCAAGCTCTCACATGATACCAAGCGCTCACATTGCACCCAACTTCCACATGACGCCAAACTCTCACATTGCACCTAACTCCCAAATAGCACCACGACGTCTAACAAGTTAACTAAGCGGCTCAACTCAACAACCGGCCTTAAATACATTTATCTATAGGAGTAGGAGTGTAACAGAAATGGCAAAGCATACTGCAAAATCACTGCGCAGCAGTGTTATGTACTCGGTGTACGTCCGCAACCACAGTGAGGAGGGGACATTCCGCGCGGTGGAGCGCGATCTCGGGCGCATCCGCAGCCTTGGGGTGGACATGATATGGCTCCTGCCGGTCCATCCGATCGGTACCGCCGAGCGCAAAGGCGGCTTAGGCAGCCCATATGCCAATCAGGACTACCGGGAAATTAACCCGGAGCTGGGCACGCTCGAGGACTTCATGTCACTGGTCGGCGCGATCCGTGAGCACGGGATGAAATGCATCATCGACGTGGTGTACAACCATACCTCGCCGGATTCGGTGCTGGTCAGCGAGCATCCCGAATTTTTCTATAGAACGCCGGAAGGGAAGCTTGGCAATAAAGCCGGAGACTGGGCTGATATTGTGGACCTTGACTATAACTGTCCGGAGCTGTGGGACTACCAGATTGAGACGCTGAAAAGGTGGGCGGGCATCGTCGACGGCTTCCGCTGCGACGTTGCACCGCTGCTGCCGCTGGCATTCTGGGAGCGGGCTGTGAAGGAAGTCTGCGAGGTCAACCCGGGCTGCCTGTGGCTGGCCGAATCCATCGAGCCCGATTTCATTAGGCACCTGCGTTCGCTCGGTATGACCGGGCTCAGCGATGCGGAAACACTGCAGGCATTTGATGCCTGCTATGACTACGACGTCTATCCGTATTACAGCGGTTATCTGGCCGGAGAGATCACGCTTGCAAGCTACGTAGAGAAAATTAACGCCCAGGAGTATCTGTACCCGGATAACTACGTTAAGCTGCGGTTTCTGGAAAATCACGACCGGCCTCGGGCCAAAGCGCTCATTCCGGACGAGCAGAGCCTGATCAACTGGACGGCTTTCCTGTATTTCCAGAAGGGCATGACGCTGATCTACGGCGGACAGGAAACGGCGAACACCGTTTGCCCTGACCTGTTCGACAAGGATACGGTCAGCTGGGATACCGGGACTGACTTGTCCTGGTTGTTCGCTGCGCTGTATCCAGTCAAGCAGAAGGAGATTGTGGCGGAGGGCATCTGCCATCTGCGCGCATTAGAGGAAGAGGACATCGTAACAGGAACATACACTTGGGGCAGACGGAAGCTGGCCGGCGTATTCAGCCTGAAGGGCAGGGAAGCCGAGGTAGACACAGGCCTGCCGGATGGAAGCTACCAGAGCCTGATCGACGGCAGCGAGGTCACAGTCTATGGCGGCGGCAAGCTGTTTTGTACCGGCCGGCCCGTCATTATTGAGCAGGTGTAAGCCCGCGTAACATACTGTAAGAGATACCGCTGGAAGCAGAAACTGCTGCTTGGCGGTATTTTTGCATGCGGAAGAAGTCCATACTGTCCTGCTGCCTGCCAAGCCGAAAGTCCGGATAACAGCAGCGAAAGTCCGCATTGCGCATACCGGTCTGCTGCCCGGGGAACCGTGCAGCCCGGAAGCTTTTATACCAATCATAAAAGTCCGGTTAACGCGCCCATTAGGTCCGGCAGCCGCCGATCCCTTAAAGATATACTTTAGGTACTTAAACAGATAAACACATTCAGGAGGGGATTTCATGAGATCCGGTCAAGCCAGTTCCGGGGGGACGCTTACGGCGGTGAAAAGAAACTGGGGGCTGTATTTGCTGCTGCTGCCCGCGGTGGTGCTGTCGCTGCTGTTTGCGTACAAACCGATGTACGGGATACTTATTGCTTTTAAGGATTACAGCCCGGCTTTGGGGATTACGGAGAGTCCGTGGGCGGGGTTCAAATATTTTGAGAAGTTTTTTAACTCCTATCAGTTCTCCAACACGATTAAAAACACGCTGATTATCAGCCTGTACAGTCTCGTAACCTTTCCGATTCCGATCATCCTGGCGCTGATGGTGAACCAGATGCGTCCGAACCGGTTCCGGCGCTTTTTCCAGACCGTTTCGTATATGCCGCACTTCATCTCCACCGTGGTCATGGTCGGGCTGATGGTCATTCTGCTGTCGCCAAGCACCGGTCTGGTCGGTAACCTGTTCAGCCTGTTCGGCAAGGAAGCGCCCGATCTGCTCGGCTCCTCGTCGCTGTTCAGCAGTGTGTACGTCTGGTCGGATGTGTGGCAGCATGTCGGCTGGGACAGCATTATTTTTATCGCGGCATTGTCTGCGGTTGATCCGAGCCTATATGAAGCTGCAACCGTGGACGGGGCGAGCCGCTGGCACAAGGTGCGTTATGTCGATATTCCGATGCTGATGCCGACGGCAGTTACGCTGCTCATTCTGCGTGTCGGGGGGCTGCTTGGGGTTGGCTTTGAAAAAGTGTACCTGATGCAGAACGACCTCAACGCCACCTCGAGCGAAATTTTGTCCACCTATGTATATAAAATCGGTCTGCTCAGCAGCCAGTACAGCTTCTCGTCGGCCGTCAACCTGTTCAACACCGTCATTAACTTCATACTGCTGATTATCGTCAACCAGATTTCCAAAAAAATCAGCGAAAACAGCCTGTGGTAGAAGGAGGAGTTCACAATGGGAGTACTTACACCTGCAGTTAAAGAGCCTAAGGGGAAAATAAAAAACAACCGCTCCTCCGATAGCATGATGGAGATTGTGCTGTATGTGATTGCGGTATTGTTTCTGACTATTCTGATTTATCCGCTGTATTTCATCGTTATCGCTTCCTTCAGTGACCCTTCGGCGGTGGCCGGCGGCCAGGTCTGGCTGTTCCCGAAAGGGTTCACGCTCGACGGCTACAAGGAGCTGCTGCGCCATAGTAATATCTGGATCGGCTACCGCAATACCATCCTGTACACAATCGTCGGCACGCTCATCGGCCTGGTTGTTAATATCTGCGCTGCCTATGCGCTTTCGCGTAAAGACCTGAAGGGGCGTAATTTTCTGTCGCTGTTCTTTATTTTTACGATGTTTTTTAACGGCGGGCTGATTCCGACCTTTCTGACGGTCCGTGATTTTCATATGTATGACACGTTTCTGGTTATGGTTCTACCATTCTCGGTTGGCGTGTATAACATCATTGTTGCCCGTACGTTTTTTCAGACCAGTATTCCGGGCGACCTGTGGGAGGCGGCTCAGATTGACGGGTGCGGGAATCTCCGGTTTTTTACGGGAATTGTGCTGCCGCTGTCCAAGGCGATTATTGCCGTGCTGGGCTTGTGGATTGCCGTCGGCCACTGGAATTCGTATTTCAACGCCCTGATCTATCTCAAAAATCCCAATCTGCATCCGCTGCAGCTGATCCTCCGCAACATCCTCATCACCAACCAGATGCAGTCCGGCATCGGGTCCGGTGAGGCGGCGCAGCTGGCGCTGCGGCTGGCTAATATGATGCGATACTCCGTCATTATTGTGGCGACGGTTCCGATTATGTGCGTGTATCCGTTCATCCAAAAATACTTTAACCAGGGGGTTATGATCGGCGCGGTAAAGGAGTAGTTCTTAACGGCGCGCCGGTTATAGCCGGAAATGAGGTCATATGATTATGAAAAATGTTATGCAGGAGCAGCGGCCGCTGCCTGAGCATCTGAAGCTGGAGGTGCGTCCTGTTGCCGGTCCTGAAGCGGTTATTGAAGGAGAGGGCTTCCGGATCACTGTTCTGACCCCGAAGCTGCTTCGCCTGGAATACCATCCTGCCGGCAGGTTCGAGGATCGGGCAACCCAGACTGTGCTGAACCGGGATTTTCCGGTGCCGGAGTTCCAGCTGGTGGATCACGGTAACAAGCTGGAGATTATAACGGATAGGCTGCATTTGAGCTATGACAAGCAGCCTTTCTCCCGCTACGGGCTTAATGTGCGTGTGCGTAACGGGTCAGGCCACCTGATGGGGGTCTGGCATTACGGCGACACGCCGCAGGATCTGGGGGGGACGGCCCGGACGCTGGATAATGCGGACGGGGCGATCCCGCTTGCGCCAGGGCTGATGTCCCGCGGCGGCTATACGGTGATGGACGACAGCCGCTCGCTGCTGCTGGAGGAGGACGGGGAGGTTACGCCGCGTGAAGCGGGCGGGACGGATTTCTATTTCTTCGGTTACGGGCATGATTATCTGGATTGCCTGAAGGACTTCTACCGGCTCAGCGGTCCGGCGCCGCTTCTGCCGCGCTATGCCCTTGGCAACTGGTGGAGCCGGTATTACCCATACAGCGCAGATGAGTATCTGGCCTTGATGGAGAGGTTCGAGCAGGAGCAGATTCCTTTCTCAGTTGCGGTAATTGATATGGACTGGCATCTGGTCGATGTCGATCCGCAGTACGGCAGCGGCTGGACGGGCTATACATGGAACCGGAGGCTGTTCCCGGACCCGCAGCAGTTCCTGGCCAGGCTGCATGAGCGGGGGCTGCATGTAACGCTGAATGTTCACCCGGCAGACGGCGTGCGCGCTTTCGAGGACCCTTATCTGGCGATTGCCGGAGAGCTTGGGCTGGACCCGGAAAAGGGCGATGCCGTGGAGTTTGATATCACCGATCCGAAATTCCTGCAGGCCTATTTCAAATATCTGCACCATCCGCTGGAAGAGGAAGGCGTGGACTTCTGGTGGATCGACTGGCAGCAGGGCGGAGTAACCCGGGTACCGGGGCTTGATCCGCTGTGGATGCTGAACCACTATCACTATCTGGACAGCGGGCGGCGCGGGAACAGACCGCTGACGTTCTCGCGTTATGCAGGATTAGGCAGCCACCGTTATCCGGTGGGCTTCTCCGGCGACACGATCGTCACCTGGGAATCGCTTGCGTTCCAGCCGTACTTCACGGCGAGTGCGGCGAATGCCGGCTACGGCTGGTGGAGCCACGACATCGGCGGCCACATGCAGGGCTATCTCGACGATGAGCTGGTGATGCGCTGGGTGCAGTTCGGCGTGTTCTCGCCGGTGCTGCGGCTGCACAGCTCAGCCAGCCCGTTCAACAGCAAGGAGCCCTGGCGGTTCAACCCGGTTGCGGAAGCAGCAATGAAGGAAGCGCTGCGCCTGCGGCACCGGCTGATTCCCTACCTGTACACGATGAACCGCTACGCGAGTGTGGACGGGCTGCCGCTGGTTCGGCCGCTGTATTATCATCATCCCGAGCAGCCGGAGGCTTACGGGGTGCCGAACCAGTATTATTTCGGCACCGAGCTGATGGCCTGCCCGATTACCTCCCCGGTGGACCGCCGGACCGGAATGGCGGAGTTCACGGCGTGGCTGCCGGAGGGCCGCTGGTATGACTTTTTCAGCGGCCGGGGGTATGACGGCGGCCGCAGCCTTGCGTTGTACCGGAATCTGGAGACCATTCCGGTGCTGGCGAAGGCCGGGGCGATTGTTCCGCTGGCTGATCTCAGCGGATACACCCCGTCTACGGCGAACCCGCGGGAGCTGGAGGTTAAGGTGTTCGCCGGCGCAAACGGCAGCTTCCACCTGTGGGAGGATGCGGAGGCGGCGGGGGCGCGGGCTGATGGAGAGAGTGTTGAGTCTGCAGTGGAGGGCGTGGAACATAATACGGCTGCATCGCAGGAACGGATGGAAGGTGGAACTACGGAGTACCTAAAGCCCAATAAGGCGGCATTGCACTACCGTGGAAATGGTGAAGTTTTGTCGGGAGAAGGAGAGGGTGATGGTTCTGCAGTGGAGGGCGTGGAGCACAATGCTGCTGCGTCAGGGGACCGTGAGGAGAACTGGTGCGTTACGGAGATGAGCCTAAGCTGGGGGGATTGCGCCAGCTTTACGATTCATCCAGCCAGCGGCAACCTCGCTGCCCTGCCTCCACTGCGCAGCTGGAAGCTCTGCTTCACCGGCGTGGCCGATACGCAGGTGAAGGTGCTGGCCGGCGGTGCGGAGACGGCAGCGGATACAGCGTATGACCATTCCACGCATACGCTTACTGTAACAGTCCCGGATACCGCGGTGTCCGCCGCGATTACGGTTGAACTCGCCGGCGCGCGCCTTGCCGCTAACCGGATTGAAGAGGACATATTCGCGCTGCTGAACCGGGCGCAGATTGAGTTTCAGCTGAAGGAGCAGATCTACGGGCTGGCGCGGTCCGCTGCCACGCCGGCGGCAGCGTTAGCTTCCCTGACTGCACTTAAGCTGGAGCAACCGCTGTTCGGTGCGCTGTGTGAGATCTTAACGGCGGGCTTGGGGTAAGGGAGAGCCGGGGTGAAGGCAGAGTCGGCACCAGCGCTGAGCTTTGTGAACTGCAGTATGTTTGCGGTACGCAGATGGATAGCCGCCTCACCGGCCGGGCTAAGTTGTTCCGGCTGAGCTCCGGCAGCTAAATTAGCTCGTCTCTCTAACGCACGCCCCTGCTCATACGTTGTGTGTGAGGCAGCCTTTCACTCATTGGGCAGAATAACAAACTATAGAAATTAAAATAGCTGCACAATGTGCAGTTATATCCAAGGAAAATGTGATCCTCAGCGATATAACTGCACTTGGTGCAGCTATTTCCGCCCAAAACGGCGAAAACAGGCTTTTCCCGGCAGTTTAGTTGCACGAAATACAGTTAAAATGATCTTTCGGAGAAAAACAGACGTTTTAGTTGTACAAAGTGCAGTTAAGGCGAAGCATCTGAGGAGGGGGAAGTTTCCTTCATGCTACGTCGTGCAGCTACTAATGATTGTGTCCGGAAATCTGCAGACAACAGCGGCCGGAAGTCTGCGCATCCACTGAAACAAGGCAAATCCTAAACCATAAAAACACTAGTTCAAGCTATATAAACTAAAAAAGCAGCTTGCTTTCCACTAATATAAAAGCTATTATAGACTTATAAAGTCTGTGATTGAAGATTGAGGTGGAACATGAAATACTCCAAAGCGACGAACTATGCGCTGCATACGATGCTTTTTCTGGTCGCTGCTTCCCCAGATAAGCCTGTGGGCGTGCAGCAGCTGGCTGAACGGCAGCATGTATCGCCGACGTATCTGTCGAAGATCCTGACCAAGCTGGTGAAGGCGGGATTGATCCAGTCTGTATCGGGTGCGAACGGCGGGTATCAGCTTAAGCAGAAGAAGGATGATATTTCTTTTCTAGATGTGATTCATGCGATTGAGGGGACGGCGTCGCTGTTTGACTGCACGCTGAATCATTCCAGTGAATGCCTGATCCAGCAGGTGATGGTGGAGGCAGAGAACCGGATGGAAGACTATCTGCAGAACAAGAAGCTCTCTGAGCTTGCTGCAAAAGTAACGGTGGATTTATAAACGCCGTTATTTTTATGGCTTGATTATAGATATAAGAAGTCTTTTAAGTCTTTTGTATAACCGGCAGTGTGTTACAGGTATTATCAGCAGTTTACTAAACGAAAAGGGATGATGAAGTATGAATAATCATTTATTTGATGCACAGGTATGGGAGCAGGCGTGGAAGGAAGACCCGAAATCCTACATCAATTTGACAAGGAAGGCCGGTGTGGACCCTACCCGCTCCTTCGATTCAAAAGCGCATACGTTTAACGAAGAGGTATTCAGCGAAGGCGGAAGGCAGAGGGCAGAGCGGATTATCGGCTGGATGGAGGGGCAGGGTGTTGATTTTAACGGATTGACGGTGCTGGATATCGGCGCAGCTTCGGGCGGGTTCAGTGTGCCGTTTGCCGAGCGCGGGGCGAAGGTAACCGCCGTAGAGCCGAATGCGCTGCTGGCCGATTTGTTTGAAGCGAACAAAGCCCGTGTCAGTGAGGGAAAAGCCGAAATCACTCTGGTACGCGAAGCCTTTGAGGATATTGATCTGGCGGCTAAGGGATGGGAGCAGGCGTTTGATCTTGTTTTTGTCTCGATGTGTCCGGCTGTGTCCGACTGGGCGGGCGCGGAGCGTGTGATCAGCTGTGCCAGTCAATTCTGTTATATCAGCACTTCAGCCGGCTCAAGGCGGCATAGTCTGCTGAATGAGGTACTCCCGCTGTTTACAGGAGAGGCGGCCCCGCTTGCCGAAGCCTCCGAAATGGCTTATCTGCTGAATCTGCTCTATCTAAAGGACTACGCCTTTGAGTCAATAGTAACCAAGGAAATGAAGAGCGCGGAATATACTGTTGAAGCGGCCATTGACGAGGTTCTTCAGCTGTTGAGACACCACCGTCTGACAGACAGTGACGCTACCCGGAAAATCGTTTCCGACTATATGAACGTCACGTATCCGGATGGGACAATGACTGTACAGCAGGGCGGACGTTTCGGCAAGGTACTGATCCGGCTGCGGGATGAGAATATGTACAGCAGAGCGTAAATTCACCTGCCGCATGTATTGAAGCTATATAAAAGCTGCACTTGGCGTACCAGCCAAGCGTGCATTGTAATAGAGACATTTATACGCCGCCCCGCTGACATCTTCGGCCGGAGGCGGTTTTTTCTGCTTGTTGAGCGCTGCAGAATAAGCGTTGCAGATTGTCCCCTTTCACAATTTTCCGTTTTAAGGTAAACTGATTGAAACTGGTTTCAAAAAAATGGCGGGGAGTGTGAAGGAATGGCGACGATTATCGATGTTGCGCGTTTGGCGGGAGTGTCGAAGACCACCGTATCCCGGGTGATCAACAACTATCCGCATATTTCAGCGGACAAGAAGAAACAGGTGCTCAATGCCATGGAGGAGCTGGGGTTCACGCCGAATCTCTCGGCCAGAAGGCTGAGAGGCCAGGTAGCGACAACAATTGCGGTGGTGGTGCCGAAGATAGTGAATCCTTTTTTCTCCTATCTGGTTGACGCTATTGAGCAGGTAGGCTATAAGAACGGTTACCAGACCCTGATCTGCCAGACGAATGAGGACAAAGAGAAGGAACTGGCTTATTTGAACTTGCTGAAGACCAAGCAGGCTGATGGCATTATTATGACTTCCATAGAAAATGACTGGGAGACGATCAAGCCTTATATTGAATACGGCCCGATTGTTCTCTGTAATGAATACGTGAGCAGGGTTGACGTACCGATGATCCGTGTGGACCAGTATCAGGGGACGTATGTCGGTGTGAAGCATCTGATTGAACAGGGCCACCGCAAGATTGCCTACTGTACAGGCGGGCTTTTCACCGAATTCGGCAAAGACAAGGACCGCAACCACGGATACCAGAGGGCGCTGGAGGAAGCGGGCATCGCCGTCAATCCGAACTGGATTCTGGTTGATAAGCACACCATAGAAGACGGGAAGCTGGTTATGCGCCAGTTGCTGGAGATGAAGGACCGTCCAACCGCCGTGTTTACAGGCAGCGATGAAATTGCCAGCGGTCTTATGATGGCAGCTAAGCAAGCGGGACTGTCCGTACCCGGGGATCTTGCTATTCTCGGATTCGATGACCAGCCGATTGCTGAAGTGCTTGAACCGGCGCTCAGCACGATCCGCCAGCCGATTGAGCAGATGGGCCGTAAAGCCGGCGAGATCCTTCTGGCGATGCTGGAACAGGCTGATCTGGAGCCCGCAGTGTACGAACTGCCGGTGGAATTAATCGTCCGAAAGTCCACTTAGAGAGTAGTGTGGATTTCCGGGCAATTTTTTCTGTTTTTATCGGTAACGATACCAAAGGTTTTAAGAATCTTCAAATAGTAATCTTCTTTTTCCATCCTCTTAAAGCCTGTTTTTATCATTGTTTTTGCTTTTATCTAATAAATGGTTTTAAAATATGTGTTGAAACCGTTACCTAAAGGTGCTAAAGTATAGCCATATTCATATTGCAGAGACGGGGTGAGGACATTCGTATTTTAAATTGGTATCGTTCCCAATCGCTCTGCTAAAGTGAATTGATTATTGATTACACAGGTAAATACGTAAACGGAGGGGTTATTTTTGAAAAAGACAATTGGATTATTTCTCGCTTCGATGATGGTCATTTCGCTCACAGCCTGCGGCAGCTCCAAGAATGAAGGTTCGAATACAGCTGCAAACGGAAAAGTCAGTATTATCATCACTAACGGTAAAGGTGAAATCGCTTCCCAGTGGGAGCAGGCGGCTAAAGACTTCATGGCGGCCAATCCGGATATTACGGTCGAAGCCGTTTCGGGTGCGGTTGGTGAAACGATCAATCTGGTCGATAAGCTGACGGCCTCGGGTAAAACCGTAACAATGGCGATGATGTCCCCGGACTCCATAACAAACAAATATAAGGATTTCGGGATTGATCTGTCTGCCGAGAAATGGAACGAAGAGACAGTCTACGGGGTTAAAGATGCGAACGGCGTCATTGCCGGCTTCCCGTTTTCAATCGAAGGCTTTGGACTTGTCTACAACAAAAAGGTAGTAGAAAAGGCAGTTGGCGGCGATTTCGATCCGTTCTCTATTAACACCCGCGACAAATTAAAAGAGCTGCTGGATAAGATTCAGGTCTCCGGCGTGAAATATCCGGTTGCCTACCAGACTGAGAACTGGTCGGTTGCCAATCATTACAGCACACAGTTCATTAATCAGGCAGAGGACCCGAATACCATTGTCGACCAGCTGAAGGCCGGAACGCTGGACCTGGCAAGCAATGATGTGTGGAACGGCTACTATGACACGCTGGACTTGCTGGTATCCGCGCAGTACAACAAATATGGCGAACGCCCGCTTGGCAAATACTATGATGATGCACATGTAAGCGTTGGCAAAGGCGAATCTGCGCTCCTGTTCAACGGGAACTGGGCGTACGATTCCCTGCAGGCGGTCAGCGGTGAAGAATTTGGCTTCCTGCCGGTGCCGGTTGACAACAATCCGGATAACCCGCTGAACAATAAAATTGCAGCCGGACCTACGAATGTTCTGGTCATTAACAACGCGGCAACAGTGGAGCAGCAAGAGGCGGCTAAGAAGTTCCTGGACTGGCTCGTCTATGACCAAAAGGGACAGGATTTTCTGGTAAATCAGGCGCAAATTATCTCCGCTTTCAAAAATAACAGCAATAAAGTAACGAACCCGCTGGGTGCCGCCATTGCAGAGGCGGTGCAGGCAGACAAGACGCTGCCGTTCAGCTCTAACTTTGTCAAAGTCGAGGACTGGGGCAGCATTCTGGCTCCGGACATCCAGAAATACATCGCTCAGAAGGAAAGCCGGGCCGAGCTTGCCAAGGTGATCGAAGCCTATTACAAAGGTCAGAACTAATTCCATAATTGGCTGAAGGCCAGGGAAACGGATGGGCGGTATGATATCCGTTTCCCTAAACTTTAGGCTGCAAGGGGTGTGTAAGTTATATGATTTCGGAAAAAAGCTTTCTCAAGCGATTGGGCAGCCAATTGTTTTTTACCGGTCCTACAATTCTCCTGTTCGCAATTGCGGTGCTGGTACCGTTTGTCTACGGATTATATCTGACGTTTACGAACATGTCTTCACCGCTGAGTCCGCTGGAGTTCGCCGGGCTTAGTAACTACCGGACGGCCTTTGCGGATTCGAGGTTCTGGGATTCACTGATTCTTACTGTGAAATTCGTAGTTGCCACCGTCATTCTGATTAATATTCTCGGCTTTGTCCTGGCATATCTGGTCACTTCCGGAGTGAAACTGCAGAACTTCTTCCGTACCTCACTGTTCACTCCGAACCTGATCGGCGGGCTGGTGCTGGGTTATATCTGGCAGTTTATCTTTGTACAGACGCTCCCGTCCATTGGCGAAAAGCTGGGGATCGAGTGGCTGCGGCTGGGCTGGCTCGGTGACGAGCATTTGGCCTTTTGGGCGATCGTCATTGTGTCAATCTGGCAGTCCGCCGGTTATATGATGATCATTTTTGTCGCCGGACTGGTCAATGTGCCTAAGGATGTAATGGAGGCTGCGACGATCGACGGGGCAAACGGCTGGCATAAATTAAGAAAAGTAACGCTGCCGCTGATGGTTCCATCCTTTGTAGTAACCGTCTTTTTAACACTGAAGAATGCCTTCATGGTCTACGACATTAACTACTCCTTGACCGGGGGCGGACCGTATGACAGCACGACGATGGTATCAATGCAGGTTGTGAAGAAAGCTTTTATTGAAAACAACTACGGTGTCGGCCAGGCAGAAGCGTTTATCCTGTTTGCCATTGTGGCGCTGATTACCGGATTGCAGGTCTATTTCAGTAAAAAAATGGAGGTTGCTGCCTGATGAATGCCCGGAAAAAAGCCTCCTTGCTGCTAAGCTATCTGCTGCTGACCGTATTTTTTATCCTGTTTGTCTTTCCATTCTTCCTAATGATCGTCAATTCGTTTAAGACCAACGGGCAAATTCTTGAAAACCCGTTTTCCTTGCCGGCCTCACTCAGCTTTGGTCATTTTTCACAGGTTATCGAACAAATGAACTTTTTCGTTTCCTTCCGGAATACAGTTGTGATTACCTTTGTCAGTGTGCTGTTTATCGGGATTTTCTCGGCTATGACCGCTTATTACATGGTAAGACGTGCGGATAAATTCAATAACGGCCTGTTTGCGCTGATGGTTGCGTCGATGATCATCCCGTTCCAGTCGATTATGATTCCGCTCATTTATATTTACGGTGCCAAGCTGCACTGGATTGACGCGGCTCCGATTCCGCTGCTGATTGTGCTGTACATCGGTTTTGGCAGTGCGCTGTCCGTATTTATGTATCACGGCTTTGTGAAATCCATTCCCTACGAGCTGGAAGAGGCGTCGCTGCTTGACGGCTGCACCCGGCCGCAGACCTTTTTCAGAATCGTGCTGCCAATGCTGTCTCCAACATCGGTGACGATTGCCATTCTGAATGTGCTGTGGATCTGGAATGATTATCTGCTGCCCTCACTGGTGCTGACTGAAGACCGCTACTTCACCATGCCGATCAAAATGAAGGTGTTCAACGGCACGTATATGAATGATTGGGAGCTGCTGATCCCGGCGCTGCTGCTCACGATTCTGCCGATTCTGATTGCCTATCTGTTCGGCCAGCGTTTTATTATCAGAGGCGTCAGCCAGGGTGCCATTAAATAAGAGATAAAGAGAATCCCGGGAAGATAACGGATATTGGACATTACCCGGGGAGATGGAGGAAACAAGGAGCTATGGAGACTAGAAACAGCAACTGGTGGAAAGAGAGTGTCGTGTACCAGATTTACCCCCGGAGCTTTCAGGATTCTGACGGGGACGGGCAAGGAGATCTGCGCGGGATTATTAACCGCCTTGATTACTTAAGTACGCTTGGGATCGATGTAATCTGGTTATGCCCGGTGTATGATTCACCCAATGATGATAACGGATATGACATCCGTGACTATTACCGGATACAGGAAGAATTCGGTACAATGGACGATATGCTGGAGCTGATCTCAGCGGCCGCCGAGCGTGGCATCCGCCTGATTATGGATCTGGTCGCCAACCATACCTCGGATGAACACGCCTGGTTTGTGGAATCCCGCAGCGCGGGGGACAGTCCGAAACGCGACTGGTACATCTGGAAGCCGGGGCATGACGGTCAGGAGCCGACGAACTGGGAGTCCAATTTTGGGGGTTCTGCCTGGGAATATGATCCGGTGACAGGGGAGTATTATTTGCACTGCTTTTCCCGCAAGCAGCCCGATCTGAACTGGGAAAATCCGGAGGTCCGTGAGAATATTTACTCAATGATGGAGTGGTGGATTGACCATGGCATCGCAGGCTTCCGCATTGACGCCATTACGTTTATCAAGAAAAATCAGCAGTTTCCGCAGCTTGAAAGTGAAGACGGTCACCGTTATGTTCCACTTGCAGCAGCCTCCCTTAATCAGCCGGGGATTCTGGATTTCCTGCAGGAAATGAAGCAGCAGGTGCTGGCCCCGCGCAATATTATGACGGTGGCGGAGTCGCCGGGCGTGCCCATTGAGCAAATCCATGAGTTTGTGGATGAGCAGCACGGTGTTTTTAATATGATTTTCCAGTTTGATCATGTGGATCTCGATAACAAGCCGTCAGCCAAAGGTGTTTATCATCCCTGGAAGCTTACGGAGTTCAAGCACGCGTTGACTAAATGGCAGGCGGAAACGGCAGACGGCGGCTGGATGGCCCTGTTCATGGAGAACCATGATCATGTCCGTTCGGTGTCCAAATATGGCCATGACGGAGAATACCGCGAGGTTTCCGCCAAAATGCTGGCCGTCTACTATTTCCTGATGCGCGGCACCCCGTTCATTTATCAGGGCCAGGAGATCGGGATGACCAATCATTATAAGGAGTCGATCTCCGGCTACCGCGATATTGAAAGCCTGTCCTTTCACAGCCGGCAAAGGGAGCTTGGCAAGCCGGAAGCGGAAATTATGGACTATCTGGCGCTGAGAAGCCGGGATCAGGGACGGACGCCGATGCAGTGGAACAGCGGTTATGCCGCCGGGTTCACTACCGGTGAGCCGTGGATTGGACTTAATCCCGATTATCCGTCAGTTAATGTGGAGCATTCGCTTGCAGCGCAGAACTCCATCCTGCATTTTTACCGGTCACTGATTGAGCTGCGGCGGACCCATAAAGCGCTGATCTACGGCGACTTTCAGGAGATTTATACAGAGTCTGAGCAGGTTGGCGGATATACCCGGACTTATCAGGGAGAGTGCTGGACGATACTCTGCAATTTTACAGAACAGAGAGTGGCTTTGACAGAGCCGCTTGCCGGGGAGATTATTGTATCTAATACGGACGGGCATGAAGCAGGGGGGCTGAAGCCATATGAGGCTGTTATCAGCAGAACTGCTGCGGATGCAGAATAAATACAAGTACTGATGTGAATGGGAGGAAGCAGCTGTGCAGATCAAAAATGAAGCTATGCTCATCACCTATGCAGACAGCCTGGGAAGCAATCTGGAGGAGCTGAATGAAATACTGGACCGGCATCTGCAGGGGGTTGTCGGAGGGGTCCACCTGTTGCCGTTCTATCCTTCTTCAGGTGACCGGGGTTTTGCGCCGATGGACTATACCAAGGTTGACCCGGCCTTCGGGGACTGGAGCGGTGTTGAGCGGATCAGCAGTAAATATTATATGATGTATGATTTTATGATCAACCATATTTCCCGGCAGTCTCCTTATTTTCAGGATTTTTTGGAGAAAAAGGATGAGTCGGCGTATGCGGATCTGTTCATCCGTTACAAGGATTTCTGGCCGGGCGGTGAGCCGACGGCGCAGGATGTGGATCTGATCTACAAACGCAAGCCGCGTGCGCCGTATGTAGAGGTGCAGTTCAAGGACGGCAGTCAGGAAAAGGTATGGTGTACCTTTGACGAGCAGCAGATCGACCTGGATGTGACGACAGAAACGACGCGCAAATTCATTGCAGACAATCTTACCTTTCTGGCGCAAAAGGGAGCTTCCATCATCCGGCTGGATGCGTTCGCTTATGCCAATAAAAAAATCGGCACGAACTGCTTTTTCGTGGAGCCGGACATTTGGGACATGCTGAAGCTCTCCGAGCAGACCATTGCTCCTTACGGAGTCACTGTGCTTCCGGAGATTCATGAGCATTACAGCATCCAGCTGAAAATTGCGGAGCGGGATTATTATGTCTATGATTTTGCGCTGCCGATGCTGGTGCTGCATGCCCTGTTCAGCGGCAAGGTAAACCGGCTGGCCCATTGGCTGGAGATCTGCCCGCGTAAACAGTTTACTACCCTGGATACGCATGACGGGATCGGCGTGGTGGATGTGAAGGACCTGCTGACTGACGAGGAAGCGGAAATGACGCGGGAGAGCCTGTACAGCCAAGGAGCCAACGTCAAGAAAATTTACAGTACGGAAGCTTACAACAACCTGGATATTTATCAGATTAACTGCACCTATTATTCGGCGCTCGGCAATGATGATCAGGCTTATCTGCTGGCCAGAGCACTGCAATGCTTTGCGCCGGGCATTCCCCAGATTTACTATGTAGGCCTGCTTGCCGGAGTGAATGACATTGAGCTGCTGGAGCAGACGAAGGAAGGCCGCAACATCAACCGGCATTATTACAGCAAAGCCGAGGTTGAGCTGGAGACAGAGCGGCCGGTTGTACAGAGGCTGTTCAAGCTGCTGCGGTTCCGCAACAGCAGCCCGGCATTTGACGGTGAAATTGAAGTAGTGACGGTAAATGAGCAGGAGCTGCACATCGTTTGGCGGCATGAGGGATGCGGGGCGAAGCTTGAGGCTGATCTGCAGACGAAGGATTTCCGGATTATGCGGAAAGAAGCGGAGAGCGATTGGGAAGCCGTTGAAGTGTAAAAAGCTTGCAGGCTGCGCATAGAAGAGGGACCCGGAAGCCATGAATTGGCGGTCTGGGTCCCTTGTTTGCTTAGCGGATAGCCTGCGCATGTACAATGAAAGGCGTGTGTAGTGAAGCTGCCTAGCGGCCCCACGCCTCCGGCAGCGGCCCCGCCTTGCCGTACACCGGATCACTGTCCGGCAGCGGGACCTCCGCGATCTCGGGCAGCGCTGCTGCGAGATCCTCCGGGGTGGCCCGGCGGGTGTTGTAGTCCGCGCCGCCGGGATAAGCGCCGGCGACACGGAAGCCGGCTGAGCTCTGCAGCAGCTTGTGCGCCGTTCCGGCCGGCAGCACCAGTACATCCCCGGCCGACACCTCGAGTGTCCGGCCGGCATCGCCGCCAAGCTGCAGGCTGGCGGTCCCCGACATCACGCCAAGCACCTCATGCGCGTTGCTGTGGTAATGGTGGTAGCTGAACACGCCGCTTACCCAGCTGTTCAGCCAGCCGTTGTCATTGAAGATCTGCTCGGTGCGTTCCGGCTGGTTCCGCAGGGCACCTGTATACACAATGACCGGCAGCGCCGGGTTGTTCGGCAGCAGTCCGTCCTGCGGGAGAGTGAAGGCTTCGATAGCTCCCCAGGCTCCGGCTCCAGGCTGTTCAAACGGCTTCATTAAGCAATCGCCTCCTAAGTCTACAATCGTATTCCTTATTGGATTTGCTGTCTGCGGTATTGATAAGGGGTAATTCCGTACTGTTCCTTGAACAGCTTAATGAAATACTGCGGCTTCTTGTAGCCGACCAGTAGGGAGATGTCAATTACATGCAGATTGGATTCCAGCAGCAGCTGCGATGCCTTCTCCAGCCGCTTGGCGGCAATGAAGCCCGACAGGTTCTCACCGGTCTCCTGTTTATACACCTTTGACAGATAAACCGGATGGAGATGTACAATTTTACCCAGATCCTCCAGGCTCAAACCATCACCGATATGTCCGGTAATATAAGCCTGAACGGTACTGACAATATGGCTGTTCGTCAATTTGGGACTGCGCTCCAGCCGGGTGACACAGAGCAGCACGGACTGGAGCGCATCAGCGGGCTCGGCCAGCTCTTTGAAAATCCAGTCTGCCACCTCGGACTGCTGCAGCCGGCCGGACGTGAAGTACAGCAGCTGGATGAAATCAAGCAGATAGAGAATCTGCTGCTTTCTGGTTTGCAGCTTGGCGTAGCTTCGGAGGATATTTTTCCTGGCTGCTTCCAAGTCCCCATTCTCCCGTTTCGGATGGGCAGTGCAGTTCTGCAGCAGCGTACAATCCCCGGCATCCGGCTCCTCCCGGTAATAAAACCGGCAGAAGATATGCCGGACCGCATTCTTGTCCGCAAATTCAAAGCTCTCAGAGAAGGAGATATTCTCTATTTCGGCAGCAAGCGGGCCGGCACCGGATACCCGGAGCAGGCCGGTAACGGACGGGCCGGCTGTCCAGATGAAGCCTTCTGAAGCGCAGTCGTTATTCCTTAACGTGACTTCGTCTGACCCCTTAGCGTCTGAAATCTGAAAGAAGCAGTAACGTTCCTTTAGCTGATGGACAGTATCACAGGCAGCAAATTCATTGTCGCCCTCTGCGGGAGCAGCACCGCCGATAACAGACAGCAGAAAGCCCAGAGCGTCAAATTCCGCCTGCACCGGCTGCTGTTTCCGCTGCTGCTCGTCAATATTCCTCAGCACCTGCTGCATGGCTTTTTCCATATCCTCTTTGTCTACTGGCTTAAGCAGATAATCGAGGGCGCCCAGGCGGATCGCCTTTTGAGCGTAATCAAACTGTGAATAACCGGAGAGGAAGACCACCTTGGTCTTCAGCAGCTGCCCGCTGATGTGCTCCAGCAGATCAAGGCCGGAAACCTCAGGCATGCGGATATCGGTAATCAGAATATCAACGTCATTGTGGTTCAACAAGTGCTTGGCTTCCAGTGAATTGGTAGAGGTTACAACCTGCTGTACGCCGAATTTTTTCCAGTCCAGCAGATGCTTCAGATATTCAACGATATAATGCCCGTCATCCACAATCAGTAATTTCATATTCTCCTCCTTCATCCAGTGAGAAATCGATATAAGCCATAACGGACAGGCCGCCCCAGTCATTGGTGAAGAACCGCAGGCCGCTTAATTCGCCATAGGCATTTTTGAGCCGCTGATGAATATTCCACAGTCCGATGCCCCGGGCGCCCTGCGGAGGAGTCTCATTGCCCACACGGGCTGCCAGCAGCTCAAGCTGATCCGGCGTAAGTCCTTTCCCGTCATCCGCAACAAGGATCAGCGCCCCGTCATCGAGTGCTTTTACCTCAATGGAGACACGGTGGGCGCCCTGCAGCTCCTCAATGCCGTGCTGGATTGCATTTTCCACAATCGGCTGGATAATCAGCGGCATAATGCGGTGCTCCCCGAGCTCCGGCGGCAGGCTGATCTCATAATGCAGCTCTTTGCAGAGAGACATAATGGTTAAGAAATGGCCGGCAAGCTGCAGCTCGGAGGCCAGCGTGGCATCATGGCGGTCGAGCTTGGTCAGGTAACGGTAATATTCGGCCAGGTGCTTGCTCATCTGCATGACGGCCTCAGGGGAAGACTTCGCCATCGACATAATAAAGAACAGGCTATTGTAGAGAAAATGCGGATTGATCTGGGCCTGCAGCTGCTTTACCTCGGCATCCCTGCGCAGCTCGGTTTCGATTTTGAGTGAGGCGAACAGGTTCTGGGTTCTGAGTACCATATGGTTGAAGCTTTTGAACAAGGTATAAAATTCGTTGACCGGGTTCTCGCTGATCCGCGTGCTGTAGTTACCCTGCTCCACCTGATGGAATTTTTTGCCGAGCAGATGCACATTACGGTAGAAATTACGGTAGAACATCAGAATGACGGTCAGGCCGATGATCAGGATGACGACAATACTGGCGGCGAACACCTGCTGGTTGCGGTCCAGCGGAGTCAGGAAATCACTCATCCGTGTATACGTTACGAGGTAGGTATCAATAGGCTCTATGTATTTGGACAGCACATAATAGTCGTCCTCGCCGGTATGATAATCGAATTTCAGAATTTGCTGCGGATCTGGAGCAACGGTCGCCCGCGCTTTTTCCTCAATCCGGCTGTCTACCGGCTTGCTGCTAATCACAAAGCTGTCATTCACCAGTAAAAAAGCGTTGGAGCTGTCGCCGTTAACCGCTTTGCCCAGCAGTCCGGTCAGATACTCCTTCTTAAGCTTTACGCCGACGATGTACTCTATATTTGCCGGATTTTTGGGCTGATGAATATAAGGGTAGACCGAAAAGTAGTACAGGCTATTATTATAAGTCTGCCAGCCGCGCTCCATTACCTGTTCAAAAGGGAGCTTCGCCTGCGAATCATGTCCGGTCTGGATGAAGGTACCGTCCTGCTTCCAGTAAATTCCGATCGACTCTACCGCAAGGCTTGAGAATAGCTGGTCCGCTAACCGGCCGGAAATTTCATTTTTGTCCATCTGGGCATCATAGTTGCTTAGTTCCAGCTTGCGGTTCTGATAGAACCGGACATCGTTGTCGGCGGTATACTGGATTCCGTACATGCTTGCCTCGGAGATTGCCCCGTCAATAATTTCCTCTGCATAAGCCAGCTGGTTCCTGGAGGCATTGACCAGACTCTCCTGAAGCGTCCGTGAGCTAAGGGTATTCATGATATAGAACAGCCCCAGGGTAAGCAGCAGGAAAAAAATGAAGAAGTAGATGAACCGTTTCATATTCACCTTTTTAATCATATTGTCGTCCTCATTCCCAGTAATACGTATTTGTCTAATGGCTGTGCATCTGTCCGAATCTATCATAATTCATTAAATTCAAAAGAAAAAGACAATCAGGCCGCAAAATGAAAGCGCTTAGCAAAAAGGTTAAGGGATTGGTTATGATCTTCAGATTGGGACATTTTAGATTGAAAGCGCTTTTGCTAACATTAAATCTGCAACGACTACTCGGCATTCTTAAAGGGGGTAACACCAATAGCTCACGTTATAAAAAACCAGGTGCAGCCGCTAAAGACTGACATCCGGAAAAAAGGAAAAGAACCCTGGAGCAAGGAAGTGAAAAAAAGCTGGCCGCTCTATGTACTCTGTATCCCGGCACTGGTGTGTGTCCTCATTTTCGCCTACGGGCCGATGGTCGGACTGGTGATGGCTTTCCAGGATTATAAGCCCTGGCTGGGTATTACCGGTTCCGCCTGGATCGGCTGGGACAACTTCGCGAGAATCTTTCAGTACAAGGAAGCCACTCAGGCCATTACGAACACGCTGATTATCGCGGTAATCAAAATCGTTGTCGGTATTGTCGTGCCGATCATCATGGCTATCCTGTTAAGCGAAATCCGCAATATGGGTGTCAAAAAAAGCATTCAGACGCTCGTGTATCTGCCGCATTTCTTGTCATGGGTAACGGTGGCCGGCATTATGATTGACCTGCTGGGGCTCGACGGCGGCATTAACCATGTGCTGACCCAGGTGTTCGGAATCCAGCCCGTCTATTTCCTGGGTGATCCGGTCCTGTTCAGACCAACGGTCATTATCAGTGATCTGTGGAAAAACTTCGGCTTCGGCATGATTGTCTATCTGGCCGTTATTACCGGAATCGATCCGTCTTATTATGAGGCTGCCGAGATAGACGGCGCTTCCCGCTGGCAGCAGATCAGACATGTTACGCTGCCGAGCATGCTGCCGATGATCATTGTTATTGCCACACTCAGTCTGGGAAATATTCTCGATGCCGGCTTTGACCAGATCTTTAACCTCTACAATCCGCTGGTGTACAGTACGGGGGATATTATTGATACCTATGTGTACCGGTCTTCCCTGTTGAACGGCCAATACGGGTTCGGTACAGCGGTCGGGCTGTTCAAGTCAGGCATCAGCTTTGTGCTGATCGTTATTTCCTACCGTATTGCCTACAAGGTAGCCAACTACAAGATATTCTAGAAGGGAGCATGGAGAGTGTATCATAAGTCCAAGGGATATAAGATCTTCTCGTTCTTTAACTATATATTTCTGATTCTGATTGCGTTATCATGCTTCCTGCCGATGCTCCATCTGCTTGCCCAGTCGCTTAGCAGCAAATCGGCGATCAACGGCAATCTGGTGTCCTTCTGGCCGGTGGACTTCAATCTAGACGCCTACGCCAAAACCTTCAGAAACACCAACTTTACCGGCTCCATGCAGATCTCTGTATTCCGGACGGTACTGGGAACCTTAATCAGCATGTTTGTCATTACGACGGCCGGCTATGCGTTATCCAAGGATTTCCGCGGGCGGAATGTGCTGATGTGGATTTTTATCTTCACCATGCTGTTCTCCGGAGGCCTAATTCCGTCCTATATCCTGGTTACGAAGCTGGGCTTCAAGGACACGATCTGGTCGCTGGTGCTGCCCGGCGCCTTTGGCGCTTACAACCTGATTCTGATTATGAATTTCTTCAAAACCATTCCGAAGGCGCTGGAGGAAGCGGCGTTTATCGACGGTGCCTCATTCTTTGTTATTTTCCGCAAAATCTATCTGCCGCTCTCCCTTCCCGGACTGGCAACGGTAGGCTTGTTCATTATGGTCGGCCACTGGAATGCCTGGTTTGACGGAATCCTCTATATGTCGAGTACCGAGAACTATCCGCTGGCTTCCTTTCTGCAGACGGTTGTGGTGCAGGGCTCGGCCCAGAGCATGGCGCTCAGCCAATCGGAAGCGGCAGCATTATCAGAGCAGAGCATCAAGGCTGCGCAGATCTTTATCAGCACCTTGCCGATTATCCTCGTCTATCCATTTTTGCAGAAGTATTTCGTAAAAGGCATTGTACTGGGTGCAGTCAAGGAGTAGCAGAAGCAGATACATCCTAAATTCAACCTAAATTCAACGATAAAGGAGTCTATACATGAAAAAAACAGGTGCATTACTCTCCGTTGCTGTATTGCTGACAGGAATGCTTGCCGGGTGCGGCCCGGTCAAAAAGGATGGGGGCTCTACGGCGGAAGCGACGCTTAAGGATGGTAAATATGATCCGCCGATTACGCTTACGATTGCGAAGCAGCAGGATGAAAATGCCGGGAAATATATCAACGGTGAGAGCCTGAATGATAATGTGCTGACCCGCTGGGGCGTGGAGAAGCTGGGTATACAGATTGAGACAACACTGCTGGGCGGCGATGCATCGCAGTATAACACGAAGCTGCGGCTTGCGCTGACCGGCTCGGAGAAGCTTCCGGATGTGCTGCCGGTCTATGATACTTCGCTGGAGAATGACCTGATCCAATCCGGGCTGGTCAAGGATATTACAGAGGACATCAACAAATATATGCCGGAGCGGCTAAAGGAAATTTACAAGGAATATCCGACCGCCTTCAACCCGGTTATCCAGGACGGCAAGGTATACGGTATGCCGATTGCGCCCAATCTGACGGAAGGGGAAGTGATGCTGGTCCGGCAGGACTGGCTGGATAATCTGGGGCTGAAAGCCCCGACGACGATTGATGAGTTCGAGCAGGTCATTGCCGCCTTTACGAATGATGATCCGGACGGGAACGGCAAGCAGGATACGTACGGATTCGATTTTAGCGGGAAGGATTCCTACAACACCGGCTGGGTCAGCGACTCTGTCATGATCTTCAGCGCCTACGCCGGCAAGCATCTCCCGGGCCAATGGTATAACGAGGGCGGCAAGCTTACTTACGGGTCTGTTGCTGGCGGCATGAAAGATGCTCTTGCCAAGCTGCGTGACTGGTATTCCAAGGGATATTTGAACAAGGAGCTGGCGACACAGGGAGCCTGGGATGCGCTGGCTGACTTTACCGAAGGCAAAGCAGGCATTATTATCGGACGTCCTTGGCTGTACGGCAGCGTGAAGGATGTTGAAACCAATGTGCAGGGTGCCAAAATCAGTGCCTACCCGACAATCAGCGGGGTCAGCGGCGATAAGACGTACCAGTCCGGCCAGCAGAATGACGGCGTATTTATGTTCAATAAAGATTTTAACAATATGGAAGCGTTCTTCCTCTACTACGACAAGCTGTATGATGCCGCCTTCGGCACGGGAGATTTCAAATACGGATACGCACAGGGCTATGATTATGACATCGTGGACGGGGAGGTTGTTTTTGATCCCAAGGCATTCAACACACCGCTCGACGCGGTCCAGGGAGTAGGGAAGATGGCTTTTACCAAAAATACGCCAAGCGTGGATGGACCGGGCAAGTCTTTCTATGATCTGGCACAAGGTGCCAAAGCCGATACCGGGGTGCTATTGCGGTCAGCGGCGAATGATCCAACCACCATTGCAGGGTATGTCATTTCATACGAGAACCGGGATGTGCTGCTCCCTAATGCTTTCAACGGCCCGCCGACCAAAACCATGCAGACTTCATGGGAGCAGCTGAACACAATGGAGAAGGAAACTTTTACAAAGATTATCTATAGTAAGGAACCGCTCGAAAGCTACGACACTTTTGTTAAGCAATGGTACGAGAAGGGCGGAACGCAGATCACGGAAGAAGTGAACGAATGGTATACGAACGCGGGTAAAGTGGATGTCATGACCAATATGGGTCTTAAATGATGGAATCATCCTTCCAGCTGTCCGGGGAATGGTTCGGCACCGGCCCTCATGCACAGCTCATGCTTAGCCCCTCCGGGGGCTTCCGGCTGTGGACGTCGCCTGAGGGCGGCGGTGCAGAGCTGCAGCCGGGCAAAGTAAACGCTGCTGAATGGCGGGCCTGCCGGTATGTGAATGCTGAGGTGTACCATGACTGCCATGATATCCTGGTCCTGCTGTTCACCTTCCGTGACAAGTATGACCGTGAAATTACTTATCATCTGGGCATCCTGCCGGGCGTAAGAACCGTAATCTGCCTGCCGCTGGAGCATTTGAGCGGTGAGAAGCTGTTCCTGCCGCGTTATCCCGGTGTGATGCAGACGGTGCTGCGCGGCGATGCCAGGGTCGACCGGGAACAGATAACCGGTTTTTCCATTGCCACTATTCCATCGGCTGCGGAGAGAAGTGCCGATATACTGGGTTTATGCCTAAGCACGGAGGAACCGGCTTTCGATTATGTCTATCAGCCTTATGTGGATGAGCTGGGACAGCTGAAGGGAAGGGAGTGGCCGGGCAAAACGGCGGATGCTGCAGAATTAGTCAGCCGGCTCCGGGCTGAGCGGCAGCGGGCGGCGGAATGGGCAGAGACGGCAGAGACGGGAGGGGACAATTACACCGCCGGCTCCCTCAGCCGTTACGGAGGCTGGAAAGAGCTGAAGTTCACTGCCACCGGTTATTTCCGCACGGCGTTCGACGGCCGGAACTGGTGGTTTGCGGACCCGGACGGCTACGCGCTGTTCAGTGCCGGAATGGATTGTGTCGGCCCTTCCTCGCCAATGCGTGTATCCGGTATGGAGCATCTCCTCCCGCAACTGCCCGGGCAGGATGGGGCTTATCAAGATGCCTGGTCGCAGGAGGGCCGTGAATTCAGCTTCGGGATAGCGAACCTGATCACAGCCTTCGGCCCGCAGTGGAGGGTCGCCTGGACAGAGCTGACCGAATACCGGCTGCGGCAGGGCGGGTTCAATACCATCGGCAACTGGTCGGACAGCCGCTTCATCGCGGCCTCGGACCTGCCGTACGTGTATCCGCTGAGCGGGTTCCCGGAGACGCAGCAGCGGATCTTCCGCGATTTTCCGGATGTGTTCAGTCCGGAATACGGGCGGAATGCACAGCAGTTTGCGGAGCAGCTGCTTCCGCTGCGGGAAGAACGGCGGATGGTCGGGTATTTCATGCGCAACGAGCCGCATTGGGCGTTCGTGGACGGCCTGAACCTGACGCAGCTGATGCTGGCTTCGGCGGTCCGCTTTGCCAGCAAAGAGCGGTTCATCCAGTGGCTGCATGAGAAGTACGGTACAGTGGAAGAATTAAACGCAGCCTGGAACAGCCGTTATACCGGATACGATGAGCTGTACAATCCGGATGATACGAAGCCCCTGGCTGATTCGGTAAGGGCTGCTGATTACGCCCAGTTTAACCGGCTGCTGATCCGGCGTTATGTGGAGCTGCCGGCCCGTGCCTGCCGGGAGGCAGCCCCCAATCACCTGAATCTCGGCATGCGTTATGCTTGGGTCAGCAGCGATGAAGTGCTGGAAGGCTGCGAGTGGTTTGATGTATTCTCGCTGAACTGCTACCAGTTTGTTCCGGACCGGGAGCAGATTGAACAGATCAGCAGCCGGCTCGGCAAGCCTGTTATGATTGGCGAGTACCACTTCGGGGGTGCAGACAGCGGAATGCTGGCTTACGGTATCCGTGCGGTGGCTACCCAGGAGGAGCGCGGCGCAGCGTACCGTTATTTTGTAGAGCAGGCTGCTGCCATTCCGCAGCTGATCGGTGTTCATTATTTCCAGTGGAACGACCAGCCGGTGCTGGGACGTTTCGACGGGGAGAATTATCAGATCGGGGCAGCCGATGTCTGCAACAGTCTGTATGAGCCTTTTATGCAGGGGGCTGAGCAGGCGCACAAGCAGATGTATAAGGTGAGGACCGGCACTGCTGAACCCTATCAAGAGCTTCCGGCAGAGATTCCGCGAACCGGATTTTAGGGTTTATACTGCAAAAGGGCAATCCGTGGCCGGTGACCACGGATTGCCCTTTTATTGTTGTAAGCCGGAAATTATTCCACAGCCAATTTCTTAGTATTCACACTCTCAGCCGGAGCTTCTGCATCCGCAGGTGCCTTGTTCGAGGAACGCAGCGGCAGCTCCTTCAGGAAGAACACGAGTACGAAAGCCAGGCACAGAACGATGGTACCGGTAAGGAACACGGTGGACAAGGTCTGGCCCAGTGCGTCACGGATGCTGTCAATCATCTGTACGAAGATTGGCTGAACATCCGCAGGCAGACCGGCTTGCGTCTGCTCCAGCAGCGGCTTGTTCATCAGCGCCTGCGGGTTGGCAAAAGCAGTCATTTGCTGTGCTACTGCCGGATCAAGCTTGCTGAAGTCAGGTGCTGAAGATGAGGTCAGCGCTTCTTTTAGATGCTTGGTCAGATTGTTTGACATTACAGTACCCATAACAGCGATACCGATTGTACCGCCAAGGTTACGGAACAGCTGGGTAGAAGCCGTTACTGCGCCAAGCTCGGTGTGGGATACGGCATTCTGGGTAGCCAGCGAGAAGACAGGCATCCCCAGGCCAAGACCCAGGCCGAATACGATCATACTGAGCACAGCCATCGGCACGCTGTTCATGAATACCATGATGGCCATCCCGGCAACCATAATTGGTACCCCGATGAGAGCGAAACGTTTGTATTTACCCTTTTTGGCTATCATCTGGCCGGTCAGGGCACTGGCTACGACCATTACGATCGACATCGGCATAGTAACGTAACCAGCGTAGGTTGCGGATATACCAAGTACACCCTGTACAAAGAAGGACAGGTAGATCATCGCGCCCATCATACCGAAGTTCATCAGGAAGCCGATCAGATTGGAGATCGTAACGATGCTGTTTTTGAACAGGTGAAGCGGCAGAATCGGATTCTTGGCTTTGGTTTCAATAAAGATAAAGATGATTGCTGATACTACCGTTGCAGCCAGGAGGCCGAGAATCTGGGCAGAGCCCCAGGTATATTCAGTACCCGCCCACGAAAAAGCGAGCAGAAGCGGAACAATGGTTGTTGTCATAAACAGAGAGCCGAGGTAATCGATGCTGGTCGATGCTCCGCGCTGTGCTTTTGGAAACAGGGCCAGGATCATGCCAAATGCCACAAAACCAAGCGGCAGGAAGATCCAGAACAGCCAGTGCCAGTCGAGATGGTCAATCAGATAGCCGCCGAGTGTCGGTCCAAGTACGCTGGAGAAACCGAAAACCGCGGTCATCAGGCCCATCCATTTGCCGCGCTCACGCGGAGGGAACAGGTCGCCTACAGCGGTAAAGGCAGTAGACTGGATAATACCGGCGCCGATCCCCTGGATCCCGCGGTAAGTGATGAACTGATAGACATTGTCAGATGTACCCGTTAAAAAGGCGCCGACCATAAAGAGCAGAATCCCGGCCAGCAGGAACGGCTTGCGCCCGAACATGTCAGAAAGCTTGCCGACAAGCACGGTGGCAATCGTCGAGGTCAGCAGATAAATATTAATCGTCCAGGTATAGTAGTCCATACCGTCCAGAATGGAGATGATGCGCGGCATAGCCGTGCTGGTAATCGTCTGGTTAATCGCGGCAAACAGCATGGCTGCCATGATGGCAATCATAATGGATAGCTTGCGCTTGTCTGTTAAATTTTCCATAGTTGGTTTCTTCACCGTCACTTTTATTTTTTGTCTAATTCCTTAATTAATACCCCGAAAATTCTTCTCAAATGCTCCATGTCCTCTTCGGGCAGGATACTGAAATAAGAATGCATAACCTCACCTAGCTTCGCCTGTGTTGACCTGATTACGCCTATTCCTTCAGGGGTCAGCGTGATTTGCATGGCCCGGCGGTCTCCGGCGGCGCGCTCCTTCTGAATATAGCCTTCAGTGAGCAGCTGGTCCGTAATTCCGGTAACGGCGGCAGGTGTCAAATCAAGTGCAGCAGCCAGCTGGGAGACCATCATTGGACCTTCCTTGGACAAAATCTGCAGCGCTTTGAACTGGGTCTGGGTGATCGGAAAGCCTTGTTTGTTCCACTGCTGGCCCAGCCCCTTCAGAAAAGTCTTAAAAAGAATAGGGAATTCAAAATACCGGTCACGCTCCTGATCTGTCAATCCTTCACCTCCAGCATTGCTGTCTTCAAATAGATAAGCTATTTACTAAATGAAACTTTTAATAATTGATCAGCAAATAATTAATTGATAAATAATTAACAACTTAATTATTAAAGCATGAAACAATATATCATCTGCACAAAAATACGTCAAGAGCCTAACTAATTTTTTTTGGCGACAAAAAAGCTGTACCCGCACCAGCCTGGACTGATGAGGATACAGCTATTATTCAGCATGGTGCAGCTTATAATTCGTCCACCTCACGCAGCCAGAGCGCAGCGGAAGCATCGCTTGGCATCCGCCAGTCGCCGCGCGGCGAGAGGCTCACGGTACCTACCTTCGGTCCGTCCGGCAGGCAGGAACGCTTGAACTGCTGGGTGAAGAAACGGGAGATGAACACCTTCAGCCAGGCTTTGAGCTGCTCTTTAGGATAAGCTTCGCCGAAAGCCTGCTGGGCCAGATAGAGCATTTTGCCCGGAGCAGCGCCTGTCCGCAGCATATAGTAGAGGAAGAAGTCATGCACAATATACGGCCCGAGGATATTCTCTGTCAGCTGGACAATTTCTCCGGTTGCCGACGGCGGCAGCAGCTCAGGGCTGATGCCTGTCTCGATAATGCTGTACAGGAACTTGTTTACCGTCTCGTCCGCTTCATGATCGGCATACCAGGCGACAACATACTGGATCAGTGTTTTTGGAATCCCGGAGTTTACGCTGTACATCGACATATGGTCACCGTTATAGGTACACCATCCGAGGGCAAGCTCGGACAGGTCGCCGGTGCCGATGACGATGCCGCCGTTTTTGTTGGCCAGATCCATCAGAATCTGCGTGCGCTCCCGGGCCTGCACATTTTCGTAGGTTAGATCATGAACATCCTTGTCATGGCCGATATCTTCAAAATGCTGCAGGCATGCCGCCTTGATATCAACAACCAACATCGAAGCTCCGAGCGCGTTGATCAACCCTACGGCATTATCATAGGTCCGGTTCGTTGTGCCAAAGCCAGGCATTGTTACAGCGAGCACATCGCTTGCCGTACGGCCAAGGCGCTCCATAGCGCGGACTGCGACGAGCAGGGCAAGCGTTGAGTCAAGTCCGCCGGAGATGCCGATAACAGCCTGCTTCGTACCGATGTGGCGGATGCGCTTCATCAGGCCGGAGGTCTGAATCGACAGGATTTCCTGGCAGCGCTCATCCCGATGCTGCGGGTTGCCGGGAACGAACGGGTTGACGGCAACCTTACGGACAAGCGCCCGCTCCTTCTGCTGTGCCGCCGGATCGGCGAACAGGATCTCTCGGTAGTTGCGTCCGCCCTTGCCGGCCCGGAAGGTGCCCATAACCGAGCGGGAATATTGCAGTCTCGGCACATCAATATCAGCGATGATGAGCTGGCTCTCATGGCTAAAGCGCTCCGATTCGGCCAGCGTCTGGCCGTTCTCGGCAATCAGCGAATGACCGCCGAAGACGACATCCGTTGAGGATTCGCCGGTGTTGCTGCCGGCGTAGACATAAGCCGCCACGCAGGAGGCAGACTGGCCGGATACCAGCTGGCGGCGGTAATCGGCTTTGCCGACCAGCTCGTTGCTGGCGGAAGGGTTGAACAGCAGTATCGCACCGGCCTGTGCCAGCAGACTGCTCGGAGGAACCGGTACCCATAGATCCTCGCAGATCTCTACTCCAAATGAGAGATTACCGTCACTTTCGCTGGCGAAGATCAGGTCATTGCCGATCGGCACCGTAATGTCTCCCAGCCGAAGCTCTGTAATCTCCAGCTCCTCGGCTGGTGCGAACCAGCGCGGCTCATAGAACTCGCTGTATCCGGGCAGGCAGGTTTTTGGCACAATACCGAGGATCTTGCCGTGCTGAAGAACGGCGGCACAGTTGAACAGCCGGCCTTTAATGGCGACAGGCAGACCAGCGATTACAATCAGGCTGAGGCTGGCAGTGGCAGCCGTAATTTCATGCAGGGCAGTAATTGCCGCGGCCTGCAGCTTGGGCTGCAGAAACAGGTCTGCGCAGGTATATCCAGTAATAGACAGCTCAGGCAGCACCAGATATTCGACCTGCTGTGTATGTGCCTGCTTTATTACTTCAATAATCTGTGCTGCATTAAACTCGCAGTCTGCTACCCGCAGCTCAGGGGAAGCAGCGGCGACCCGTGCGAATCCAAAATTATGCATGGTTTCACCTATCCTTTTTATAAATGAAGCTCTCTAACTAATTGTACCCATGATCCTGACTGGCTAACATATGTATGGAGGCGGGCACTATGGTCTATTTTACATGAAAATTACCGGGAGCACATAACAGCCGTACTGTTGACGCAAAAAAAAAAGCACCCGCATGCTGCGGATGCCTGAAAATACGATGGCAGGGGTAAGAAGAACGTTAGCAGCTCAAACTTCATTATACAGCCGGTGCAGAAAATCGACACTTTCCTGTATAAAAGGCTCCGTTGTGCTCTCCAGCAGACCCTGGATATGAGGGCGCTTATATTTCATATATTGCAGAACCGGTGCAAACCGGAGCAGGCCTTGACCGACAGGAACGATGACGATTGTGCCGTCTTCTACAGTGAAATCCTTCAGATGAATGACTGCAATCCGGTCGCCCAGCAGATCCAGTGCTTCCTTGATAACATCCTCCTGCTGCCCGTAATTGTCCGGAGACATGAGATTCGCACAATCCAGGATGATCTGCAGATTGTTAGACGGGATCAGCTCCAGCAGCCGCTTCGTCAGCCTGACGCTATGCAGCGGATGGTTCTGGCCTGCTTCAATGCCCACGGTAACGCCGAACCGTTCAGCTTCCGCAACCATTAGTTTGACAGAGGCAACTACCTCCTGAAAGGCTTCCTCGGTAAAATTATCCGTTGTGTATCCTGTGCCGACACTGCCCGTTTCTGTACCTACGAGGCTCGCCCCGAAGTCACGCGCCAGCCGCAGATGGGTGCTGAAATCCTGCAATGCCTGCGCACGTTGCTCAGGATCCGGGTCGATGATGTTGACATAACAGCCCAGGACAGCGATTTTGATGCCGCTTTGACGGAAGCTTTCACCATAGTAAACAGCCGTTCCGGGGCTGAGTGAGGACAGCGACGGGACACTGGCCGGAAAGGATTTGCGCACGGCAAGCTGAATATGGCTGAACCGGTAGTGCTTCAGCTTCCCGATCAGCTCCGGCAGGGAGTGGGCAGGGAAATCATGGGCACGGATACCTAGATGAAGCGGTGCAGTCATTACGTGTGGCCTCCTTGTAGGAAATAATGTAGTAGCAATAAGGGGATGACTTACAGCACCAGAAGCGGCGGACGGTTAAATTAACCGTGTCCGTGTGCCTACCTCTGATGCAGATGCGGATGCAGCTCGGCCAGGGCCGGGCATTGCCGGATAGCCTCAGCCACAAGCGCGGCGATCCGCTTAGCGCCCTCGGTACTGAAATGTGTGTTATCCGTTACGCCGTCCGGATAATTAGGATGCTGGCCCGGCTGAAGATGCATCAGCAGGTGCTGCGAACCGTCAATGCCGAGTGTGCGGTACAGCTGCTGGGAAGCAGCAAAGATATCCACCAGCGGCGTCCCGGTCTCCTCTGCAACAGCGCGCATAGCCGCCGGATAAGCGCCTAAGGCCAGCGGGTCAGGTTCACCGTCCGAAGTGAACAGGCGGCGGCTGACGGAGGTCAGCAGTACCGGATAACCGCCGTGGCTGCGGGCAGATTCAATGTACAGCCGCAGATTCTGCCTGTACTCTGTATCAGGATCTGTGTAACGCAGAGGGTCGTCATGCTTACCGTCATTATGCCCGAACTGGATCAGCAGGTAATCACCGGGCTGAAAGTCTTTTTCAATATCGGCCAGCCGGCCTTGTTCAAGAAATGATTTGGTACTACGCCCGTTAATGGCGCGGTTATCAATGATGACCTCCGGGCCGAAGTGGGTCTGGAAATATTCTCCCCAGCCCGCCATCGGCTTGGCTTCCGCCCCCTTCAGGGCGGCAGTGGAGTCACCGGCAATGTATAGTGTCGGCATATCAGGCTTCCTCCGTATCAGTTATAAAATGGTGTTTGCCGAGCCAGGCCCTGCAGAGCTTCAGCCACTGCCGGCATTCCGCATTCTCCGCGGACAGCCCTAGTCCGTGTCGGCCCTCTTCAAAGATGTGCAGCTCGAACGGGATTCCCGCGCCGGACAGGGCAGCGGCAAATTTCAGGCTATTCTCCGCCGGCACACTGGCATCGTCCGCAGTAGTCCAGATGAATGCAGGCGGACTATCATTGTTAACCTGCCAGTCAGCTGAATGAGCGGCGATCTCGTCTTCAGTCGGACTTGAACCCAGCATATTCCCCCGGCTGCCCATATGGGCATAAGGCTCCTCGAACGTAATGACCGGATAACCCAGAATCAGCAGATCGGGTTTACGTGCCGGGGCTGCCGTGACTGCCGTTATGGCAGCGAGATGGCCGCCGGCAGAGAAGCCGGTGAGGCCGACCTGTCCGTCCCGGACACTCCAATTCTTGGGTGCTTCGCGCACCCAGGCCAGCGCATCCCCGACATCTTTAATTAGGGCGGCCGGTTCGATATCCTGCGTCTGATATTTCAGCACGCCCGCATGGATGCCAAGGCTGTTCAGCCATAAGGCAACAGGCTCGCCCTCATGCCGGGCCAGATGATGATAGCCTCCGCCGGGCAGGACGAGAATAAACGGCCGCGCCTCCTGTACAGGCAGCGGATAAAGGGAAAGGATGGAGGCGCCGGAATTCTCCGGCACAACCCCATCCCCGTCAAGACATACATGCAGCATGCTTGCTCCCCCTAATCTTATTCCGCTGCCGGGAAGCCGAAATATCCCGCGGCATTATTGTAGGAGATATCCTGAACCAGCTGTCCGAGCAGTGCTTTATCATCCGGGGCTTCTCCGCGCTCTACAAGCTCGCCGAGCAGTCCGCACAGCACGCGGCGGAAATACTCGTGGCGTGTATAGGACAGGAAGCTGCGGGAGTCGGTCAGCATGCCGACAAAGTTGCCAAGCAGGCTGTTGTCAGCCAGCAGGGTAAGCTGCTCGCGCATGCCGTTTCTGGTATCGTTATACCACCAGCCGGAGCCGAGCTGCATTTTGCCGGCTGTATCCTTCTGGTAGCAGCCCATCAAGGCCAGCAGTGCCGGATAATCCTTCGCATTCAGGGAATAAAGGATTGTCTTCGGCAGACCCGAGGCGCACTCTGCCCGGTCGAGCAGACTGGACAGGCTTTCGGTAATGGACAGGTCGTTTATGCCGTCATAACCGGTATCCGGTCCCAGCTTCTGGAACATCGGTGTGTTGTTGTTCCGGTAAGCATGGATATGCAGCTGCATGGTCCAGTCTTTGTCATGGTAGAAGCCGATGAGCTTCGTGAGCAGCTCCGTACGGTAGAGTGTAATCTCTTCGGCAGACAGCTCAGCACCATCCAGACGTTTGGCGAAGATGGTCTGGGCTTCAGCGTCCGAACCGGCCCGGTAGCGCAGAACATCCAGCGCGTGGTCAGACAGGCGGCAGCCGTTGTCGTGGAAGAATGCTACACGGTTCTTCAGTGCTTCAAGCAGCTCAGCATAGCTGGTTACCGGCAGTCCGGCGGCTTTTTCCAGAGCAGCGATCCAAGCCGGGAAGCCTGGTGCATCAATGTTAAGCGCCTTATCGGGACGGAAGGTTGGGAACACGCTGAATTCCTTTTCGGTTTCTTTCAGCAGCTTGTGATATTCCAGTGAATCGGCAGGGTCATCTGTAGTACAGATCGTCTTCACCCGGGAGCTGCGGATCAGCCCGCGGCGGGTAAATTCAGGTTCCGCCAGCTTGCGGTTAACCTGTTCCCAGATCGCAGGTGCTGTCTGCTCATTCAGCGGCTCGTTAACACCGAAGAAGCGGCGCAGCTCCAGATGGGTCCAGCTGTATAGCGGGTTGCCGACAGCCTTCGGCAGCGTTCTGGCCCAGGCGAGGAACTTGTCGTAATCAGAAGCATCGCCTGTAATATGCGATTCCGGTATGCCGTTCGCGCGCATCAGCCGCCATTTGTAATGGTCGCCGTACAGCCAGGCTGCAGTCAGGTTTTTGAACGGCTGGTCTTCATAGATTTCACGCGGATCAAGATGGCAGTGGTAGTCGATAATCGGCATCTTGGCTGCATATTCATGAAAGAGCTGCCGTGCAGGCTCGGTAGTCAATAAAAAATCGTCGTTTAAAAACATGATGACGCTCCCTTTATTAGAAATTTAGGATAAGAGATTATAGCGTAACCCCGGTTTTGAAAATAGCCAGCTCGCGTACTTCGTTCTGCTCATTGCGTGTTTTCTGGCCGCTTGCCACGGCAATGATATAAGAAATGAACTCTTCAAGGACTTCAGCCATCGGCACTTCCAGCAGGGGACCTGCATTGAAGTCCATCCAGTGGCCTTTTTTGGCGAACAGCTCGTTGTTGGTGGCTACCTTAACCGTAGGCACGAAGCTGCCAAATGGTGTACCGCGGCCGGTGGTGAACAGCACCAGCTGACAGTCGGAGGCGGCAAGGGCGGAAGCAGCCACCAGATCGTTGCCTGGCGCCTGCAGCAGGCTGAGGCCTTTTTTACGCAGCTTTACGCCATAATCCAGCACGTCCACGACCGGAGAAGTACCGGCCTTCTGGGTGCAGCCGAGTGATTTGTCTTCGAGTGTACTGATGCCGCCGGCCTTGTTGCCCGGAGAAGGATTCTCGTACACAGGCTCTCCGTAGGAGAGGAAATACTGCTTGAAATTGTTGATCAGGGAGACGATATCTTCATAGACCTCGCGGCTTTCCGCGCGGGCCATCAGCATTTTCTCCGCACCGAACATCTCCGGTACTTCCGTAAGGACCGATGTTCCGCCCTGGGAAATAATGAAATCGGAGAAGGCGCCGAGCAGCGGGTTAGCCGTAATACCCGAGAAGCCGTCAGAGCCGCCGCACTTAAGGCCGATGTTCAGCTCGCTGAGCGGTACCGGTTCGCGTTTATCATCCTTCGCGGCATCATACAGCTCTTCCAGAAGTGCCCGGCCGGCTTCCACTTCGTTGCCGACCTCCTGGGCCACCAGGAACTTGACCCGGCTCTTATCATAATCGCCGAGAATGCTGCGGAATTCGGAGACGATGTTGTTCTCACAGCCGAGGCCGAAGACAAGCACGCCGCCGGCATTCGGGTGATTCACGGCATCCAGCAGGATGCTGCGGGTCATGCGGTGATCATCGCCCAGCTGGGAGCAGCCGTAGGGATGCTTCAGCACGGTAAGATTATCGAAGCCGCCAAGATCCGGGTGCTCCGCCTTGAACTCGGACAGCATCTGCTCGGCGATGCCGTTCACGCAGCCGACTGTCGGGATAATGAACAGATCGTTACGGATGCCGACCTTGCCGTTGGCCCGGCGGTAGCCCTGGAAGGTGAGGTCGCGCTTCGGATAGGTAACCGGGTGTAGCTCAGGGATATAATCGTATTCTTCCTCACCTACGAGATTTGTTTTGATGTTATGCGTGTGAATCCAATCGCCGGCTGCGATAGGGGCAATTGCGTGCCCGATCGGATAGCCGTATTTGGTGATGACGTCATTCTCGTTAAAGGCTGTCAGGGCGATCTTATGCCCCTGCGGAATATCCTGTCCTGCCTGCACCGTCAGCCCGTCGATTTCAAGCTGCTCACCGGCGGTAACCGGACGAAGAGCTACAGCAACTGTATCGCGGGGATTCATTTTCATTAATCGTTTCATGCTGTCTGTCCCTCCTAAAAAGTTGTTATAAAGTTAAGGCAGGAGTGTATCCTGCCTTTGTATACGATTCTTACGGACTGTAGACTGTAGTATCTTTATTAGTTCACAGCCTGCTGCAGCACCGCACGGCTGTCTGTACGGTCAAGCTCCTGCAGCTTCGCTGCAACGGCATCTGCAAGTCCCGGAACCAGTGTCAGATCCTGGCCCCACAGGCTGTCATCCGCAAGGATGGTCTGCACGAAGCTGTCCGGATTGCTCCAGGCTTTGTCGAAGGCTTCCAGTACCTCTGCGCCGTCCTGTCTGGTAACACGGTCTCCGCGGTAGCTAAGCAGCAGGGCGGCGAAGGCCAGCGTTGTCAGCTCCGGCAGCTGGCTGCGCTCCTTCTGGTAACGGAGCAGAACCGGCAGCAGACGGGACTTGAACTTGGAAATGCTGTTCAGCGAGATGGAAGCAAGCTCATGACGGACGAACGGATTTCTGAACCGCTCCAGTACAGCGGCAGAATAGGAGGACAGCTCCTCGGCCGGCAGATCAAGCATCGGACTCAGCTCATCGTTCATCAGCTCCTGCACGAAGCGGAAGAAGGTCTCATCGTTCATTACATCCTCTACCGTCTCCAGACCGGCCATCATAGCCAGCGGAACCATCGCGGTATGCGGTCCGTTCAGCAGGTGAACCTTGCGCTCACGGTAAGGGGTCATATCGTCGGTCACGACTACATTCAGTCCGGCCTCAGCAAGCGGCAGCTTCTCGGACAGCCATGCCGGGCCTTCAATAACCCAGAACAGGAAAGGCTCGGCGGTAACAATCAGATTGTCCTTATAGCCCAGCTCCTCTTCAAGCTGAGCAGCCTTGTCGCGCGGATAACCAGGCACGATCCGGTCAACCAGACTGCAGCAGAAGGTGTTTTCTTCAACCAGCCATTTATTGAAATCCTCGCCCAGCTGCCACTCTGCAGCATATTGCTGCACGATCTGCAGCAGCTTCTCGCCGTTACGGTCGATCAGCTCGCAAGGAATTATGATGAAGCCCTTTTTGCCCAGCTCAAAACGTTTGTGAAGCAGTGCAGTCAGCTTAGCCGGGAAGCTCTTTGGAGGTGTATCGGTCAGGCTGTCGCCGGCATTGTAGGCAATGCCCGCTTCCGTAGTATTGGAGGTGATGAATTCCAGGGCGTCATCCTCAGCCAGAGCCAGATAAGCCGCATAGTCATCATAAGGGCTGATCACCCGGCTGACACTGGTGATAATCTCCCGGGAGTTGACGGTCTGCTCCTGCATAATACCGTTCAACAGTACTGTGTACAGATTATCCTGTTCTGCCATCAGTCCGCCGAGACCCTGGCCGATCGGCTGAACGAGCACGGCACTGCCGTTAAACAGCCCCTGGTTGTTCATCTGCTGCAGCTGCCAGTCTACAAAGGCACGCATAAAATTACCTTCGCCGAACTGGATCATCCGTTCTGGATAGGCGGGCAGGCCGGGCTGGGTGGTTCTGGATAGGCGGTTTGTCATGGTTTTCAACGTCTCCTTTAAATTTAAATAGATAAAGTTTAATAAATGCACACGTGAACATTTTTTATCAGGAAGAAACGGATTTTCCCTGCTGCATGAGCAGGGGTTCCGGTTCTGCAAGAACATGAATGAGAGCAGTAACAGATGTAATCTTAGCGGTCAGCCACCGTATCGCGCACAACCAGCGAGGTTTTGACGAACAGCTGCTGAGGCTTCGTGTCCGGCTGCTGAAGCAGCTGGATCAGCATCTTTGTGCCGAGCTCGCTGATATCTGCAATCGGCTTGCGGACAGTACTCAGGGCGGGATTCGTATACCGCGCAAACATGATGTCATCGAAGCCGATGAGGGAAATCTGCTGCGGCACGCTGACCTTATGGGCATAACAGGCATTCATAGCCCCGATGGCCATATCATCATTAGAGCAGAATACGGCAGTCGGAGGCTCAGGCAGGGTGAGCAGCCTCGACATAGCGGCGTAACCGCTCTCAATGCTGTAATCCCCCTGGGCAAAGTAACCGGAATCAAGCTGCAGGCGGTGGGTAATCAGGCTGTCCATGAAGCCCTGCTTGCGTTCGGTAGAGGACTTAAAGCCGGGTTTGCCTTCAATAATGGCCAGCTTCTGATGCCCCTGGGATACCACATAGTCAATGGCTTCCCTGACGCCTTCCCGGTCGTTCGCCACCACATTCATAATACTTGGGTCTTCTAACTGGCGGTTCAGCACGACGAGCGGGATGCCGATGGTCTTGACATGATAAATAAAAGCATTATCCTCATCGCTCTGGCTCATGACGAGAATACCATCAAAGCGCTGCGGCTGAATGTTGCCGAAATTGTGAACCCCGTCAATCCCGTGAACGGTCAGATTGAAGTTCTCATCAAGTGCATGGCTGATGCCCTTGATGGCATCGACCAGAAAGCTAGATGAGGTTCCCTGATCAATACTGGAGAAGAATAGCCCGATGGTGAAGGAACGTTTGGTAACAAGGCTCTTCGCATTGTAATTGGGCACATAATTCATCTCAGCGGCGATCCGTTCAATCTTGTCGCGGGTGACCTTCTTGATCAGCGGGCTGCCGTTCAGTGCTCTGGACACGGTGGTATGGGAGACGCCTGCAACACGCGCGATGTCCTTGATCGTTATCATAAGCTCTCCCCGGAAAAATGAAATTGTTAACGATTCCAGTGTATTCCTCAAACCGCGTCAAGTCAAGGGAATAATGAAATGCACACGTTAAAATTATTGATGGAACATTTTTCGAGAAAGCGCTATAATCATCTTGTTTGTTTGACGGGGCCTTAGGGTGCCTGAGATAGATCATAAGGAGGATATAACATGTGGGTAGGAAAAGAGGCCTTTTGCGATTACCGGACAATCCAGGAGGCAGTAAATGAGCTTGAGCGCCGTACTTCCCAGGAGCACGAGACATTATATATTATGGCGGGGGTATACGAGGAGGCCGTGCGGATTTACCGGTCAGACCTGAGCATTGCCGGAGTCGGTGAGGTTATAATTACAAACAATCTGTATGCCCGGCAGCTGGACGAAACAGGAGAAGAGCAGGGGACCTTTGCTACACCAACCCTGTTCCTGAACGGCAGCAGGCTGGTTATCGAAAATCTGACCGTCGCCAACACTGCCGGACAAGGGCAGGAAATCGGCCAGGCATTAGCCTTATATGCCCATTGCGACGAAGTTGTGTTCCGCAATTGTACCTTCAAGGGGCATCAGGATACGATCTTTACCGGTCCGCTGCCTGCAGCGAACAAGCAGGGCTTCGCCTTCGGCGGAATTCCGCTGCGTCAGCGGCATGAGCAGTGCCGCCAGCTGTACTCACGCTGTTACATTGAAGGAACCGTGGATTTTATTTTTGGCGGGGCAGCCGCTTATTTCGAGCACTGTGAAATCCGCAGCCTGCGCTCCACCCATGATGGAGTGGGTTATATTACAGCAGCCTCTACGCCTGAGGGCCAGGCCTACGGCTTTGTATTCGAGGAATGTCTAATAACGGCCGCAACTGACGTCTTCGGCATTTATCTGGGGCGGCCATGGCGCAGCTACGCGGCAACGGCCTTTGTGAACTGCAGGCTGGGGACGCATATTCATCCTGCCGGCTGGGATAACTGGGGCAACCCGGCCAATGAGGCTACTGTACGTTACAGCGAATATACAGCATCAGAGGCAAGTGAGCTGCGGGGGCAGCGTGTACCGTGGGCAAGTGTGACCGGGACAGGGGAAGGTGCGCCGGATAAAGCACAGGTCTTTGCGGGGACGGAGTTCTGGAAGGGAGTGCATTAAGCAGGGCGGATGCAGCCGGCAGAAGAGATTTTCCGGAGCGCGGGGCAGAAGGCACACCTGATTATGAAGAACTGTTCATGAGCGGGGAGCTGAAGAAGGACCGCCCGTTCCGCAGCCTTTTACTGCTGTTCAGAGGCATGCGGCTGAATCTGCTTATCTCCCTGCTGTTCTATATTTTCAAGCATTCGCCTCTCTGGGTTTCGCTTGTATCCTGGCCTATCAGGGCACAATCCAGATCGGCGATGTGGTGATGTACCAGGGCTTCTTTTGAACGATTATGGCTTCAATCAAAAACAGCTGCAAACGTAAGGCGGGACGGCTGTATGTAAACAACCCAAAAAGCGGATGCATGCTGAGCGTGCGTCCGCTTTTTTGGGCCGTCAGGCCGCCTGGTTGCTCTTCCTTTGCTCCACGACCCCTGAATATCTTCTTAGTATGGAAAAAGAAGGGAATTCAGCCCGGCCAGAGAAATAGTAGTCTTTGATATCCTATGCCCGGTTATGCTGAAATCTGGTAACATCCCGGTCATAATGCGACACCGTGCCGTCAAAGCGTTTGACCCGCACATATTCCTCTGAGAATTTCTCAATAATGCCGTAGCCGACCTGGGAATACATCCCGTCAGGGTCCAGCTGCAGTGCGGACACAAAGGTCTGTGACATCGCGGCAACAAAAAAATCAATATTTTTGACAAGCGGTTTAGGCATCGTCGCGGCCCTCCATATCCATTTCGCTCCAAAAGCTTTTCAACTATTTTACGACAGCAAACGCGTTTTGAAAACAGGTTTAATTTGCAAAAGTGATGAAAACAGGTAATTAGAAGAAGGAGGCGTGTACAGGGTGAGGCGGATAAGAGGAAGGGCAGGTTATGTGCTGAGTACCTTGGTTGTGCTGATTCTTGTGACACCGGTGGCGTATGTGCAGGTTAACAAAATAATATATGCCAAGCGGGTCTCCGCCTATCTGACGGATACAATGGGCTACAGCAGGAAGGAAATCGCCTCAGTACATGGGATCTGGAGCATCAAGGCGCCGCCTTTTTTGGTAAGGGTAGAGTTTAAGGATGAGCCGGGTGTGGAGTATACTTATTTTGCCCATGACGGTGTGCTGCAGTTTGATTACAGGATAACGCCTGAGGGGCGGGAGAACGGATTCAGGGAGGCCAGATTGAAGCATGTGGACGCTTATGAATGATTCGTAGAAGTGTAGCATGTATATCCGGCCAAGAAGAACATAGATGAGCTTTGGGAAATTGCGGAAAGAAGGAGGAGGCTTATACATGCTGATCAGAACTGAGCAGGCTGAGGGGTGAGTTTCCTTGAGGAGAAAGAGTATGAGCGCGGGACTGTATAGCTGTTTTACCGCAACGATAGAATAACGGATGAGCAGAGGATGATCGTATAAATAGTCCGGCTTAAAAACAAACCTGACACAAGGCTGTCCAGTATGCCATGGTATGCTTTCATAACTGGGATTTCAACAACTACTGGAGGGTTCAAGATATGGCGGAGCCGTTAAAAGCAATGTACAATGAAGGATTTCTGCGTAGCCTGGGCAGGAAGCTGCATGGAGCCTGCGAGATGTTTGAGATAGAAGCCTTTGTGGCTGAAGCGATGCGGGAGCCGTGGGAAGAGCTGGAGCTGAAAGCGCGGATGCGGCGGATTACGGAGGCCTTAGGAGCTTATCTCCCCGCAGACTATGAGCAGGCTCTGGCTGTCTTATATGCGATAGATCATGAATGTACCGGCTTTCCTTACCTGATCTTCCCTGATTTTGTCGAAGTATTCGGGCAGAATGAGGAGTATTGGGAGCTGTCAATAAAGGCGCTGGAACGGTTTACGTCAAAATCCTCGGCAGAGTTTGCAGTAAGACCGTTTCTGCTGCGCGACCCTCAGCGGATGATGGAGCAGATACAGGTCTGGTCCCGGCACAGTGATGAGCATGTGCGGCGGCTTGCCAGTGAGGGCAGCCGCCCGCGGCTGCCGTGGGGCCAGGCGCTGCCGGTGTTCAAGCGCGACCCTTCCCCCGTGCTGCCGGTGCTGGAGCAGCTGAAGGATGATCCTTCTCTGTATGTACGCAAAAGTGTTGCCAACAACCTGAATGATATTGCCAAGGATCATCCCGATGTCGTAATTGGTATTGCCCGCCGCTGGAAGGGTACAAGCACCCGCACCGACTGGATCGTACGGCATGGCTGCCGCTCGCTGATCCGCAAGGCTAACCCGGAGATTATGGCGATTTTTGGATATGCGGAAGAGGAGGAGAGCGCACCGCTTGTGGCTGCCGCCGCTTTGTCTGTTGATCCGTCTGTTCTGCGGATTGGCGATAACTGTGTGCTGAGCTATCAATTAAGGCTGCGGGAGGGAGAAGCGGTGCGGGTCCGGGTGGAATACGGGATTGATTTTGTGAAATCCGGCGGCAAAACCTCCCGTAAGCTATTCCTGCTGTCCGACAAAACGGTTCCGGGAGGAACAGGGCTGTCTGCTGTCCGGACTCACCGCTGGGCGGACCTGACCACCCGCCGCCACTATCCGGGCGCGCACCGGATTGCGCTGCTGGTGAACGGCAGGGAGGCTGCTTTCACGGAGCTGTTGCTCGAACCTGCGGCGCCGGACGAAGGAACGCTGTGATAAGAGGGGCGAGTCCAATAGTAGGGAGCCAGCGCCGATTTCTGCCGAAATGAGAGGCATAAATGCCTTTGAATCGGGCGATGGCGGCCAGAATGCCGAAATGAGAGGCACAAATGCCCTTGAATCGGGCGATGGCGGCCGGAATGCCGAAATGAGAGGCATAAATGCCCTTGAATCGGGCGATGGCGGCCGGAATGCCGAAATGAGAGGCACAAATGCCTTTGAATCGGGCGATGGCGGCCGGAATGCCGAAATGAGAGGCATAAATGCCCTTGATTCGGGCGATGGCGGTCAGATTGCCGAAATGAGAGGCACAAATGCCCTTGAATCGGGCGATGGCGGCTGGAATGCCGAAATGAGAGGCACAAATGCCTTTGATTCGGGCGATGGCGGCCAGATTGCCGAAATCAGAGGCAAAAATGCCCTTGAATCGGGCGATGGCGGCCGGAAAGCCGAAATGAGAGGCAAAAATGCCTTTGAATCGGGCGATGTCGGCCGGAAAGCCGAAATGAGAGGCAAAAATGCCTTTGAATCGGGCGATGACGGCCGGAAAGCCGAAATGAGAGGCATAAATGCCCTTGATTTGGGCGGAAGCGGCCGGAATGCCGAAATGAGAGGCACAAATGCCTTTGATTCGGGCGATGGCGGCCAGAATGCCGAAATGAGAGGCATAAATGCCCTTGATTCGGGCGGAAGCGGCTACACTTTTCCCCTATGCCTGCAACCTTTCCAGTTAATATCCGTTTAGTGAGAAAAAGGTAATTGGTTACAAGAGGAGGAGGGTAAATGAGGCTACTGCTGCCAGTCACTTCGCTAATGCTCCTGTTAATGCTGACAAGCTGTACTGGAAATCATGGTCCAAACGTTGAACAAGAGATACTAACTGATGCGTCAGGCGTACTTAATATACCTAATGTGTCCGGCTCACCCAACGAGCGTACGCCCGACATCCCCAAATCAACCGATAAGTCCAACATGTCCGCCACAACCGCCGCGGCTCAGATGCCGGAAGCAAAGCCGGCGGATTTCGCATTCTCGGTGCGCTTCGGTATTACCGGCAAACATGAGATTAACACGTTTGACGGGACAGTGACCAAGGACCTCGTTCTCAAGGGAACTGCAAAAGCGGAGTTAGTTTTGACAGACAGCGAAATGGCGGACATTTATGCCCGTATGCGTACAATTAACATCTACAGGGAGCTGGAACTGGAGCCGCTCAGGAAGAATTGTGCAAAGACGCCTTTTGATGAGGAGCACTGGCAAATCAGAATGGACGGAGCACAATTCTCGTTTGATTGGGATGATGAAGCCTGCGAAATCACTAAGGATGCTAAGCAGCTAAAGGAGCTGCGGAGCTATATTTTTGAGCTGGTGAACACCAAGCAGGCTTATCTGGAGCTGCCTGAGGCAGCCGGGGGTTATGACTAATCCGGTTAAAGCTACAAATAAGGAACATAGCAAACAAAGGGCATCCTGCATAGGCAGGTGCCCTTTGTTTGTTATGCCCCGGCAAGCCCGTTAAGAATCCTCAGGCAGCAAGCAGCAGCTTCTCCAGGCTGATATAGGCCAGTCCTTAATAGTACCGGCCATTTTGAGCCGTTTGGCGATTTTCAGAGATTTCCAATATAAACGTTACCATCCCGGTAATTTTACCAGCAGATGGTTATTGTCCTTCTGCTCAAGCTCTGCCATACGCAGGACATAATTCTTTAAGCCGCTGTAAGGGGCAGCCTGCCATAGCCGGTACCCCTCTGTATCAGTAATGGCAGTAAGCTCTGTGTCAGCTGTCCCGGCAAAGTAAACCGCATTCAGTCTGCCGACAACATCCGCCATAGCGGCGAGCTGTTTTTGTGTATATGCGGTATAACTGCTCTCCTCCGCCAGCCGGCTGTAGGTTCTGTCAGCAGACAGTCTGCGGAACGCTGCTTCGCTGTATGAATTGAAATGCAGCAGATTGGGATCTGTACTGCCGGCAGCTTTAGCCCAGAGCTCCATGTTCAGCCCTGAGGTATGATACTCATAAGTTCCGGCCGCAGGAGTATAGTCCAGAATTCCGTATTGATGCGGATATACAGACAGGGCACTATTGGCGATATCATAGATATCCTCTCCGCTGCTGCGGATATCCTGAAAATGGACATGTCCGCTAAAGACAGTGCTTATACCGTTTCTAATCAGGGCAGCGGCAGCCTGGCCGTTGTTATTCAGCGTGAAGCCTTCCTGAACAAATTCACTGTGGTCCAGCAGGCTGTGGTGCATGACTGCAACAAGCTGTGCGCCTTGCTCAGCAGCAAGCTTGCCGCAGCGGTCAATCCATCTCAGAGTGGCGTCGGTGAGCCGGCCGTCCAGCTGGGGATGGCCCAGCTTTTTATTGCTGCTGTACTGGCTGGTATCAAGCATCAGCAGCCACAGGTCGTCTGAAGGGGCTGCGAGGTAGCTCATGGAGTCATTATCCTTAAGCAGAGCTTCCCCGTAGCCGAATTCACTGTAGATGCTGCGGAACTGCTTCGGGGTCACAGAAGACACCGGAATCTGCTTCTCGCCTTCAAAACGCCTTGCCCAGGGATTCTGTACATCATGATTGCCGGGGATGACATAAATCTGTGTCCCGGTCTGCTGTTCAATAGCCCGCAGATGCTCCGCCAGGTCCTGGTGGCTGGCTTTTTCCCCGTTATTGGTTAAATCCCCGCTGATAATGACGGCCCCCGGCCGCTCTATACCGATATCGTTACCGAGGGCATCCAGTATTTCGCTGCTGTAGGCAAGCTGTTTGCCATCCCCGGCAGCGAGGAAACGGCTGAAGGCCGGGCCGTTATCGGTCAGCCTGGGAGACAGGTAATGGGTATCTGTGGTGGTGAGAAGCTTTATATTCTGGCCGGACTGAATCCGGATCGCCTGCTGTCCTGATGTATCTTGCCTGCTGCATGAAGTGAGAAGCAGCAGCAGGGAGCAGAGAAGGCTGATGTTAAGCCGGCGGACGGACATTTCCTGCACCTCTTTTCACGAATAACTGTTTATTGCACTTTGGCCGACCCGCTTACAATCCCCTGATCTCCTAAATGGAACGTAGAGAGATACTGCTTATCGGCAAAATAGATATTTCCTCTCACAGTGGCACTCACAACGGTGAAGCCGTCAGCCTCAACGTAGACATCTCCGATAAAAATTCCGCCTTCAAGCCGGGTATTTTCACTTTTGATGATCAGCTTCGGCGCGGTTAATGCGAATGAATCGGTTATGTCCTGGTCCTCATCCTGCGTATAAAGAGCAATCTTACGGGCAGGCTCACCATTATGAAGAAACGGGCCGTCTACAACCAGCTCTTCGCTGAAGGTCATGCTCCGCAGGACTGCGGCTATCCAGGTACCATCCTTACTGATAGCATGCTTGAAAGCCGCCTCATTATCAACGATAGAAGCTGTAGTGACGGCATCGGCCGCTTCAGCGTTATTGGAACCGGAGCTCACCGCTGCGCCGCCGCCGGCGTTAGTATTGCTGTTACCCTCATTCCCGCAGCCGCTCATCAGAAACAGGGCAAATACGGCAGCGCTCAGAGCCAGTTTATTCATGTTACAAAGCCTCCTCAAGGTTGATTGCTTATGCTGCAACGGATAGCTTAAAAATTAATATAGAACGATTGGTAAGGAATAGAAGTGATATAGCTCACTGTTTCCTGAATATTTACCGATCGTTCTATAAATGATAAAATACAGGAGTGAGGAAAGGAGCATCATTCATGGCGAGAAGCAAAGAGTTTGACGTCGACAATGTCCTTGGAAAAGCGATGACGATCTTTTGGCAGCAGGGCTACGAAAAGACTTCCATACAGGATCTGGTATCCGGCATGGGCATTCATAAGCGGAGCATGTACGATACGTTTGGAGACAAGCATACTTTATATATAAAAGTAATGGACCGCTACGCTGATACAGTCGCAGGCAAGCTAGAGAGCAGGACAGAAGGCGTGGCATCCGCAAGGGAGGCAATCCGGCTCATATTTGAAGCGGCTGCATTTAAGGAGAGTTCTGAACCTAAGGGCTGCCTGCTTGTAAATACTGCAGTAGAGCTTACCAATCATGATCCCGAAGCAGCAGCCAGAGTAACAGCAGCCTTTCAGAACACGGAGCAGCTGTTTGAACGTCTGCTCCGTCAGGGGCAGGAAAGCGGCGAGCTTACGCGCAGCTTGGAAGCAGCAGATATGGCCGCATATCTGCACAATGCACTTGTAGGCCTCCGGGTGCTGGTCAAAACGACAGAGGATGCCGGCAGGCTGCAGACGGTTATAGAGATGACGCTCAAAGCGCTCGAATAGCACCGGTATAGTATAAACGCACCACACTATAATTATCCGCCAGCCGGTCCCGCCGGAGAACTGCTTCGGGTACGGGCTTCAATCTGGAGGCGGTTTGGATTACAATAAGCTTCTGATGAATTTTAAGCGGCAGGAGGAGCAGCAGGCATGGCGAAACAGAAATATTATGTGGTCTGGGAGGGCAAGCAGCCGGGGGTATACAGCACCTGGGCGGAATGCCAGGCTCAGACGGATCATTACACAGGGGCAAAATACAAATCTTATGAGTCAAAAGCTGCCGCAGATGCCGCCTTCAAAGCCGGCTGGAAGGGCAATTGGGGAACAGGCGCCACCGGCACGGGAGCGGCTAAAAGCAAGGCAGCCGGCTCATGGAGCCGCAGCGCCTCCGTACCGACATCTGCCGAGATTGATTATGACAGCATATCAGTAGATGTCGGCACCAGAGGTAATCCGGGTCCGGTGGAATATAAGGGAGTAGATACGCAGACCGGAGATATTATTTTCTCCTGCGGACCGATTAAGAAAGGCACAAACAATCTGGGCGAGTTCCTGGCGATCGTGCATGCACTTGCCCTTTTACACAAAGAAGGCAGCAGCAAGACGGTCTACAGTGATTCCGTCAATGCGATGAAATGGGTCAAGCAGAAGAGAGTGGCGACAACGCTGGCACGTGATGCATCAACAGAAGAGATCTGGACGCTGATTGACCGGGCTGAGCACTGGCTGCAGACAAACACTTACCCGAATAAAGTCCTGAAGTGGCAGACGAAGGAATGGGGAGAGATCAAAGCGGATTACGGGCGGAAATAGGGTAATACAAGATACAGCATAAATAGCAGGGAGAGCGGAAGGGGAAAGCGGAATGTTGTTTGAGAATGATTGGGACGAAGTATTGCAGGAGGAAGCTCAGAAGCCTTATTTTCAGGAGCTGCGCTATGCGTTAGCGGCGGAGTACAAGCAGTATACCGTTTATCCGCCGAAGGAGCTGCTCTTTTCTGCGCTCAAGCTGACTCCTTATAGCAAGACGCGAGTTGTCATATTGGGACAGGACCCTTATCACGGTGCCGGACAGGCGCATGGGCTGAGCTTCTCGGTAAAGCCGGGTGTGCGCATACCGCCTTCATTGCGTAATATCTACCAGGAGCTGCATAGCGATGTAGGAATGGCGGTGCCGAATCACGGGTCGCTGCTGCACTGGGCGGAGGAGGGCGTGCTGATGCTGAACGCTGTGCTGACTGTCCGTGAAGGCCAGCCTAATTCACACAAGGGCCTGGGCTGGGAGACATTTACCGACGCTATTATGGAGAAGCTGAATGAACGGGCCGAGCCGCTGGTATTTATCCTTTGGGGCAGCCATGCCCAGAAGAAGGGGGCTTATATCGATAAGAGCCGCCATAAAGTTATCGAGTCTCCGCATCCCAGCCCGTTCTCGGCACACCGCGGATTTTTGGGCAGCAGGCCTTTTTCCCAGGCTAATCAGTATCTGGAATCACACGGTTTGACAGGGATAGACTGGTCGATACCGAATCTATAGGCAGCAGGAGCATAGTGAAGGGGGAAGAGCAATGAAGCATTGGGTAGGCAGGCCGGTCATCATGTATTGCGGAGAGGCGCCTTATACGATTATGAAGGGCGTGCTGCGCAGATGGGACCTTCAGGCTTCGCTGGCTGTCATCGGCCACCAGGAAATTGCTGTTCCTTTTCGTGACATTGTGTTCATTAAGGCGCTCGCTCCCAAGGAGCGGGCATTGCCTCCGGTTCTTCACTCCGTCGGATATGTCATGAGAGAACGGCAGCAGTTTGATAACGCAGTCTATTTTAAATCAGCGGTAACGGTCTGGAAGGGCGACCAACTGGTCGCATTCAACGCTGTTATCGTCTCTCACACGAAAGGTGCGGTTACACTGCAGGACGGACAGAACCTCATGAAAGGCACACATGTTTTTGTGGTCCGTTCCCTGCGGGGATAGCCGGGTTATAAAGAACGACACAATAAAGAGCAGCGTCCTCCCGTTACCGGGGGAATGCTGCTCTTTATTATTGAATCCGTATATCATTAATGTGTTCGTTCAAGGCCGGGTCCTACATCTGCTCCTCTTTAGGCAGCTGTATCTCCTCGACCCGTTCCGCGACAATGATCTCGTATATCCGCATAACAATGATTTTGGCGATCATGTAGACCGGAAGTGCAATCAGTACTCCGATAATTCCGAAGAAATCACCGCCCACCAGTACAATTACCACCGTGGTCAGCGGGTGCACATCCAGTGATTTACCGTAAATGATCGGCGACAGCACATTATCCTGGATTTGCTGGGCAATAAGAATGATGACAAGCGACCAGATCGCCATCGACGGAGATTCAATGAAGCCTACAATGATGACCGGCACTGCTGCAAGCAGCGAACCGACGTAGGGAATGAAATTAAGCGGAATAGAAATTACGGCAAGCAGCAAAGAATACGGCAGGCCGATCATCAGGAAGCCGATGTAGAGCAGAATCCCGAGCACGACATTGAGAATGACCCTGGTGACAATGAAGCCGCTGAGCGCTGAATCGATATCACGGAGCATCTCCTGGCCTTCTTTGCGGTATTTCCGCGGAAACAGACCCTGCAGAATCGGCGACAGCTTGTGCCCGTCTTTTAACATGTAATAAAGAATGATCGGCAGTGTCGCAATAACGACTACTATACTGGAAATGACACCAATCAGATTGGACATGGAGTTGGTCATCCAGGTGATGGCACTGGTTATATATTCCGAGATTTTGTCGGACACGTCAGCATCGCCTTGGAAAAACCTTGATAGTGACGGACCACTCCGTAGCTGGTTGAATTGGTTTTGTATCCCCTGGACAAGATATGGCATATTATCAATGAAATTCTGGAACTGCTCGCGCAGCGTCGGCCAGATCAGAATCCAGAACAGCACGAACAGCCCGGCGAAGACGAGATAAATCAGCAGAATGGATAATGCACGGTTAACCTTATGCTTCTCCAGAAACTTGACGAGCGGCCGCAGCAGGTAGTACATGAACCCTGACAGCATCATCGGCACGAGCAGCAGATTAATGATGGAGAGCAGGGGAGTAAACAGCACAATAACCTTGGAGCCCAGATAGAGAATAGTGAGTAGAGCGATTATGGACAGGCATGTCCGAAAATACTTGCTTTGCAGCATTGCAGCACCCCCGTAATTTAAATGTATACAGTGACCGTATGTAATCTGATCATCCCGATTCTATCTTTATAACCCAAATGCTAGAAATTGATTCAGTCTGGCTGGGCGGTTTAGGCAGGTATGGGGGAGGTTAATACGCCTTAACAGGAGGGGATGCAGATGACGACGCTGGTAATAGGGATATTCGGGCACCGGAGCGATGCCGTTCTGGCAATCGAGGCTTTGAAGGATAGCGGAATAAAGAAGAAACAAATTTCAGCTGTGACTAAGCAAAAGAGTACGCTTGAGCTGATCAGCAAGGATACCGGAATCGGAAAAATAGAGAGCGGAGCGGGTAATGCCGGCCTGTTCGGGACAGCCCGGGAGGTAGGGGTCGGCCTGAATATGATTAATGATACGGCTGTTGCTGCCGGACCGGCAGCACGCAAGCTGGCCGGAGCTGATCTTGAGGCAGATGGCCTGACCGTCAGCCTGATCGGAATCGGTATTCCGGAGGCAGATGCCGCTAAATATGCGGAGCATGCGGAGATGGAACGTATTATTGTAATAGTTGAGGTTGAAGAGGACCAGAATAAGCAGGTGAGCACTATCATGGGGCAGCATGACGCTATTCCGTTCACATCTGCTGAATAGTGAATCAGTTATCTGCGGCGCAGACGGGATTTCCGTTTAGCCGCTTTTTTTCGCGATTGGATAAACAAGGCGGGCTCAATATCCACCTGGCCGCCTGTTTCCTTTGCAACCTGCTTGGCTTTAACAAGTGCCAAGAAGGCAAAGAATTCTCCCAGAGCACCGAGTCCGGCAGCAATAATCTCATAGTCATCAGCGGTCAATTCCGCAGACTCGACAGGATTTCCGGTGTTTCCCGGAAGATTGCTGCTCTTGTTATTGCTGACGCCGCTGCCGTAACCGTTACTGTTATTGGCCATTCCCTGTTCACCTGCTTTTCGCCATATGTATTATAAAATATGTTGCTGCCTCCATAGATGAAATAGGCAATCGGGAGGATATTTCTTAAGAACGATTTTTCCATGAATGAGCCGAAAAAATCACTTTACAGACTTTGAAAACGCTGTTAAAATCATAAATGAGCACAAATGATCAATAATGAGCACGTTATGCCAGTTAAATGATCAAATCCGTTAACGAATAAAGACACTGCATAGCAGGCGGACTTCATGCTTACGCTATGCGTTGAGGGAGTGGGCTGCTGTGCTGTTTGAAGAAGAAAGAAAAGTAAGCATTGTTCAGTTTGTAGACCAGCATACAAGGGCATCGGTGCAGGAGCTAAGCCAGCAGCTGGGTGTTTCCGAATCGACGGTCCGCCGGGATTTGAAGGAGCTGGAGGAAGCGAGGCTGCTGAAGCGGACGCACGGCGGGGCTGTATCGCTGCAGAGCGTCAATTTCGAGGCCGCTTTTCCGGATAAGGAAGACCGCTTTATGGACGAGAAGCTGCGGATTGCCGCCAAGGCAGTCGAGCTGATCCAGGAAGGCGATGCCATTCTGCTTGACGGAGGAACCACAACGCTGCAGATAGCCAGAGCACTTAAGAGCTTCTCGAATCTCAAGGTGATAACCAACTCGATTATGGCTTTGAATGAGCTGAGGGATTGCCGGAATATCGAAGTCTCGATCACTGGCGGAATGCTCCGCCCGGATACGATGGCTTTTGTGGGGCCGATGACAGAACGCTCACTGGAGATGGTACGGGTGGATAAAGCTTTTCTCGGGACGAACGGGCTTGATCTGACGGAGGGCATCACCACTCCTAATATGCTGGAGGCTGCCACGAAACGCAAAATGATTACTGTTGCCAAGCAGTCTATACTGCTGGCTGACCATAGCAAGATCGGCCAGGTTTCTTTCTGTAAGGTAGCAGATCTGCGGGAGATTGATCACTGTATTCTGGACTCGGCAGTGCCCGGCAGTTTTACACGGGGGCTTGAAGCTTTAGATGTCAGCTTCACAATCGTGTAAGCAAGTAAACCACAATAATGAGGGATGAACATGATTTACACCGTCACACTTAATCCTTCCATTGACTATATCGTGGAAGTGGAAGATATGAAGCTCGGCAGCCTGAACCGCATGACCCGTGACCTGAAGCTGCCGGGAGGCAAGGGAATCAATGTATCGCGTGTCCTGAACCAGCTGGGAGTAAGCAACACGGCAACAGGATTTCTGGGCGGCTTCACCGGCCGGTTCATTGAAGACTGGCTGCATGAGGAAGGCACCTCAAGCGACTTTGTTCCGGTCAGCGGGGATACGCGGATTAATATTAAGCTGAAGTCCGGAGAAGAAACCGAGATTAACGGAGCCGGACCGGATATTACCGCCGCTGAAGCCGATGTCCTGACAGACAAGCTGCGCAGTCTGCAGGCCGGGGACATTGTGGTGATGTCCGGGAGCATCCCGCCTTCCCTTGGAGCGGATTTCTATAACAGGCTGATTGAAGTTTGCAGACAGCAGGGTGCTGAGTTCGTCATTGATACTACCGGTCAGGCGCTGCAGCAGGCGCTTCAATACGCACCGCTGCTGGTCAAGCCGAACCATCATGAGCTTGCCGAGCTGTTCGGGGTTACTATCAGCACCAGAGAAGAGGTTATTACGTACGGACGTAAGCTGCTGGAAGCCGGAGCACAGCATGTGCTGGTCTCCATGGCCGGAGACGGCGCGCTGCTGATTACGGAGCAGGGCGTGTACAGTGCGAATGCGCCGTCGGGACAGGTGCGGAATTCAGTAGGCGCAGGGGATTCGATGATCGCGGGATTTGTAGGCACCTTGTCCATGGAGGGTGATCTGCTTGAAGCCTTCCGTACAGGCGTTGCCTCCGGCAGTGCAACAGCATTCTCCGATGATTTGGCAGACGGCGGCTTTATCGCCCGGCTGCGCCCCCAGATCGAGATTACACAGCTGTAGGCAATTGGTATTAACAGGAACATAGGGAGCTGATAAACATGAGAATTACAGATTTGATGATAAAAGAAGCAATGATCATGAATCTGCAGGCAACTACAAAAGAGGCGGCAATTGATGAACTGATTGCCAGCCTGGCGGCCAGCGGACGGATTAATGACAAGGTGCTGTTCAAAGAAAAGATTCTGGCGCGTGAAGCCCAGTCCAGCACCGGGATCGGCGGCGGAATTGCCATGCCGCATGCCAAGACCTCTGCAGTTAATGAAGCTACTGTAGTATTCGCCAAGAGTCGCGCAGGTGTAGAGTACGAATCACTGGACGATGAGCCGGCCAAGCTGTTCTTTATGATTGCCGCACCGGAGGGTGCCGGGAATATGCACATGCGCACCCTGGCAGCATTGTCCCGCTTGCTCATTGAAAGCGAATTCATCGAGGCGCTCATGCAGGCCTCCACACCTGATGAGGTTGCTGCATTGTTTGATGCCAAGCAGGCGGAGCAGGATGCCAAGGCAGAAGCAGATAAGGCTGCTCCTGCAGTTAAGCCGGCGCCTGAGAAGCTGATCGTTGGAAATCCGGAATCCTCCGGTTTTGTTGTAGCTGTTACAGCTTGTCCTACAGGAATTGCCCACACCTTCATGGCCGAAGATGCATTGAAGAAAAAGGCGCTGGAGATGGGTGTTAATATCCGCGTTGAGACCAACGGCTCGGAAGGCGCGCAGAATGTGCTTACCGAAGATGAGATCCGCCGGGCCAGCGGTGTTATTGTGGCGGCCGACAAAAATGTTGAAATGGCCCGCTTCGCCGGCAAGCCGGTGCTGCAAAGACCGGTAAGTGACGGTATCCGTAAGCCTGAAGAACTGATCAGCAAAGCACTTAAGGGCGATGCCCCGATCTACCAGGACGGCGGACGCAGCACGGGCAGCGAAGCTGCTCCGGCTAAATCGGGCAGCGTGGGAAGCAAAATCTACAAAGATCTGATGAACGGTATTTCGCACATGCTTCCGTTCGTAGTCGGCGGCGGTATCCTGCTTGCCATTTCCTTCCTGATCGAGCAGGTTGCCGGCGTCGATAACCCGCTGGTGAAGCTGCTGCAGACGATCGGCGGCGGCGATGGTGCCTTCCACTTCCTGATTCCGATCCTCGCCGGATTTATCGCGATGAGCATAGGTGACCGGCCGGCACTGATGCCGGGTATGGTCGGCGGCATCATGGCCCTGAATTCCAACGCCGGCTTCCTCGGCGGTCTGGCTGCCGGTTTCCTGGCCGGTTATGTCATCATCGGCCTGCGTAAAGCCTTTGCCGGCCTGCCGCGCACGCTTGACGGACTGAAGCCGATTCTGCTCTACCCGGTCTTTGGCCTGCTGATCACCGGAACTGTAGCATACTATATATTCGATCCGGTCTTTGGCTCCATTAATACAGCAATGATTGATGCCCTTAACAGATTGGGCACCGGCAATATGGTTCTTCTGGGTACTGTTCTTGGCGGAATGATGGCTATTGATATGGGCGGCCCGTTCAACAAAGCGGCTTATACCTTTGCAATCGGCGTATTCACCTCCAGCGGCAACGTGAACGGCCTGATGATGGCTGCGGTAATGGCCGGCGGCATGGTGCCTCCGCTGGCAATCGCGCTGGCGACAACATTGTTCAAGAACAAGTTCACCGAAACCGAACGCAAATCCGGGCTGACGAATTATGTACTTGGCCTGTCGTTTATTACTGAAGGTGCAATTCCGTTTGCGGCAGCCGATCCGCTGCGTGTGCTGACTACCTGCATCATCGGTTCTGCTGTTGCCGGCGGACTGACACAGCTCTGGCACATTAACGTGCCTGCACCGCACGGAGGAATTTTCGTTGCCTTTCTTTCCAGCAACGCGCTCCTGTTCCTGCTGGCTGTGGTGATCGGTGCCGTAATTTCCGGCCTGACGCTGGGACTGTGGAAGAAGCCGCTGCAGACCAAATAATAGCTTCTAAAACGGTACGTTTTAAATAAAGAAGGGGCTGTCCCAAAAGTAGTTTTTCTACGAGTAAAGACATACTCTTCACCTTTTCAGAACTGCAAAAAAGTCAAAGAGCAGCCATTCTCCCGTCACTGGAGAATGGCTGCTCTTTGTTTTTGGTCATTTGCAGCTTGCTTCAGTAGATTGTGAGCAAGCGAAAGCCATCCGACCTGGGGCGTCACTTTCTCCATGCCGCGAAGCAGAAATCGTCGGAAGCCCCCGGTTGTTCTTCAGTTGTCCAAATACACTTTCCGGTACTGTCATTCGGCGTACAGACAAAGCATAGCCTTCCTCACATGGTATATTAAATGTACAAAGAAACTCCTCCTATGAGTTGAAATGGTTGGGTGGTACCTCCATTTAATCAAAGAGTGGTTTCTTTTTTTAGGTTTTTTAAAGATTGAGGATGCGTTTTCCGCTTAAACAGTGGAGTGGACGGACTGATTGTGGAAAAGCGGCAGCGGTCGCCTTGGTCTCCGGATTTTCACCGCTAAGGGGAATGAAAAAAATCTGGAGAGCACAGCGATTGGAACAACGGTCTGTTCACGGAGCGTCCAGTCAAAAAGCCTAAGTAGATCCTACGTAAAAAATAGCGCTGTCCCCAGCAGCATTTCATGGCTTTTGGGACAGCCGCTTTTTTGGTTTCAATTCCGCTGCAATTTGAAGGTGTAATTCTGTATAATTAATAATATATATAAACAGAAGTTAAAGGAGAGAGCGAAATGATTCTGCACAGAGGGGAAGTCTTGTTCCGTCAGGGAGACAGCTGCGATTATCTATACAAGGTCAAGAGCGGGCTGTTCAAAGTAACAAGACTGCATGAAAACGGGAATATGGTATTGTTTAACCTGCTGTATCCCGGTGAGACCGTTCCCCATCATTCCCTCATTTCGCCAAAGGAGGCGCATGGAACGGCTGTTGCCATGATAAAAAGTGAAATTGAGGTCGTTCCGGCTGCGGAGTGGTACCGGGAGCTGCGCGAGAATCCGGACAAAGTGATGGAGATTGCGCTGCTGCTTCAGGAGAAGGTCCGGTTCATGCAGACACGGCTGGATCACCTTACCGTCGGCTCACCGGCTGAACGGATGGAGCTGCTTAACCGCTGGATGAAGGATTACGCTTACGGTGCACAGCTTACAGATTTGCTGACCCAGGAGGAAATCGGACAATTGATCGGTGTCCGGCGCGAAACGGTCAATCGTCTGCTGCGGAATCAGGGCTGAATGCAGATTTTACATGAATGAAGCGTAAAATTTACATGATTCGTGATGTTTTTACTGGAAACCTGTTTAGAGACAGCCTGCCGCGTGGTATAATCTATTCAGAAGTTATCAAATTAAAGAAAGGATCAGGATACCATGTGTCCCCGAAGGACGAATCCCCAAAGGACGATTTGGAAACGTTATGATCTGTCTTATACTTAGCTTCCCTGTCGAAGGTGCGAAACGTTGTAATTGACGAAGCCGCCTCTCACTAGGGAAGGGAGTATTGTATGCGAAGGAAAAGCTCCTCTGGCATGCCCCCCCGTAGAGGCTTAAGCGACGTCTGAGCCGCCAACTACGATAAGGGGAGACCTGTATGAGGAATCACAACAACGGCATGAAGCTGCCGTTACGACTCACCGTTATTTTGTCCGGAACTTTGCTGTTAGCCTTTACTTATTATCACATTAATTATCAGAATCATTTGACCGAGGGCGGGTTCGTCGGCCTGGCATTGCTCGGCAAATACGTACTAGGCATTTCACCATCGATATCCACTCTACTATTAGACATTCCAGTACTTATAATCGCAATCATGTTCAAAGGAAAATCGTTCGTAATGAACACCGTCATTTCAGTAATAGCCTTTACACTGTTCTACGGGCTGATGGAACGCTATTCCGGATGGGTGATCGACTTGCAGGATAATCTGCCGCTTGCGGCATTGTTATCCGGCGTACTGACAGGTCTTGGAGCGGGAATGATCCTTCGCGGCGGTGGTGCAAGCGGCGGTGACGATATTTTATCGCTGCTGATCAGTGAATGGAAGGGAATTAAGGTAGGTACCGTCTTTATCCTTATGGATGTTATTGTGCTGGCATTGTCTCTTATATATATGCCGCTCAAAGAGACGCTGTACACTGTAATGGCCGTAGTAGTAGCCGGCTATGTTATTACCTTGACCACAACACTTGGCAAACCGAAGCTGAACAAAGTACCGAAGCTTCAGCCGCAGCTGAGTAAGCCGCAGGATAGTACAGTAGCGTGATTAGCGCAAAGTTAACCCCGTACCGCGGGGTTCAAGATCAAAGGCCAGGCTGGATGCATACATGCATCTGTCCTGGCCTTTATTTATTGTATCTTGAAGATTGAAACCGCTGCTGCGGGCAGAGCGTATATACCTCATTCGATACATCATGGAAGCGCAGAGACGCGAATACATATGCATTATTAACCTTTGGGAGGCTGCAGGAATGAGTGCACACGAAATTGATTATGTGATTATGGGCGAAGAAATCCAGTGTGTGGAGGTACAGCTTGATCCAGGTGAGAGCGTAGTTGCCGAAGCCGGAAGCTTTATGATGATGGACCCTGAAATAACGATGGAGACGATTTTTGGTGACGGCTCCGGCTCCCGGCAGGGCAGCGGGCTGATGGGCAAGCTTATGGGCGCAGGCAAGCGGGTGCTGACCGGCGAGAGCCTGTTTATGACAGTATTTACACACAGCGGGCATTACGGCCGGAAGAATGTTACCTTCGCTGCCCCTTATCCGGGTAAAATCATTCCGCTTGATCTGCAGCAGTACTCAGGTAAGGTAATCTGCCAGAAGGATTCATTCCTGTGCGCGGCCAAGGGCGTATCGGTAGGCATTGAATTTCAGCGCAAGCTGGGCGTAGGTTTTTTTGGCGGGGAAGGCTTCATTATGCAAAAGCTGGAGGGAGACGGCCTTGCCTTTGTCCATTCCGGCGGTCATGTGCTGGAGCGGACGCTGCAGCCGGGAGAGACAATCAAGCTGGATACAGGCTGTCTTGTAGCGATGACCTCTTCTGTGGATTACAACATTGAATTTGTAAAAGGAGTCAAAACCGCGCTGTTTGGCGGCGAGGGCCTGTTCTTTGCAACCCTGCGCGGACCGGGTAAGGTCTGGGTGCAGTCGCTGCCGTTCAGCCGGATGGCTGACCGTATCCTGTCGGCAGCAGGCGGCTCCGGCCGCAAGGAGGAAGGCAGTATTCTTGGCGGCCTGGGCAATCTGCTGGACGGCAGATAGACTCTAGACAGACGTATCATCAGCAGCAGGGAGTATTAACCGAACAGCCGCACTGCCGGATAACCGGGAGGGCGGCTGTTTGTTGTGCGCAGCCTTATTTTACCGGGGAATGTCCGGTTTTAACGGCAGCGATCAGCAGAAACATCGGACGGTGGACCCCCTGCCAGGCGGGATTCTGCTCCAGCATCTCCGGTGACAGGTATGCCGGTAACGGAGCCGGCCCCCTGCTCACGCGCATACCGAGTATATCTCATATTTGACTAGCCCGCAGGGACTGTATATATTATGGGCAAACCCTCATGCTATACGCCTGGGATGCGACCGGAGGACTCTTATGTTCAGAATATTCATTATTGAAGATGATCAGGGGCTCGTTGCCCTGCTGCAGAATTACTTACATAAATTCGGCTACGAAACCCGGGCCGCGCAGGATTTTGAAGCGGTCAAAACTGAATTCGAGCAGTATGCACCGCACCTGGTGCTGCTGGACGTCAATTTGCCCAAGTTCGACGGGTACTACTGGTGCCGCCAGATCCGGGGAATCTCCACTTGTCCGGTACTGTTCATCTCTGCCCGCGACGGAAAGATGGATCAGGTCATGGCGCTGGAGAACGGGGCGGATGATTATATCACGAAGCCGTTTGACTATGAAATTGCTTTTGCCAAAATCAAAAGCCATCTCCGCCGGGCATACGGCTCCTATGCTGCAGGCGGGAATGAGCGCGGCCTGAGTGTGTCCGGGCTGACGCTTGATGCCGAGCGGCTTGTCCTGTCACGCGGCAGCGCCAGAATTGAGCTCAGCCATACCGAAGCCAAAATTCTCGATGAGCTGATGCGAAAAGCCGGTACTCTCGTTACGCGCGACCGGCTGCTGGAGAAAATCTGGGACGACCAGGCCTTTGTCGACGATAATACCCTGAATGTCTATGTTACCCGGGTACGGAAAAAGCTGGCGGTTCTGGACATCCAGGATGGTCTGCAAACCGTGCGCGGCCAGGGCTACCGCTTATCCGGGGACTGGGGGGAACTGTAGATGAAGCTGTTTTTGCAGGAACAGACACCGCTTATTATCATTTATCTGGCCCAACTGCTGATCATCTCTCTTGTATACCGGCTGGACGGCGGCAGTGCAGTGGAGGTTAGCCTGTACGCTGCACTGCTGAGCACATGCCTGCTGGCGGCCTATTTAGCCTACCGTTACATCTCGAACCGTACCTTTTATGAACGGCTGCAGACCCCGCCCGGCACACTGAACGAATCGGGTGGCCCGGCCCAAAGCTCACCGCTGGCCGATAGCCTGCGCAATCTGCTGACCCGTCAGTTCCAGCTCTATCAGAACGATCTGCACAGCTACCGCCACAAGCTGGAGGAGCATATTCATTTCATCAACCAGTGGGTGCACAGCATGAAGACGCCGCTGTCTGTCATCCATCTGATCATCCAGGATAAGGACGGACCGCCGTTTACGGCGATCAGCGATGAGCTGGACCGGCTGAAGAAGGGGCTGGACACCGTACTGTATACTGCAAGGCTGGATACGTTCGAGCATGATTTTTACGTTGAACAGCTGAAGCTGGAGGAGGTGGTGCGCAGCGTGACGTCTGAGCAGAAAAGACTGTTTATCCGCAAGCGTGTCTTCCCGGCAATCAGCATAGAGAGCGGGCTCACGATTACTTCAGACGAGAAGTGGCTCGGATTCGTGCTGACCCAGCTGATTACGAATGCGCTCAGGTACACGGTTGAGGAAGGGAGATTCGTTCATTTTCACGGCTATACTGCAGCGCAGGGACAGGCGGTGCTTGAGGTGCGCGATGAAGGGGTGGGTATTCCGCCCGGTGACCTGCCGCGGGTGTTCGATGCTTATTTTACCGGGGTGAACGGACGCACATTTCAGGAATCAACAGGGATGGGACTGTATCTGGTGAAGCAGATCTGCGGTAAGCTGGGGCATAGGGCGGAGATTTCCTCTGAGGCAGGGCAGGGTACGGCGGTACGGATTATTTTTTCGGGCTCGGGGGCAGCCGGTAGCGCAGAATCAGCAGCACAACAGTAGAGACAACGGCCAGCGATAACGTATTGGTGATGAGAAAAGCCAGCCCCGTCCCGTCAGCGGCCAGCCTGAGTGCATAAGCCTCCATCAGTCCGATACCCAGCAGCATCAGCAGGTAGGCTTTGAGACTCAAGTCAGACACTGACTTCGTTCTTATAATCTGAATAATCTGCGGAATCCAGCCCACAGACAGAATTATGCCGCCAAGCAGCTGCATCAGCGCAAACAGCATGCTCACACCTCCAGGTTTATCATTTTCTTATACGTTGTATGTTGTAGCGGGCGGATAGGTGACAGCTTATGATTCAGATGACTAGTCACACTGATTAGAAGACAAGCCGGCCGGACTTTACAACGGAGAAATTGGGCGCCTGAAGGTGTTAGCATAGCTAGCCGCATAACAAAGACCCCCGCTGACCAATATGGTACAACGGGGGTCTTTGTTGTGACGGGGGCCGGAAATGCCCCGCATAAGGCGGCAGCAGACTATTGCTGCTGCCCCAGCCGTGCAAGCTGCTCCAGCAGCTGTGCAGCTTCGCTATGCGGAAAAGCCTCCGCCAGCACCTCGCTTACAGTTATCCGCGCCCGGTCCACCTTGCTCTGCCCGATCGCTGTCAGTGAAGTATAGATGCTGCGGCGGTCATTATCGCAGTTCTTCCGCTCCAGCGCTCCGCAGCCTTTGGCCTCAAAGCGGCTGACCAGCCGCGAAACTGCGCTCTGGCTGAGTCCGACCATGGACTCCAGCTGCTGCAGCCGCAGCTTCTTCTCCGGAGCCTCGGACAGAAACAGCAGCAGGTAAAACTCCTTGAGCGACAGCTGAAAGTTCTCCTGCAGACGAACTTCAAGCTCATTCGCTACATTCATCTGTATATGGGTCAGAGACAACCAGCTGGTAATCAGGTCATCCTCCAGATTCTTCTTCATCTGCATAATCCTCTCCCGGTGCATGCCGGCGCATGAAATTAGTTAAAATCCATTATACCATTATCACCCCGGCGGTTGCGAGAAAAGAAGCCGGCCAGCCTGAAAGCTGCACGATCCATTACTCTCAGCTCTTATCTGACGGTTTAGTTATTGACCCGGGGAAATCCGAACGTATACTGCTTCGGAATACCTGCATCCTTGCCCAGCTGTACGCCTGCTTCCAGCGTCCAGTAAGGATTTCGGAGCATGCCGCGTCCGACAGCTACCAGATCCGCCTCTTCATTGCCGATAACCGCATTGGCCAGTGCGGCTTCATCAAGCCGGCCTACTGCAATAACGGGAACATTCAGTTCCTGCTTGAATGCCCGGGCCAGCGGCACCTGATAGGCGGCATGAGTACCCGGTCTGCCCGAAGCGGCAATGGCCCCTTCTCCGCCGGCGCTGATATGGAAAATATCCGCTCCGGCTTCCTTATAAGCCGCACCGATATTCAGGCTTTCTGTAAGCCCGTAGCCGCCCTCGACATATTCCTGGGCAGAGATGCGCATAATGAGCGGCATGCCTTCCGGCATTTCCTGCTTCACGGCAGCAATTACCTCTTTGCCGAACAAGGTGAGATCCTGTCCGTATTCATCAGTTCTGCGGTTGGTGAGCGGCGAATGGAACTGGTGAATCAGATAGCCGTGGGCGCCGTGCAGCTCGATGACATCGAAGCCGGCCTTTACGGCACGTTGTACACCAGCCTGGAATTTGCCGACCATATCCTTCACTTCCGCTGTTGTCAGCTCGCGGGGGGTCTTGGATTTATCATCGAACGGAATAGGGGAAGAGGATACCGGAACAGCAGCATCTTCAGCCTTGCGTCCGGCATGGGCTATCTGGATGCCAACTTTCGCGCCATAGGCGTGGCAGGCGTCAACAATACGGGCAAGGGCAGGGATGTGTTCATCTGACCAGATGCCCAGATCATAATCCGTAATACGGCCGTCAGGCTCGATATCGGTCATTTCTATAATAATTAGTCCGGTGCCGCCGACGGCACGGCTTACATAGTGGTTATAATGCCAGTCTGTAGCAATTCCGTCCTTTGCCGTTACAGAATACTGGCACATAGGAGGCAGAACTACGCGGTTCTTCAGCTTCAAATCCATCAATTCATACGGGGTGAACAAGTCTTTCATTTGTATCTCTCCTTGGCAGAGTGCCTGAATTTGGCATGCTGTATGTAAACGGAAGGGTCATTATTATCCGTTAATTAATAAATGCATGCTCATGCATATAAATATAGGCGGCTCAGCTGAGAATGTCAACCCTTGCTTGCTTACAATAATGTAAGGTGACTGTAAGTTTCAGAAATAGCACCGGGTGTTAACACTTTGTATAATAAAACCAATCTAAAAGACGTAAGGAGCGGAAGCACTTGCCCCTGTTAGACGTACACAATCTATCCAAAATATATGAGGGCAAGGTATCGACCCAGGCGCTGAACCATATCCGCTTTGCTGTAGAGAAGGGGGAATTCGTCGGTATAATGGGACCTTCCGGCAGCGGCAAAACAACACTGCTCAACGTCATCGCCACTATCGATGAGCCTACCTCGGGTGAAGTTATGATCGGCGGACGTGATCCGAATAAGCTGGACCGTAATGCGAAGGCTTTGTTCAGACGCAAGGAGCTGGGCTTCGTCTTTCAGCAGTTCAATCTGCTGGATACCCTCACCGCCGGGGAGAACATTATTCTCCCGCTAACCCTGGCCGGAGTACCGGTTCCGGAGATGGAGCGCCGGCTGCAGGAGGCGGCGGCCAGACTGGATATCCTGCCGCTGCTGGGGAAACGGACCTTTGAGCTGTCAGGAGGCCAGACACAGCGGGTGGCCATTGCCAGGGCGATGATTCACCGCCCTTCGCTGATTCTGGCTGATGAGCCGACGGGCAGCCTGGATTCCAAAACGGCAGGTGAAGTTATGGGCCTGCTGGCTGAGGTGAATGAAGCAGAAGGAGCCACTGTACTGATGGTTACGCATGATGCGGTGGCGGCCAGCTTCTGCCACCGTGTTATTTTTATCAAAGACGGGCGCTTCTACAGTGAGATGTACCGCGGCAGCAGCAGAGCAGCCTTTTTCCAGAATATTATCGACATGCTGTCGCTGCTGGGAGGAGCTTCCCATGACCTTTCGCCAATTCGCCTATAGGAACGTCACACGTAACAAACGCAAATACGCCGCTTACTTTGTCTGCAGCTCCTTTTCCGTAATGATTTTCTTCCTGTGTGCCTTGTTTATTTTTCATCCGGCCATTTCAGGGGATCTGATTCTCAGCACGGCAGCTGATACGATGCTTGCAGCAGAGGCGATTATCTTTGTTTTCTCCTCGCTGTTCGTTCTGGTCTCCGTTGGTTCTTTTTTGCAGTCGCGCAAGCTGGAGTTCGGTCTCCTGCTGATGCACGGTATGACAAAGGCCCAGCTGAACACAATGGTATTCCTGGAAAATATGATGATTGGCGGCTCGGCTATCCTGAGCGGAACCCTGCTGGGTATGCTGCTCGGCAAGCTGTTCCTGATGATCGGGGCGGGGTTGCTCGGAATTGATCCTTTGAAATTTTATTTTTCCTGGCAGGCGCTTTTACTGACCATCAGCAGCTTCGCTCTGCTGTTTATCCTCATATCCCTAATCACATTTGTGCTGATCGGGCAGGATTCCCCGCGTATCCTGTTTCACGGCGGAACCAGGGCAGAGCAGACGCCGCGGATCTCCCCGCTGCCGGCTGCTGCCTCAGCGCTGCTGCTGCTGGGAGGATACGCCCTTGCAGCCTCGGCATCTGCAGTCTCCGTAGAGGTGATTATGCTCCCGGTCGTTGCCATTACAGTTGCCGGAACCTATCTGTTCTACACACAGCTAAGCCTGTATATCGCAAATGTCCTTCGCCGTATGCGGCGGTTCTACTGGCACAAGACCAATCTGATCATGCTCTCAGGCCTGTCCTACCGCTGGAAGGCAAACGGGCGGATGTTTTTCATGGTGACGATTGTGTCCGCGGTATCCTTTACCTCCGTAGGTGTGTTTGCGTCCATCCATACACTGTCCAGGGAGCTGCAGCTGGATTATCCGGCTGCCGTAGGTTATGTGGCCAAGGCCAATCAAGCCGGCTATAGACCCGAAGCTGACCTGCAGGGAATCCGGAATGAGCTGGAGCGCCTCGGGCTGCCCTATGAAACGCTGACGCTTCCGGTAAAATACGCAAAGGTTACTTCGCAGACCGGGCCGGACCGCACCTTCCTGCTTCCGCTGATTGCTTATACCGGCTATATGCAGGCACTGGAAAAAGCCGGATTTGTGTCCGCAGAGCAGCCGCCGGAGAACTATGAGGGGCTGGTCATGATCGGCTCCCAGCGCGACCGCAGCTTAACTGAAAGCCGGGTAAAGGCGGTATACACCTTGGAGCAGGGGATAGAGATCACGGAAGCCGGTTATACCGGGCATGTCCCGATTGCCGAATATCTGCTGCCTGAGCTTGACGGCAGAGACGGTGGCGATTTCAGCGGAATGGTTGTCAATGACAGCCTGTTCCAGGCAATTACAGCAGTGTATACCGACAGCTATACCGGCTTCTATGTTGAAGATTTCCCGCTGACCTCAGGTATTGCAAGCACACTCAGCGGCAAGGGGAAGGTAAGCTATGAGAGTGCTTCTCCATATGCGGTAGTGGTCAGCGGTACATTGTTTGAAATTCAAAAAATCCTCTACAGTACCATGCTGTTCGCTTCCCTGCTGGTCGGTACCGTCTTCTTCATTGCCGCAGGCAGCTTCTTATATTTCCGGCTCTATACGGACCTGGATCATGACCGGCAGCAGTACTCCACTTTGTCAAAAATGGGCCTGACCGACCGGGAGCTGGACCGTTCCGTCACTCTTCAGCTCGCACTGATGTTCTTTATTCCTGTCGGTATAGCCATGCTTCACTGCCTGTTTGCTTTTATCGCCTTGCAGCGGCTGTTCTACCTGTCCATTGCCGCCGAAACAGGCGCGGTGCTGGCCGGATACCTGGCGGCGCAGGGGTTGTATTTCTTTCTGATCAGAGGACGTTATCTGCGCAACCTCAAAAAAAATCTCATCTGAAAGCGGAGGACCCCACAATGAAAACCTGGATTACAGACTTTATGGAGCAGTTCGGCTATCTCGGCATTATGTTGATGCTTGCCTTTGAGAATATCTTTCCGCCGATTCCGTCGGAAATTATTCTGCCGTTCGGCGGATTCATGACAACAACCTCGGATATGACCATTCCAGGGGTGCTGATTGCCGCAACCGCCGGCTCTCTGCTCGGAGCTGTCGTACTGTACTGGGTCGGCCGGCTGCTGGATGTAAGCAGGCTGGAGCGTATTGTGGAGCGCTGGGGCGGATGGCTGCGGATCAGCGCCAAGGATATCCGGCGGGCGGATGCGTGGTTTGATAAATATGGCTACTGGACTGTTCTGTTCTGCCGGATGATTCCACTCGTCCGCAGCCTGATTTCTATACCGGCCGGAATGTCGGGGATGAAATTCGGCCAGTTCATGCTGTTCACTACGATCGGTACACTGGGCTGGAACACGCTGCTTATCCTGCTCGGTGCAGCACTGGGTGAGTCATGGGAAGACATTGCCGGTTATATGGATACGTACTCGAATGTTGTTTATATTGCGCTTGCCGCAGGGATGGTTCTATTGGGGATTTTATTTTTCCGCAGACGGCAGGCTGCCGGCAAAGCAAGCAGCCAGACCACAAAATAAGGAGGAAGAGACATGGAGCTGCTAACTATTATCAAAGCCATTATTCTCGGTATCGTAGAAGGACTGACTGAATTTGCTCCGGTTTCCTCCACCGGCCATATGATCATTGTGGATGACATGTGGCTGAAATCGCAGGAGTTCCTGGGAAAATATACAGCCAACACATTCAAGGTTGTAATCCAGCTGGGATCGATTCTTGCCGTGGTCATTATTTTCTACAAAAGATTTATTGATCTGCTCGGCCTGAAGCGGTTCAGCCGTAAAGAAATGACTGCTGTACCTGACGGTGTGCCGCAGGTAGAGACTGAAGGCCGCCTGAAGCTGGGCCAGGTTCTTGTCGGACTCATTCCTGCAGGAGTGTTCGGCCTGCTGTTTGAGGATTACATTGATGAACATCTGTTTTCTACCTCGACGGTGCTGATCGGACTGGTCGTCGGAGCTGTCTTTATGATTATTGCGGACCGTTTTGCACCTAGAAAAGTAAAAACAGAAACGGTCGACCAGATTACATACCGTCAGGCGCTGTCAGTCGGCCTTATACAGTGTGTCTCGCTCTGGCCGGGCTTTTCCCGCTCCGGCTCAACCATCTCCGGCGGTGTATTGCTGGGGATGAGCCACCGTGCTGCCGCAGACTTCACGTTTATTATGGCTGTGCCGATTATGGCCGGAGCGAGCCTGATCTCACTGATTAAAAACTGGCAGTACTTTACACTGGATGCACTGCCGTTTTTCATCGCCGGCTTCATCAGCGCCTTTCTGTTCGCGCTGCTGTCCATGCGCTTCTTCCTGAAGCTGATCAACCGGATTAAGCTGCTGCCGTTTGCAATCTACCGGATTGTACTGGCTGCCGTGGTCTATCTGGTCTGGTTCTAAGCAGCCTGTCAGGCTGTATCCATAAACCGAATTTATAGCAGGCTGCCGGAAGCGGCGGCTCCTCCCGGGAAAGGGCAGGAGCCGCCGCTTTTGTGCGGTTTACCTGCGGTTTCCGGCGGTTATGGATGCCGCTGGCAGGACTGGGAAGCAGGAAGCCTGCAATGGCAGAATAGCCGCACCGGGACTTAGCGGTATCAGTTATAGGGAAAGCGTATAGCCGGAAAGTGATAAAGCTGTTGCGGGCAGACCCTGCGGTTCAGTATGATTGCAGCAGATCAGATGTGCAGCAGCGGCGGAGCTAACCGGCCGGACTGCCCGGTAGATAATCGGGCTGTTTACATTATTATCTGCCCACATCGCATAACAACGATAATAAACTATATGAAATCAGGAGTGAATCATAATGGCCAACAAACTGATTACCAGCAGCCTCGGCTATCCGAGAATCGGCAGAAACCGGGAATGGAAGAAGACGCTAGAATCGTATTGGAGCGGTAAAATCAATGAAGAGGTTTTCCGCACTGAGATGGCCGGATTGCAGCTCCAGCATCTTAGAACACAGCAGGAGGCAGGGATTGACCTGATTCCGGTTGGTGATTTCACCTTCTATGATCATGTACTGGACACGGCAGCAATGTTCGGCATTGTACCGCCGCGTTACGGCTATACCGGCGGAGAGATTCAGCTGAATCTATATTTCGCGATGGCCCGCGGAAGTGAAGAAGCGCCTGCCTGTGAGATGACTAAATGGTTCAATACGAATTATCACTATATCGTACCGGAGATCGGCAATCAGACCCCGGTGCTGACGTCCAACAAACCGCTTGCCGCCTACCGTTTCGCCAAGGAGCAGGCTGGAATTGAAGGGAAACCGGTTATTCTCGGCCTGTATACCTTCCTGAAATTATCCAAGGGATTCCGTGCTGCTGATATTGCAGAAGTGGCAGACCGCTTCCTGCCGGTCTACATTCAGCTGCTGCAGGAGCTGCAGCAGGAGGGAGTGGCCTGGGTGCAGGTTGATGAGCCGGCGGCAGTTACCGGGCTGACAAAGGAAGACCTGGCCCTGCTGGAGAGAATCTACCAGACGATTGCTGCAGAGGTACCGGGACTTAAGCTGCTGCTGCAGACTTATTTCGAGGCTGCAGAGCCGCTTGAGGCACTGCTGAAGCTTCCGGTGGCTGGTCTTGGTCTTGACTTTGTCCATGACGGCGGAGCTAACCTTGCCGCTATAGGGCAGCTTGGCTGGCCGGAAGATAAATGGCTCGGCGCAGGAATCATTGACGGGCGGAACATCTGGCGCAGCGATGCCGGGGCCAAGCTGGAGCTGGTCAGCCGGCTTAGCAGCTTCGTACCGGCTGAGCGGCTGATTCTGCAGCCCTCCTGCAGCCTGCTGCATGTGCCGGTGACGGTGCAGAGTGAAGACCGGCTGAAGAGCACGGTCAAGAATGCCATCGCCTTCGCAGACGAGAAGCTGGCTGAGCTTAGTCTGATCGCTGCAGCGGCGCTGGATGAGCAGGGCAGCTACGCTGCAGAGCTGGAAGCTAACCGTGAGGCGCTTGCTCTCTTCCGCGCACTGCCGGAGCGTGGCCGCAGCGATGTAGCCGAGCAGGTGCGCAGCCTGCAGCAGCTTCCCGACAGACGGACCCTGCCTTTTGCAGAACGGCAAAAGGTTCAGCGTGAGAAATGGAAGCTGCCGCTCCTGCCGACAACGACCATCGGCAGCTTTCCGCAGACGGCTGAAGTGCGCCAGGCGCGGCTTAAATGGCGCAAAGGCGTATGGAGCCAGGAGCGCTATGACGGGTTTGTCCGCCAGCAGATTGCTGATGCGATTGCTTTTCAGGAGGAGCTGGGGCTGGATGTCCTGGTGCACGGGGAATTTGAGCGGACGGATATGGTGGAGTTCTTCGGCGAGAAGCTGGCAGGCTACCTCTTCACCAGAGGCGGCTGGGTGCAGTCCTACGGCTCACGCTGTGTGAAGCCGCCGGTCATTTATGCCGATGTTGCTTTTGTAGAGCCGATGACAGTCAAGGAAAGCGTCTATGCCCAGTCGCTGACCAGCCTGCCTGTAAAAGGTATGCTGACCGGACCGGTGACGATTCTCAACTGGTCGTTTGTCCGCGATGACCTGAGCCGTGAAGAGGTAGCGAATCAGATTGCCCTCGCGCTGCGTCAAGAGGTCAAGGCACTGGAGGATGCAGGCATCGAGATGATTCAGGTCGATGAGCCGGCCATCCGCGAAGGGCTGCCGCTGAAGGCGGAGGATCATGAGCATTATCTGAATTGGGCGGTCAGAGCCTTCCGGATTGCCACGAACCCGGTTAAGGATACAACACAGATTCACACCCATATGTGCTACAGTGAGTTCAATGATATGATCGGTCCGATCTCGGCGATGGATGCAGATGTAATCTCCATAGAAACCTCACGCAGCCACAGTGAGCTGATCGTCAGCTTTGAGGAGCAGGAGTATGATAAGGGAATCGGGCTCGGCGTTTATGATATCCACAGCCCGCGGGTGCCGGATGTGGGTGAGATGACAGCAAGCATTGAGCGTGCCCTGCGTGTGCTGGATGCCGGACAGTTCTGGATTAATCCCGACTGCGGCCTGAAAACCAGAGGCTGGGAGGAGACCGGAGCAGCCCTGCGCAACATGATAGAGGCGGCAGAGCAGGTAAGAAAAGCGGTCCTGGTGTAAATGTAAATCAAGAAGAAATAATAAACGCCACCACAATAGCTGTGGTGGCGTAATTGCTGTTGTCAGGCTGCTATTTCTGCATTATGGCAAAATAGTTGTTCTCATCATCGGCGAAGTTAAATACCCGGCCATCCGGCATATCCACCAGATCCCCCACAGTAATGCCCTTTGCCTGGAAGTCTTTATACAGCGTGTCAAGATCATCTGCGAACAGCAGAATGGATGGTGTGCCCAGATTAAGCTCAGGCTGCATTTCAGCGATGAGCTGCTTGTTATGAAGCACGAAGGAGGTTTGCAGCCCGGCAGCCGGTGCAATCTCAATCCAGCGCAGCCCCTGGCCGTTGTCTGCTTCGGATACCTTGATGAAGCCGACCTTCTCAGTCCAGAACCTCAGTGCCTGGTCCTGGTCGTTCACATACAGCATAACTTGGCCGATTTGCTTAATCATCGTTAACCCTCCGGATTCAATTTATGTGAAAGCGTACAACCATTCTATGGTCTTTCTCAGAAAGGCCGGTTATTTTTTTTATGGAAACACTTGATAATAATTATCATTCTTGATACTATAGGAAATGAAAAGAAGGAACCGTGGAGGGTCCCTTCTAGGGTATTACTTATTTGCTTTCGAAGGTTTTGCAGTCTGTTTCTTCAGAATGCGTTGGCTCCTTGGAGCTGTGATAAGCAACAAAGATGCTTTCAGCGTTACATTTGTTCTCTTCAGCCCAGTAGGTGCAAGAGTTCACTGCACACAGAACGTCTTTTGCCATGAGGGTCACCTCCCCTTGTAGTAGATTATCAATATTGTCAGTACGAAGTTGTACTGTCCTGTCGGGCAAGGTGGAGCTTGTCCAACAGAGCCATACCCTTATTCTAATGAATAGAGGGTATTTGGTGTTGATGTCTTCTCAGACATGAACATTGTAGCAAATAAAGTGAATTTTCGCAAACGTGATGCTCCGTGAGACGGGGCATCTTTTTTTGTAGAGAAATATTTGTAAAAAAGATACTCTTTTCTCCATTCCTCCTGCAACCTTCCAGCTTTTGGGACGTCAAATGAGTTAAGCGGATCAGCTGTATACAGACAAAATCTGACCGCGGGCAAGGATGAACCAAAGAAGCGGGATATCCACTACATGTTTGGAGGAATAAGTATGCGAAAATGGGGTCTGCATTACTTAACAGGTTTACTGATTTTGGCGGTCATACTGGCAGGCTGCGGTTCCGGCAACAACAACTCAGCCAGTGATAATGCAAGCATGGCTAATATGAATGCATCTTCTGAGGCTCTGACACAGGCTGCGCCTGCAGCTGAAGAAACATCGGAGTACAGCAGTGCCGCAGACACAAGCACAGATACAACGGCACGCGGAGAAGCAGCAGGCGGCAGCCCGGCAGTTGAGGACTCCGGCTCAGGACAGCAGGGGTCAGAAGGTACAGCCGGATTTAGCGGTGTTGACGTTGCAGCCGGGCTGAACAAGAAGCTGATCTACAAAGCGAACATTACAATGGAAGTGGAGGATTACGGCGCTGCCCAGTCGGAGGTGCGTAATCTGGTTACCCTGACAGGCGGATATATCATCGGGTTCACCGAGAATATGTCAGATTACGAAAAAGGCGGAACCTTTATTGTGAAGGTGCCGGCAGCCGGTTTTTCTCCGTTTCTTGATAAGCTGGAGCAGATAAAGAACGATGGAGTACAGCGAAGCATTGAAGGACAGGATGTGTCAGAGGAATATGTGGATCTGGAATCCCGCCTGAAGGCGAAGCAGCTGATGGAGAAGCAGTACATTGATTTCATGTCTAAAGCGACCAAATCCGCTGACCTCGTTGCCTTTGCCAATGAGCTCGGAGCTATCCAGGAATCGATTGAGAAGATCAAGGGCAGAATGCGCTACATTGATCAGAATGTATCCTTCTCCACAGTGGAGCTCCGGCTCTACCAGAGCGATTCGGGCATTATTGATATTCAGAAAAAAGAGCAGGGACCGCTGCTGACACGGGCATCTGATGCACTGACGAAGAGTCTGCATGCCTTGTCGGTAACGTTCCAGTGGCTGTTTGTCTTCCTGGCGGCCGCGCTGCCGATCTTAATTGTAGCTGCTATCCTTGCAGTAATCGTGTTCTTTATCCGCAAGCGGCTGAAACAGCGGGAAGCGGCTAATCCGGAGCGGAGCCGGCAGACGGGCAGAACGCAGCAGGCCTTGGCGCAGCAAGACGACGGGAAGCTCCCTGCGGAAGCAGCCCCCGGCAAAGAAGAGGCTGATGAACTGGATAAGTAGCTTGACGCAGTTAAGGTAATGCAGCAGAAGCCTCCGGAACTCTTTTAGCTGGAATGGTGATGAGGATTACGGGGGCTATGCTGCGCGTATGTACAGAGCTCTACCAATCAACCGGCTGTGATCCGGAAGGCAGCGTTTTACGAGCGGTTTGGTTTTGTGCCAAGAGCTGCTGATGCACCGGGGATGAGTCTGCTTCTATAAGTGTGCCGGCAAGGTCTTGCCGCGTAACCGTAAAGCCTCCAGACCGTTATTTAACGGACCTGGAGGCTTTGGCTGTGTTTAGGGGGATTACTTAAGCATACTGGAAAAGCACCCGGTATTCGCCGTACCCTTCCTTTTCGAGATCTTCCTTGGGAACGAAGCGCAGTGCAGCCGAATTGATGCAGTAACGCAGTCCGTTCTCTCCGGGACCGTCGGTAAAGACATGGCCGAGATGTGAATCGGCAGTCTGGCTGCGCACCTCGGTACGGATCATCAGATGGCTGAGGTCTGTCTTCTCCTTGACTGCGTAATCACGGACGGGGCGGGTGAAGCTGGGCCAGCCGCAGCCGGAATCGTATTTGTCCATGGAGCTGAACAGCGGCTCACCGGAGACAATGTCCACATACAGGCCATCACCGTGATGATCCCAGAATTCATTGCGGAACGGGGATTCAGTCGCGTTATTCTGCGTCACTTCATACTGCAGCGGGGTCAGCCGTGTCTTCAGGCTCTCTTTATCTTCTTTATGCTTCCAGTGGGTCTCGATAAAAGCTTCCCGGCCGGAGCCCTTGCGGTAACGCTTATAATGCCCCGGATTCTTATGGTGATAATCCTGGTGATACTCCTCGGCAGGGTAAAATGGCTTGGCTGGCAGGACTGGCGTCACAATGGGTGCCGAGAAGCGCCCGCTGGCCGCAAGAGCTGCCTTGGAAGCTTCAGCCTCAAGCCGCTGCTCTTCCGAATGATAAAAAATAGCGGTGCCGTAGGAGGTTCCGCGGTCATGGAACTGGCCTCCGGCATCTGTAGGGTCGATCTGCTGCCAGAACAGCTCAAGCAGCTTGCTGTATGGGAAAATATCCGGATTAAAGGTGATTTGCACCGCCTCGACGTGCCCGGTCGTTTCTGAGCACACCTCCTGATAGGTCGGATTCACGGTATGACCGCCAGTATAACCGGAGACAATCCCGGCAATGCCCGGCAATTCTTCAAAAGGGGATACCATGCACCAGAAGCAGCCGCCGGCAAAGGTAGCTTTTTCTGTCTTAGAGCCTATATTATCCATTTGATTCTCACTCATTAATATCCCTCCATTCAAGATGCGCAATGAAATTGATCACAATCTAGAGCTATTATAAAACAAACAGGCGACATCTGCCAACGTTATGCAAACAGCCTGTCTCCAAGAAATGCGTATAAAGCGATGCCTGGAAGCTTGCCGATACCGGTTGCTGCGAGATAGCTCCAAAAAGGAAGGCTGGCGGCTCCCGCATAAATATTGACAGCCGACTGCGGTACTACCGGAGCAAGCCTGGCTAGAATAATCGATACGAACGGACGCCGCTGTACAGCGGAAGTGAATTTAAGCAGTGACGGTACGGATGCCAGATAAGTGGCCGCACGCTGCTGAAACAGATATTTTACTAAACCATACATTATTGCAGCTGCAATAGTGGTCGCACTCCAGCAGATCAATACCGCAGCGGTACTGCCGTAAATATAGCCGAATAACCCGATAATCAGCTTATACGGAAGGACAGGGAAAAAAGCCAGCAATATTGCGGCCACAAAGGACAATAGCGGGCTATGATCCTCGCGCAGCCATTCCAGCAGATCATATCTGTAGATAAACGCAAGGATTACTAGCGAAACATACAGGAATACCGTTATCCATTTTTTCATTTTTACTATGCCCCTTCACAAGCTGTTCCCCTCATCATACTGAAAAAAAAGTAATTAATGAAGCAAAGATCATTGCCGCCGCAAGATGTCACGGTATAATACATCTATACGACATGTAAAGGAAGATGTACTATGAATACTCCTGTGCGTAAAAGAGTGGCGCTGATCGGGATCGGCGATATTGCCCGCAAAGTATATCTGCCGCTGCTGTCCCGCCATGATCAGGCGGAGGTAGTCGGCTTATTGAGCCATTCACCGGCAACTGTGCAGGGAGCTGTCCGTTCTTACCGTCTTGCCAAAGGGACTACGGATCTGGATGAGCTGCTGTCATGGGACCTGGATGCAGTATTTGTGCACAGTCCAACTACAACCCATTATGAGTATGTTACAAAATGTCTGGAGCACGGTTTACCGGTGTATGTAGATAAGCCGCTGTCCTACAATCTGGAGGAGTCGCAGCGGATGGCAGAGCTGGCCGAGAACCGCGGGCTGCTGCTTGCTGTCGGCTTCAACCGCCGTTTTGCACCTATGTATACGGCAGCCAAGGCCTGGCTGGAGAAGGCCGGGGGAATCAGCCTGTGCAATGCGGTGAAGCACCGGACCGGCGTGCAGAACAGCACCAGCCATGAGACGGTCCATGATGATCTGATTCATATGCTTGATCTGCTGCTGTGGCTCTGCGGTAACGATTATGAGCTGCTGAGAAGCCGGCTTACCTCTGACAGTGAAGGCCGTCTGCTGCAGTCATCCGGAATCCTTGGCTGGAACACCGGTGTCACCGGAATGTACAGTATGGTCAGGGATGCCGGAGCCGATATGGAGAAGCTGGAGCTACACGGCAATGGCAGATCAGTTGAGGTGACGGACCTGGAACAGGCTGTTCTATATGAGAAGGGCGCATTGCCCCGCAGCCAGAATTTCGGAAGCTGGGACACGGTGCTGGAGCGCAGAGGATTCAGCGGGGCGGTAAAGCACTTTTTAAGCACTATTCATACACCGGAGCTATGCAGCATCGGCGCATCTAATGTATTGCCGAGCCATAGGCTGGCTGCAGAGCTTACTGAATGACAGAGGAATTGAGAGGAGTTAGAGCATGGACGAATACCGCAAATCAATGGAGGAACAAATCATCGAGAGCTATAAGCGGGATGAGGAAATGATGATTCTTGTGTTTGCCCAGTGGTGTGTGAACAACAAGCTTGACCCGCATGAATTGTATCTGCAGGCTTATCCGCAGCAGGAGGGCAATGCCGCACTCGGCCGGGCACTTGCTCTGACTGTACCTGAAGAGGAAGCGGGAGATATTTCGGATGATACCGTTCTCGGTGTACTGTCGCTGTACGGGAATGATGATCTGGCTTATGCAGTAACTGAGGCGATTGCCCGGCGTAAGCCGCAGCAAGGCACAAGGGATTGACACTGCAGATATAATGGGATAGGGCTGATGAACTTTTTTTTGGTAAACGATGTTCATTACGCTATAAATATGTTAAAATTATATATACTAACTTATAGTAAGCTTTACAACTGAGAGGTGAGAACAATGGAAGAACATCAGCTGACGATGTGCCCAAGATTCGAAACGGCCTTCTCTTTCTTAGGCAAACGCTGGAATGGACTTATTATCCAGACATTGATGAGCGGCCCGAAGCGCTTTAAGGATATCTCCGGACTGATCCCGTCAATGAGCGATAAGATGCTGTCGGAACGAATGAAGGATCTGGAATGCGAAGGTATTCTGGTAAGACATGTGTATCCCGAAACTCCGGTACGCATCGAGTATGAATTAACGGTTAAAGGCCGGGCACTTGAGCCGGTCATGCAGCAGATCCAGTCCTGGGCCGAGAGCTGGGTCGAGTAATCCGGCGGTACAAGTCCTGTTGATAGCCCCTTTTTCCGCTAATGGAGAGAGGGGCTTTTTCAAATTTAAATAAATAAAACTTGCACAACTAACGCGAAAATGTAATATAATAGGAAAAACTAGCGTGGCCAGCCTGTCTAGCCCTGATTATGATGTCGCAGAGAATGATAGTGAAAGCGCAACCATATTGTGAGGTCCGTTCTGCACAACATTTAGGAGGCGAGGAAAATGAAAAATACCTTGTTTTCCCGGGAAATAACCTATGGAAAAGAGGATGTTGCCGAGCTGGAGGCCGCTTCGATTAAAGTGCAGCTAATTTATGATAAGGCGTTGTTCATGCTGCACGGCCATTTACCCGATTCCTTGTGGGACTTGTGGATTGGTGTGCCCTATGACATTATCTCCTCTCTGTACAAAGGGGATAACGACAGCGGACGTGTATTTCAAAAATGGATCCAGAGTCCTTCCGGCTGGAAATGCATCGGCTGTGAACGGCATTGCCTGGAGCCGGCGGAGCCCTCAAGACAGGCTGCTGCCAGCGGTCAGCGGTTATTCACGTTTCACAACGGGATCAGGCAGAGTATGGTGCTTCAGGCGGCAATCTGGTCGCTCTATGAGAATACACTGCTTTTTCAGCAGTATCTGGGCAATGACGCCTTTCTGGATGGTGCTGAGCTGGATACAATATCCGCGTATTTCGTACCGACGTATGTTAATCCGTACAGGCTGAAGGAGATCGGCAAGCGTTACAAAGAATACAAGCAGGATCACATAGAGATCTACCAGGAGTGGATATCCGCCCCTGATCTGGTCCTGCAGTGGAACGGCGGGCTGACCGAAGGCAGATGGATGACCGGCGTGTATGTCGATCATTCCCGGTTTGCCGGGCTTGGGCCGTACCTGAAGGATGCGCAGGGGAAGCGGACGTATATGCAGGCAACGGTAAGGTAGACAATAAGCTGAATAAGTAATGTTACGGAGCTTGGCTGCTGGAATACGGGGAACCGGATCTGAATTACGCCGTTGGGGAATCAAACGTATTGAGCTCTGTGTTCAATAAAATTTTATATATTTAGTGCGCAAAATCACAAGCCGGGGTTCTGCCAGACGTTATTGTGTAGAGGTAAGAAAGAACCTAGACCAATAATGATAAGGGAGGGCCTATGATGACGGCCAATCAATTGAATCATACAAACGGACAGCTTAGCTTCAGCGGTGAAGATTTTGTGAGAGATATCGTACTGCAATTTCCGAAAGCTGCAGATTACTTTAAAGGACAGCGGATCGATTTCTGCTGCGGCGGAGCAAAGCCGCTGGCTGAAGCAGCTGAAGAGAAGGGGCTGAATGCAGACCAGCTGCTCGGTGATCTGCAGAAGCTGGTAGAGGAGCATCCTGTGCTTGAGGAAGATACCAGATGGAATCAGGCATCTTCCCGTGAGCTGGTAGAGCATATTGTGAACAAGCATCACCGCTACCTGCGTGAAGAGCTTCCGCAGATCAGCCAGAACGTCACTAAGGTGTTCCGGGTACATGGCGACGATTCCCCGCATCTGGCTGAAGTTCACCGCCTGTTCAACCTGCTGCGTGAAGATCTGCTGAAGCATACAGCACAGGAAGAGGAAGTGGAATTCCCTAAAATGCTGGCTTACAGCGAAAATCCAAGTGAAGCAGGCTTGGCTGAGCTGCATGAGCTGCTGCACAATCTGGAGCAGGAGCATGAAGGGGCGGGCGAAATTCTGCGTGAGCTGCGTGCGGTTACGGGAGATTTCACTCCGCCGCCGCATGCCTGCACAACATATCGCTTGACCTATGCCCGGCTTGAGGAGCTGGAAGGCATGACCTTCGAGCATGTTCATCTGGAAAATAATAACCTGTTTTTGCGCTATCAATAAGCAGCATCAACAGAGCTGGCTGTGGAAAGCCCCTTCGGGGGCTTTTTGTGTGCAGAAAAGTAAAAATGCCGGTGATCGGCAAAATGATTTGAGAAGCCTGTCTGTTTACGTTATCCTTAAATAAGGAGTAATACATAACGACTACATGCCTGAGAAGATGCTGGAAGCTGTGTCAGGCAAAAGAAGGCGGGTGCCTGGAATTGAAGGTGAATGGGTTATGGCGGATATGTTGGGGTCTCATCCTGATTATGATTGTAGGGGGCTGTGAAGCCCTGGGGGCAAATCTTGAAGTGAATAATGTTGCCGCTGGTGCCCCTCAGCCGGCATTCTCAGTAAAGATCGGAGATAATGACCTGACCGGGAGCTCCGGGCGGCAGATCAGTGATGCATTTAAGCCTGACATCACTGTCAAGGAGCTGCTTAATGCCAGCGGCCTGGTCACTTTTTCCGGAGACGGAACTTCTTTGCTGAGTGTAAATCATATATCGCTCAGTCCTGACATGGCCTGGGAGATTCAATTAAGCGGTAAAACGGCGGCAGATTTAAGCACCGTAGTGAAGCGTGAGGACATGATCCTTATAACAGCCGCAGCGGCACAGGCAGCCCCGTTGCAGCCTGTCATCCTGACTATTAACGGCGGAAGCGGCCAGCCGGAGCTGACACATTCCTATGTTATGCCTTATGCTGAGGATATGACCGTGAGAGGGCTGCTGAAGAGCAGCGGCCATGTCCGCCTGGCGGAGAATAACAAGACACTGATCGCTGTCAAGGAATACAAGCCGTTATCCAATGAAGAGTGGAAGCTGAAGCTGAATGATAAGGCGCTGCTGGACAACGGAATTGACATGAAGCTGAGAATCCAGGATGAGCTGGAGATATCCCTTGTTCTGCGATAACATAATGTAACATGAATTATACAGCCGGATTTCTCTATATGGCCTTCATTGGCGATAGAGAATCTGGCTGTTTTTTGTGAAAAAATCAGTAATTATCTATTCCTGTGTAAGCTTACATGACATGTAATATTGTGAAAACATTCACAATTATTGTGATTGTAATCACAAATGCCGTTCAAATTTAAAATGTATAATTCAGGTACGAGATAAAATTCAAAGAATTTTAAGAGCTTTGGGGAGGTTTTAACAGTGAGAGTGGAGAGAAAACAGCTAGTATTGATAGGCAACGGGATGGCAGGCGTAGGGACTATTGAACAGATTTTGAAGCTGGGCGGCGCTTATGATATTACGATCTTCGGCAGCGAGCCTCACCCCAACTATAACCGGATCATGCTGTCCTATGTGCTTGAAGGCAGCAAAAGTATTGAAGATATTATTCTGAACGACCGCCAGTGGTATGCAGACAACAATATTACGCTGCATACAGGAACTACGGTAGTAAAGATTGACGAGGAAGCCCGGCAGGTCATCGCTGATAACGGACTGGCTGTTCCTTACGATAAAGTGATTATTGCCACAGGCTCCAACTCCTTCATCCTGCCTGTTCCGGGCAGCACCAAAGAAGGTGTAGTCGGCTTCCGCGATATTGCTGACTGTGATGCAATGCTGGCAGCGGCCAAGCAGTACCGTACAGCAGCAGTAATCGGCGGCGGCCTGCTCGGACTTGAAGCGGCTAAAGGCCTGGTCAACCTCGGCATGGATGTCACCGTAGTTCATCTGCTGGAGGATCTGATGGAGCGTCAGCTGGATCATACGGCTTCATCAATGCTGCAGGCAGAGCTTACCCGTCAAGGTGTGAAGTTCGCCATGGGTAAGCAGACAGCGGAACTGACCGGTGATGAACGTGTTAACGGGCTCAGATTCAGCGACGGTTCGGAGCTGCAGGCGGATTTTGTAGTGATGGCTGTCGGAATCAAGCCAAACACTCAGCTGGCTAAAGACAGCGGCATTACGGTTAACCGGGGGATCGTTGTCGATGATTACCTCCAGACATCAATGGAAAATGTCTACTCCGTAGGTGAATGTACAGAGCACCGCGGAACCTGCTATGGTCTGGTAGCTCCGCTGTTCGAGCAGGGTATGGTGCTTGCGAAGCACCTGTGCGGAGCAGCAACACAGCCTTATGAAGGTTCCGTTGTATCAACAAAGCTGAAGATTTCCGGCGTGGATGTCTTTTCGGCAGGCGAGTTTACAGATACACCGGAGCATACCGTTATTTCGGCCAAGGATGAATGGAAGAGAACCTACAAGAAGATTTTGCTCAAAAATAATGTCATTGTCGGTGCTGTATTGTTCGGTGATGTTACCGAATCTGCGAATCTGCAGAAGCTTGTGAAGCAAGGCACCGAAATGACTGATGATATCTACAGCGAAGTGATGGGAACGGGCTGCTGCGGCGGCGGCAATGCCAAAAAAGGTATGTCCGTGGAAGCGATGGCTGATGAAGAAATCGTCTGCGGCTGTAACGGAGTTACCAAAAAGGCGATTGTTGATGCGGTAACAGAGAACGGTTTTACCACTGTTGATGAGATTAAGGCCTGCACCGGAGCCACACGCTCCTGCGGCGGCTGTAAGCCGGTTGTTGAACAAATCCTGCAATTCGTGCTCGGTGACAGCTTCAAGGAGAGTGCCAAAGCCGGTATCTGCGGCTGCACCCCGCTCAGCCGTGATGAAATTGTTGCTGAGATTACAGCTAAGGGACTCAGAACGACTAAGGAAGTTATGAACGTGCTGGAGTGGAAACAGCCTGAAGGCTGCTCCAAGTGCCGTCCGGCCGTCAACTATTACCTCGGCATGATTTATCCGGATACGCATGAGGACGAGAAGGAATCGCGTTTTGTCAACGAACGGATGAGTGCGAACATTCAGAAGGACGGTACCTTTACAGTTGTTCCGCGTATGTACGGCGGTGTAACTACACCGGAGGATCTGAAGCGGATTGCCGATGTATCCCTGAAATATGATGTGAAGGTAGTTAAGGTAACCGGCGGACAGCGTCTGGACCTGATCGGTGTCAAAAAGGAAGATGTGCCAAAAGTGTGGGAAGAGCTTGATATGCCTTCCGGTTACGCGTACGCCAAATCGCTGCGCACCGTCAAAACCTGCGTCGGCAACCAATTCTGCCGGTTTGGTACACAGGACTCCATGGGTGTAGGGGCGATGCTTGAACGTAAATACGAACGTCTTGATTTCCCTGCCAAGTTCAAAATGGCGGTTAACGGCTGCCCGCGTAACTGTGCGGAATCATGCACCAAGGATATCGGAATCGTCGGCAACGACGGCGGCTGGGAAGTGTTCATCGGCGGTAACGGCGGTATCAAGCCGCGTATTGCAGATGCCTTCTGCAAGGTGAAGACAGATGAGGAACTGGTAGAGGTATGCTCGGCTGTGATGCAGTTCTACCGTGAAACAGGCAACTATCTGGAAAGAACATCGGAATGGGTAGAACGCATGGGTCTTGAGCAAATCCAGAGCGTGATTCTGAACAACGAGGAGAACCGCAAGGAGCTTGCGGCACGGATTGATTTTGCCCTGGCCCAGGTATCCGATCCATGGAAAAAAATGCTGAAGGAAGAAGACACCCGCAGCGCCCTGTTCGAAAAAGCCCAGCACTAAAATAAAAAGCCCAGGAGGAGAGAGAACAATGGAAAACACAAACCATGAGTATACGATAGGGACGGTTCAGCATTTCCTGCCGCAGATCGGGCGTGTAGTCGGCTGCGGTCCGGTGGAGCTGGCTGTGTTCAAAACCTCGGATGGCCGGATTTTCGCGGTGGAGAACAAGAATCCTCATCCGAAGGGCGGCCCGCTCGCGGAAGGAATTGTGTCCGGGCATTACCTGTACGATCCGCTGTATGACTGGAAAATTGATCTGCGCAGCGGAGAGGTTCAGGCTCCCGACAAAGGAAGAGTCGCCACATTCCCGGTTACTGTAGACGGGGAAAGTGTTAAAGTTACCCTGCAGGGTACATTGATTCAAAGCTAAATTAAGATAAGAAATGGCGGGGTGGAGAGATGTTTACGCAAAGCGTCGAGAACATCGTAGAGGCAGCAGTCAGCAAACGGGATAAAATGAATGAAAATTTGCCGCGGTACTTTTTAGCGGCGCTGCTCGCAGGGGCATACGTCGGAATCGGAATTATTCTTATCTTCTCATTGGGAGCACCGCTGGCGGCGGTTAAATCGCCGTTCCAGCCGCTCGTAATGGGCGCCTCCTTCGGAATCGCCCTGACCCTGGTCATCTTTGCCGGCTCGGAGCTGTTTACCGGGAACAATATGTTCTTTACCGTCAGTACCCTTGCAGGAAGAACCTCAGTATGGGACACGGTCAAGAACTGGGTCATCGTCTTTATCGGCAACGTCGGCGGTGCTGTTATCCTGGCTCTGCTGATCCAGGGGACCGGATTATTCAAGGCAGCTCCTGCGGAGCATCTGATCTTCGCTGCTGCTGCCAAAAAAATGACGCTGCCCTTCTCGGAGCTGTTCTTCCGCGGCATCCTCTGTAACTGGCTTGTCTGTCTGGCCATCTGGATGTCCTCCCGTGCTAAAAGCGAGGCTGCCAAGCTGATGCTGATCTGGTGGTGCCTGTTCGCCTTCATCGCCAGCGGCTATGAGCACAGTGTAGCCAATATGACCCTGCTAAGTGTAGCAGTTCTGCTGCCTAACCACCCTGAGACCGTTACCGTAGCCGGCTGGCTGCATAACATGATCCCGGTTACGCTTGGCAATATCATCGGAGGCGGCTTGTTCGTCGGTGCAGCCTACTGGCTCATCTCTCCCGTCCGCAATACCTTCAGCAAACATTAAGGCAGTACTGATAAGCTGTCCTGAGGCATTAGCCTTCAGGGCAGTTTTTTTGTTACTAAATCTGCGGCCGGCGGCTTTTGACGGCAGAAAAAAAGACGCCTGCACGGCGCCTTTGACCACTCTATTTGTTATTAAATAATATTTGGGCCAGAACTGTTTCAATGAGGAGAATAGAGGGTATTATTACTAGGAAATTAAATCCGGCAAATTTCGTTCGGACACATCTCGCAATGGCAGATTTCCTGCAGCATGCCAAGGTTCTTAATGACAATCATACCATTCTCATATTCAACAGCATCTTTTTTACGCAAATCGCTCAGCATCCGGTTGACACTCTCACGGGTAGCGCCAATCATGTTGGACAGGTCAGTATGCGTAATCTTTTTGTTGATCAGAATGTTGTCGCCATTCTTCTCACCGTAGGTGTTGCCAAGACGGATCAGAGTGGAGCAAAGTGCGCCCGGTTTGCCGTACATCATCAAATCACGGAATTTCGTCTGTGTGAGACGGTGATGAATACCCATCCACTTCATGAAGTCAATGGCGAAATCGCAATGCTGGCAGATCAGAATTTCCAGATCCTTCTGTTCGATTACACCAACTTCGCTTTCTTCAATAACTTCGGCGGTGAAGCTATGCTTCGTGCTGAAGAACGGGTCAGCCTGACCTACCATATCACCAGCCTGATACATATAAAGAATGAGTTCCTTGCCTTCGTCAGTAGATTTGGTCAGCTTCACGCGTCCACGTTTGATATAAAACAATTTATCCGAGTAGTCGCCTTCCCAGAAGAGGTGTGATCCTTCAGGGACCATACGTTCCTTCATTGTAACGAGAAGTCTGTTGAAATTCTGTTCGGAGAAACAGTTTGTATTTCCGTGGGCTTCGATAACATTGTAATGTTCCTTTATCATAATCGACATCCCCTTTATTCCCTCAGTTTTTCAGTAAATTTTAAATTAATTATACATGTAAATTCCTCTTTATGGTTAAAAAATTTCGCGAAAAAGTGTCGAATTTATAACATTGTGATAATTTTCACTTCAATTGTGTGAGATTTAATATGTTTTATGCCCCTTCAGGTGGAAAATCCATAATTAACGTCTATTATAACAGCGGTTTCCCAGTTTGCACAATTGTTGGGAAACGGCTTTTTCATGCTTTTTTCCGGGAAAGAGACATTTAGTATTGATTATATGGTGAACTGTGGAATTTATTCAACTCCGTAAAAATGCACATAACTCCGTTACAGCCGGACATTGGCCCCCAGACGCATGACAGGTACGCTGGAGTTGGGCATCAATAAACGGAGAGGGAGAATCAGACATGGCTAAAGTAGCGGATAAATATTTAAAGGTAGATCCGTGGTCGGTAATGGAAGAAGGGTTTGATCCGGGGCGGAACAGGGTATCGGAGTCGATCTTTTCGCTGGGCAATGAGTATATGGGCGTGCGCGGCTATCCGGAAGAAGGCTACTCGGGGGATATGCTGCTGGGCAGCTATTTTAACGGATTATATGAAGAGCACGCTATCGGCAACCATTATAAAGGAATTATCCGCTCGCTGCGTTATATGGTGAATGCGGTGGACTGGCTGTATACACGGATTACGGTTGACGGTGAGCAGCTGGATCTGGCACATAGCCGGGTAAAGAACTTCCGCCGCAGGCTGGATTTCCGCACCGGTACTTATTGCCGTGAATTCGTATGGCTGCTGGAAGGCGGCAAAGAGCTGAAGGTAACCTTCACCCGGCTGGTCAGCATGACGATGTCACATCTCGGGCTGCAGCAGGTGGCGTTTGAGCCGCTTAATTTCTCGGGTGAGGTGCAGGTGCTTACAGGGCTTGATTTCGGGGCGGTCCATGAGGAGCGCGGACAAAGCATGTGGAAAAGCCTGCATAGCGCTTCTGCGCAGGGAATTACAGCAATTATGGCGGAAACACTGACCACCGGCAACAGGCTGTTCTCCGGTTTTGTCCTGCAGTCAGCAGCTGAACTGAACCCGTATCCGGTAGAGCGTGACCGGTTCGCGGGCCAGTCCTTTGCACTTTCTTTAATAGAAGGAGAAAGGATTCATTATACGAAGCTTGCCGTCAACTATGCGGACACAGACAAGGTACTTACTCCAGAGGAGCTGTGGGAGAAGGGCATACAGCTTGCCGTAGAAGCGGCTGGGCTTGAGACGAATGATGTATTTGCTGCGCAGGCTGCGTACTGGAACGGGATCTGGGAGACCAGCGATATCTCTATCGAAGGGGATGAGGAGAACCAGCAGGGTATACGCTTCTGTATTTTCCAGCTGTACCAGACGTACCACGGCGATCATCCGGGCTATAACATCGGAGCGAAGGGGCTGACCGGAGAAGCTTACCGGGGACTGGCATTCTGGGATACAGAGTCGTACTGCCTGCCTTTTTATATGTTCAACAATCCGAAGGCGGCCCGTAGCCTGCTTGAATTCCGTTACAAGACACTGCCGGAGGCGATGCTGCGGGCCGGGGATGTGGATTGTGAAGGCGCCTGTTATCCGATTGCAACCATTGACGGAACGGAAAGCTGTGATCTGTGGCAGCATTCCAATCTGCAATTGCATGTCGGAACGGCTGTATCCTACGGTATCTGGCATTATGTGAAAAATACGGGTGACAAGGCGTTTCTGTATAGTAAAGGCGCCGAGATGCTGATTCAGATCAGCCGCTTCTATGCGACACGCGGACAGTGGGGCGCGCGCAGCGGGCAATACGGTTATTTTGGCGTAATGGGCCCGGATGAATTCCAGCTGATGGTGAATAACAACTGCTATATCAATCTGATGGCCAAAAAGCTGTTTGAGTACACTAATGATACACTGGAGGAAATGCGGCGGTCTGTGCCGGAGCAGTTCGCTGAGCTGGTTGCCCTGACCGCGCTGCGTGAAGAAGAGCTTATTGACTGGTCACATAAAGCGGAGCATATGAAGATCCCTGCTGACCCGGCCAGCGGGGTATATGAGGAGCATGACGGATTTTTTGATATGCCGCATATGGATATTCACTCTATTCCGGTAACAGATTTTCCGCTCTATTCGAATTGGTCCTACGACCGCCTGTACCGTTACGACATGATTAAGCAGCCTGACGTACTGATGTTCATGTTCCTGTACAACAGTGAATTCACCAGGGAAGCCAAGCTTGCCAATTATGAATATTATGAGCCGCGCTGTATTCATGAATCCTCGCTGTCACCGTCGATTCACTCCATTCTTGCCAGTGAAATCGGCAGGCATGAGGAGGCATACAGGTTCTTTGAATTTGCCACCAGGCTGGATCTGGATAATTACAACCGCAACACCCGTGAAGGTCTGCATACCACCTCGATTGCCGCGGCGTGGATGAACATCGTATACGGATTCGGCGGTATGCGTTCAGACGGGGAGCTCCTCAGCTTCAGTCCGTCGCTGCCGGAGCGCTGGACGTCCTATAGCTTCCATGTACAGTATGAAGGAGTGCTGATCCGTCTGGCTGTCGCGCAGGAGGGTGTGCAGTTACAAGCCGTTTCAGGAGGATGCACTGAAATTATGGTTTACGGACAGCGTGTCAGCATAAGCCCTGACAATGTAATGCTCCCGCTCGCTGAAGGGCTGGTGGCCGGATGAGCTGGATAGTCAAGGACCTTCAATTCAGTGCGGAGAAGGTTATAACAGGCGGCAATAAATATATGACCGGCAACGGATATATGGGCTTCCGCGGAACGCTGGAGGAATTCGGCAAGGAGCAGCTTGCCGCAGTCACCCTGGCCGGCGTATACGATCAGGCCGGAGGGAAGTGGCGCGAGCCGGTCAACGCGCCGAACGCTTTGTTTACAAGGCTTAGCTGTAATGGTGAACGGCTGGGCGTGCTTGACGCAGAGCCGCTGTCGCATAGTCAGGAGCTGGATATTTCCTGTGCGCTGCATAAGCGTGAGACGGTGTATGGCATCAGCGGGGGCGAGCTGAGCTTTACCGCCGAGCGCTTCGTCAGCATGGATCAGCTGCATGTGCTGGTGTCCCGGCTTAGCCTGGCTGCTACGGCGGATTGCCGGATTGAGCTGGAGACAGGCATTGACAGTGAGGTGTGGGATATTAACGGCCCACATCTGTACGGCTTGCAGGAGCGGCATACGAAGGGCGTGCTTCTGGCTGAAGCCGTTACCGGTGAGCTTGGCCTGCAGGTGGCGGCAGCAGAAATGACAACATGCAATTTTGAGGCGGGGGAAACGTCAGGAGAGGGTGGCGCGCGCAGGTTCATTGCTTTTGACGTCAAGGCTGGTGAGGTTTATGAATGGTATAAATACGCAGCTGTCTACACGGAGCTGGACTGCAGTGAGCCTGCCGAGTCGGCCGTGCAAAATGTCCTTGCGGCGGAAGCAGCCGGCTATGGACAACTGCTTGCAGCACACCGTGAAGCCTGGGCGGAACGCTGGAGGAGGAGTGACTGTGTGATCGAAGGGGATGCAGCTGCACAGTTTGCGCTCAGGTACAGCATCTATCAGCTGCTGATCATTGCACCGACACAGTCGGAGAAGGTATCTATTCCAGCCAGAGGGCTGTCCGGCCAGGTATACAAAGGCGCAGTGTTCTGGGATACAGAGATGTTCATGCTGCCCTTTTTCCTGCACAGTGACCCTGCCACGGCCCGCAATCTTCTGATGTACCGTATTCATACGCTGGACGGCGCGCGGCGGAAGGCTGCTGAATATGGGTATCTTGGCGCCTTTTACGCCTGGGAGAGCCAGGATACAGGCGATGATGCCTGCACGCTGTTCAACGTAAACGATGTATTCACCGGTCGGCCGATGCGCACCTACTTCCGTGATAAACAGGTGCATATCAGTGCTGATGTAGTACACGGAATCTGGCAGTATGTCGCGTTTACCGGAGATGACAGTCTCTTGGCTGACGGCGGAGCAGAAGTGATCTGGGAATGTGCCCGGTTCTTTTACTCCTATGCCTGCTATAATCCGGTTAAGCGGCGCTACGAGATGCTGGATGTTACCGGTCCTGATGAATACCATGAACGGGTCAATAACAATGCTTTTACCAATGCTCTTGTCCGGCAGACACTTGAGGTTGCTCTAGAGAGCGCAGAGCTGGTGCGGGCTAAATATCCGGAGCGGTATGAGCAGCTGGCCGGAAGGTTTGCCGGCGGGCCGTTCCTGAAAGAGTTCCGGGAAATGCTGGATGGCTTATATGTTCCGCAGCCTGATCCGGACACCTTGCTTATCGAGCAGTTCGACCGCTATTTTAAGCTGGAGGATGTCCCGCTGGCAGAGCTTAAAGCCCGGGTTATTCACCCGAATGAATATTTGGGCGGCGGAAACGGGCTGGCGACTACGACCGCCATTCTTAAACAGGCGGATGTGGTGCTGATGCTGAACCTGTTCAAAAGCACCTTCTCCCAAGAGGTCAAGCAGGCCAACTGGGAGTATTACGAGCCGCGGACGGAGCATGGCTCCAGCCTGAGTCCTTGTATCTATGCGCTGGTGGCAGCCGATATCGGATCGCCTGACTGGGGGTATCCTTACTTTATGCGTACCGCAACAGTAGACTTGACCGGGGAATCCAAGCAGTATGTCGGAGACCTGTATATCGGCGGAACACATCCGGCGGCAAACGGCGGAGCCTGGATGGCGGCGGTGCTCGGTTTTGCCGGCGTGCTGTTTGCCGGAAAAGTGCTGTCGGTGCAGCCTGCACTGCCAGAGCTGTGGACAGCGGTGGAAGTGCCGCTGAGCCTGCGCGGAGACAGCTTCCGGCTGAGGGTCAGCCGGGAAGAGATAACCGTTAGTGCCGCCGCCGGGAACAGGGAGGCGCTTAAGGTAAGCGGATGCGTCAGCAGGGATCAGCTGTGCCAGCCGGGAGCTATGCTGACGCTGCGGACGGCGGGTGCTGCAGGTGCCGCTGACAATGCCGGTGCTGCTGAATAACGGCTGGTGAATCTGAATATAAAGTTACAACAGGAGGTCATGAATGTATGCCGGATAATAGCATGCTGAAGCAAATGAAGGGTGCCATCTTTGATCTGGACGGAGTCATAGTGGATACTGCCAAATATCATTATCTGGCTTGGCGGTCACTCGCGTCAGAGCTCGGTTTTGATTTTACTGAAGCGGATAATGAACGCCTTAAGGGTGTGAGCCGGATGAGATCGCTTGATATTCTGCTGGATATTGGCGGGCTGGAATTCACGGAGGATGAGAAGCTTGCCATGGCGGATAAAAAGAATCGTCTTTACGTAGATTACATCTCCCGGTTAGAGGAGTCAGAGCTGCTTCCTGGCGTTAGAGAGTATCTGAACAGGCTGCGCGGCTGCGGTATCAGCATCGCCCTCGGCTCAGCCAGCAAGAATGCACAGTTCATTCTGGATAAGCTGAATATTGCCGGACTGTTCGATGCTGTTGTTGACGGCAACAAGGTATCCAGAGCCAAGCCGGACCCGGAGGTATTTCTGACAGCTGCCCGGGAACTGGGTCTGCAGCCGTATGAGTGTGTTGTCTTTGAGGATGCCGAAGCAGGCGTGGCTGCAGGTAAAGCGGCAGGAATGCAGGTCGTCGGAACCGGAAGGCCTGAGGCATTAAGCGGGGCAGATGTTATTGTAAGCGGATTGCATGAATTATAGGGGCTTGATAGACTAATAGTCGTGGGTTAGGTAACTCCCGATATAGATTGAACTCAGAACATACATAAATAAGAGAAGACCAGCATTCAATCTATGTAGACTCATTATTCTATTATAGTAGGAAAGCTTGAGGGATGCAGATGGAAACGTTGTTATTATGGCCGGATGGCGCTCCGGGGGCGCAGGGTACAAGTGATGAGGACTGCCCGGCAATTACGCCTTATTTGGCGGAAGGAAGCAATAATGCTGCAGTGCTGATCTGTCCCGGTGGTGCTTACCGGCTGCGGGCTGACCATGAAGGAGGGCCGATAGCCGAGTGGCTGAACCTACTTGGAATCTCCGCTTTTGTGCTGCGTTACCGAGTGGCTCCTTACCAGTATCCGAACGCCCTGCTGGATGCTCAAAGAGCGCTGCGTACAATCCGTTATCGTGCGGAGGAATTCGGAATTGATCCGCAAAAAGCCGGCATACTGGGCTTCTCCGCCGGGGGGCATCTTGCTTCAACGGTATCCGGACTGTTTGACAGAGGGAACAAGGAGTCAGAGGAGGCGCTCGAACGGGAGTCCTGCCGTCCGGACTTCTCTATTCTTTGCTACCCGGTCATATCCATGATGGATGGTGTGACACATGAAGGCTCCAGAGACAATCTGCTGGGTGCTAATCCGCCTGAGGAGCTGATCCGCCGTTTAAGCGGGGAGCTGCAGGTCACGCCTGATTCACCGCCTGCCTTCCTCTGGCATACTGCGGATGACGGCGCTGTACCGGTGGAGAACAGCCTGCTGCTTGCCGCAGCGCTGCGCCGCTGCCAGATTCCGTTTGATCTGCACGTGTATGCCCATGGTGAACATGGCCTGGGTCTGGCTGAAGAGGAGCCGCATACGCGCGGCTGGACCGGCGCCTGCGCTTCCTGGCTGCAGATGAACGGCTACGGGAAATAGACGGTTCTTGAATAACTGCTTCGAAGCCTTTCACGAGTTCTTAGAGCTTGTGAAGGGCTGTTTGCTGTTCTTCTATCTGAATGTGGAGTTACATGATAAGATGGAAGTATTGGTTTGATTTAACAGGAAAAAAGGAGAATCGTGGATGAAGAAGCTGCTTCATGTACTTTTAGCAATGGGATTGATATTGGGCATGGGATTAACGCAAGAGGGAAAGGTCTCGGCTGAAGGAAGCAAGCAGGTGTTCAGAATTGGCGTGGACGTTATCCCGGGGCTGCTTGATCCGGCCCTTACTGTCAACGATACGGAGTCATCGGTCATCAAGGGCCTGTTCGAGGGTCTGGTCCGCTTGAATGAGAAGGGACAGGCCGTGCCGGGCATAGCGAAGTCCTGGAAAATATCCAATGGCGGCAAAACATACACCTTTGCCCTGCGGACCAGCGCCAAATGGAGCAACCAGCAGCCTATTAAGGCCGCGGACTTCGAATATGCCTGGAAGCGGGCATTGTCTCCGCAGTCTTATAACAGCCTGGCCTTCAAAATGTATATGATCGCCGGGGCGGAGAGCTATCACAACGGTAAGCAGAAGGATGCCTCCAAAGTAGGGATTAAGGCGCTGAATGACCATACCCTTCAGGTGACGCTTGCTGCTCCGGACTATACTTTCCTTCAGATGCTTGCCGAGAATATTTACCTGCCGGTTAATACTGCTGCGGTCAAAGCTAACACTGGATGGGCTGGCAGTGCCAAGGCTATTGTAACCAACGGCCCGTTTAAGCTGGCAGCCTGGGATGCCTACCAGATTGTTCTGGTCAAGAATGCCGGGTACTACGCAGCTAAGGAGATTCAGCTCTCCGAGGTACACTTTCTTAAACCGGCGGCTTGGGAGCCTTCGAATACAGCAGCCTTTCTGGCCGGCAATCTTGATTGGATCGGGAGCGGCGAGAATACGGCTATTGACTATTATGATTCCATAACTAACTCTGAAAACGATATTGAAAAATATACTTATCCGTACGCAGGCTTATATTATTATCAGTTTAATGTGAACGAAGCTCCATTTAATAATGTTAAGATACGTAAAGCTCTGGCAATGGCGGTGGACCGTGAAGGGCTGCCTTATGGCATTCCGGCTTATGGGGATGTTGCTCCGGCTATTTCTGGGGCAAAACAATCCTTCCGCTCAGAGATTGCAGATTCCAGATATTTTAAAGAAGATATCAAATTAGCCAAAAAGCTGCTGCAGGAGGGACTAAAGGAAGAGGGCCTGAAAAGCCTGCCGGAATTTAATATTATTGTGAATGCTGAGCAAAGACATGATCTGATTGCCTCAATCATCGTTTCCGGCTGGAAAGAAAAGCTGGGCATCAAGGCGAATGTTGAGGTTCAGAGCTGGAGCGAGCTGCTGGATAACCGTTACAGCCAGGACTATACGGTGGCAAGAGCAGGCTGGCGGGCGGATTACAATGACCCTGCAACGTTTTTGGAATATTTCACATCCTCGAGTGCAGACAATGATTCGGGCTGGAGCAATAAGCTGTATGACAGCTATATCCTGCAGGCACGGCAAAAACAGGAGCCCGCTGACCGGATGCGCCTGTACGCCAAAGCCGAGAAATTGCTGATCGATGAAATGGTTATCCTGCCGCTGTACTATTATGTTGCAGATGTTCTAAAGAGCCCGTCTGTTCAGGGTGTATATGTGGATTTTGACGGTTCGATTGCTTTTACCAGAGGGTATCTAAAATAATCACTTGTACTCAGCCGGCCCGGCATATTCTGCATTACGGGCTACATGTCATTCAGGTCAGCCGGATCTTCCGGTTGGCCTGTTTGTGGTTCCGCTTTTTCCTATATTTGCGGCTAGATTTGAACTAATATTGATAAAACACATGAGAATGCTGGTGTTTGAAAAAGGAGGAAGTACAATGTGCATAGCCCACGCAGCACCGTTTCGTTTTGATATCGTAGGCAGCTTTCTGCGGCCTGCTGAGCTGAAGGAAGCCAGAGAAAAGTATGCAGGCGGAGAAATCCCGTTGACAGAGCTAAAGGCAGTAGAGGACAAGTGCATTATTGAACTGGTGCACAAGCAAAAGCAGGCCGGGCTAAAAGTGGCTACAGACGGCGAATTCCGCAGAAGCTGGTGGCATCTTGATTTTTTCTGGGGTCTCCAGGGGGTAGCCCAAACGGAAAGCCTTTCGGTAAATGTGTTCAAAGGAACACCGGCGCGGTCACAATCTGCAGAGCTGACGGGGAAAATCAGCGGGAAGGATCATCCGTTTCTGGAGCATTTCAGGTTTGTCAAAAGTATTGCGGGCGAAGGGATTATTGTACGTCAGACGATCCCTTCGCCAACACAGTTCTTTCATCATCTGGTCTCTCCAGCCAATCTGGATAATACAAATCATGTCTACCCGGAGAGGGAAGGGCTGATCCGGGATATTGTAGCGGCCTATAGAACCGTCATCTCCGACCTGTACGCAGCGGGCTGCCGGAATGTCCAGTTGGACGACTGCTCCTGGGGACAGTTTTTTGAGGGGCGCTCCACAGCATTTGACGCAGACAGAAGCACCGATGAGCAGCGGAAGGAAGAAAAGCTCAGAATCAATAATCTGGTACTGGCTAACCATCCGGAAGACCTGAGGCTTACGACGCATGTGTGCCGCGGGAATTTTCGTTCAGCCTGGGCCACCTATGGGGGATATGAGCCGGTAGCAGAGGCGCTTTTTGCTCGGCAGAATGTAGATGCCTACTATCTGGAGTACGACTCGGAAAGAGCGGGCGGCTTCGAGCCCTTGCGTTACATGGGTAAGGACAAAAAAGTTGTGCTGGGCCTGATAACATCCAAAACACCCGAGCTGGAAAACAAAGAAACCATCCTCGCGCGAATCCGTGAGGCAGCACAGTATGTGGAGCTGGACAGGCTGTATCTAAGTCCGCAATGCGGCTTTGCCTCGACCGAAGAAGGCAATCTCCTGACTGAAGAGGAGCAGTGGGCGAAGCTCAACCTGATCCGGGAAATCGCTGAAGAGGTGTGGGGCGCAGAGTAAAGGATGGGCTTGCTGAATACAGCGGCTTGTGACGGAAATGTAAAATAAGAGGGTCTTTTAGCTGCCGCCGGTGTTATGCGGGGGTGGCTTTTTGTTATTTGCTGCAGGATAGGAAGAGCATCTGGCTGCTGCCCGCCGCTGCCCGTCATTGCCCGCCGCTGCCCGCCGCTGTCCGCCGCTGCCCGCCGCTGCCCGTCATTGCCCGCCGCTGCCCGCCGCTGCCCGCC